>JBGSKO010000147.1:0-3762 GCA_041741155.1 Saprospiraceae bacterium | reverse complement strand
GGGGAGGGGTTGGGGGTGGGGTCGCACGCACGCAGCCAGCCCCCATCCCCTCCGGGGGTGGGGTTACGCATCATCTTCATCATATATTTCCATTCGTGCGCCGTTCAGTTCGCTCAGCGCGTGGTGATCGCCGGCTTTGCGGGCTACATCCATACCGGTGCGGTAGGTTTGGAGCGCGTTGTCCAGCCGGTTGAGTTTTTCGTACAGTTTGCCGAGGTGGTAGTACAGGCCGACATAGGTGGGGTCGGTGTGTAGCAAACGCAGGTAAAACGCCAGGGCTTGTTCCGAATCGCCCAGCCCTTCGTGCTCCTTGGCGAGGGCAAACAGGGCGAAAGTGTCGTCCGGCGACTTTTCCAAAATTTGTTGCAAGAGGTGCAAACGTTGAGACATAGGCAGTTGAACGAAATGTGGGTGCGATTGTTGAAGCGACGCGTGGAATGTTCGTTCGCAAACCTGTTTAGAAATGGGATTGGATTGCTACTTTTGCGCCGCTTTTCGCGGCAAAGGTACTTTGGGCAGTCGGCTTTTCGCGCCACACCCGATGATTCTGCCGGAAGCGCCGGTTTGCCCTCCCGGTTTTAAAAATTGAAAGGGCAGGTTTTTCGATGCTGAAACCCCGTTTAACCAACTAAACCACCTATTTTTATGAAAATTCTTGTTTGCATAAGCCAAACCCCGGACACAACAGCCAAGGTCGCGTTCAACGCCGACGGCACGGAGTACAGCAGCGCCGGCGTGCAGTTCATCATGAACCCCTACGACGAGTGGTACGCCCTTGTCCGCGCCTGCGAACTGCGCGAGGCGCTGGGTGGCAAGGTGATCGCCCTGAACGTGGGCCCCGCTACCAACGAAACGACCATCCGCAAGGCGCTCGCCATCGGAGCCGACGAGGCTGTCCGCATTGATGCCGACCCGAAAAGCACGGCGTTCACCGCCAAACAAATCGCGGAATACGCCCGGGCGGAAAACTTCGACCTGATCTTTTTCGGAAAAGAAACGATTGACTACAACGGCGCCGAAGTGGGGGCGATGGTCGCCGAGCACCTCGACCTGCCCTACGTTTCCTTTGCCAGCAAACTCGACCTGAACGGAACCGTTGCTACGGTGGAGCGCGATATCGAGGGTGGGGTAGAGGTGTTGGAAGTTGATTTGCCGCTCGTGCTCAGCGCCGCCAAAGGCATGTCCGAGCAGCGTATCCCCAACATGCGCGGCATCATGATGGCCCGCACCAAACCGCTCCATGTTTTGCCGCCGGTAGCGACCGAAGAGCCGGTCAAAGCGATTCGGTTTACCCTGCCACCTGCCAAGGCTGGCGTGAAATTGATTGACCCCGAACAGATGGACGAGCTCGTTCGCCTGCTGCACGAAGAAGCCAAAGTGATCTAACTCAAAACGCTACACTCAAAACTCAAAACTGTTATGGTTTTAATATATGCCGAAAGCCCGCGCGGGCAGTTCAAAAAGACCTCTTTGGAGGCGGTGACATTTGGAAAAAAAGTTGCCGACCAAATGGGGGTTCCTTGCGCAGCACTTGTATTGGGCGCCAATGTTTCCGGCGCAGAGGAACTTGGCCGCTATGGCGCCGCACGGGTGCTGCACATAGCCGACGCCGGCCTCAATAATCTGGACAGCCAGGTGACTGCCGCGGTACTCGCCGATGTAGCAAAACAATTGGGCGCTACGGTGGTGGTGCTCAGCCACACGTCCACCGGCAAATCCATCGCCGGACGCCTGGCGGTTCGCCTGCATGCCGGATTGGTGTCCGGCGTGAATGCGCTGCCGGAGGTGCAGGGTGGAAAATTGATCGCAAAAAAATCGGTGTTTTCCGGCAAAGCCATCGCCGAATACGCCATAGACAGCCCGGTGAAGATTCTGTCGCTGATGGGCAATGCTGTGAAGCCCGAGGCTACCGGCGCACCCGTCAACGTAGAAACGCTGGCGGTATCGGTTCCGGCAAGCCGCATCCGGGTGAAATCGGTGAAAACCGTGGAAGGCAAGGTGCCGCTGCCCGAAGCCGAGGTGGTTGTATCCGCCGGCCGTGGCATGAAAGATCCGGGCAACTGGGGCATCGTGGAAGAATTGGCCGAAACCCTGGACGCCACTACGGCTTGCTCACGTCCGGTGGCGGACAGCGATTGGCGTCCGCACCACGAACACGTCGGCCAAACGGGCATCGCCATCCGACCCAATTTGTACATCGCTATCGGTATCAGCGGTGCAATCCAGCACCTGGCGGGTGTAAACAACTCGAAGGTGATCGTGGTGATCAATAAAGACCCCGAAGCACCGTTTTTCAAAGCCGCCGACTACGGCGTAGTGGGTGACTTGTTTGAAATCGTGCCCAGACTTACCGCGGCAGTGAAGAAATTCAAAGCAAGCTAGTTGAATGATGAATGATGAATGATGAATGATGAATGATGAATGATATATGGGGCTTACTTACTTTTGCAGCCCGAAATTCGAAGGCTGGCGCCGGGCCTGCTTAAAAACACACCAGCTCGGCGCCAACCTTCTAACCCGAAACCTTCCAACCTTCCAACCTTCCAACCCCTAACCAAAACCAACATAAATTGACCAGGTAATGAAACGAATTGAATTGGATATCGTGGCGCTCTCGCACAGTGTGACCCAGTCGCACAATTACGCCGTTGTTTTGGGCGAACGGCGGGGCCAGCGTCGGCTGCCCATTGTTATTGGCAGTTTTGAGGCGCAGGCCATCGCGGTGGCAATGGAGCGGATGGTGCCCAACCGTCCCCTCACGCACGACCTGTTCAAAAACACCCTGGAAACGTTCAATATCGAACTGCGGGAAGTCGTCATCAACAACTTGCTGGACGGTATTTTTTATGCCCGGCTGGTATGCGTGAAAAACGGCGAGGTATTCGAGATTGACTCCCGAACCTCCGATGCGATTGCGATGGCGGTGCGTTTCGACTGCCCGATTTATACCTACGATTTTATTCTCGAAGCGGCCGGCGTGATCCTTGACGACCAGGAAGAAGAGGCGAGCCGGGGCGCCGGCGCCGACCAAGTCCCGGCACAGATAATAGACACCGGTGCGCTGGAAACCTACCCTACAGATGCCCTGCAGCGCCGCCTGCAAGAAGTGCTCGAAGCGGAAGACTACGAGACGGCAGCAAAAATTCGGGACGAATTGAAGAATCGGGAAGGCAAAAGCTAAATTCCCTACAGTACAATTTCGAACTTGTATTCCACCACTTCGATCCGTGGCACCCCGTTCGCGTGGGTGTTCTTAAAGATCACGTTGATCGAGATCGTTTCGCTTTTTTCCTTTTCTTTGCTGTCGAAGGTCACATCCAGACGGCCCTTTTTCCCGGGTTCAATGACGCCGCGGGGGAATTCTATTTTCGTGCATTCGCACGCATCCACGATGTCAATCTGAATGTTTTCGCCAAAGGTATTGGTGAACTCGTAGGTCATGGACCGCTTCTCGCCGCGTTTCACGGGGCCGAGTTCAATCATTTTTTTGTCCCAGGAAACAAACCCCGGAGGCGTGGTCTGCGCTTTTTGCGCGGGGTGGCAAGCAAGTACAACCAAAGAAAGGAGTGCGAACAGAAGTGTTTTGTGTGTCATTGTTGCAAATAAATGGGTGATAGATATTGGTGTGCGCTTGGTGAAAACACCAAGCGCGGTGTTAATGGAAGATCGCGCTCTGCGTTGGCCCCACCCCCAACCCCTCCCCCAAATGGGAGGGGGGCTACATCGAGCGTTACCGGTTGATTACAAGTCGGAAAGCAAAAG
>JBGSKO010000146.1:0-21115 GCA_041741155.1 Saprospiraceae bacterium | reverse complement strand
GCCGCAGTCTGCGTTTGTCTGTGTTAAATTTGCTCTGAACGGGCTGACACAGTTTTCTGAACACTCCTAATTTTTAAGGAAACAAGGACATCGGAAAAACATGCGCCGGCATTGGGTGCTAAAACATCCCGCCCAATACGCACCGTATATCTCGAAAAAAGGGCGATTCAACTGTTTTCAAAATTCGGGATGACTCATGTTTGCTTTACATAAAGAAAAAAGCCTCAACAACCAAGATGGTTGCTGAGGCGATGTGATGCCTGCCACTTTTTACAAGCAAGTACTACCGGTTTTTTGGCGCCACCACGAGTACGGTGGTTGTGGCATCCCCCTCTGCGGTCAGCAGTAGACAATAGTAGAAACCAGGGGACAAAGTGCTGGCATCGAATTCGATCTGATAATCGCCTGCGGGTTCGGTGCGGTGGTTCACGACCGTTTGCACCAGGCGTCCGGCCACGTCATAAATGGCTAGCGTCGTGTTTGTTTCTTGAGAAAGGCGGTACTGGATCTGTGTGAACTGCGATGCCGGATTAGGGATTAATTGTAAATGAAGCGCGTGTTGATTAAATTCTTTTGGTTGGAGGCTACGCTCTTCCCGGTTTTTTCGGGTACAATCAAGTTCTTCAAACTGGTATGTCGTGAGTTGGCAGCGGAATGGGTTTCCATTGTATTGCGGCCCCGGACCGCCATTGATATCGAGAATGCCGGATGCAATGGCATCGTCCAGGCAACCGCAGAGTTCGCTTTTGAGGAAGCGCAGTTGTTCGATTGGGCCAATTGCAGTATCAACGGCGATACCAAAAGGTCCGTAAAAGCCCGCTTCGAGCCGGAAATAATCCGGGTCGCATCGCCCACAAATAGTGTCGGCCGGCACGAGGTTGTCGTTGAGTTTTTTGACAGGTTCCACCAGTGAGGGCGGAAGCGCAGTTGTAGAACCCGTGAGGTACACAACGGCGTCGTCAATGATAATAAAGTCGAATGCGGCGGTCATTTCGCCTCCACTCATGCAGTATTTGGTGATCTGGGCATGTACCTGATCGTTGTGCTTCAGCAGTGGCGAGAACTTGATGCCGGCAGACTTGGTCGAGCCGGGCAATTCTACCGCCAGGTACGATTTGCCGTTGATGTCAATCGAAAGTTTGTACGAATGCGCATCGGCTGCAAAACTCCATTGGTATGTAGCTTCCGTGCGATTGTATTGAGCAGCCTTAAATTTCTTGACAGCCGCACACTCCTGGGCTGTAAGGTAAGAAGCGCAAAAAAAGACAAGTATGAAAAGCGGGAATCGGGATTTTAGTGAAAGTGCTGGATTGAAAAACATTCGCATGTTAACTTGTCTGAACAGGTGAAATGAACATTAGCAACAAATGTAGTGTAGTGAAACCCCGACTGCCGAACACATTTTTTTGTGAAATTCCCTTGGGTTTTTACATTTGTGTCCGATTTAAAGACAGGTAAAAAATTGAAAAACAAATACTTGTGCTTTTGTTAAATTACCTTCAAAACGGGAGAAATGCATACTTATGAGAGACTCAAAATTGATCAACTTGCTGTCTTGTTTTTCCATGAAGGAGTTGCGGCAGTTCAAGTTGATGGTGGATGCACCATATTTTAATAACCGGGAGTCCACACGGGCATTGTTGGATTTTTTGCTCCAGTATGCACCGAAGTTTGCGCACGTCCAACTTGATTATCCTCAAGCGTATCAGTTTATTTTTGGCTCCCGTTCGCTGCAGACAGATCCCCAGTTGGCGGTGGCCAAAGTCATGTCCCAACTGCTTGCACTGGCAAAAGAATTTATCGTGCAAGCAGAGTTGTCGCGGCAACCCGTTCAAAAGGAACTTTACCTGGTACAGTTTTTCAACCGAAAGGGTATGGTGGATCAGATACCAAAGTTGTTGCATGAAGCTGACGTACAACTGGAAGCAAGCCCTTACCGGGCAGAATATTACTTCCGGCACCGGTTGCTGATCGAGTCGGAGATGTCCACCTACCACAATATGGTGCAGGATAAGTCGCATCCAGACTACAATTTGAGCCGGCAAAACCGATCGCTGGATGCCTACTATGCCTTGTCAAAACTACAGGTGTATTGTATTGCCAAAAATTCAGAACTGCGCATCAATGTCCAGTTCGACTACTCGCAGAAACAACAGTTTCTGGATTGGCTCCATCATTCCGACTTGTTGGACGATGGCAATATCCGCATCTGGTTCCTGGCGTTGCGCCTGGTAGATCACCCGGATTTGGCACATTTTCAAAACCTGAAAATGGCTATCCGGGAACAGGAGGCACAACTTGGGGCGCCGAATCTCCGTATTTTGTATTCCTACCTGGCCAATACGGCCCGGGCTGTTTTTACCGACCGCCAAACGTATTTTGGTGCTTTATTCGACCTGTACAAAGAACAATTGGCACAGAACGTCTTGTATGTGAACGGGTACCTCTCGCCGGTAATGCTGCGCAACATTACCATTGTGGGGCTAAAACTACGGGAGTTCGGCTGGGTACAACGTTTTTTGGAGGAAAACGCATCGCGTATTGTGCCGACCTACCTCGAGCGCGACGATATTGTTACCCTTTGCAAAGCGTACCTGCACTTTGAACAACAAGACTTTGTTCGGGCACTGGAATTGATCAACAGCCTGCATTACGATAGTCTGTTTACCAAAATGGACGAGCGCCGCATGCGGCTGATGTGCTATTTCGAATTGCGTATGAATGACCTGCTTGATGATTTGGTGAACAGTTTTCGCAAATTTTTGGCAGCGCACAAAAAAGGTATTCCGCGCAGTTACATCGAGCCAAACCGGCTGTTCCTGCATTTTATCATCAAACTGTACACCACAAACCTCAAAATCCGGAAAAACAGACAAGCACTGGCAGATGAAATCCGGCAGGTGCCCGTTCTGCCGGAAAAAGAGTGGTTGCTGGCAAAATTAGAACCCACCGCAGTACCACCGGTCATGGGATAACCGGAATGGACACCAGAGTACACCACGGAACCTTACTTTTGCCCGAACTTATCTACGGTCTCCCGATGCGCTTTTTTATTCCACTTTTGCTTTTTTCCTTCGGCACTGCCATGGCCCAGCCCGGGTGCCCAGACCCCCAGGCACTCAACTACGATCCCGGCGCTACCCTAAATGACGGCAGTTGCCTGTATGCCGCCACCAACTATACGCTGACGACCAAAACGATGCTGTCCGGTACAGTCAAGGAAACCTCCGGCCTGATACTGGCCGACGGGCGGCTCTGGACGCACAACGACAGCGGTGACGGCCCCTTTTTGTACCAGGTGGACACTTTGACCAACGCCATTTTGCAAACCGTGACCATCGGCGGCGCAACCAATGTGGACTGGGAAGACATGGCTTTTGACGGCGTATATTTTTACATCGGCGACTTTGGGAACAACTTCAGCGGCAACCGCACCGACCTGAAAATCTATAAGTTCCCGCTGTCAGCCATCCCCTCCGGCAGCGCGGTAACGGTGCCTGCCGCCCAGGTCGGGGTCATCGAATTTGCCTACGAGGATCAGACCGATTTTTCGCCGCAAACTTCCAACAACACGCCGTTCGATTGCGAGGCCATGCTTTGGCACAACGACACGCTGCACCTGTTTACCAAGGACTGGATCGGGCAGCAAACCGTGCACTACACGCTACCGGCAACGGCGGGCGCCCACCTTGCGCGCAAACGCGAGATACTCCCGGCGGATGGCCTTATCACCGGCGCCGACATGTCAGCCTCGGGCGTGCTGCTGCTGCTGGGATACCGCACCGACAATGCCGCACTATTTATGTGGCTGCTGTTCGACCACGCCAACGGACTGTTTTTCAACGGCAACAAACGCCGCATTGGGCTGGGCCTCGCGCCGTTTTCGGGCCAGGTGGAGGGGCTGTGTTTTCGCAGCAACGGTTCCGGGTATATTTCCAATGAGGAGTTGACGGTGACGGTACTCGGCTCGCCGATTACCGTGCCGCCGCGACTTTACGCCTTCGAGGTGGCGCAGTGGCTGCCGCCAGTTTTTTTACCTGTCCAGAATGTACATCGGGAAGCACCCCGGTCTTGCCGGGTGTCGCCCAATCCAGTTCGGGCGGGGCAGACGCTTGTTTTTTTGGAAGAAATACCTGCCAAAACCCGCGTGGAACTGTGGGATACCGGTGGCCGCTGCGTGTGGCAAGACAGCGGGAATAGCTCAATTGCGTTGCCGCAGATGGTGCCGGGGGGGTATCTGTTGCGAGTTCAGGATGCACAGGGGAAACAAGTGTGTGCCAGCGTAATTCAATTGCACTAAAACAACCGGGACGACACCAAAAAGTAAAAAGTGTGTGTCCGCGTGGACATATCGAGCAGGTTGTAAAACCCGTTTCCGGATTCGTACCGCACTTCCAGCCCGAGCCGGTTCCAGCCAAACGCGCCAACGCCGATGCCCCATCCGCCTTCCGACGAACTGTTGCCGACTGATAGGGCGCTTTCCGAGGTAACGGTTTGCGTGGAAAAGAACTTTCGATCCACCGTTTTGGTGGCATTGTATTGGAATAAAGCCGTTGCGGTGGAAAGGCCGGCCTGAATGAAAGGCTGTATTTTCCAGTTGCTTACATGCTGGTACCGCAAGAACGTACTCCATTTGAGATACACAAAATCCAGATTTATATCCACAATCCGATGTGTTTCCGGGGTTCTTGGCTCGCTGTCTATGGTCTCGCGGAAGGCATGGGCTTTGCGTATAATTTCATTGTACCAGGAAAACCGGCCGAAGTTGCGCGGCGCCCGGAGGTTGAAGGCTAAACCGACTGCGGGCTTTACGGAGGCTTTGTCCCAGGAGGCCAGTGCGATATCGTATTTTACGTCGCTTTGTACTTGCAATGATGTGCTGCTAATGCCCGCTATCGCCAGCATTTCAAATTTGAAGCGGTCACGCCGGGAGGTGGCAAGCACAGATGCCGTACCTCGGCAGGTGTTGTATTTGGCCACGATAGCCGAGAGGTCGGAGCTGGAATAGTTGAGCCGTTTGATCTTGCGGTCCAACTCGGGGCAGTCGCCGAAATAGTAGAGCAACTGACCCCGGTACTGAGGCTTGTGCCGTGTTTTTAAAATTCCATTTTCTTCAATCGCATATTTCAGATTGAGCAATTCGTCCAGGAGAGTATCCTTCTGCACGAAAAAATGGTTTTTGTCGTGCTCGTCTTTCAGAAACAGTAAACTGGTTTTACCTAGCACCAGGCCGCGGAGAAAAACCGTGTCCGGAAGTCGAAAACGTTCGGGATTCAGCACCAGATCGCCTGGCCGGTGCGGGGATTTGTCCACGGTGGTGCTATGCCCGAAATAGTGCTCGTTCCGAACGCTGAACGCTGCAATATCCAGGGGGGCATACACCACGACGGCATCGTTGTCCTTTTTTTTGAATCGAATCTGCCGCGGGTTGTATTCCCAGTTTTGGTCGTCAATCAAGCCGGACGTGGTGTCGCCCCTGGTGCTTACGATGTAGCCGGGCGTCCAGTTAGACTGTGCGCGTAAAAAAGAAAACCCTCCTGCTGCCGGCAGCAACAGGAGGGTAATGGTTAACTGGAGTAGGGTGCGCATCGAAACAAATTTTACTACAAGTGAATCACCTCGCCGTACGCCGCCGCAGTAGCTTCCATGATCGCTTCGCTCATGGTAGGGTGGGGGTGTATCGCTTTGAGAATTTCGTGACCGGTGGTTTCGAGTTTCCGGGCGACGACTACTTCAGCGATCATTTCGGTGACGTTGGCGCCGATCATGTGTGCGCCGAGCCATTCGCCGTATTTTTTGTCAAAAATCACTTTTACGAATCCTTCCGGGTTGCCGCCGGCTTTAGCTTTTCCGGAGGCCGTGAACGGAAATTTGCCTACCAGTACCTCGTAACCGGCTTCTTTGGCAGCGGCTTCGGTATAGCCCACCGAGGCAATTTCGGGTGCACAATAGGTACAGCCGGGGATGTTGTTGTAGTCTATCGTTTCGGGGTGGTGTCCGGCTATTTTTTCCACACAGGTGATGGCTTCGGCGCTGGCCACATGTGCCAGTGCCTGGGTAGCCAGTACGTCGCCGATAGCGTACACGCCGGGCACGTTGGTCTGGTAGTAGTCGTCCACGGTGATGTAGCCGCGGTCGGTAGCGATGCCGAGGTCTTCCAGTCCGATATTTTCGGTGTTGGGCGTCACGCCGGCGGCGCTCAGTACCACGTCGCAAAGGATGGTTTCAGTTTTGCCGTCCTTTCGGTTTTTCATGTTCACTTTGACCTCCTTGCCGGAGGTGTCCACACTTTCGACGGCCCAGCCGGCGAACACTTTCATGCCTTTGCGGGTGTACAATTTGGCCAATTCCTTGGAGATATCGGGGTCTTCACGGGGCACGAGGCCCTGTTCGAGGAACTCGACGATGGATACCTCGGTGCCGAGGGTATGGTAGAAGTAGCCGAACTCGACCCCGATAGCGCCTGCGCCCACTACTACCATGCGCTTAGGCTGCTGTTCGAGGGACATAGCTTTGCGGTATTCGATGATTTTTTTGCTGTCAATGGGCAGATTGGGCAGTTGTTTGGCCCGACCGCCGGTAGCTACGATGATGTTTTTAGCCGTGTATTCGGTCGCCTTGCCCTCCGCATCGGTGACCACTACTTTGGGGCCTTTGGCGAGCTTACCGGTGCCGATGATGACAGTGATCTTGTTTTTTTTCATCAAAAACTGTACGCCTTTGCTCATCCCGTCGGCTACGCCGCGGCTGCGCTTGATCATGGCGTCGAAGTCGGCTTCGGCTTTACCTTCGATTTTGATGCCGTAGTCGCCGGCATGGTTGAGGTATTCAAATACCTGGGCGCTTTTCAGCAGGGCTTTGGTGGGGATACAGCCCCAGTTGAGGCAGATGCCGCCGAGGCTTTCGCGTTCGATGATGGCGGTGTTGAGGCCGAGTTGGGAGGCGCGGATGGCAGCTACGTAGCCGCCAGGGCCGCTGCCGATAACGATAAGGTCGAAGTTCATGTAGTGTGTAGAGTGTGTTGAGCGGGTGATTATGACCGCAAAGGTATAGGTTTATCGTGTTGTTGGGGTTTGTCAAACACAGGACTTGCCTGTAAAACTATATCGTTTCTACATAGTTCAAATCCTCCTCGAAGGTTTCTTTCATGCCTATCAGTGCCAAAAAGGCGATGGAAAGACAGACGCTGCCCACGATAGCCGCAGCGGGCAAAACACCGCCGGCCACGTCCGGATTTTTCAGCCACATAAAGGAAGAGCCGATAGGGACCAGCATACCGCGGGCAAAATTCGGCACCGAAGTAGCTACCGTGGCGCGCAGGTTGGTTCCAAACTGCTCGGCGCCAATAGTAACGAAAATAACCCAAAAACCCACGGATATACCCAGCAGGAAATGTGCGAAATAGAACGATGCGGGTGTGGGAAAACCGGCAACCAGGTAGTATGCCACTGCCAGCACATCGAGGCCCAAGAAAATCCACATCACCTTGAGGCGGCTGCGCAGGTACTGGCTGAGCAGGCCCGAGCCGATATCGCCGAGGATGAGTCCCGTGTAACAAGCGGCGATGGCGTTGCCGCCGGTGATGCCGCTGAGTCCTTTGGCCTGACCAAACTCTGGCGCCAGTGTGACCAATACGCCCACGACAAACCACGTCGGGAAACCAATGAGCAAACAACGGGCAAAACGGGAAAAGCGGTTCCAGTCGGTGAATAGTGCGAGGAAGTTGCCGCGACTGACATTGTCCTCGGACTGCATCTGCCGAAACATACCCGATTCATTGACGCTGATGCGCAAAAACAGCAGCAACAGCCCGAGGCCGCCACCAATAAAAAAGCACAGTCGCCACGGAAAAAACATATCAATGACCCATGCCAGCAGGGCGCCGCTCAGGCCTACTGTGGCTACGATCATGGTGCCATAGCCGCGTTTTTCTTTGGGCATACTTTCGGCCACCAGGGTAATGCCGGCGCCGAGTTCGCCGGCAAGACCGACACCGGCGAGAAACCGGAAAAAGGCGTAGTCCGTTGCCGATGTAGCGAACCCGTTGAGGATATTGGCGATGGAGTACAAGGCGATGGAAAAGTACAAGACCCGCACCCGACCTTTTTTGTCGCCCAAAACGCCCCATACCAGGCCGCCGAGCATCATGCCGGCCATTTGCCAGTTGAGCAGGGAAATACCTGTATCGGTGAGTGCCTGACCGGAAAAGCCAAGGTCTTGCAGGCTTTTTACCCGAACGAAGCCGAAGAGTAGCAGGTCGTAGATGTCAACAAAATAGCCCAACGCCGCCACTATAACGGCGGCGTTGAGCAGGTTGACGGGTTTTTCCGTATGCATATTAGTTTTTGAAAAACGATGTCTCGTTCTTACCGCCGTCTTTCACAATCTCCATTCGTTTCTTGAATGCACCGGCGGTTTCCAGATCGTCTTTGCGGGCAAAAATTTCGGACAAGGCGATCAGCGTGTTCAAGTCGTTGGGGTTAAGGCTCTCCGCTTTTTTGAAATAGGGCAGGGCCTCGTCGAACAACGCCATGATCTCCTTCTGGATGGTTTCAAATTTCTTCATGGTCCCGGCGGAGAAGTCGTCTTGCGGCAACGCATTCAGTTCCAGCGTACGGGTAGCAGCTTTGTTGTAGTACAGCGCGCCGAGCGAGTAGTACGCATCTACATTTTTAGGGTCCACTTTTTGGGCCTCCTCGTAGTTCTTCTTTGCCTCGGCAAAATATCCGTTTGCCTTGGTTTCATTTTTAGCTTGTATTTCGCGCTGGTACAAGTTGTCGTACACACTACCGAGGGTCACATACAGGCTTACGTTTGTAGGTTCCTGTTCGATGGCCTGCTTTAACCGGCTGATAAGATCCTCCAATTTGCCTTTTTGCAAGTATGAATTGATTTCGGAAAAGAGCAACCCCGGATCTTTCGGGTGTTTCTGGCGGCCTTCGGCGAGGATTTTGTCCGCTCCGGCCTCATCTTTATTTTCGATCTTGATACTGTACAGCCCTTCGTAGATGGCGGGTTTGGCGTTGCCCGACTTGTACAGTTCTGTGTAGTATTTTTCTGCGTCGGCATTGCGCTTGGCCATTTGGGCCGAGAGTGCCGTAATGTAAACCTGATTCTCGAATTGCTCGGGATCGTCCAACAGGCTTTTCTGTTTTTCGGCGCTGAGCACACTATGGCTTTTCAGGGCAGCTTCGAAAGACAAAAAGGCCTTTTCGTATTGAGCAGCTTCATACTTGGCCACTCCAATGTTGATCAGGTGCCCTTGTACTTCAGAAATGCCTTTTGTTGCATCACTTTTTTCGAACTTCTTGGTAGTCATTTCGTAGCCTTTTTGAAAGGCATTGAATGCTTCCAGCGCATCATTGTCGCCGGAAAGCGGCGCGGATGGATTGATCATGCGCTTGGCCATGTCGCGCTGAATAATGGTGTTGTAAATGTCTCCTTTGGTAATCCAGGAGGACGAGATGGCTTGAGCATCGGCGAGTTGGATCGCCTGGTCAATTTTGGTTTTGGCCTCATCCAGTTTGCCGCCATTGCCGGAGGGGTCCATGTTATAACTGGTCAGGGCACGACCGGCTTGTTTGGCCAACTTGGCCCCGTCTTCCTGCGCTTGGGCAGAAACAACGGTCATCAGGATGCTGAGGAGCAAAAAAAACGATTTTTTCATCATTGAAACAGTTTAAAAGTTTTTGTTAGCGCCACCTTGGACGCATAAGTTTCACAAATGACACAAAATTGATTCCGGGATTTCCGGCGCAAAGGTAGTTTGTTTGCCCAAAAACAGGCTTAACATTCCTTTAAGAACAGTGCCATTAAACCGGAGTGCGTGCTCCCGGTCTATGCTGCTGTATTTCAAACGTTCCGGACACGTTGAACGCGTACTTCTTTCACCAAACTAAATTTTTGACCGAAGATGAAAAAGTCATTTTTCCTGCTCGCAGCCCTGCTGATGGGCATTGCCCTGTTCCAGTCTTGCAAAAAAGATGCATCCGAAGATTTGGATGTGATTACCTCGGAGGACCTTGCCACAAACGAGGATTTTTCGGAACAAATTGACCTCGCCGCAGATGTAGCAATCGAAGAACGCGGCGGCGGTGGAACCTGCCCGGTAGTGACGCTTGCCCAACCATGGGGCACCTGGCCGAATACCATTACCATTGACTACGGCACGACCGGCTGCACCGGGCCAAACGGCGACCACCTCCTGAAAGGGAAAATTATTATCGTACAATCCGATGAAATGTTCACTGCCGGCGCCGTGCGCACCAAGACATTTGAAAATTTCTTTGTGGATGATGTGCAAGTTTCCGGCAGCAAATCCTGGACGAATAACGGGAAAGACGCCACAGGGGACTGGTCGTACACTAAAACCGCTACGAACATGCTGTTGAGTTTTCAAGACGGCACTTCAACTACCTGGAACCACACACATACCAGCACACTCATACAGGGTGGCGGCACCCCGACGCACTGGGACAATGTCTGGAGTTCTACGGGCAGTTCCACAGGCACCAACCGCAACGGCATCAGCTATTCTTCCACGATTATCGAACCGTTAATAAAAAAGGCGACTTGCCGGTGGATTTCCGAGGGTGTGACGGAGTTGACCCGCGACGGTAAAACATCTACGCTTGATTTTGGAAACGGCACTTGTGACCGGTTTGGCAAACTGACCTTGCCCAACGGGAATACCGTGACTATCCGGCTCAGAAACTGATAAAACCGCGCGATTTGCGGGGATCAGACAGATAGCACACATGAGTCATCCCGAATTTTTCGAGCGTGTTCAGAGAACTGTGTCAAACCTATCGAGAGATATTTTTAACACAGACAAACGCAGACTGCTACACAGACAAACACAGAATTTTGATTTTAAATAAGTTACACTCTGTATTTGTCTGTGTAGCAGTCTGCGTTTGTCTGTGTTAAATTTGCTCTGAACGGGCTGACACAGTCTTCTGGACACTCCCAATTTTTTAAGGAAATAAGGACATCGGAAAAACATGCGCCGGCATTGGGTGCAAAACATCCCGCCCAATACGCGCCGGATATCTCGAAAAAAGGGCGATTCAACTGTTTTCAAAATTCGGGATGACTCATGTTTAGGCGTATGCCTTATTTCGAAAATTTGGTCAGTTCCATCCGACTTTCCTCGTTGCCTTTCTTATCGTAACTCACGGATGGTGAAAAGAAAACACTTTCTTGATTTGGCTGCAGCCACGAAGTGTTGCTGCGAACCCTGCCAAAGTTAGTGGAATTCCTTACGCCAAACTCAATACTCCAAACTCAAAACTGTTACACTCCGCGCATCGTCAGCGCCACGCGTTTGCGCGCCATGTCCACCTCCAGCACCCGCACCATGACCTGTTGGTTGAGTTTGACTACGTCGGCGGGATTTTTCACGAATTTGTCGGTCAACTGCGAGACGTGCACCAGGCCACTGGCCTTGACCCCAATGTCCACGAATGCGCCGAAGTTGGTGATGTTGGTCACGATACCGGGCAACACCATGCCAGGGGCGAGGTCTTCGATGCTGTGCACATTGCCAAATTCGAATGGTTGAGCCTTGCCGCGCGGGTCGAGACCGGGTTTTTCGAGTTCCTTGATGATGTCCTGCAACGTGGGAAGTCCCACATCGCCTTTGACATAGCGCTGGAGCTCGATTTTTTGCCGAAGACTGCGGTCAGCGATAAGATCGGACACGGTACAGCCGAGGTCTTTGGCTATCAGTTCCACGAGGGCATAGCGCTCGGGGTGAACGGCGGTGTTGTCGAGTGGGTTGTCGGCGCTGTGAATGCGCAGAAACCCGGCGCACTGTTCGAAGGCTTTGTCGCCCAGACGGGGGACTTTTTTGAGTTCGGCCCGGCGGCGAAACGCACCATTTTCTGCGCGGAAGGCTACGATATTTTGGGCCAACCCGGGACCGAGACCGGACACGTAGGTGAGCAGGTGTTTGCTGGCGGTGTTGAGGTTGATCCCGACGGCATTCACGCAGGATTCCACGGTGCGGTCGAGGCTCTCTTTCAGCAGGGTTTGGTTTACATCGTGCTGATACTGGCCTACACCGATGCTTTTTGGGTCAATTTTGACGAGTTCAGCCAGCGGGTCCATGAGTCGCCGCCCGATGCTGACGGCCCCGCGCACGGTCAGGTCTTCTTTTGGGAATTCTTCGCGGGCAACCTCGGAGGCTGAGTAGATGGAGGCGCCGGCTTCGTTTACCTGAAAAATTTCGATGGGGCGCTGGAATTTGATTTTCTGAAGAAAATCCATCGTTTCGCGTCCGGCGGTGCCGTTGCCAACCGAAATAGCCTCAACCTGAAATTTATCTACTAAATCCTCGATCGTGGATTGGCTTTCAAAAAGGTGTCGCTGGGGCTCGTGGGGAAAAATAGTGGTGTTGCGCAACAGGTTTCCGTTGGCATCCAGCACGACCACCTTGCAGCCGGACCGGAAACCGGGGTCAATGCCCAGCACGCGGCGTTCGCCAAGTGGCGCCGACAGCAGGAGCTGGCGCAAGTTTTCGGCAAACACACGGATAGCCTCCAGGTCGGCTTTTTCCTTGGACGTATTTCGGTATTCTGTTTCGATGGAGGGCTGGAGAAGACGTTTGTAGCCATCTTTGAGGGCTTTGCGTACATGCTCAGTGGACTCGCCATAGCCGGTTGCAAATATTTTATCCAAATCGGCTACTGCCATTTCTTCGTCGGGGGCAATACCCACGCGCAAGAAGCCCTCCTCTTCGCCGCGGCGCATTGCCAACAGACGGTGGGACGGGCAGGTGGCCAGTTTTTCGCTCCATTCAAAGTAGTCGCGGTATTTGGCACCTTCGGTTTCTTTACCTTTCACCAACCTGGACGCGATGAGCGCCCCTTTTTCAAAGTTTCGCCGGATGCGGTCGCGGGCGCGTTTGTCCTCATTGACCCACTCGGCGATGATATCGCGGGCGCCTTGCAGGGCATCCTCCACGGTAGGCACTTCATCGGTAATGAACTTGGCGGCGAGGGTTTCCACGCCGTGTTTGTCTTGCTGGGAAAAAATGCGCTTGGCCAATGGCTCCAGTCCCCGTTCGATAGCCACTGTGGCGCGGGTCTTGCGTTTGGGGCGGTACGGGAGGTAGAGGTCCTCCAGTTCCGTCATATTCGCAGCAGCAAGAATGGCGGCGCGGAGTTGGGGGGTGAGTTTGCCTTGCTCTTCGATGCTTTGCAGGATGACCTCGCGGCGTTTGTCGAGTTCCTGCATTTTTTTCCAGAGATTCTGGATGTCGGCGATTTGAACCTCATCCAGCGAACCGGTAGCTTCCTTCCGGTAACGGGCAATAAAGGGTATGGTGCTGCCGCTTTCGAGCAGTTCGAGCGCAGCTTCAACGCGTCGGATGGGGATGCCGAGCGCTTGGGCAATAGGGTGGGAGTAGGACAACTATTACGCGTTTTTGAAATCCCAGGTGTTCAGGAATCCGGTGTGGAAGTTTCCTTTTCGGAAGTCCGGATTTTGCATGAGCCGCTGGTGAAAGGGGATGGTTGTTTTGATGCCTTCCACGATGAATTCATCGAGGGCGCGCTCCATTTTGGTGATAGCCTCGTCGCGGGTACGGGCGCGGACGATGAGTTTGGCGATCATGGAATCGTAGTACGGCGGGATGGTATAGCCGCCATAAACGTGGGTATCCACGCGGACGCCGTGTCCTTTCGGCGAGTGGAACGACGTGATGCGGCCGGGACTTGGGCGGAAGTCGTTGAAGGGGTCTTCTGCGTTGATCCGGCACTCAATAGCGTGCATTTCCGGGAAATAGTTTTTACCTGAAATGGGTATTCCCGCAGCAATTTTGATCTGTTCCTTTATGAGGTCAAAGTCAATAACTTCTTCCGTCACAGTATGTTCTACCTGAATACGGGTGTTCATTTCCATGAAGTAGAAGTTGCGGTATTTGTCCACGAGAAACTCGACGGTGCCCACGCCTTCGTAGCCGATTGCGGTGCAGGCTTTTACGGCGGCTTCCCCCATTTTTTCGCGCAATTCAGGCGTCATAAACGGGGATGGCGATTCTTCCACGAGTTTTTGGTGGCGGCGCTGGATGGAGCAGTCGCGTTCAGACAGGTGGCATGCTTTTCCGAATTGGTCGCCGGCGACTTGTATTTCGATGTGACGGGGTTCTTCGATGAATTTTTCCATGTAGATACCGTCGTTAGCGAAAGAGGCTTTGGCTTCGCGGCGTGCGGTTTCCCATTGGCTCTCAAACTCGGATTCTTTCCAGACGACGCGCATGCCTTTGCCGCCGCCGCCGGCGGTAGCCTTCAGAATAATCGGATATCCGATTACTTTGGCTAGTTTTACACCTTCTGCAACATCTTCCAACAAACCTTCGGAACCGGGTACGCAGGGTACGCCGGCGGCGAGCATGGTTTCCTTGGCGGTGATCTTGTCGCCCATGCGACGGATTTGATCAGGCAAGGGACCGATAAATTTGATCCCATACTCCTTACAAACCTCGGCAAAATTGGCGTTTTCAGCCAGGAAACCGTAGCCCGGGTGTACGGCATCGGCATCCGTGATTTCCACGGCAGCCATAATGCGCGGGATATTCAGGTAGCTTTCCGTGGAAGAAGGCGGGCCGATGCAAACAGCTTCATCGGCAAAACGAACGTGCAGGCTGTCGCGGTCGGCTGTGGAATAAATAGCCACAGTTTTTACGCCCATTTCCTTGCAGGTGCGGATGATACGCAGCGCGATTTCACCGCGATTGGCAATCAATATCTTCTTGAACATAGCTCAGTGAATTCCCGCATACACCGTACATGGGAGCGGTGGATTTGAATGTTGGAAGAAAGAAGATGAATTACGCGGGCTCTACCAGGAACAATGGCTGGTCGTACTCCACGGGAGAGGCATCTTCCACCAAAACCTTGACGATTTTGCCTTTGACATCCGACTCAATCTCATTGAACAGTTTCATCGCCTCGATGATGCAGACGGTTGTACCCGCATCCACGGTATCGCCAACTTTAACAAACGGGCCTTTGTCAGGACCGGATGACCGGTAAAATGTACCGACCATAGGAGATTTCACGGTCAGCAGGTTGGCGTCGGCCGCAGCAACAGCGGGTGCGGCCGCTGCAGGTGCTGCGGCTGCGGGAGCAGGAGCAGGTGCCGGAGGAGCCATGGCTACCAGCGGTTGTGGCGGCGGGAACGCGACTACGGGTGCGGCATTGCCGTCCGGGGTGGCCTGGTTCCGAATGATGAGCTTGAAGTCGCCCTCTTTGAGGATGAATTCGGTCAGTTTGGCTTTGCTGACCAATCGAATCAATTCTTGTATCTGGTTGATATCCATAACCGAAGATCGTTTTGCTTGAGGGCCAAATATAGGGCTGTGCGTGAAATGAAGCGTAAGGAGTACCGAATGAATTTATTTTTTCACGCGCTCCATGTACGCACCGGTGGCGGTGTCAATTTTGATGAGGTCGCCCTCTTCACAAAAGAGGGGTACGCGCACTTCTGCGCCTGTTTCTACGGTGGCAGGTTTCAGGGTGTTGGTGGCGGTATCGCCGCGAACGCCGGGCTCTGCATACGTGATCGCCAAAATGACTGTTTGGGGCATCTCCACCGTCAGCAGCGTTTCTTTTTGGGAATGGTAAAGTACATCCACGGTATCCCCTTCTTTGAGAAATTTACCGTTTTCAATCATCTCTTCCGGTACGGAAATCTGATCGTAGGACTCCTGATTCATCAGGACGTAACCACCATCTTCGGGGTACAAATACTGGAACTTGCGGCGCTCTACCCGCACCTCGGTGATGTTGTGTCCGCTCTGGAAGGTGTGCTCAATCACCTTGCCGGAAGTCGTGCTTTTGAGTTTTGTCCAAACCTTGCCACTGCCCCGGCCTACTTGGAAACGCTGAAAATCAATGACTTTCAGGATGTCGTTGTTCAGATCTATGCAAAGACCGTTGCGGATGTCTGCGGTTGTTGCCATTGTATACGTTTTGAGTACTTGTTTTGAGTTTTGAGTTGTAACAAAACCAAAGGTGAAATGAATAACTGGGTGTGCCTGGAAAAAGGCGGGCAAAGGTAGAATTTTCTTCGGTATCAAATTTTTCAAAACTTAAATCTACACGGCCCATTTCAGATACAGCGCTCCCCAGGTAAATCCGCCGCCAAAGGAGGTGAGGACGATGTCGTCGCCTTTTTTGAGTTGATCCTGATATTCCCACAGGCAAAGTCCGAGGGTAGCGGCGGTAGTGTTGCCGTATTTTTGAATATTAACCATCACCTTTTCCATGGGAAAGTGCAAGTGGTCGGCCACAGATGAAATGATGCGCATGTTGGCCTGGTGCGGCACCACCCAACTGATTTCGTCGGTGGTTTTGTGGTTCCGTCGCAAGATTTCCTGGACGGTGGATACCATGCCCTCTACGGCGAATTTGAACACACGTTTGCCGTCCTGAAACACATAGTGCTCGCGGCGGGCAACCGTTTCGGCAGATGGAGGGAGCTTGGATCCGCCGGCTTTCATGTGCAAGTGCTCGCGCCCGGAACCATCGCCGCGCAATATAAAATCCTGAATACCGGTACCATCACGGCGGGCTTCGAGCAGCACTGCCGCAGCGCCGTCGCCAAAAATGACGCATGTGTTCCGATCCTGGTAATCCACAATGGACGACATCATATCGGCGCCAACCACCACCACTTTTTTATAGGTTTCATTGGCCACAAATTGTGCGCCGGTGGCCAGAGCGAACAAGAAGCCGGAGCATGCCGCATTAATATCAAAACCGAAGGCATTTTTAGCGCCGATTTTATCGCAAACCGTGTTGGCGGTATCGGGAAAAATCATGTCGGCTGTAACGGTAGCTACGATCAGCAGGTCAATCTCACCGGGTGTGGTGTTGGTTTTAGCCAAAAGCCCTTTGACTGCTTCGGCGGCCATGTCGCTGGTAGCCCAATCGGGCGTGCGCAGGATTCGGCGTTCTTTGATGCCTGTTCGGGAAGTGATCCACTCGTCATTGGTGTCCACCATTTTTTCCAGGTCGGCATTCGTTAGTTTGTCCTCCGGGACCCATCCGTGCACGCCGGTAATTGCAGCGCGTATTTTGTTCGCCATGTGCTGTTAGATTTGCTTTGAGCCGCAAAGGTAGAAAATGGCGCTTGGCGAATGGTTACCGGTGGCTGCTTTTTGGCCGTTGGCTAAACTTGCCGCATTTTTGCCGCCTATGAAAAATTATTTTTCACTCGTCAAGTTTAGCCACACCCTTTTCGCCATGCCTTTTGCCCTGGTCGGTTTTTTTATCGGTACGGTGGCAAAAGGGGAGGGACTAAACTGGAAATTGTTGGGTTTGGTGGTCCTTTGCATGGTATTTGCGCGCAGCGCGGCCATGGCGTTCAATCGGTGGCTCGACCGCGACGTGGATGCCGCCAACCCTCGGACCCGAATGCGGGAAATTCCGGCAGGTGTCATAGCGCCCAAATCGGCCCTGCTGTTTGTCGTGGCCAATTGCCTGCTGTTCATAGTCACCACCTTTTTTATCAATCCGATTTGTTTTTTTCTCTCGCCGGTGGCTCTGGCGGTGGTGCTGGGCTACAGTTACACCAAACGTTTTACCTGGCTTTGCCATTTGGTGCTCGGGCTTGGACTGGCGCTGGCGCCTGTGGGCGCTTACTTGGCTGCCATGGGACATTTTGACTGGGTACCGGTACTGTATGGCCTCGCTGTTTTGTTTTGGACGGGGGGCTTCGATGTGATTTATGCCCTTCAGGATGCAGAATTTGACCAAAGCCAGCGCTTGTATTCTATTCCGGCATTTTTCGGAAGAACCCGCGCATTGCGTATTTCGGAGTGGATGCACCTCATCACCGCCGGGCTGATGGTGACGGCTGCCGGTTTGCTGCACCAGGATGTGCCGCAAGCGCATGAACTCACCTGGGTTGCTACGGGTATTTTTGTGGCCTTGCTCATTTACCAGCATCGGCTGGTCAAACCGGACGACCTCAGCCGGGTCAATCTCGCATTCTTTACCACCAATGGCGTCGCCAGCCTCGTTTTTGGCACCCTGACAATCATTGACTTACTTTTTTAAGGTTAGAAGGTTGGAGGGTTAGAAGGTTTCTGGTTAGAAGGTTTCTGGTTAGAAGGTTGGAGGGTTAGAAGGTTACTGTTCAACCAGAAACCTTCTAACCCTCCAACCAGAAACCTTCTAACCTTCCAACCCTCCAACCAGAAACCTATTTAACGATGACGCCTTGTTTTACTTTGAAGGCGATGTTGCGCAATTTCAGCAGGTTGGAGACTGGGTCGTCGTTCAAGACCAGGAAACTGGCTTCGTATCCCTCCTGAAAGGCGCCGATTTTACGTTTCGGGAAAATAGCCTGGGGGGTATTGACACAGAAAATTTTGATCGCCTGCGCATAGTCTAACCCTGAGAACTGGAACCAGTAGTTGATTTCTGCGCGCAGGGTGCGTTGTGGATCGTCTGACCCGATGACGATGTTCACGCCGTTGTCCAGCAAACGTTTGAGTATTTGTGCTTGTGCCTGTTGCGCATTTTGGCGGGCAGATTGGCTTTGGATGTGTGAAAACAAGGGGATCACGGGTGTTTTTTTCTTGGCCAGCTTTTTCAGGTCTTCATCCGTGAGATCGTATTTTTTGCCGTCGCCGGTGCCGTCCCAGTGGTGTCCGGGCAAGTTGGCGAACCCATCCACGCCAATCTTTAAGCCCAGACGGACGTCCTCTGCGGTTTCGACATGGGCAAACACGCGCAGGCCGGAGCGGTGGGCTTTTTTTACTACCGCTTTGGCGGCATCTTCGGTGAGGCCCTTGGTTTCCTTGCCGCCCTGGTTTTGCACGTCGAGCAGGTAGATGGAAATGACGCCGGGCGATTGTTCCATTACTTTTTTCCAGATGTTGTCGGCGGCTTTTCCATTGTCCACAAACCAGTAGGCATCGCCCAGCATCGTGCGTCCTGCGCGCACGGTATTGTATTTTTCAGCCAATTCGGTGGCGTTTCGCACGCCTTGTGCCGGCGCCTCATACAGGAGAAACGGATGGCCAAGTGTGCATGTAAAGCTGCCATTGGCAAAAACAGCGTCGGGAGTGCTGGATTTATTGGCAATCGGTTCCGACTGTTTTCGACCTTGTTTGGTGTTGCCTAAAACCTGGAGGTACAGTACGCCCTCATAGGAGTAGGCTTGCAGTTGCTGGCCGGCGGAGTTATTTTCCGGGAGACTGGAGCAGAATGCGTCGCCGAATGGCGGTACGATCCAGTGTCCGGACAGGTCAATGACGGAGTCAATTTTTGCGGGTGTTTTTTGGGTCAGTTTGCCGCCGACGCTATACCAGGCGGCTGGTGCAAATTTGGCGCCGTCGAACCAGTTGCCGTTGGCAAATTGATAAACAGGAGCGTTATTTTGGGCTGAAATTGTAGTAAAACAGAGGATTAAACCCAGTAGCGGAAGGATCGTTTTTGTCATGGATGTTGTAGGTGTGGAAAGAAAAAAGTGCGCGGCAAAAATAGCCCGGCCTTGCGCATTTAGTTGCTTTTTCGCGGAGTGTTTGGCTCCTCGAAGTCAATTTTTCCGCCCCACATCCGCATTTGTCCGATGATCCATTGTTGCCGGCGGCGCACGAGGCCGGAGGGTTTGGATGCGTTTCGTTTGAGGGGGTTGGGCAGCACAGCGGCTAAAAGAGCGGCTTCGGGTGTGTTCAGAGCATCCGCTCCTTTTTTGAAATAATGCTGCGCTGCCGCCTCGGCGCCGTAAATGCCGTCGCCAAACTCAATCACGTTCAGATAAACGGTCATGATGCGCTCCTTGCTCCAGAGTACTTCGATCAGGAAGGTAAAATAGACCTCCAGGCCTTTCCGGATCCACGAGCGCGAGGGCCAGAGGAACACGTTTTTGGCCGTCTGCTGGCTGATTGTGCTCGCTCCGCGTATGCGCCGCCCTTTTTTGTTGTGCTTGTAGGCCTTCTCGATGGCATTGAAATCAAAACCGGCGTGTTCCAGAAACTCCTGGTCTTCTGCACACACCACGGCCAACTGTAGACGCGGCGAAAGCTCCTCAAACGATACCCAGTCCTTCATCCAGCGCACCTTCCGATCGGGGTCATTGGCTTGTTCGAGCGCGCGGATGGCCATGAGCGGAGTACAGGGTATCGGCAAGAACCGGTAGAGGATGGTGATGCCGATGGTAATACCGAAAAACCAGAGCGTCAGACGAAATACGAGGCGGCGAAAATAAAGTCCCCATCGCAGGCCGCCGGATTCCGTCCTGGGAACAGAACGGTACCAACGCCGCAGGCTGTTTGTAATGAAGTTCAAAGCGAATTACGATTTATGTTTGCCAAAAGGGTTTACCTGCCTACTTTGGAGCGTTTTTCAAGTTAAGGCCTCGCAAATGTCTTAAAAATCACAAATCGTATTGCACAAATCGTAAAACACAGCCATGGTCTCCAGCGCGCGCACCGTCTTTTTCTTCGGAATCTATCTTATTTTGGTTGGCCTCAACCTGTTGGTGGCCCCAAATTTCATGCTCCGTCTGTTTGAACTGCCCGAAACAAATGAAGTCTGGGTACGGGTCGTCGGCATGCTGGTGCTCTATCTCGGCTTTTACTATAAGGAGGCGGGCCAGAAAGAATGGACTGGTTTCATCAAGCTTTCGGTCTATTCCCGAAGCTCAGCACTTGTTTTCTTTGCCGGTTTTGTGTTGCTGGGCTTTGCCGAGCCGCCTTTTGTAATATTCGGAGCCCTCGATTTTCTCGGAGCCATGTGGACATGGTGGGCCTTGCGGCTGGAAGGCCGGGTAAGCGCTTAAAGCGCAAGATGCAAGTTTGCAAACATGAGTCATCCCGAATTTTGAAAACAGTTGAATTGCCCTTTTTTCGAGATATCCGGCGCGTATTGGGCGGGATGTTTTTGCACCCAATGCCGGCGCATGTTTTTCCGATGTCCTTGTTTCCTTAAAAAATTGGGAGTGTCCAGAAAACTGTGTCAGCCCGTTCAGAGCAAATTTAACACAGACAAACGCAGACTGCTACACAGACATACACAGAAGTTTGATTTTAAATAAGTTACACTCTGCGTTTGTCTGTGTAGCAGTCTGCGTTTGTCTGTGTTAAAAATATCTCTCG
>JBGSKO010000145.1:0-50440 GCA_041741155.1 Saprospiraceae bacterium | reverse complement strand
TTCGTAACTCAAATTTACACTTACCGGCTTACTTTTTACCCCCCCCCACTCAAAATCCTAATCAGTTCATGCCAAAGTAGGCCCGGTTCCGCCGATTGGGTAGCATGGGCCGGGGAGGCTGGGATTCATGCAACAAAGCCTCCAGCGGCGGAAAAATGGTGTGGAGTAAGGAACTGAGAAGGGCGGTGCCGGAGGGATGGGAGGTGGGGAAATTAGGAGATTTCGCAGATACAGCATCGGGCGGTACACCGCTTTCTACCAGAAGTGATTTCTACGAGAACGGTTGCATCCCTTGGATAAACAGTGGGGAACTCAATCACCCATTCATCGTATCTACCTCAAATTTTATAACAGAAGAAGGTCTGAAAAACTCGAGTGCGAAAATTTTCCCCAAAAGCACTGTACTTGTAGCAATGTATGGTGCAACTGCGGGGAAAGTCAGCCTACTCGAAATTGAAGCATGCACGAATCAAGCAGTATGTGCAATCTTGCCATTTTCACAGGATCACAATTATTTAGTAAAGTTTGGATTTGAGAAATTATATGAACATTTGGTTTCTTTAAGTTCAGGTTCAGCGCGTGATAATTTATCACAAGCAGTAATTAGAAATTTGAGATTTATCATTCCTGATGGGCTCACTCTTCAAAATTTCAACGTGATAGTTGAACCATCAATTCAAAAAATAGTCGCTAATCTCCAAGAAACCCGCCACCTCACCACCCTCCGCGACTGGCTGCTGCCGCTGCTGATGAACGGGCAGATACGGGTGGGGTAAACGAAACGCACCAGCCCCATGCACCACCTCGCCCAACACCTCCTCCGCCACTGCGCCCGGGTACCCGAAACACTCCGGGCACTTTCGGAAGAAACCCTGTGCCACCGCCCGGCCCCCGGCAAGTGGTCCAAAAAAGAAATCATCGGCCACCTCGTGGATTCGGCTGCCAACAACCACCAGCGCTTCGTGCGCGCCCTGCGCGGGGAGCAACCGAACATCCGGTACGAGCAGGACGACTGGGTGGCGCTCCAGGATTACCTAAACGCCGACACGCGCGAACTGATCGGTTTTTGGGAACAGTACAACCGCCACCTCGCGCGGCTGCTGTCCAGGATGTCGGACGCCGACGCGGAACAAATCCTGTTCATGGGCGGCGAACCGGTTACACTTCGGTATTGTGCGGAGGACTACCTGCGCCACCTCGAACACCACCTCCGCGCAGCAAATATTTTGACGGAGGTATAATTCCCCTACCTTTGCCCCGTCATGCATCAAGAAGTCCTGCCCAGCGCAGGATACCAACCGAGCCTCGAGGCCGCGGTGGTAAACAGGATGCGGGGCGCCGTTCGATACCGGCGTTCAAAAAACTCGAGATTCCCTTGAGTTGCCCGTCCAGTTTTTGGTGCATGGTGTATTTTTTCACCAGCCAAACACACGATCATGGACCTGATGGCATCCTTCTCCACCCACAACAAGTACACCACCGTAGAAGGCTATGTGCGCTTCCGCCACACGCTCGCTCTCATCCAACAAAAGGACGCGGCCTGTTTCGATGTCCACTCCACTGTTGGTCACAAGAAAAAACTGCTCGAAATGGCCGCATTTATCGGCTATTCCCAAAGTTCGTACAGCAAATTTTTGCGCCGCCGCGACGGCTGGCTCCGGCTCGAAGGCCGTATCCCGGAAAAGTACTTCCGGTTCATCGGCATCAAACCGGCGGTGCTAGACTTCACGCTGCAACTCGACAAGGAAGAATTTGAGTATGCCCTGAGCCTGCCGGCTTATCCCCGCAATTTCATCATTCGCTACATGCCGGCCGTGTACGGACCAAAAGAGCTACCCGAAGGCACCACCGAGCAGGAGGCTATTGCCATGATTAAGGCGTTTCAGGAGGAGCATAAATTGCGCTGCTGCATCAATATCCACCAGATCAAAACCATTTTTGTGGAGCCGGGGCGGGGCTGCTCCACCGTCATCTACCCGCCCCGGCTGAAGCGCACCACCGAAGGGTTCTATGTCGCCTCCGAAGACGGCGTGGGTACCGGCGTGGCGCAAGTCAGGTAAATAAAAAGCCGCCGTTTCTTGCGAAGCGACGGCCAATAAACCCCAATAAACCAAATGAAAACTTCTTTTGTGCGCTGCGGCTATTGTTTGGTGAAATGCACGACATCTGTGTCGCCATTGCCACCGCTGGTATGTTCGAAGTGCATAAAACTCGCCGTTTTTTCGATGATCAGCCAGTCTTCCTGCAATTCGGTCAGTGCGCTCGGTACTGCGCCAGTGAAAAAGATGCAGAACTTGTTGGCGCTGTCATCGCAGTTGGTGGACCAGGTGCCGCTCCAGGTTTGGGCGCCGCTTTGAGCGATCAGCGTACCATCGGATTTGAACTCGAAGGTGTACCCGGTGTAGTTCGATGTCTCGACTTGTTTGTCAAAAAAATACGTGATTTTCCAAGCGCCGGCGGCCGGCGGGTTGGTGCCGCCTGGTGTGGAGTTGTCGTCATTGCTTTTGCTGCAAGCGGCGGTGAACAGGATACCCAGAAACAGGAGGAAGGACAGATGTTTGAAAAAAAATGCGCGTGTCTGCATGGTGTGGTAGTGTTTGTTGGATGGAAGACCAAATTTTGTTTGTGGTGAGACAAAGATGCACTGCGGGCAGGCGCATTGCCAACAGAGATTGGTCGAACCGGTCAAGCGGACGGCCGGACGGGAAAAAGTCGGGTGTGAACCCGCAAGAGCGTATCTGCGTAAAAATTTAACAGAAACGCAATACCAAATTTTCAAATTCTAAATTTCTGCGGATATTGCGCCGCGAAGTCGCCACCACGCTTTCACGACTTTGTTTTGTCCTCACCTAATGTGCCCAAATTGGCTGTCGTTTTTTAAAGGAAAACGCTTTTTCCCTGTTGATTTGTCATTTCCAATAGTCTCCCCAAGGTATCCAAAGCCATCATCCCGGTTTTGGGAGGCTGGTATTGTTGTCTGGAAAAATCACCAACCTAATTTTATTTGTATGAAGTATTTTAAACTAAAGCCATTCTTAGCCCTGTTCTGCTTTGTGCTACTGGGCAATAGTCTTGCCTTTGCACAGAGGCAAATCAGCGGCACTGTTACCGATGCGGAAAACAGAGAGCCGCTCATCGGCGCCAGCGTGCGTGCCGTGGGCGCCCCGGCGGGTGCTATCACGGACGTTGATGGTCGCTACTCCTTCGCTGTCCCCGACGGGGTGACCCAACTCGAGGTCACGTACACCGGGTACACGTCCCAAACGTTCGCACTTGGCGCGTCCAACGTGCTCGATGCGGGCCTTCTGCCAGGCTTGGTACTGGAAGAAACCGTCGTCATCGGCTACGGTGTCGTCAAAAAAGAAGACGCTACCGGCGCTATTCTTGCCGTCGGGCCAAAAGAGTTCAACAAAGGCGCCATAAACTCGCCGCAGGAACTCATCGTTGGTAAAATTGCCGGTGTGCAGGTCACGCCCAATGCCGACCCGGGCGGCGGTGCCACGATCCGCATCCGCGGCGGCTCCTCCCTCAGCGCCAGCAACGACCCGCTGATCGTGATTGACGGGGTGCCCGTAGCCAACGAAACCGTTAGCGGCGACCGCAACCCGCTCAACCTCATCAACCCGAACGACATCGAGACGTTCACCGTCCTCAAAGACGCTTCCGCGACGGCCATTTACGGCTCCCGGGCGTCCAACGGCGTCATCATCATTACCACCAAAAAAGGTTCGCTGAAGCGCAAACTCGGTGTGGATTACACCAACAACTTCTCGTTCAGCAAAACAGCCAACCGTATTGATGTCCTGGATGGCAACGAATACCGCGCACTCATCAACGAGCGCTTTGCCGATGGCCACCCGGCGCGCGCACTGGTCGGCACCAGCAACACCGACTGGCAAGACCAAATCTACCAAACGGGTGTTGGTATGGACCACAACCTCGCTGTTGCCGGCGGTGTAGGCTCCTTCCCTTACCGCGTTTCCGTCGGTTTCACCGATCGCGACGGTATCCTGAAAACGGACAACTTTAACCGTTTGACCGGCTCAGTCAACCTGACGCCGACGTTCTTCGACAACCGGTTGCAGGTGAATGCCAATATCAAGGGCATGCGCACCAAAAACTTGTTTGCCAACCGCGGCGCCATTGGTTCCGCTATTTCCTTTGACCCGACACAACAAGTTCTGGATGCCAACAGCCCGTACGGTGGCTACTACACCGTCACACAGGCAGACGGCACCCCGAATCCGCTGGCCGCTGTGAACCCGCTGGCACAGCTGAACATGCAAAACGATGAGTCAACCGTCAACCGTTTTGTGGGCAATGTGCAGTTGGACTACCGTTTCGGCTTCTTGCCCGAACTGCGCGCCAACCTGAACGTAGGCTACGACAAATCCGACAGCGAAGGTTCGGTCAAAACGCCGGTGAACTACGCCGGCGGCTACCGCCGCGACGACCAGGGCAACGACGACGGCGGTTCCACACGCACCTACACCCAGGAGCGCAAAAACGAATTGCTGGAGTTTTACCTGAATTATGTGAAGCCGATCGGAAACACCAAACTGGATGTTATGGGCGGCTATTCCTGGCAGCACTTCTATTTCGAGGACTCGTCGCGTACGGTCAGCGCGCGCAATACCCGCGTAATTGACCCGGGTTTCCTGAATCCCCGCGAATACTACCTCCTGTCGCTGTTTGGTCGTTTGAACTTCACCATCAAAGACCGCTATCTGTTCACGTTCACGTTGCGCCGCGACGGTTCTTCGCGCTTCTCTTCCGACAACCGCTGGGGCATGTTCCCCTCCGCAGCATTTGCATGGAAAATCGTAGATGGCAACACCGGCTTCCTGAACAGCCTGAAACTTCGCCTGAGCTACGGCGAAACCGGCCAACAGGACATCGGAACCGATTACTATCCCTACCTCGCCCGCTACCAATCCAGCCTCCCGACCGCCGACTACCAATTCGGCGATGAATACTACACCACTATCCGTCCGAACGGCTACGATGCCAAGATCAAGTGGGAGCAAACGTCCACGTATAATGCCGGTCTGGACTACGAAATTCTCGGCGGCCGCGTCTTCGGTTCGTTGGAATACTACATCCGTCAGACCACCGACCTGCTCAACTTCATCCCGGTAGCAGCCGGCACCAACCTCACCAACTTCATCACCACCAACGTGGGCGACCTGGAGAACCGCGGGGTGGAACTGTCCATCAATACGATCCCGTATCAAACGGACAAAGCAACCTGGGAAATTGGCGCCAACTTCACCGCCAACCGCAACGAAATCACCCGCCTGACCGCAACCAACGACCCGAACTACCGGGGCGTGGCTACCGGCGCTATTTCCGGCGGCGTGGGCAACAACATCCAGATCCACAGCGTAGGCTACCCCACCAACTCGTTTTATGTGTACGAGCAGGTGTACTCCGAAGACGGACTGCCGATCGAAGGTTTGTATGTGGATCGCAACGGCGACGGCCAGGTTACACCCGCCGACCAGTACCGCTACAAAAAACCGATCGCCGACCTCCTGATGGGTTTCTACACCAATCTGACCCTGGGTCGTTTTGATATTTCCGCAGGTGGTCGTGCCAGCTTCGGCAACTATGTGTACAACAACGGCCAATCCGAGCAGACGTCCTTCAACAACCTGTACCGTCCTACCGGCTACCTGAACAACATCCAGACCTCCTACACCGGTATTGGCTTCGACGTGCCGCAGTACTTTAGCGACCACTTTGTACAAAAAGCATCTTTCATCCGCTTCGACCACATCACAGTTGGCTATAATTTTGCAAAACTGGGTTTTGTTCGCAACCTGCGGATTTACGGATCTGTTCAGAACCCGATCTTGATCACCGATTATCAGGGCATTGATCCAGAGGTATTCAACGGCATTGACAACAACCTGTACCCACGTGCCGTGACGTATCTGTTCGGATTAAATGCTAGTTTCTAAACTTAAAAACACACCAACCAATGCGTTTCAAATCTTATAAATTAGGCTCGCTCCTTTTGTTGAGCGTCACCCTGTTCGCGGTGTCCTGCTTCAAGGATCTGGATACCATTCCACTCAATCAGAATGAGTCCACTTCGGCCACCGTCTACGAAGACCCAACCACCTACAAGGGTGTTTTGGCCAAATTGTACGCAGGTCTGGCTGTTAGCGGCCAGCAAGGCCCTGCCGGTCAGCCCGACATCAGCGGTATTGACGAGGGCTTTTCCACCTACCTGCGCCAGTACTGGAAAGCACAGGAACTGAGCACCGACGAGGCCGTTATCGCCTGGAACGACGGTACCATCCAGGATTTCCACCAGCAGGACTGGGATGCCAACAGCGAGTTTATCACGGCGATGTACAACCGGATTTTTTACCAAATCTCTCTGTGCAACGAGTTTATTCGCGAAACAACCGATGCCAAGCTGGATAGCCGCGGCGTCAGTGGCGCCCTGCGTACCGAAATCGGCCAGTACCGTGCCGAGGCCCGCTTCCTGCGCGCACTCAGCTACTGGCACGCGCTGGATATGTTCCGCAGCGTACCCTTCGTGACGGAAAACGACCAGGTAGGTTCCTTCTTTCCGCGTCAGGCATCCACCGAAGAACTGTTCAACTACGTAGAAAGCGAGCTGAAAGCCATCGAAAGTGTGCTGGTAGCGCCGCGTCAGAACGAGTACGGCCGCGCCGACCAGGCTGCTGCCTGGATGGTACTAGCTAAACTGTACCTGAACTCCGATACCTACCTCGGCCGCGACCGCAACACCGACTGTATCACCTATTGCAACAAGGTGATCAATGCCGGCTACACGCTGGAGTCGAACTACGCCAAAATGTTCATGGCCGACAACGACAAGGCGAATTCGGGCACTATTTTCTCCGTGTTGTTCGACGGTCGCCGCACCCAAACGTATGGCGGCGCCACATTCCTTTGCCACGCAGCCGTCGGCGGCAGCATGAGCCCGGCCGCGTTTGGTCTGGACGGTGGCTGGGGCGGTATCCGCGTTACCCGAGCTATCGTGGACAAATTCCCGGCTACCGGTGGTAACGTAGTTGTTTCCCCCAACCCGGGCGGCACCTATCCGGTGATTTATGCCCCCGGCGCCTACCAGGGCTGGGACCCCGCTACCGCGAATCAGCTGTCGTCGAAAAATAACGACAACACCTACGAAGGCTACATCTACTTCCCTGACGCAGGCTCCGAGTTTAAGTTGACCCTCGGACCAAACTGGGACAACAACTTTGGCGATACCGGCGCCGACGGCACGCTGAACGCTGGCGGCGACAACCTCAAAGTAGCGGAAGCCGGTTTCTACAAAATCTACGCGGACCTGAACGCGCTCACGTACACGCTCGTGAAAACGGAATGGGGACTCATCGGCTCCGCTACTCCGGACGGCTGGAACAGCGACCAGGACCTGACCTACGACGCAACCGACGGTTCCTGGACTATCCAGCTGAACCTGGTGGCCGGCGAAATCAAGTTCCGCGCCAACAACGACTGGGGCCTGAACTACGGCGATACCGGCGCTGATGCCCTGCTGGAAGCCGGTGGCGACAACATCGTCATCCCCTCGGCAGGCACTTACAAGATCAAGTTGTTCTTGAAAAAGCCCGACTATACGTACTCCATTGAACGCCCGGTGTTTGACAGCCGCGCCATGTTCTACACGGACGGTCAGTCGCTCGAAATCGGCGATATTTCCCAATTCACGGAAGGTTATGCCGTCACGAAGTTTACCAATATGCGTTCCGACGGCACACCGGGGTCCGACCCAACTTTTGTGGACACCGACTTCCCGCTGCTCCGCATCGAAGACGCCTATCTGATGTACGCGGAAGCAGTTCGCCGCGGCGGCGCTGGTGGCGACATCGCTACGGCGGTTAATCTGGTCAACCAAATCCGCGAACGCGCATACCTCAGCACGGCAGGTAATATTACAGCCGACGACCTGACGCTGGATTTTATCCTCGACGAGCGTGCCCGTGAATTCTATTGGGAAGGCCATCGCCGTACGGACCTGGTGCGTTTTGGCAAATTCAGCAACAGCACGTACCTCTGGCCCTGGAAAGGCGGCGTACCGGCAGGCGTGACGCGCCCGGCGTTTTACGACGTATTCCCGATCCCGTCATCCGACCTCGGCGCTAACCCCAACTTGGAACAAAACACCGGTTACTAATTTTAAAAAAGATTCAGAAAATGAATATCAAACTCTTTTTCCCGACATTTTTTGCGGCACTCCTGCTTGTTGCCGGTTGTGACAAAGGCGACATCAACCCCGGCCCGGCACTCCGGTTCAATGCCGGTCCGGTCATCACCAGCCCGGCCGCCGCATCCTCCGTGGTACTGACAGAGGCTACAGAGAATGACCCGTTCGAGGTAACCTGGACGGCAGCAGACTTCAATTTTCAGGCAGCAACCACCTACACGGTAGAAGTGGACCGCGCCGGCAATGACTTTGCCGATGCCGTGGTCCTCGGCACCAGTACCGGTCTTTCGCTGGAAACAACGGTCTCCAAATTCAACACGGCGTTGTTCACCACCCTGGGTTTGCCCGGCGAACAGGCCTCCAGCGTAGAAATGCGCCTTTCGGCTAAAATCAGCCCGGAAGTAGATGCGGTGTATTCGGCTCCCATTACGATGCAAGTCACGCCATTCACCATCGTCATTGTGTATCCGCAATTGCAAGTACCCGGTAGCTACCAGGGATGGAATCCTGCCGACAACAGCACAATCATCTTCTCGGCCAAAAGCGACAACAAGTACGAAGGCTACATCTACTTCAAAGATGACAACAGCGAGCACAAGTACACGGTCGGACCGAGCTGGGATACCAACTACGGCGATACGGGAGAAGACGGCACACTGGATGCAAACGGCGACAACCTCAAGATCGCTACAGCCGGCGTGTACCGCCTGAACGTCAACCTGAATGACTTTACCCACACCCGGCTTCGCACGGACTGGGGCCTCATCGGTGACGCTACCGGTAGCTGGGACAACGATCAGAACATGACCTACGATCCGGTGACCAACAAGTGGAGCATTACGCTCAACCTAGTGGCCGGAGCTATCAAGTTCCGCGCAAACGATGACTGGGCCGTCAACCTCGGCGACACCCAGCTCAATACCTCGCTGGAATACGGTGGCGACAACATCCCCGTCACTGATCCGGGTAATTACACCATTGACTTGATCCTGAGCGGTGCCGTGTACACGTACACCATCAAGAAGAACTAATCGTTCCGTGTTATTGAAATGGAGGTTGCCCCGGTTCCGGGGCAACCTTTTTTTATGCTCCGAAATTTAACATACTTCCTCACGCATATTTTTCCCAAACGGCTCGTTAATGCCCCTGTTTAGTCTTTTGGTCTAATGCCCTATTTCTAAAGTTTAATCCAGCTACGCAGTTCTCGCTGACGCACGTCAGACATCCATCCCGCCCGGCAAGCCTACCATTTTTTGAATCTGCGTAAGTAACAAACCGATTATTTCATCAACATTTTATTCGCATCATGGCTTCTTTGAATCCCCTCCAGGGCGCCCTGGGGCAGCGGCGTGCCGCGCATGTATTGCGCCGCGCAAGTTTCCGCTATACCCGCGCCAAGGTGGATGAGTTGGCCGCCCAAACCGCATCCGATGCGGTGGCCGCTTTGCTTGTCCCCTCCCCGCTACAACTTGACCAGCCCGTGTACGCCGCTGCAGCCGGCGCAACACCCGTCACCTGGGTCAATCCGCCACAGCCACCTTCCGTACTGTTGCCCGCCGACGACAACGACCTCCGCCGTTTTGTGATGTCCTGGTGGCTCAACGAAGCGCTGCACGACCCCGGCGCAGGTCACCGGATGGCGTTCTTTTTCCACCAGTTCCTTACCGTCACGCCCGACTACGGCAGCAGCATGGATTTCCATGACTACCTCATGCTGCTGCGCTGGGGCAGCCTCGGAAACTTCAAAAAACTGGTGACCAAGATGGTCGTGGACAATTGTATGCTCGACTACATTGACAACAACCAAAACTACGTAAACAACCCGAACCTCAACTACGCCCGCGAATTCTTCGAACTGCATACCATCGGCGCCGGCGAGGCTGCCGGGCCGGGCGACTACACCAACTACACCGAGGATGATATCCAGCAGGCGGCCCGTGTTTTCACCGGATTCAACAACGCCAAACGCCACCAGTATCAGGATCCTGAAACGGGTATTCCGGCCGGCCGAGGCTACCCGCAAAGCCACGATTTCGGGGTGAAAACCTTCAGCGCACGGTTCAATGGCGCCACCATTCAGCCGCCCACCAACGACCTCGACGGTATGAATGCCGAGTTGAATGCGCTGGTGGACATGGTGTTTGCGCAGGAAGAAACAGCCCGCAATTTCTGCCGCCGCGTCTACCGATTTTTTATTGGACGCGATATACCTGCCGACATCGAGACCGACATCATCGGTCCGCTCGCGCAAACATTTATCACCAACGATTTTGAAATAAAACCCGTCGTGCAGCAACTGCTCCAAAGCGAGCATTTCTACGATGCCGACGACGCCGAAGCCGCCGACGAAAACGTAGGTGCACTCATCCGCTCTCCGCTCGATCTGGCCTTGCAAACACTGGCCTTTTTCGAGGTGCCCATCCCCGACCCCGTGAGCGAAACGGTTGCGCACTACGACACGTTCTGGGACAAAAGCATCATGGGCCGCCTGATGGACTGGTCGGGTATGTTCATGTTTTACCCGCCCGATGTGGCCGGTTATCCGGGCTACTACCAGGACCCTGATTTCAACCGGCAGTTCTTCAATTCCGCCACCATCGTGGCCCGCTACAAATGGCCGGAAATGCTCATCACCGGCACACACTCCTGGGGGCCGGGCGCCAACGAACCGCTGGGAACCAGATTTGATTTTGCAGCCTGGCTGCGCGACAGCGGCATTATCGCCGATCCGAACGATTCGTACGTCCTCGTGCAGGAGCTCCTGCAATACCTGTTCCCGGAAGTGCCCGACAACGACCGCTTCGAATATTTCCACACGGAAATTTTTCTCGACAGCCTGCCCGCCGCCGACTGGGACTACGAGTGGTTCAACTTTGTCGGCACCGGCGACGACTCGGAGGTACAAATTCCGCTGCGACGGTTGTTCAATGCGATGCTGTACGCACCGGAGTATCAGGTTTACTAGGTTGGAGGGTTGCTGGTTAGAGGGTTGCTGGTTGGAAGGTTAGAGGGTTGGAAGGTTAGAGGGTTGGTGGGTTAGGTTGGGGGTTGAGATGGGAAAAATGGGTCGGAGTCGGGTTTGGCAGATTTGACATGGCGCTGTCCTTTGATTTCTGTTTTGTTCAGGTAATCAATGAAGCCCTGGATGGCAGCACCGGTTCGCTTAGCCAGATGATCCATTTCAGTTCGTTCTTCCGCTGTGATATAACCGTAATCCAATGCCCGGTAACCTTGGGATCGAACTTCACCACAAGAACCTTTGGCAATACCGAGAAAGTATTTGAATTCCCGGTTGCTGCCGCGCTCGAAGCCCTCGGCAATGCAGTCCATCGCTGAACCCGACGAGTTTCGGATTTGCCGGCGCAACTCCCAGTCCCTCGAAAAGTTCTCCTTTTCCGTGTATTGTCTGACGATCTTACAGAGTTCACGAGCCAGTTTCCATGCGTCAATTTCTTCAAAGCGTTTAAAAGTCATATTTCCGGTTTTCATAAAAAGCATTCAAAACTAAATCACACATTCACAACAGGGCACACTGGTTAGAAATTTAAATAAACCTCATATATCCAACCCGCCCCCTAACCCGAAACCTTCTAACCCGAAACCCTCCAACTTTTTTAAAATGAAAAGACGCAATTTTCTCAAAATAGCAGGCCTCTCTTCCTTCGTCGTGAATGGTCACGCCATGCGGCCGTTTTCCAATACCAAAATGGCCCGTATCATGGCCGACTGTGCCGACGTGGAAGACCGCGTGCTCGTGCTCATCCAGCTCAAGGGCGGCAACGACGGCGTGAACACCGTCATCCCCATTCCACAATACGACGTGTACGCCAACCTGCGCCCCGTCATCAAAATCCCGGACACCGGACCCGAGCGATTTATCAAGTTAGACAACACCCTGCCCAGCGCCGATCAGGTGGGTTTGCACCCGGTAATGGCCGGTTTCAAGGCCCTGTACGACAAGGGCTGGCTCAACGTGGTGCAAGGTGTGGGCTACGAAAACCTCAACCAGTCGCACTTCAAAAGTACCGACCTGTGGTTGTCCGGCGGCGACGGTACGCTCGGTGGCTCCAAAATTCGCTCCGGCTGGATGGGCCGCGCGCTCAATGCCATGTACCCCGACGTTATGGGAACGCCCATCCCCGATATGCTCTACCCGCTCGGTATCCAGATCGGCGACCCCTACCCGTCGCTCGGCTTCCACACGGAAACCGAACACCAGAACTCGATCAACCTGTATGGCCAGGACCCCGACGGTTTTTACTCGCTGGTACAGACTATCGGCGGCGCGCCCCTGCTCAACGCTCCCGACTCCGAGTACGGCGACGAACTGCGCTACATCATGGGCGTGGAAGACAGCGTGGATCAGTACTCGCAGTACATCACCCAGGCTTTTGATGCGGGCAGCAATGCCATCACCGGCTACCCGCAAACGGGCCTCGCCAACCAGTTGAAAACCGTGGCGCGGCTCATCAAAGGCGGCTGTAAAACCAAAATATACTTGTGCTCGATGGGCGGTTTCGACACACACGGCTCCCAAATTCCGCCCGAAGGCACCATCGTGCTGGGTCGCCACGCCGACCTGCTGCGCAATCTGGCCGATGCCGTCAAGGTTTTTTACGAAGACCTGGAGGGCCTCGATCTGGCAGACAAGGTGGTCTCCTGCACCTTTTCGGAATTTGGCCGGAATGCCCGCGAAAACGGGTCCGCCGGCACCGACCACGGCACCCTTGCACCTATGTTTATCATTGGAAAAGCACTCGCCGGCGGCGTACACGGCACCAATGTGAACCTCAGTAACTTAGCCAACGGCAACCAGTTGCAGGGGCAGCAGTTCGACTACCGACAGGTGTTCACTACGCTACTCCAGGACTGGCTCGGGGCCAGCAACTACGTGTTGGAACAAACTATGTTCGAAGGCTACGCTAAAATGCCCATCGTGAGCGGCGCCTACACCGTTCCGCCGGATTGCTACATCGCCACCGATGTGTTTGACCGCGTACCGGAAACACGCCCCTTGCAGGTGTTTCCCAATCCGGCCAACTACCGCACGCAGGTATCGTTCCTCGGCCATACCGACGGCGAAGCGCTGCTTTCACTGCACAGTCTCGGCGGAACACTCGTGTCCATGCAGCGCGTACGGGTGCAATCGGGCGTCAATTTTTACCACTTCGATGTGTCGCAGGTAGCGCCCGGGCCGTACTTCGTGCGGCTGGAAAACACCCGCAGCGGCCAGGCCAATGTGGTAAAACTGAGCGTGGCGCGGTAACTCAACCCCGCTCAACCTATCTCAACCATTTCAACTTATCTCAACCGATTCATGTACCGACTAATCTTCCTGCTCATCGCCTTCGCCCCACGCTTCACCTACGCCCAGCTCCCGGTCGCCTGCAACGGCACCGCCTCGGCCACCATTTGTGAACAGGCCTGTATCTCCTGCAATTTCGACGGTTTCGCCGGTTCTACGGCGGGTTACCCTTCTGGGCCGGCCACCGCGTTTTGCGGCACCGTCGAGAATGCCCAATGGATAGGCTTTATCGCCGGCGCTGTTTCCGCTACATTCACGGTACTTCCTACCGATTGCAGCGACGGCAACGGCGTGCAAATCGCCCTGTACAAGGACTGTACCCAGCCGCCCCTCGCCTGCGACAAGGGCAAGGAGGACGGCGGAAACGTGCCCGTATCCATCACGGTGCCCCTCACGCCGGGGCACAGTTATTTTCTGCTCATTGACGGCTACGCCGGCGACCAGTGCGATTTTTCTGTGAGCGTATCGCCCAAAGAAGCGGTGTATGAGCCTCCGATGGGCACCGTACAGCAGAACATCGTGGGCAATATAGAGGGCTGCCCTGGAGCGGTGTTCACGTATGCCGTGCCACCCGTTTTCGGTGCCGGCGCCTACATCTGGGACGGCCCGGCCGGCACCCTCGTCAATGGTATGCCCGTACCTGCCACAGTAGCTGCTTCCGCCGGGGGCAACATGGTGCAGGTGACGCTCGGCACCCTAAGCGGCAACCTGTGTGTGCAGGCCGCCAATGCCTGCCGCGCCAATCCCCCCTGCTCGGGCACTATTTTTATAAATATCCTCGACGACACGTACCGGCCCGTGCTGACGGCGGACACACTCGTCGGCATCGGCTGTACCGACGGAACAGCCCGCCTGCGCGTGGAGATTTCGCCTCCGGCAAACTACCAGTACCAGTGGACGGCAGACAGCACCGGCAACATCGTTTCCGGGGAAAATGCCTTGCTGGCCCGGGTAAACCAAACCGGCACGTACACCTTCGCGGCGACGAATACGGCTACAGGCTGCTCGTCCAGCGCCACGGTGCGCGTCGGCGAGCCGGAATTGCCCTCCGGGGTTGGACTGGACGTGCGACATATCAGCTGTTTCGGGAAAAACGACGGCATTCTGAATATCGGTGCTGTCGCCGGCGGCGCAGCGCCGTTCGTGTTTGCGCTCGACGACGGAGCATTCCAACTGGTACCCGAGTTCCGACACCTGCCGCCCGGCGACCACCTGCTCACGGTGCAGGCTTCAGACGGTTGTGAAAAAGACACCATCGTCACCGTGCTGGAACCGGCCGACCTCGTGCTGACCTTGCCGCCCGACATCACGATCCACCTTGGCGAGACGGTAGGCCTGTGGCAGGACGCCGCCCTCAGCGACCCCACGCGCCGCAAACAAACCCTCGTGACGGCGCCTCTGCTACCCGATATGCTCTGCGATACCTGCATGTACTTGCCCCTGAACTCCTTTCGCTACGAGGTGACGGTGCTGGATTCCAACGGCTGCCGGGCCACCGATGCGCGTACGGTCGTGGTGGAGCGCGACCGACGGGTGTACATCCCCAACGTGTTTGCGCCTGAGTCGCCTGCGGACAATGCCGTGTTCCGCATTTTTTGCGGTCCCGATGTGGTGCGGGTGCGTACGTTCCGGGTGTTTAGCCGCTGGGGCCGTGTCATTGTGGAGCAAAACGACCTGGCGCCCAACGATCCTGCGCTGGGCTGGGACGGCCGCATCAACGGCGACAAGGCGCCGCCCGCGGTGTTTGTCTATTTCGCTGAAATCGAGTTTGTGGATGGCGCGACGGAACAGTTTCGGGGGGATGTGACGCTGGTGCGGTGAGGTTTTTTTTTACATTAACAATGCATACGTTTGTACAACTTAAGCGCAACTTAAACTATGTCATTAGCCGGAAATACAACACGCTCCCTGGTTTTAAACCTCCTCGCACTTGTCTGCTTCACCGCTAACCTTTTTAGCCAAACCCTCCCGCTGCGGGTGTTGCCCAAACCTGCCCGGGCCATGCTCGACAATTTTGTACTCATCCCCGCCGGCTCATATTCTAAAAACGTGTACAACGGATATGACAGCCTGCAATTCCAGTTCCCGGTCACTGCGACGGTGGATAGTTTCTACATGAGCCGGTTTGAGATAACGGTGGAAGAATATCTCCGTTTTTACGAGGAAACCGGGGACCTGCAAAATAAGTACGACTCGGCCGTATGGACGAAGGATTTTCCCTACGCCTACAACGAACCGATGACCCTGCATTACTATAAAACGCCTGCTTTCCGGCAATACCCTGCCATCGGGATAACCTGGTATCAAGCCATACGATTTTGTCAATGGAAAACCGGGCAAGTGAACGCCCTGCTGGAAGGAAGCGGATATACGGTAGAAATTGGATTGCCCGGTGAAACGGAATGGCAATACGCCGCAGCCGGACCCAGGTCCGTTGGGGAAGAGGATAAAATCAGGGATGTCAATATTTTCCCATGGAAAGGCGGCTTTTTGGCGCCCAACCCTTCCGGGCGCGGATTTCAACTGTCCTGCAATTCCGGCCCGATCAGAACACCTCAACAGTTTGATTTGACCGGACATCCTTCTGATGGCGGCCTGTACACCATGCCGGTGCATTCTTTTAAAGCAAACGGGTACGGGCTTTACCAAATGGCCGGGAACGTAGCGGAGTGGACCATGGATAATTATTCGGTGGATACGGTCCGCCTGGCAGCGGCACAGTTGAAGTTTGAGGATAATCCGAAGGTACTGGGACGGTACACCCCAATTTTCCCGCTCGGGAAATACGATGATTACAAAATCGTCAAAGGCGGTTCCTGGGCTGATGAGCCGTTTTATATGCAAATCGGCGTCCTGAAAATTCAACATCCGGATCGCGCGAGTTCAACAGTGGGTTTTCGGCCCGTGTTGCGTATTTACCGGCAATGAGCATGGAGTATTCACTTCTACTATTCAACTACTATACTTATCGTGTAATCCTTCGCCGTTCATAATTTTTTGTATAGATTTTTCTATCCTGCTCAATCTTGTTTGGGCTTGTTTGGGTTGTGAAAAGTACAACAACCAGCCTCTTTGCCGACCGGGTGTGAGTGCCTCAAAAGCCGCCTGGAGGGCCGGGACTTCTTCAAATTTACGTTTCAGCTCCTCCGGAATGACAGGTGCGCTGCTTTTTGGCACCTTCAGACCTGCATGCTCCACTTCAATAGCCTCGAAAATATAGGCTTTTATCCATTCCGCCATTTTCAGAATGTCCTCTAATCGGTTGAAGCGAATGACCTTGTCCACTTGCGCATTTGGCCCTGGAAAGGTCAAAATGCCGTGCTCGTCGTGCAATAGCGAGCCTTTGAAAAAACTGATGACACAGTATTCTTTCAATGCGGAAACCATGACGATGTTCTTTCCCTGAAAAGTGTAGCAGGGTACGCCCCATTTGCATTCCTCGATAAGTCCGGATTCCAGGACAATCCTTCGCAGCGCAGCCAGTTCGTGTTGCCAGCGGTGGACTTTACATTCGGGCGTGCCACCGAGCGAGCAGCGACCGCAGCCCTCCAAGAAATACGTTTCGACGTTTTTTGTCATGTTCTTCGGTATTGGATCTGCGAGGCCAACAAAAGCAGCGTAGCCCGCCGGAACGGGTCGGCTATGGCCTCTAAAACACCACGTCTTAGATTCATTGCATAGCCATTTGACAGCAAATGTATTTGGGGCAATTTGGCTACCGCTGCATTTTGTAGAATTTTTTTGCAAAAATTCAGCTTGAACTGACCAGCAAGGAGATGCGGGGTACCGTCTGATTCGAGACGAGCGGTGCAGCGGTGTTTCAAAAAAGAAGTTTTCATGCGCACGATTTGGCCGGGCGACACGGCTGCACTATCTTTCATGCGCTAAAGCAATTTCCAAAGAAATTAACCCACTCCCATGAACTGGCACCTCCTCCCGCTCACCGAAATTCGCGCCTTGCTCGACGCTACCGAAAAAGGGCTAACTGCAACACAAGCCACCGAACGCCTCGCCCAGTACGGGCCGAATGAACTGGAAGCCAAAAAGAAAGTCCCCCTCTGGCGGGTTTTCCTGCGCCAGTTTTCGGATTTTATGATTCTGGTACTGATTGCTGCTGCGGTTATTTCCGGCATCGTCGGCGATTTGGCCGACACGATCGTCATCCTCACCATTGTTCTGGCCAATGCTGTCATCGGTTTTATTCAGGAGTACCGCGCTGAAAAGGCCATGGATGCCTTAAAAAAAATGGCCGCCCAGAGTGCTACCGTCCTTCGTGACGGCCACTCGGCCCAGGTACCGGCCGCCGCACTCCTGCCCGGTGACGTGGTGACCCTCGAAGCCGGCAATGTCGTGCCTGCCGATATTCGCCTGTTTGAAGTCCACAACTTGCAAGTAGAAGAGGCCTCGCTCACTGGCGAATCGCACCCCGTGGACAAACACGCCGATACCTTGACGGGCCACGACATTCCCCTTGGCGATCGCCGGAATATGGCCTACAAAGGCACCAACGTCACCTACGGACGGGCAATTGGCTTTGCCGTGGCCACCGGAATGAACACCGAACTGGGCAGTATTGCCCGTATGCTTCAGGAAGACGAGCAGGCGACACCCCTGCAAAAACGCCTGACGACCTTTGGCAAAAACCTCTCATATATCATACTGCTGATCTGCCTGGTGTATTTCGGCCTCGGCTACCTGCGCGGCGAGCCGCCAATGCTCATGTTGCTCACGGCTATTTCGCTGGCGGTGGCTGCCATTCCCGAGGCCCTGCCCGCCGTCATCACCATAGCCCTGGCACTCGGCGCCCGGCGCATGGCGCGTGGCAAAGCCCTTGTGCGCCGCCTGCCAGCCGTGGAAACGCTCGGTTCCGTCACCTATATCTGCACCGACAAAACCGGCACCCTCACGCTCAACAAAATGGCGGTGCAGGAAATCTCCACCGGCGCCGACAGTTTTCCGCCTGATGCCGTCACGCCCGATACCGATGAGCAGACCACCTGGCTGCTCCGGGCCATGGCCTTATGCAATGATGTGACGGAAGCAGATAACGGCGACCCTATGGGCGACCCCACCGAAACGGCCCTGTACGAGGCAGCCAAAAACCAGTGGTTTGCCAAAAACGACCTGGAGCAAACCGATTTCCCCCGCGTAGCCGAAATCCCGTTCGATGCCGACCGCAAGGCCATGACCACCATTCACCGCCACGGATCCGGCTACATCGCCTTCACCAAAGGCGCGCTGGATATGCTGCTCGACAAAACAACGGGACTTATGCCCGACGAAAAAACGCGCTGGATGCAGCAGGGCGACACCATGGCCGAAACAGGTCTGCGCGTGCTGGGCTTTGCCATGCGCCACCTGCCTGAATTGCCCACCGAAATGGCGCATCAGACCCTTGAGCGCGACCTGACCATGATCGGTATTGCCGGGCTGATAGACCCGCCGCGGGAAGAAGCGAAACAGGCGGTACATGAATGCAAAACAGCTGGCATCCGTACTGTGATGATTACCGGTGACTACCTGCTCACCGCCCAAAACATCGCCCGACGCCTCGGCATCCTCGAATCGGACGACGACCTCGTCGTCACCGGCGCAGAACTGGCAGCCATGTCGCCGCAGGAGTTTTCAGAAAAAGTTGAGCATATCCGCGTGTACGCCCGGGTGTCGCCCGAACAAAAACTGAGTATCGTGCGGGCGTTACAGGACAAGGGTCATTTTGTGGCTATGACGGGCGACGGCGTCAACGATGCGCCGGCGCTGAAACGCTCGGATATTGGCGTAGCCATGGGCATCACCGGCGCCGACGTGACCAAAGAGGCCTCCGACATGATTCTGCTGGACGACAACTTTGCCACCATCGTGAAGGCCGTCAAGCAGGGCAGGCGCATTTTCGACAATATCCGCAAGTTCATCCGCTACATCATGACCGGCAACTCCGGCGAGCTGTGGACGCTTTTGCTGGCGCCGTTACTCGGACTGCCCATTCCGCTGCTGCCCATTCATATTTTATGGATCAACCTGGTATCCGACGGTCTGCCAAGTATCGCCCTTGCGGCCGAACCTGCTGAAAAAGGTATTATGAAACGCCCGCCCCGCCCTGCCGGGGAGAGTGTTTTTGCAGGTGGGCTGGGGCGGCACATTATCTGGGTGGGTTTCCTGATCGGCGCCCTGTGCATCGGCACCCAAACCTGGGCTATACGTTCCGGTTACGAGCATTGGCAAACCATGGTGTTCGCCGTGCTCAGTTTCAGCCAGATGGCGCACGTGTTGGCTATACGTTCCGAAACAGAGTCACTGTTCCGGCAGGGGCTGGCCTCCAACCTGCCGCTGTTCGGTGCGGTATTGCTAACTTTCGCACTACAATTGGCCACCATTTATGTCCCGTTTCTAAACCCGATTTTCAAAACAAAACCATTGTCGCTGGAGGAACTGGGCATCGTGCTGGCGGTATCTGCAGTGGTTTTTGTAGCAGTAGAGTTTGAAAAAATAGTGCTGCGCAACCACCGATGAGGCATTCTCAACCCCCTCAACTTTTCTCAACTCCCTCAACTTTTCTCAACCTCCTCAACAACGACACACCCTATCTTTAACCTTCCAAAACCTGCTGTACAATGGTACAAATTGCCAACCCGATCTACGATGTCGTTTTCAAGTACATGATGAACGACGAAAAAGTAGCCAAACTGCTCCTCTCCGCCATCATCGGCAGAGAGGTCGTTTCGCTCGAATTTCGCCCTACTGAACATCATTTCCCGGTGGGAGAACTACTTGCAGTGATGCGTATGGATTTCAGCGCCCGCATCCTTGACGAAAACGGTCAACAAGAACTGGTCATTCTTGAATTACAAAAAGCCAAGTTGGCCACCGACATCATGCGTTTCCGCCGGTATCTGGGCGAGCAGTACGGCAACAAGGAAAATGTGGTGCGGGAACCCAAGCCGGAATACCCTTTCCGAAAGGCACTCCCCATCATCAGCATCTATTTTTTGGGACATACTCTGGAGCACACCAAGGCGCCCGTGATTCGGGTAAACCGCGTTTATACCGATGCCGCCACTGGCGAGCCAATTCTCGAAAAAGAAGAATTCATTGAAAGCCTGACGCACAACAGCATCATTATTCAAATTCCCTACCTCAAGGATCGGCGTCGGACGGAGCTGGAGCAATTGCTCACGCTCTTTGATCAGTCCAATGCAACCCAGGACCGGCATCTTCTGAATGTAAATGATGACGACCTGCCGGAGCGTTACCGCCCGATGATCCGCCGGCTGCAAAAAGCCATTGCGGATGATGCTGTCCGGCAAACCATGGAGGCTGAGGACGACCTGATTGAAGAGTTTAAAGACTACCAGCGCCTAATCTCCGCCAAGGAGCAAATTATTGAAGCGAAAGAAAAAACTATTGAAGCGAAAGAAAAAACTATCGAAGCGAACGAAAAAACTATCGAAGAGACCAGAAAAGCTTTTGTAGAAAAACAAACTCAACTTACGAACGCAATCCGAACCCTCCACGCCGGAGGAACTGACCTTGCACGACTTGCCGAAATTTTCCAGCTGAGCATTGCAGAAGTAAGAACCCTTTTGGATAAGGATTAGCCGCTTCCGGCCCACCAATTAACCCGTCAACGATGTACCGCACCGTCGCCCATCTCGTCAACCTCCATACCCGCCGTATCTATCCGGTGGAAATCACCATCGAAAACGGCCGCATCCGGCACATTCGCGAAGTAGAAAGTGTACCCGATGATGCGGGCTACCTCCTGCCCGGCTTCGTAGATGCCCACGTCCACATCGAGAGCAGTATGCTACCTCCTGCGGAATTTGCCCGCATGGCCGTGGTTCATGGTACAGTAGCCACCGTATCAGACCCGCACGAGATCGCCAACGTCCTCGGCGCCGAAGGGGTTCAGTTCATGCTGGACGATGCCCGCCGTGTACCCGTAAAATTTTGTTTTGGCGCCCCATCCTGCGTACCGGCTACTGGTTTCGAAACAGCTGGGGCCGTGCTCGACGCGGCTGATGTGGAGCGCCTGCTCGAAAACCCGGCTATCGGCTACCTGTCGGAAATGATGAACTTCCCCGGCGTGTTGCATGGCGATGTTCAGGTACTTGCGAAAATAGCCGCCGCTAAACGCCTCGGCAAACCCGTGGACGGCCACGCACCGGGCCTGCACGGCGACGATGCCCAACGCTACTTCGCCGCCGGAATTACCACCGACCACGAGTGTTACACTTATGATGAGGGCCTGGAAAAAGCCCAACTCGGCGTACACATCCTCATCCGAGAGGGTAGCGCCGCCCGCAATTTTGAAGCCTTGTGGCCTCTGCTGCTTGAGTTCCCCAATCAGATCATGTTTTGCAGCGACGACAAGCACCCCGATGACCTGCTCCGTGGGCATATTGACCGCCTCGTCGCCCGCGCCGTGGCCAAAGGTTGCGATCTGTTCGATACCCTGCGCGCCGCCTGTATCAACCCCGTGCAACATTACCGCCTGAACGTGGGTCTGCTGCGGGAAGGCGACCCGGCCGACTTCATCCGTGTAGCAAACCTCACTGATTTTCAGGTGCTCGAAACCTGGATCGGTGGCGCCTGCGTAGCCGAAAAGGGGGTGAGCCACTTGCCGCATCAGCCCTCCGGCACACCAAACAAGTTTGCGGCCCTGCCTAAAACTCCCGCTGATTTCCACCTTCCATCGAAACACGGTACAGGTATCGTGCGTATCATTCGCGCCTGGGACGGCGAGATCGTAACCGGCAGCGAAGAGGGCCTCGCCCGCGTGCAAGACGGGCTGCTCCTACCCTACCCTGCCCATGACGTATTGAAAATAGCCGTGGTTAACCGCTACGCACCCGACGTGCCCCCCGCCATCGGTTTCGTACGCGGCTTCGGCCTGCAACGCGGCGCCCTGGCCTCCAGTGTAGCGCACGATTCGCACAACATTGTGGCCGTAGGTACCGATGACGTGGCTCTCTGCGCAGCGGTAAACGCCGTCATCAATGCCCAGGGCGGTATCAGCGCTTCCGACGGAGCAGGCGACACACGGGTGTTGCCGTTGCCCATCGCCGGACTAATGAGCTCCGCCGACGGCTATGAATTGGCACAGACCTACGCCCAATTGGATGCCTGGACGAAAGAAACACTTCACTGCCCATTACAAGCTCCGTTCATGGTACTGTCTTTCCTGGCCCTGCCTGTTATTCCCTCCCTTAAAATGACCGACCGCGGGTTGTTTAATGTAGATATTTTTGATTTTACGGAGGTGGAGAAATATTCCCGGTAATTTTGCCGCCCAATGGAAATTCGCGGAAAACTTTTAGCCGGTCTTATCGGCATGGTGGCGCTCGACATGACCGGTATGCCCTTGGGTGCGCTGTGGGGTTTTATCCTTGGTTCTGCATTGGGCCACCTGTTCTTCGACCGGCGGCGCGACTTTGAGGTGTCCGAACAGGAATTTCGCGCCTACCAGCGTCGGCAGGGAGCTTTCGTTTACCACGTCTTTAGCCTGTGCGCCAAAATGGCCAAAGTCGATGGGCCGGTCAACCAGAGCGAAGTCAGTTTCATGGAAAAACTGATCCGACAACAGTTTCGACTCACCGACCGCGCACGCCACGACGTCATTCGGGTGTGGAAAGCCGCGAAAGACTCTGAGGTGCCGTTTGAGCAGTATGCCCGGGTTTTTTATCACGAATTTGGCCGCGAACGCCACCAGGTACTGAATATGATGGACCTGCTCTTCGCTACCGCAGCCGCCGATGGCAGGTTGAGCCCGCGCGAAGAAGATCTGCTGTTGCGCGCAGCCGGGTTGTTCCACATCAGCCGGCTGCAATACGACCGCATCAAGTACCGCTACTACCAAACTCCGCCGCCCAGAGAGCAGCAACATCGTTGGTCGCCTCTTGATCCGTACTACGCTATCCTCGGCGCCCAACCGGGCGATTCGGTGGATGCCATCAAGCAAAAGTTTCGAAAACTGGCTATGCAGTGGCACCCCGACAAACTTCTGGCCCGTGGCGCCTCCACGGAAGCACTCCGCCACGCCAAGGAAAAATTTCAGCAGATTAACGAAGCGTACGAGAAAATTCTGGAAGCAAGGAAAGGGTAGAGGGTTGCTGGTTAGAGGGTTAGAAGGTTAGAAGGTTAGAGGGTTAGAAGGTTGGAGGGTTGCTGGTTGGAGGGCGTCTAAACCTATCTCAACTCCCCTCAACCTTCTCAACCGCCTCAACTTTTTTCAACTCTCCTCAACCTTTCTCAACCACCTCAACTTTTCTCAACTCCTCAACTCTCCTCAACCTTCTCAACTCTCCTCAACCTTTTCTCAACGGACTTATAGTGGCTACCTTTGCAGCGATATGGCCAAAACCCACCAACAACGGATTATTCTCGGATTGAAAGTGCGCCAATTCCGGCAGGAGCGCGGCTGGAACTTCGATGAACTCGGCAAGTCCACCGGTATTTCGGCATCGTACCTCAATGAAATTGAGAAAGGGAAAAAATACCCCCAGCCCGAAAATTTGGAAAAACTGGCTGTTGCACTGGGAATAACGCCCGAGTTTCTGGCGTCCCCGGAGCTAACCAAGCAATATGCACCGCTCGGCGACCTTCTTCACAGCAATTTTCTCAACGAACTCCCGCTCGATCTGTTCGGCATTGAAGTGCAGCAGGTGGTGGAAATCATCGCCCGAGCGCCGGACCGTGTGAGCGCTTTTATCTCGGCCCTGCTGGAAATAGCCCGTAACTATTCTCTCCACAACGAAAACTTCTTTTTCGCTGCCCTGCGCGCCTACCAGGAACTGCACAACAATTATTTTGAGGATATCGAACGTGCGGCCGATGCTTTTGTGCAACAACACCATTTGCCTGAAAACGGCGGCGTTCCCGCGCAACTGCTGGCCGACCTGCTGACAACGGCATACAACTACAAAATTGATACAAACGGGCTGGACAGCTACCCGGAGCTGCACAGTGTGCGCTCCGTTTTTAATCCTAAAAAACGGCGGCTGCTGCTCAATAGCCGCCTGAATGAACGCCAGCGCGCTTTTCAGTTAGCTAAAGAACTTGGTTTCAATGCACTACGAATCAAAGAGCGCCCACTGGCCGCGACCATGCTGCGCGTACACTCCTTCGAGGAAGTACTGAACAACTACAAAGCTGCTTATTTTGCCGTAGCGCTGCTCATCAACCGGAAGGCGTTTGTTCGAGACCTCCACGCGTTTTTTGGACAACCCGTGTGGGACAGCGGATTCCTGCTGCAGCTCCTCGCAAAATATCAGGCCAGCCCCGAGGTGTTGTTCCAGCGGTTCAATGTGCTGACCCTTGATTTCGACCTGCACAAGGTGTTTTTTCTTCGTTTTATCCACGATACGGAGCAGGACCGGTTTGATATTGACAAAGAACTGCACCTCAACCGGCGCCATCAACCCCACGCCTCGGGCCTCAACGAGCGCTATTGCCGCCGTTGGTTGTCCATCACCATGCTCCACGATTTGAAAGAACACCAAAGCCATACAGGCGACGAGACGCGCATGTTGGTTGGCGTACAGCGGGCCTTGTTTGCAGACACACAGGAAGAGTACCTCTGCTTTGCCGTGGCCAAGCCCGGCTACCCTACTGTAGGCCGCAACGTGAGTGTCACCCTCGGCATCTTGCTGGACGATCGCGCCCGTGAGGTTATCCGTTTTTGGAACGATCCGGCTATTCCCTGTACCACAGTGAATGTTACTTGCGAACGCTGCGGGGTACAGAACTGTTCTGAGCGCGCAGCACCCCCCGTAGCGCTGCTTCAGCGCGAATCGCGAAAACGTACAGAAGAAATTTTGAAAAAACTGACAGGGTAAAACGCTGCACCCGTATCAAAACGGCAGGTCGTCGTAATCCTCCTCGTTGTGCCATTCGAAGTCGTCAAAATCTTCGGGCGAGGGCTCAGGTATTTCGTCGGCCAATTCGCGGCTGCGAGCGGGATCGTAGAAAAAGAGCCAACCCATAGATTCATCCACGGCCAAAAACTGCTTCCAGCGCTCCCGATCTTCATCTACCTCCCAAGGCGGCAGAGCAGACCGGCCATCGTCGAGCCACTGCCGAAACTCTTCCACCGGGGAGGGTTTCGGCTCAGAAAAATCGTCTATTTCACGAGCATTTTCCCAGATTTCAAGGTCGTGCCTGGCGCAAGCTTCCAGTTCTGCGCACCAACACTGGCTCGTCTCGGCAAACGGGCAAACGCCATCGGCACGGTGGTCGCAAAAATCAACGCTGGCGCCAAATTCGTGGTTATAGCGCACCGAGTCTTGCTCCATGCGTTCTACCATAATTGTGTAGCGGCGGCGGGCAGTAAGGCGCGGCGGACATTCCCAGGATACGTTCCATGCCCGCCACAATGCCTCAATAGCCGTGAGCAGGGCCGTGATCTGATCCTTGGTCAGGCGTTCAGAAGGTGGGAAGATTCCGGAAGAGAAACCAAAAAGTTCAGACAGTCGGACGTAGCGCGATTGGTATGCGGGGACATCCCCGTCCTCGAAGTCATCGAACGGGTGGCGGAAACGGTAGGTGCTCGCTGCAGGAGCATTTCGGGTGGCCGTTTCCAAGTCGGCAAGCAGATGCGTCAGGTAACGTTGCATGGTGCGCACCAAAGTTGAACATTTCACTTCCAATTATTGAAATTTTTTGCAAAAAAAGATTGCGGCATTTTGTGGCCTTAACAAAACCGGCAGGACTAATTTTGCCCGCATGTCACACTTGATCCGTTTATTGCCACTTTGGATTGCCTTTTTATTACTCGCTACGGCATGCCGTTCCTACCGACCAACCGGCGCTTTTGATACCCAAAAAAAGCCTGATGTACCTTCCTATGCCGATCTGGACAACTGGGCTGCCCACCCGGATAAAGCGGATGCCGCTGACCGTACGTGCCCCGACAAACCCGACCTCCAGCAAACAGCCCAGGTGGATGTGTTTTTTTTGTACCCCACTTCGTACTACGGTCTGCGACGGAAACCGGTCAACTGGAATGCCTCAACCGACGACGCGGCGGTAAATGCCCGGACAGATAGTGCGGCCATTTTGCACCAGGCCACGATTTTCAATAGTGTGGGGCGGGTATTCGCCCCGCGCTACCGACAGGCACACCTGAAAGCATTTTTTACAAAAGACAAAAAATCGGCGGAGCAAGCGCTAGAAGTCGCCTACGAAGACGCCCGTGCAGCCTTCGACCACTATCTCAAATACTGGAATAATGGTCGTCCGTTTGTCATCGCCGGACACAGCCAGGGCGGCTACCTCGGGATGCGCCTCATCCGCGAGCAAATAGACAACACCCCGTTGGAGCGTAAATTGATTGTAGCATACCTGGTCGGATGGCCGGTGAAACGCGACTTTTTCAAAAAACTCCAACCGTGTGAATCCCCTGAGCAAACGGGTTGTTTCTGCTCGTGGCGCACCTGGGAGCGCAAATCCGGACGAAAAAAAACGCCAGAGCCGGAAGTAGTATGTACGAACCCGCTGTCGTGGAGTACCCTTACAGATGTGTACGCCCCGAAATCCCTGAACAAAGGCGCTATTCTGCGGGATTTTTGCGTTCCATATCCGCAGTTATGCGATGCAGAAGTGCATAACGGTTTCCTGTTGTGTTCCAAACCCAAATTCCCCGGCAGCATCTTTTTTATCAGAAAAAATTACCACATCGGGGACCTGAATCTGTACTATTTCAATGTACAGGAAAACGTTCAGATGCGCGTTAAGACTTTTTTGAGGTAGTCACTTTATACACCATGGTGCGTATCAAGCACATTGTTACAATCATAAATCAGACAATTCGTATGAAAAAGAAAATCCTGTTCAGTCTCTTCGCTCTGGTCATTGTGGCGGCTTGTAGCAAAACCGTGTTCACGGGCCGAAAACAAATGAATTTGATCTCGACCAGCGAAATCAACCAAATGAGTTTTGCCGAGTACAAGACGTTTTTATCACAAAACAAGCCCATGACCTCCGGCCCCGAGGTGGATTTGGTGCGCCGGGTGGGCAACGATATAAAAGCAGCGGTGGATGTTTATTACCGGTCGAAGGGGTTACAAAAAGAGCTCCGGAATTTTGCCTGGGAATTCAATGTAATAGATGATCCCACGATCAACGCCTTTTGTATGCCGGGCGGCAAGGTTATTTTTTACACCGGAATCCTCAAAGTGACCCAAAATGAAGATGCGCTGGCGGTAGTGATGGGGCACGAAGTGGCACACGCACTGGCCAACCACGGCAATGAACGTATGAGCCAGGGGCTGGTCACGCAACTGGGCCTTTCCTCCCTGCAGATAGCTTTGTCTCAGAAACCCTCGCAAACAAACAATTTGCTGCTGGCAGCAGCCGGCGCCGGCGCACAGGTTGGCATTTTGTTGCCGTTCAGCCGTAAGCACGAATCCGAGGCCGACGAGATTGGTCTGTATCTGATGGCTATGGCCGGATATAACCCCAGCGCGGCAGCGCCGTTTTGGGAGCGTATGAACAAATTGGGCGGCAGCCGTCCGCCGGAGTTCATCAGCACACACCCCGACCCGGAGAAGCGCAGCGAACGGCTCAAACAAACAGAAGCCAAAGCGCGCGCATACGCCCGGCGCTATCCGGTGCCTGCCAGTTCCAAAAACCGAAAGTGATTTTTTATAGCGCTTGTTTAAATTTTAGCTGGCCACAGCCGAGTGCTAAAATTTAAACAAGCGCTTACTGGTACTCCGAATCGAGCGACTCTCCGGGGAACAAAAGTTCCTCTTCGCCGGGCCGTAATGTATCCACAGGTATGACCAGAAATCCCTCCACGTGGTGTACCAGCCAATGCCCATTCACGTGGCGAAGCACCAGTGTATCCGGTATTTTTTCGCCCATCTCTCCCTCAATCAGGTAGTGGCAGATGGCAGAATCACCTTGCACATCGCAGCGTAGCCGATACAACGTGGTCTCGGACGTTTCGGAGGAATCGCCCTGGGTGAGGGCGTCGAGAAAATCAATGTAGGAGCGCGCCAGTTCGGTGCTGTACATTCGGGCAGAGTCGAACTGGTTGTGATCAATGTACCCCTGCCATAAACGCACTACGGCTTCGGGGGATGACCCTTTTTCAGAGCGGCAGTTCGCCAGGGAAAGGAAAATCACAACGATGCAGAAGGGTATTACAGAGCGCATGAGGGTGCCTTATATTTTGAGCCACAAAGGTATAAATTATCACGGCCCGGGTACTTTTTGAGATAAAACAAGGGGTTTACACTTTTGAAATCAACCCGATCAAATCCGCTTTTTTCGTTCGGGCCAGGGGCAACGAACGGCCATTGGCCATAATGATCTCTCCACCGTCCGTGCGGACGATTTTTTTGATATGCCTTGTGTTGACGAGAAACGAATTGTGGGCGCGAAAAAAAACCGGGTTATTGAGTAGCTCCTCGAATTCCCGCAGCGATTTTGACAGGATGACGGGTTTGTTTTGGTCTGTTAAAAACACCGAAACATAACTCCCATCCGATTCCAGGTACTGTATATCCGCTACATCTACCAACAGCAACTCCTGCCCGACGGGAAGTGCAATGCGTTCCGGTACGGGGTTGTTTTTCAAGTATTGTGCTGCGTTTACTTGTGCAGCAGTAGGGCCGGGACCAAGTTGGGCTTTGCGCACAGCAGCCATGAGCTCGTCCTTATCCACTGGTTTCAACAAATAGTCCAACGCATTGAATTTAAACGCCTTGACCGCATATTGGTCGTAGGCCGTGGTAAAAACCACTTTAAAATCCAGTGGCTCACAACGCCGAAGCAACTCGAACCCGTTCAATATGGGCATCTCGATGTCTAAAAAAAGCAACTGCGGGCGCTTCTGCCGAATAGCTTCCAGGGCCTGCTCCGGGTCGTTGAAAATGCCGCCTATTTGTATCGAGGGGCAGTACTTTTCCAGCAATACCTGCAATACTTCGGTACAGTTCGGTTCGTCGTCAAGAAGATAGGTATTCATGTCTTTTGATTTAAAAACTAATCCGCACCCGCGTCCCGGCAGCTTCCCCGTTTTCGTCCGTCAAATCCTCCGTTGTTGCCACCGCATGGGTGCCGTAAATTTGGTTGATGACCTCCAGACGCTCCGCTGTTACCTTCATCCCAAGCGACTTGTTGACGGTAGCCGAGCGGCTTTTGAGTTCCATCGCCCGTTGGCGGCCAATGCCATCGTCTTCCACCTCAATGCAGAGTTTTTTTCCTTCATAAAACACCCGCATTTGCAGCAGCCCGGGCGCTTTTTTATGCATTAGTCCGTGCCAAATAGCATTTTCTACAAAGGGCTGGAAGAGCAGCGGCGGTACTTCCACATGTTCCGTCTGTACCTGAGGACTTATCTCCAGGCGGTACTCAAAGCGGTCGGAAAAACGCATTTGTTCCATTTCCACGTAGAGTTGAAGGGCGTCCAGTTCCTTGTTCAGTGGCACCGTTTCGGTGCGGCTGTTGTCCAAAATAAGCCGAATGAGACGGCTAAACTTCGTCAGATATGCCGAGGCTTCGTCGGGTTTATTTACCAGAATAAACCGGTTGATGGAGCTGAGGCAGTTGAACACGAAATGCGGATTCATCTGCGCCCGCAGCGCCGCCATTTCCGTGCGGGCAATACGTTGGTTAAACTCCGTCTTCAGCGCTTCTTCCCTGCGGATTTGTTCAATCCGCCAACGGTAAAACCTCCAAACCGCTCCGGCAATAGCCAACACGGCCAGCGCTCGAAACCACCAGGTTGCCCAAAATGGCGGGACGATATGGATACCCAACCGGACACCCGGCGCGCACCAGCGCCCTTCCCTGCCCGATTTTATCTCCAGCACATAGTCGCCCGGCGGCACGTTGGTGTAGCTCGCCGAGTGGCGGTTTTTCAGGTAAACCCACGCTTTGTCGAAGCCCTGGAGGCGGTAGGCATACTCGTTTTTTTGTGGTTGCGAAAAGTTGGTGGAGGCAAATTCAAAGGAGAAAAAATTTTGCTGCCAGGACAGGTTTATTTTTTTTAAAAAATTGATATTCAGAGAATCGGCGTAGTTTTTATCAAATATTTTGAACGCAGTCAGCATAATTTCGGGCATTACATTTTCCTTCAGCAAACTATCGGGATGGAAAAACTGCACCCCGTAAACGGTGCCGGCCAGCACCGCTCCGTTGGCGGCCAGTGACAGCGGCAGGTCGAGAAAATCGGTGACCATACCGTCCTTTTTTCCAAAGGAGCGCACTTGCAAGGTACGGGTGTTTACCCAGGCCAGCCCTTTGGCCGTGCCTGCCCATACATTCCCGGAGTCGTCGGTTAATATGCTGTATACCAGGTTGGAGGGCAGGCCATTCTCGTTATTCAAGGTGATAAATTCCTTGCCGGGTTGGGCGGAATAATCGAACCGGGAAATACCGCCGGGGTCGGTGGCCGCCCAGATGTACCCCTGACCGTCTTTGCACACCGCATTGACGATGTAGGCGCCGAGGCTGTGTTCCGGGGCGTTCTCTTCCTGGCGGTACAGCGTGAATGTTCCGCTTGACTCGTCGTAGCGGAACAGACCGTAGTCCTGCGTGGCAATCCAGACTGTGCGACGCTCCTGGTCGGCAAAGACATCGCTGACGGCTTTTCCGATAAACCCCTCCTTGTCGCCGGGCTTCCACCATTCGTTTTTCCCGGGCCGCCAAACCAGCACCCCTTCGGTGTTGTTGGCAAACCAGTAGTTTCCGGCGGCGTCCTGCTCGATGTCGGAAAACAGGGAACGGGCCGTAGTATCGAGCAAATTGGAAGGAACGGGGAACGGGTGCAGCGCAAGCGTTTTCCGGTCAAGTTGAAATATATGTGAGCCGGAACCTATCCACAACCGCCCCCCCCGGTCTTCGAAAAGCGCTGCCGCAAGCCCTGGCAACCGGATATTTTTTAGCGGTTTGCCGTTTTCAAAAACCCGTAACGTATGGTAGTAATAGTCGAGCAGGTAGCGGCGTCCGTCCCGTTTCGAGTCGGTAAACCGGTGAAAGGAATTGTAAAAATCGTTGGTATTTTCCGGCCGTAACGCCGTGTAATGCACCTGCTGGGCAGCCGGGTCAAGCAGCCAAAGCCCTTGCTCGCCCCCAAGCCACAACATTCCATTTTGCTCGATGTAGTAGTTTTCCAGTAGTCCGGTCGGAGTATTGAACCGGTTCTGCGCGCCGGGCTTTACAGCAGTCATTTTTTCGGTGGCATGGTCCAGCAGAAACAGCCCGTCCCGACCAAGTACCCAGTGATTTTCGCCATAAGCAAACGCCAGCGTAACGTAGCGTCGTCCACCTGTCAGGTCCGGTGCGACGGGCAATTTGATTTGCGACCACTGGTTGTTGCAGGCATCGCAGCGCAGGAGATCGTTGTCCCAGGAACCGAGGTACAAGGTGTTCGGACAGGTTGCAGGTTTTGCCTCAGGAAGACTGCCTTTCGGCAAGGGGTAGTAGCGGAACGTTTCCGAAGCAAGGTCGAAGCTGAACAGCCCAAAATTGGTGTGGAGCCAAAGTCCGCTGTCGCCCCGGGGTTGCAGCTTGTAAATGGATTTGTATTCAACTCCGGCAGACTGAGGCAGTGTTTTATCCAAAAAAGCTTTCCACGGGTATGTTTTGAAGGTACCCGCGACGGGGTCAAAGCGGCACAAGTCGCGGTTGTCGCAGACGAGCCAGAGGTAATTTTTGTTGTCCATGCAGATATGCCGTACCAGGGAATTGGGCAGCGAGCCGTCGTTGCGGCCGGTGTTTTTCCAGACCTGAAACGTCTCTGTCCGGGGGTCGTATCGGTTCAAGCCATTGGACGTGGCGATCCAGATGAAGCCGTTATTGTCCTCTTTGAGGTCGTAAATATGCTCGTTGCTGATGGTGCGCCCCGGCTGCCGGATATCGGGCATGTACTGCCGGAAGGCATAGCCATCGTAGCGGTTCAGCCCGTTGGCGGTTCCCACCCAAAGGTAACCTTGCCGGTCGCGCAGGATGCACCGCACATAGTTGTGGCTCAGACCATCTTTTTCCGTGAAATGGGTAAAATAGCGGATGCGCTGCGCCTGAGCCGCGACGCTTACAAACAGTAAAAAGAAGAGCAGGCGCATGGGTTGTTTTTTCAGAGCCGGAAAGTTACCCCAAACCTACACCTGCATTCCTGTCTTGGGATCATATTTCACCTCCACGGCTACAATCTGATCGGTTGGCACCACTTCGAGCCATTGCGAAAACACGGCAAATGGTTCTGTACCGGCCGCCTGGAAGCCGCCAATAGGATCGAAACCCGTTTCAAACACTTTCTCGGTGGGCAGGTAGCGCCCCATTTGCAGGTCATTGGGGTCTTCGGGATTTAGGGGTTGTTCCTCGGCTTGTTTGGACTGCATGAATTTGGCTTGCACACGCAGCGCCAGGCAGCGGATGGCATCGCGCAGTTGCAGCTCATTGGGCGGGAGCGCCTGGTAGCGGGCATTCAGCGCCGGGTCGTCCCACGAGAAAGCGCGCAATACAGCCAGCATATCTTCTTTTTCGCCGACACTCCCTTCCTGATACAGGCCGTCTAGTCCTTCTGCGCCTTCCACCATGTTTTGCGTGAGCCAGTTGAGTGCGGCCAGTTCTTTGCCGCTTCGGATCGGGATCACAGCTTTTACCCAGGGGGCGTTGATGAAGGCGTTGCGCTGCTTGTCGCCGTCGAGCTGGAGCAGCCAGCCCAGCGAACTGCCCATCGGCGCCGGGTTGGATTTTTCCGTAATGGCATAATGTTCACGCCCCTGAACGGGAATAGCGGGTGCGGGAGCAGCGGCGGGGTTACTCCAGACGGGCGCCTGCCGTTGTCCATGATGCCGTGGCGACCACCACTCGGGGGCCACGAAGTAGAGCATTTTGTTTATGTCGAACATGGACTGCACCAGTTCGGCCAAAACGTGCTGCGTCGCGGGTGTTGTGTTGCCAAACCCTGTTTCTTTCAGTAATTGGCGCATCAGGTTGCGGTACACCACGATGCGTTCTTCCTCCCGGAGTTCTTCGAACTTGCGGGGTTTGATGGCCCGTTCGGCGTTGATGCGCTCTTTGGCTAAAGTGAAATAGGCTTCCGCGGCGCGTTGGGCGTTTTCCTGCTTGGTCTGTTCGAGCCGTGCCTGATTCACTTTGTTGACTTCATCAATCAGTCCCTGGCCGGGCCGGAAATAGAAGTCCAGTTCGTATGCAAATTCCACGCGCTCGTCAAACTTGATGCCCGGATTTCCGGAGCGAATGCCCACGTGCGCTTCATTTCCCCGTATTTCAGCGTCCAGTATCCAGGAGTTTCCCTGGACTTTGCGGATTTCATAGCGTTCAAAAAAATAGCCGGATTTGGGTGGCACAATGAGGTGTTTTTGGAATGGTACCATCCGAAGGTCCGGCCGATCTGGAATTGGTTTATCCTCCATATCCCATGCAAAGCTGCCCCGAATGGTCTCGGCTTTGAGCAGCGGCTCGGGTGTGGGAACGGCTTCCGGATTGGGCAAGAGGTTCAGGTTTTCGGGCTTGGAGATGTGTAGCAGGTTGGGCATACGAAGTTCGTCGCCCGGCAAATCCACATAGGTTTGCCAACAAAGGTGTGCACCGATGTCCTGCACCTGAACGCCGACCTGGCGCATTTTTCGGCGCAATTCGTAGTTGATGAGGTTGGGTGTGTTGTTGGCTAACAAATATTTTTTGCTGCTGACGTCTTCAGTTTCCGTCACAGAACGGAACGTGGTGCGGTAGCTTTTGCGTACCGCCGTGGCCACGCTGTTGCATTCTTTGCGTAGTAGGTTGTGCACGCTTTCTTTAGCCACCTGCACCGAATTGTCCATGTTATAATCCGTGCTGGTTTGGATTTCTCCGGTATAAAAAGGCACGACGATATCGGAATCGGTCTCGACACTCACGCCGAAGTGCGTTTTGGAGTTGTTGTTTTGGCGGATGGCGTCGGAAAGTTCATCTTCCACATAGTCGGCTGCGCTGCTGCGGGTGAACGAGTCTCCGCTGTCTTCGGTGCTCCGTTCCACCCGCGTTCGGCGGGTATTGATTTCGATCATCTCGACTTGCGCACCCGGGCTGAGCCAAACATGCTGCACCGAGGGGCCCAGGAAGGAGTCAAATTCAAAAAAGTACTGGCGAAAGAGGTGAACGATACCGACAGGCGACAATACCACTTTGTCGAGATCGGTCTTCACGTCGAAGGTTTCAAGGGGATCTATCAGCCGCCGCATTTGTTCAAACACCTTCCAATCCAGGTTGTCATCTGTAGCCGTAAACATCTTGATGATTTCGCCGTAGCGCTTCTTTTTCACCAATTCGAGCAGTACGCCCGCCACCAACGACTCGCGTTCGAGCATTTCCCGGACGGCGCGTTGCGTTGCCGGCAAGGCATCTTCTGCGGGATCTGTTGCGATCCAGGACCGCCACCAATCCTGGACGGCTTGCAGCATTGCGGTGGGTTGGGGATTAAAAGCCGCATTGTTATCATGACAAAGCCTGCACAACGCTGCCAGCATCTGGTCTAAATGCTCCAGTGACAGGATCTCCTTCAGGGCACTTGGGGTCAATTCGTCGGGGTTCTGCTCGAACCGACCGGCCAGTGCCCGCAGCAACAGCGACATTTCCAGTCCCCGCGCCAGCCGAACAGGCGATTTGGGCAAAGCCGTGCGCACTTCCAGCGGGGCGCAATGCAGGTCGAGGCGGTTCAGGTCGTCAATATGCAAATCTCTGATACCACCTGCATCAGCTTGTGGTTTCAAGTTGGCCGAAATACGCCTGAACAGTTCATTGTCAAGCAACAAATCGGGTTTGAAGCGCTGCAGCATCCGTTTGGATTTCCAGCCCAGCAAGGGTTGGTAAATGCCATACATTTCGCTGGCGTACGGCAGAGAATTTTTAAATTTATTGAAGTTGATATTCATGGTGGTGTTATGGCTTGTGTGTTTTCCCAAATGGGCAGTCTGTATTACTTCGCTCTGGTCAACAAAAGTTCCCCTTTCATATCGTGACGCGGGTCTTCACTGCTGGAAAAACTACTTCCATCGAGGCGAAACCAGGCAAAATCCACGGACAGGTCAATGGTATTTTCCTGCCATTTTCCCTCCAGCAAGTTCAGGTTGAAGCCCGGCGGATGCACGCCGTTCACCGGGCTAAACTGGAAATGAATGTAGTTCCCATCGGCCTTGTCCAGCCCACCCCACAGTTCGCAGGTATCCCGTTTGCCATTGGTTGTGAGCACGGCCGTTCCATCGAAAAACGTGCGGCTGCTGCGGTTGCGCTTTTTGCGCTTTCGGGAATTCAATTTCCAGCGCTCTTCGTCGCTCAACGGTTCAAAAATCTCCATTTGCACGCGGTGGACAACCTTGTCGGGATCGGTACAAGCCCCCTGCCACTTGCCAACCAGCAGCGGCTTGGTCGGGTCGGAAGTGTAAGCCCAGGGACGGCGGTAGGTATCGTATTTTTTGTCGAAATAATAACAGCCGATCTTACCCAGCACCACGGAGGCAACCAGGCCAATAATCAGTAGTTTGATTTTGGTAGAATACTGCATGGTTTTAATTTTTCACCGGATGTCCATATTGCCCTTGTGATCCAGTGGTGGCAGGGCTTTTAGCAAAAAGGGCTTCAGCGGGTCGTTGACCAGCGGTGTAGTTGCAGCCTGTCCCAGCATCATTTGCGGGAATGCAGCGGATCCGGCAAGAAGCCCGTCAGCGGAAAGAAAATCGCGTCTTTGCACAGCAATTATGTTTAAGGTAAAAGCTTGTCACTAACTATTCGTCAAAAATGCGACAAGTGAAAGGGGCGGCAATGGGCGGGTTTCTGATTGGCGGGTTTGGCTTTGTGAATGGTGCTCGCGGGGTCCCCGATGTGCGGAGTACCTCCGTTTTCGCGCATCCGTAACCGCCGCCGAGCGCCAAAACTGCGAGGGAAGCATGTTTTTCGCGTCCGCGCCTGTGGGCAAAAAAATATTTTAAAAAAAGATTTGGTCAAATGGAAGAAAGGCTCCTACATTTGCACCCGCTTCGGTCAAGAAAATTTATCATTATCAGTTTTCGAAGATCGCAAAAGGGCGCATAGCTCAGTTGGTTCAGAGCGCCTGCCTTACAAGCAGGATGTCGGAGGTTCGAATCCTTCTGTGCCCACATCAAAACAAAAAGAGGTCACGTTGAAGAACGTGGCCTCTTTTTTTTAACCCAAAAAATCCCGATCCTTTACTGCTCTTCCCGTAGTGCCGCTACCGCCAGGTACGCTTCCCGAAAATCCTGATTGAAGGCACGGAGCAACGGGGCCAACACTTCCGCCGATGTTTGAGCGTCTGCCTGTTGCTCTATGTCCTGCAGGCGGTTCGTCAGGTCGGAGTAGCCAAAATAACGGATCTGGCTTTTCAGCGTATGGGCATGAATAGCCAATGCCGACAGGTCGCCCGATGCCAGTGCTTCATCCATAAGATTGACCAGATTGGGCGCTTCCTGAACAAAAATACCGGCGAACTTTCGGAGCAGCGACGTGTCGCCGCCGAAGTATGTCTGGATTGCGGTTTGGTCGAGCATGGTGTTTGTTATTCTGCAAGTTTCGGCGCTTGCATGGGAATTTTTTCGAGGTGTTCCACCAGAGTTTTGGCGATAAAATAGTCGCGGTACCAGCGATCGTCCACCGGACAGATATGCCACGGAATAGCGCTGTTGTTGATGGCGTATTCGTAGGCCGTCATGTAGGCATCCCAATGCTCGCGCTCTTTCCAGTCGCCCGGATTGTGTTTCCAGTACTTTTCCGGGTCATCCATGCGCTGGCGGAGTTGCTTTTCCTGCTCCTCCTTGGATATGTGCAGGTAGAATTTGAAGATGTGGGTATTGTTGTCGAATGCCAGCAGTTCTTCCAATGCATTTATGGCGCGCATGCGCTGCTCCACGCGCTTTTTATCAATCCAGCCGTGTACGCTCTGAATGAGAATATCTTCGTAGTGGCTGCGATTAAAAATGGCGATCATACCTTTTTGAGGCGCTACTTTGTGAACCCGCCAGAGAAAATCGTGTGCAAACTCTTCTTCGGTAGGTTTTTTGAAGGCTGTGAAGGAGAGTCCCGTGATGCGGCAGGCATCAAATACCTTGTGCACCGCGCCGTCCTTTCCGCTGCCGTCCATGCCTTGCAACACCACCAGCACGGAATGTTTGCCCTCTGCATACAGGAGTTGCTGTAAATCGCCGAGGCGTTTGACCAGGTCTTTGGTTTCGTGTTCAGTTTCTTTTTCTTTCCAGCCTTTGGGGGCTTCGGTGGAGATGTCCGCCAGGCGGATCAGTGGTGTAGCCATTTGCTTGTTGATTTAGGTATGTTCTTCGAATAGATTGGCAACGGGGAGCACAAATATAAGTGTACTTGCCGGATGCTTCGGCAATTCCCGGTTCCCACTACCTTTGGATCAAAGTCTGTGTTTATGAAAAAATACATCGCCGCCATTGACCAGGGCACTACGAGTACCCGGTGTATCATTTTTGACAAAAAAGGCACCATCGTTTCGATGGGCCAAAAAGAGCATGCGCAGATTTATCCCAAACCCGGCTGGGTGGAGCACGACCCTGAAGAAATCTGGAGAAACACTCTGGAGGTTATCGCACAGGCACGCATTGCGCGCAGTATTGCGCTGGACGACATTGCCGCAGTAGGCATCACCAACCAGCGCGAAACCACCATCGTGTGGAACCGCAAAACAGGCAGACCCTACCACAACGCTATTGTCTGGCAAGACACCCGCACCAACGAACTGGTGCGCTACCACCAGGAAATGGAACAGGACGATTGGTTCCGCGTCACCACGGGGCTACCCTTATCCACCTATTTCAGCGCGCTCAAATTGCGCTGGCTCCTGGACAACGTGCCCAATCTGCGCCGCGACGCCGAAAAAGGGTTGGCGTTGTTCGGCACCATGGATTCTTACCTGATCTGGAAACTTACCGGCGGCCCCAAGGGCGGCCTCCACATTACCGACGCGACCAACGCTTCCCGTACCCAGTTGATGAATATTTTTATGATCAAATGGGAAGACGAGGTGCTGCACCGCCTGGATATACCCTGGCAGATGCTGCCCGAGATCGTGCCCAGCAGTAAGCCGTACGCGACCGTGACCGCCGAACCGTTGCGGGGGGTTCTAATTTCCGGCGCTATCGGCGATCAGCAGGCTGCCTTGCTGGGGCAGACCTGCACGGAGCCGGGAGAGGCCAAAAACACGTACGGAACCGGCTGTTTTTTGCTTATGAATACCGGAACCACGGTCGTCCCGTCCAAGTTGGGACTGCTCACGACGGTGGCCTACCAGTTTGACAAAGACCTTCCGCACTATGCCCTCGAAGGCTCGGTAGCTGTCGGCGGCGCATTGGTCCAATGGCTGCGCGACAACCTGGGCCTGATCCAGTCCAGCAGCGACATCGAGGCGCTGGCCCGCTCGGTGGACGACAATGGCGGGGTTTATTTCGTGCCGGCTTTCTCGGGTTTGTACGCGCCTTACTGGAACGCCCATGCCCGCGGCATCATCGCCGGACTCACCGGTTATGCCAACAAAGGCCATATCGCCCGGGCCGCGCTGGAGGCCACCGCTTTCCAAACCTACGAGGTGCTTCGGGCTATGGAGCAAGACTCGGGCATCAAACTATCCTCCCTGCGCGTGGACGGGGGTATGGTCGTCAATGACCTGCTCATGCAATTTCAGTCGAACATCCTGCAAGTACCGGTCATCCGGCCTAAAATGATCGAAACCACGGCCCTCGGCGCGGCGTATGCTGCCGGTCTTGCCGTCGGTTACTGGACCGGCCCGAAAGACCTGAAGCGCAACTGGAGTATGGACAAAACCTGGAAGCCGGAAATGCCACAGGACCAGCGCAACCAAATCTATATGTACTGGAACAAAGCACTGGAAAGATCCCTGGATTGGGATGAAAATTAGCCCCTCCCCTATTCCAATACGTAGCGGTAGCGTTGTTCCACCCGTTCGCCGTGATTGTCCAAAGCAAACAAATAGAACTCCACCACGTCGCCGGGCAGGAGACCACCTGGAAAGGGCAGCCACAGGTTTTTCACTGTTACATCTGCATCGAATACGACGCTGTTACTGCGTATCCCGGAATCGCCCTGCAAAACATCACCAAACTGGTCGTTTACGTAGTATGAAAACTCCCACTCGGTAATAAACTGATCATCCGGATCGCGGGCCGTAGTATTGATTTGAATAGAGAATTGGAGGATATCGGCCGGGGTTTGTGTGTTGCTTTGGTCTTCATCGAGCCAGCGCACGTCGAAGCGTTCCAGATCGAGTATGTGCGGATCACGGTTACAAGACACTGCCAGCAGGAGCAGTCCAAAAACGGGCAAAAAGATTGTTTTTTTCATACGCTTTGTTTTTTGCGACGAAATTAGCCTGCGTGGCTGCGCTGTCAAGGGACATGACCGGCTTTAGTACAGTTTTAACCGATTTAACAGGTCTTAACATCACTGGCAGGTGCAAAGCGCATCCACCAGCGTCGTTGCTTGCACCGAAAACCCGCCCGGTGGCGCGTTTGGCGGCACACACACCTGAAACGTACCCGTTTTACTTGAAAACGTCAGCGTCACCGGCCCATTCCCGGGCGTCGTATAGGTGAGTGTGAACGGCGCGGTACCGGTAAACGTAGCGGTAATGGTTTGGCAACGACCGGCACAAACATCATTGTTATTGGCGGAAAACGTTACCTCCGGCAACGGCCGCCACGTCAGTTGCGCCGTATTTGAAATATCCAGACAGGGGTCGTTCAAATCCACATTGCCACCCACGTTGTTGCCGGCAATGGCGGCCACGTAATAGGTCACATCAGCCTGCATCGTGGCCGGGTTGAACGTGAACGTTGGCGTGTTGCCGACAGCGATAATGCTACCCAGCGTGTCGTTTGGGTTGGAAAACAGGATAAATTGCAGCAGGTCATTTCCATCCAACATCTCGTCGTCGTTGTGGGTGAAGGTGGCCTGCTGGTTGGCACATACCGAGATGGTTTGGGCGAGCATGCTACCCGCGTCGGTGCTGCAACAGAGCGGCCCGTTGCAGATGTTCACCTCGTTGAGGCCGGGACTTGCCTCTTGGCCGGAGACCGCGGCTGCCGCCGGACCGTTGTTGCTGCCGGGCGACGTACTCGGTGTGGACGGGCTTACCGCTGCGGCGGTTATGGGCGCATCGGTCGGACAGCAGCCGGGCACGTTACCCGCGCCGTCGGTTTTCAGGATAAACATATCCCGACCGCTGCCGGAACAGTAGCCAACCGCTACATAACCGCCGTCGGGCACTGGTCGGGCGTGGTACATACGTCCGTTGCCGTTGTACGAGTACGCTTTTGCCCAAGTGATGTTTCCGCTGCCGTCGGTTTTTACCAGGTAGGCTTCTCCGGTATCAGTACTCACGTTCGTGGGGGCAAATATGAAACCGCCATCCGGGCAATCTTCAGCATTGATTTCATAGTTGCCACTCGATATAAGGTAGCGTTTGGCCCAAACCAGCCCCCCGGAGGTATTGAAACCCAATATCCAGGGTTGCAATTGACTGCCGTTCGTGTAGGTCCAGGTAGAAGACGACCCTGTTAACCCGGCTCCTCCAAGAGCCAGATAGTAGCAACCTTCATTGCCCGAACCGCCTACGCGTGTTGCGCTCAGCAGGGTACCGGCTGCATTCAGGCGAAGCAGGATACCATCGTGGTTGTTGCTCCCTACAAAAGTGAACCCGCTAACCCATATTTCCCCGTTGGCTGCCGGCAGCGGGTCGCCGGCAATATCGCCGCCGCCGCCGCCCCAGGCTTTGCTCCACACGCCCGAGCCGCTCAGGTCGAGTTTTTCCACAAAAATGTCCCAGAAGCCGTTGCCGAAACTCTGCGTGCCGCCCGTGATGATATACCCGTCGGACACTTCGCAAACGCCGCGCGCTGTTTCGACGCTGCTGCCGCCACAGGTGCGCTCCCAAACCACGTTTCCACTTGCCCCAAACTTGACGACGTAGATATCCGTGTTGCCCGCGCCGAAACTGTTCGTCTCGCCGAGCGCAATATAGTTGCCGTCGCTACAAGCAAATATTGTCATAAAAAATTCATTACCCGAACCGCCATACGCCTTGCTCCATTCCACCGTACCGTCGGCGCTAAACTTGACCAGCATGGCATCTTGTCCCCCCAAACCGCCACCCGTACTGCTGCCCGCCACGATAAAACTGTTGTCGGACAGCACCTCTACAAACCGCGCTTCATCATTACCCGAGGTGCCGTGGCGTTTTTTGAAGGTTGTTTGCGCGGGCAAAAGTGTTGCAAGCAGCATAAGCGCTAAAAATGGTATAGATCGCAGCATAATGAATATTTTATACAATGATCAGGAAGAAACGATAAGCCGAAAAATTGTGCATCGCTCTTTTCTCTTGCCCTAACTGGATAAACCTCTTAGTTACACGTACAAAACGCGTCTGTCAAACTCGTCGCCTGTATCACCAAACTTCCTGGCGACACACCGTTTGGCGCACAGACTTGCATGGTGCCTGAATTTGAAAAGAAGGTTTGGTTGAAAGTACCCACTACATTCCCACCTGATATAAGGATGCCGTTCAGATAGAACACCGGCGAACCGGTAAGCGTCACGTTCAGCGTCAGACAACCACCCGCACAGACATCCGGGTCGGCAACAGAAAAACTGACGGCCGGGCGTGGCCGCCAGGTCACCTGGGCTGCATTGGAAAAATCTACACAGGGATCGTTCAGGTCCACATTGCCATTCAAATTATTGCCGGCAATTGTTGCCAGGTAATACGTTGTGCCAAGCTGCATCGTAGCTGGATTGAATGCAATGAACGGGTTGCTCTGCTGTACGATGATACTGCCCAGCGTATCGGCAGGATCGGAAAACAACACGTACTGCAAGATATCACCACTTTCCAACTGGGCATTGCCGTTGTACGGCACGCCGACACTGCTATTGGGACATGGATTAAATTGGTTGGGCGTGACGCTTCCGGCATCTGTGTTGCAGATGCAGGGTTCCTCAGACACGCCCGACGGCACACTTGTCAGTCCGGAAAGTCCAAGATTGGCGGGAAAATTGCACTTCTGCGTATAACCGTTCGTGCTCGCATCATATTCAAAGAGCCCAGCGTTTCCAAAAATCTGTGTACTGAAACCGCCATCGGCAAAGCCTCCGTTGGTTCCACCGGCTAAGTTAAAGGGCGGGTCATTTTGTACGATCACCGTATTACCGGGCACCACCAAATCTACCTGAACCAGTTTTTTGACCCAATTCCCCGGTCCTTGCGCTGCATGCGCGTACAACACCCCGTTCTGGAAAAAAAACTCCTGCACAATCATAGCACTGGGCCAATACCCAATAAACGTGATCGTATTGGTGGCAGGGTCAAATACACTCAAGCCCGCATCGTAACCATTTACACCGGGCGTGCTGAGATAAACCAGCCCGTCCGGCGCCAGATAGGCACCGATATAGAACTCATTATTAGACCATACCGGCGTTGCGGATGGCGGATCGTAACGACGCAATCCCTCGTCTGTCAATACCAAAATATCGCCATCTGGAAGCACAACCAGATCGGAAATGCCATAATCAGGGGTAGATGGACCGACGTCCAGAATGAGACAAATCTCGCAGGTTTCGGTATTGAGTTTGAAAATTTTACCAAATGCCGTAATGCCGTACAAGGTAACGCCTTGGGCGGAGAGGCTTGCACAGCACAACAGAACTGCAACAATCAGGAGTAATCTGTGCTTCATCATAATGCTTGTTTTATAATTTTTTCTGTCCCTGCCTTACTGACAAGTACACCACGCATCCATCAGCGCCGTGGCCTGCACCTCCACTGCTCCTTCGTACCCTGGCGGCGGGCACACCTGGATGCTGGCGGTACTGTTGCCGAAGGTTTGGGTAAAGGTTTGCTGGGTAGCACCGGCGGTCACTTGGTACGTCAGGGTGTAAGGCCCCGTGCCGGTGAACGCCACATCCACCATTTGACAGCCAGACGGGCAGGCGTTTTGCGCGGAAAAGGACACGCTGGGGGAAGGTCTCCAGCGCACGGCAATCGGTGCAGAAATCTCCCGGCAGACATCAAAAAAATCCACACCATCCCCCAGAGCATTCCCTGCGATGGCATAAATGCGATAAATCACCCCGTATTCTGTGATACCCGGAAGAAATTCGGCCAGAGGCTGTGTGTACTGATGAAGCACATTATCCGGGTAATTGAGAAAAATACTTTCAGAACCGTTGGAGTTACTGGTCGTCAACGCAAATACCAAAATATCATCGCCATCAAGGATATCATCACCATTGTGCGGGAGCACAATCGGCTGGCCGGCACAGCCATTAATGACACCGCTACTGCTGAAAGTCCCGGACTCCGATATACAATCGCATAAAGGCCCGATCGGATTGTCGGGGTCCGGTGCCAGACTCACATTAATCGAACTTAAATAACCGAAATTAAAATTGGGGATGAGATTGTCTATGTCGTAACACAAAATATTGTATGTGTTGTTTGTAATATCGTACTCATATATCTTTGTAATACTGGTGCCCGGTTCTCCTATGCTGAATACCTTATTGCACACACCGGTCGGAAATCCGATATTAGATGCTGGCGAAAGCACCAAATTAAAAGATAGAGTAGGCACCAATGTCACCTCATAAAGCCCCCCAGGCCTATTGAGATAGACGTTCCCTTGGTACACAAACATTTCAGCACTGTGGTTGGAATTGAAGTAGCCAAGGTATGTTGCATTATTCGTATTCAGGTCAAACAAATAGTAAGACCCGCCACTCACCACGACTAAGGTATCCGGATTAAGTTGCATAATGGTGCCGCCAACCTGATAATTGGGAAAGGTGTGCAGTAAGGTTGTATTTCCCGTAACTGGATCCAACGTATAGAGCGCAGGATTTGTATTAATCTCTCCCAACAGATACCACACATCGTTGTCGGCCAACAAAAAGTCCGCAAACCAGATATCAATATCAGTAACAATTAGCGTATAAGTACACGTAGCCAAATCAAACCTACCAATTTCCATGGGCGAACCTCCATTGGGATTCTTGCTGAATGACAACAAAACGCTTTGCGCACCGACGGATTTAATGGCGATAAAAAAAGAAACAAGGTATAGATACAGTCGTATCACTTTCAGTATTTGTGCGGGCACAAGCATGAGCAAATTGATTGGTTTGAAAATAGTAGACTTGTTGCAAACATGCACCGCAGAGAGGCAGAGAGGCAGCGTATTTCGCTCTGCGCCTCCGCGTCTCTGCAGTGGAAAACTTGCGGCACCCTACCGAACCACCGTCACATCCCCGCTCAACACCTCCGTCGTGCCGTCCGAATACTCCACTTCGGCCCACCAGACATACACGCCCGGGTTCATATCCTCCCCCCGAAAACGGCCGTCCCAGCCAAGCGCCGGATCGTTAGGCGCAATGTTATTGAACACAGCCATCTGGCCGCCCCAGCGGTCGTACACCTGTAAACTTCGGATATTGACCAAGCGGTCGTCGCCATAAATTGTGAAACCAAAGTTGTCAGCACTGCCCGGTTTAATCACGTTGGGCACATAAATCTGCCCGCCGGATTTGACGATAATCAAAAACAAGCCCGTAGCCCGACAGCCGCCAAAGCCCGCCACGTCCAGTTCCACCAGCGTGGTGCGCACAGGCGCTATGGACGGATTCAAGCAATTGTCGCACGATAAGTCCGTCGCAGGTGTCCAGGTAATGAACAATGGCTGTATCGTAATCCCCGCCCCGGCATTCAGCACCACGGTGTCGCCTTTGTTGATCTCAACCGTGTCGCTTACAAATTCCTCCACAATATCCGCCGGCAACAACACCACTGTCTCGGCAGATTTGCAGCCATTGGCGTCGGTCACCTCGATCTCGAAGGTGCCGGCATCCAGGGTGCTGAAGTTGATCGGCTGGGTGCCGTTGGTCGTACCGATATCCTGTATCAGGCGCACCGTGTAAGGGCCCGCGCCGCCCGTCACTTGCGTCACTTCAATAATACCCGCATTTTGGCAAGTCGGGTCGGTAGCATCAATGACGGGTTCTACCGCCGCCGGTTCGCCGAGTAATACCGATGCCGTGCCGCTGCACCCGTTCGCATCGGTGAATGTAACCCCGTAAGTACCCGCGCTCAGGTTTTGTGCTACTTGTGTAGTGGCGCCGTTGCTCCATGTATATGTAAATGGGGCCGTGCCTGTAGCAGGCGTAGCAATCGCCTCGCCGTTACTCCCGCCGGCGCACGCCACCGCAAAACCGTTGAAATTACTCAACACTGCTGTCGTGCCACTGACCGTCACACCCGTCAACACAGTCTGCGTGACCACCACACTGTCGCAACCACCCGTACCGGGGAATACCTGTACGCTCGTACCCACACTCGCCGGATCGCACGTCGAAAGTTGCACAAAAGCGGTGTCGGCAGTGGCCGCTATTATGGTTGTTGCCGCTGTGCCGGTGCAGCCCAACAGGTCTGTCACCGTCACCGCATACGTTCCGGCATTGCCCACCGTGATGGTCTGAGCGGCCTGCGCCGTACTCCAGTTGTATGCCGCGAAATTTCCGACGGCGCTAAGCGTACCGGTACTACCCGGACAAATCGCCGCCGGACCGGCAATCGTCGGCGCCGGCAGCGGTTGTGCCGTGGCACTTGCTGCCGCTGTGGCCGTACAGCCAAGCCCATCCGTCACCGTCACCGTGAAATTCCCTGTGGCGTTCACAGAAATATCGGGAGTAGCGGCGCCGGTACTCCATTCGTAGGTTACAAAACCCGGCGTGGCGGCCAGCGCGGTGCTGCTGTTTGCACAAAAAACAGGATTTCCCGAAATGGCCACCACCGGAGGGGTTGGAATAATTGCTAAAGCGACTGCGGTGCCGGTGCAGCCCGTGGCATTGGTCACGGTTACGGTGTAATTACCCGGTAATGTCGTACTGATGGTAGGCGTGGTTAGCCCGTTGCTCCACAGGTAAGTCGCAAAACCTGCACTTGCGTCAAGTGTGATCTGTCCATCGCACTGGTAGGACTGTAGCACCACAGCAGGGGTTGGGTTAGCAATAACACTCAGCGAAATTCCCGCTAAGCCCGTGCAACCAGTGGCATCCGTCACCGTCACGGCGTAATCTCCAGGCACATTTACGCTAAACGTTGCACCGGTAGAACCGTCCGACCAGGTATAACTTAAATACGTTTCGGTAAGCATATAAAGCGCACCGGTGCCTTCACACAACTCCGTGGGGCCAATAATTTGAGGCGTCGGTCCTACAACACCCGTTACAGCCGTAGCGGTGGAAGCCGTGCAACCGGAGCCATCTGTTACCGTCACGCTATACGCGTTACTATCATTAACTGAAATACTGGGCGTAGTTGCGCCGGTGCTCCAAATATATGCCGCATAACCCGGCGTGGCGTTGATAACAACACTTTCATTTTGACAAAAGGAAGACGGCCCGGAAATGAAAACTTGGGGTAGAGCAGGCACGTTCACCTGAACTGTCGCTGTACCGGTGCAGCCGCTGATATCGCTTACTGTCACGCTATAATCTCCTGAATTATTCACTATTAACGTCGGACTATTCCCCCCGTTGCTCCACAGGTAGGTCGCAAAACCTGCACCCGCATCGAGGGTTATTTGGCCGTCGCAGGCGTAGGGAAGGGCCGAAACCGTGGGCGTCAACTGGGTCACTACGCTTACTGTTTGGGCGGTGCTGCCCGTGCAACCGAATTGATCCGTCACCGTCACGGCATAGTCGCCGGCGGCATTTACCGTGATCGAAGCGGTCGTTTCGGCGGTACTCCAGGCGTAGGTGGCAAAATTGCCGCCCACCGAAAGCGTGCCACTGCTGTTCGTACAAATCGCCGCCGGACCAACAATCGTCGGCACTGGAAGCGGTTGTGCAGTCGCACTTGCTGCCGCCGTGGCCGTACAGCCGAGCGCGTCCGTCACCGTCACCGTGAAATTTCCCGTGGCGTTCACGGAAATATCGGGCGTAGCAGCGCCGGTACTCCATTCATAAGTTACAAAACCCGGCGTGGCGGCCAGCGCGGTGCCGGCATTTTCACAAAAAACGGTGTTCCCGGAAATAGAAACCACCGGCGGAACGGGTATGCTTACCGCCAGCACATCGGTGCCGGTGCAGCCCGTAACGTCGGTCACCGTCACCGTGTAATCGCCCGCCGTGCCGACGCTGATGGTGGCGGTATTTTGTCCGCTGCTCCACAGATAGGTCGCAAAACCTGCACCCGCGTCGAGCGTTATTTGGCCGTTGCAGGCGTATGGAAGGGCCGAAACCGTGGGCGTCAGCTGGGTCACCACGCTCACTGTTTGGGCGGTGCTGCCCGTGCAACCGAATTGGTCGGTTACCGTCACAGCGTAGTCGCCGGCGGCATTTACCGTGATCGAAGCGGTCGTTTCGGCGGTACTCCAGGCATAGGTGGCAAAATTGCCGCCCACCGAAAGCGTGCCGCTGCTGTTCGTGCAAATCGCCGCCGGACCGGCAATCATCGGCACCGGCAACGGTTGTGCCGTGGCACTTGCTGCCGCTGTGGCCGTACAGCCCAGCGCGTCCGTTACCGTCACCGTGAAATTTCCCGTGGCGTTCACAGAAATATCGGGCGTAGCGGCACCTGTACTCCAGGCGTAGGTTACGAAACCCGGCGTGGCGGCCAGTGCAGTGCCGGCATTTTCACAAAACACGGTGTTCCCGGAAATAGAAACCACCGGCGGAGCGGGTATGCTCACTGCCAGCACATCAGTGCCGGTACAACCCGTAGCATCCGTCACCGTCACCGTGTAATCACCCGCCGTGCCGACGCTGATGGTGGCGGTGTTTTGTCCGCTGCTCCACAGGTAGGTTGCAAAACCTGCACCCGCATCGAGCGTTATTTGGCCGTCGCAGGCGTAGGGAAGCGCTGCTATTTCAGGCTCCAGATTCGTCAATACATCCACCATTTGCGTGGCAGTGCCCGTACAGCCGAAATTGTTCGTGACGGTCACGGTGTACGCACCGGCGGTATTTACGGTAATACTCGGCGTGTTGTCTGCCGTGGACCAGAGGTATGTCTGGAAATTTCCAACGGCGGACAAGGTGCCGCTGCTGTTGGAACAAATAACTGTTGGCCCACTAATGGAGGTAGTCGGGGCGGGATTTACCGACAGAACAAACTCCGCTTCAGCCGTACAACCAAAGGCGTCGGTGGCCGTGATCGAGTATGTCCCGGCTTGTGTGACGACAATGGAGTCACCGACCTGGTTATTGGACCATACATAGATGCCAAAGCCCGGTGTGGCCTCTAAAACGCCGTCGGTATTTTGGCAGATTGCACCTGGACCGGAAATGCCCACGATGGGCGCGGTGGGGATATTCACCGCCACCACGTCGGTGCCGGTACAGCCTGTGTTGTCGCTGACGGTGACGGTATAGAGTCCGCTCGTGTTCACGGTGATGGTGGACGTGGATGCTCCGTTACTCCAGGCGTAGGTGCTGAATCCTGTACCGGCATCCAGACCAATCTGGCCATTGCACGTGTACGGCTCCTCGGCGATCTGCGGCTCCAGGCTGGTAGAAATGGTCAGCGTTTGGACGGCAGTACCGGTGCAGCCGTTGGAAGCGGTGACGGTAACGGTATAGGTACCTGCGTTGCTGACGGTGATGGACGACGTGTTGTCGCCCGAGGACCAGGCGTATGCGCTGAAATTACCGGGTACCGTAAATGTCGCAGAACCGCCTGCACAGATTGAACTCGGGCCGGCAATAACCGGCGTTGGATTGGGCACAACCTGCACCGGAAAAACAGCAGTACCGGTACATCCGAATCCGTCGGTGGCGGTCACCTCGTAGTTGCCTGCTGCAGAAACGGTGATGCTTGGCCCCGTCTGACCCGAAGACCAGACGTATGCATTGAAGCCCGGCGTAGCGTCCAGTGTCGTACCGGAACCCTGGCAAATTTGATCGTCTCCACCGATGCCCACTACAGGCACGTCGGGGATATCGGCAAAAATAGTATTCGTTCCGGTACAACCGTTGGCGCTGGTGACGGTCACGCTGTATGTCCCGTCCGTATTGACGGTGATCGGATTTCCGGATTGACCCGTGCTCCATGTGTAGGATGAAAAACCATTACCCGCACTCAGGCTCAGTTGGCTATTGCAGGTGTATGGCGCGGCGGTGATATTCGGTTGTGGTGCCGGCAAGACGGCGAGGGCTTGAGCAGCGGTTCCAGTGCAGCCGTCAAAATCAGTTACAGTGACCGTGTAGGTTCCTGCCGAGCCGACTGTAATACTCTGCCCGACAAAACCATTTGACCAAACATAACTTCCGAAACTACCCGGCACGTTGAATATCGTTGTTTCCCCGGCGCAAACCGTGTTTTGGCCGGTTATCGTCGGTACCGGAGCCGGCAGAATGCTAACCGCCAGCGCATCCGTAGCCGTACAGCCAAAACCATCCGTAGCCGTAACCGTGTATGTGCCGGCGTTGAAAACGGTGATGCTTGGCCCGGTCTGACCGGTGGACCAAACGTAGGCATTCAGTCCAGGTGTAGCTGCTAAAACACTGTTGTCACCCTGACAAAACTGCGGGTTTCCCGTAATACCGACCGAGGGCGGCGGCGGAATAGTTACCAAAAAGGCATCGGTGCCCGTACAGCCGTTGGCGGCAGTGACGGTGAGGCCGTAGGTACCGTCGGCATTTACCGAAACGGGATTGCCCGACTGGCCCGTGGACCAACTGTACGATGAAAAACCGCTGCCGCCGTTCAGGGTGATTTGGCCGTTGCAAGCGTATGGCGCGGCGGTGATATTCGGTACCGGGTTGGGGTTCACACTCAGGTTGAAAGAAGCCGTACCGGTACAACCGGTGGCATCCGTGACCGTGACGGTGTAGTTTCCGGCAGTGTTTACATCAATGGACTGCGTACCCGCGCC
>JBGSKO010000144.1:0-85679 GCA_041741155.1 Saprospiraceae bacterium | reverse complement strand
TTCGTAACTCAAATTTACACTTACCGGCTTACTTTTTACCCCCCCCCCACTCAAAATCCTAATCAGTTCATGCCAAAGTAGGCCCGGATCCGCCGATTGGGTAGCATGGGCCGGGGAGGCTGGGATTCATGCAACAAAGCCGGTTTTTTATCGGTCTGAGCGAAACCCGTTGTACCGAAAAGAGTCGCCACGAGGGCGAAAGCGGCAAAGCGCCACGGCGACAAATGTTTGGGCGTTATAGAGGTTTTTTGAGTTCGAGCGTGTCTGCGAAGCTGTGTCAACGTATTTTTTCCGGAATGTGGCTTTTGGGGGTGTTCGTTGGTGTGAAAACTTCACCTGACACCGGAGTTTAGTGCAATCCAATGAAGGTATCGAAGTTTTCCCGGGTGATCAGGGCTGTTTGGCTGCCGGGGTAGTTTTCGAGGAAGGCAGCCGGAAAACGGGCGGGTTTTTTAGTCTGCCATTTAAACTCGAAGGCATGTAGCCGTCCGCCGGCATCTTCCACGTAGTCAATCTCCTGTTGGCTGGTGGTGCGCCAGAAGTAGGTATTGCAGAAGTAGTCGGTGTAGGCGTTGCGTTTCATGCGCTCGGCGAGCAGGAAGTTTTCCCACAGGGCGCCGGTGTCGGTGCGCAGGGCGAGGGGAGAGAAGTTTTTGAGGATGGCATTGCGGATGCCGTTGTCGAAGAAATAGATTTTCCGACCTTTTTTGATTTCGTTGCGCGCGTTTCGGCTGAGCGAGGGCAGGCGAAATACCACGAACGATTGTTCCAGCAGGTCGGTGTACCTTTCCACGGTAAGCGGGTCGGCGCCGATGAGCTGGGCTATTTCCGGGTAGCTGACTTCGCTGCCGACCTGAAGTGCGAGGGCTTGCAGGAGTTTGACGAGCAGCGAAGGTTTTTTGATTTGGTCGAGGGAGAGCAAATCTTTGTACATCAGCCCGTCGCTCAGGTCGTTGAGGATTTTTTGTGCCTGCGGGGGATCGTTTTGCACCACTTCGGGATAGTAGCCGTACAGCATTCGGTGTTCGAGCAGCGCGTGTTCCGCCAGGTAGCCGTGGTGGTTGGTCATTTCCACAAACGAGAGCGGGTAAAGGGGATACTCGAATTTTCTGCCGGTGAGGCTTTCCTTGGTTTGCGCGGCGAGATCGAGGGAAGAAGAGCCGGTGACGAAGAGTTGCACCTGCGGCAAGTGGTCCGTGATGAGTTTGAGCATCAGCCCGGCATTGGTGAAACGCTGCGCTTCGTCCACCACCACCACTTCGTTCTGTCCAATGAGCGTTTGCAGGCGGGCAAGCCCGATGTTGTCGAGCAGGGAACGGGTTTCCGGGTCGTCGCCTGTGAGCCAGAGGGTTTTGCGGTCCAGGGTTTGGGTGATTTGGCGGACGAGGGTAGTCTTGCCCACCTGGCGGGGGCCAATGACGACAACGGCCTTGCCTTTGCCAAATCCTTGCCGGATGTTTTCCGTTTGTGTCCGTGGTATCATGCCTTTTTTGAACAAAAGTATGAATTTGTCAGATTCAAATCTGTAAAATTGACCTTTTTTCCGGATTTAAGCACCGGGTTAAGTCAAATGTTCCTGAATTGTCATCCGCCGGCATCCCTGTTTTCCGGTCAGGGTCGGCGCGTTTTGATTTGACAGGAAGGGGCCGGAAATCCCGGGTTTGGGCGCTGCTCCAAAAACTATTTTTACGAAATATATTGAAAATCAATTTTTTACAAATTATCCGGTTACCTTTGTGCCGGCAAATTGCCATTTTAACTTTTTCAATTTTTTACAATGTATAATGGAACAGTAAAGTTCTTCAACGAATCCAAGGGATTTGGTTTCGTCGTTGACAGTTCCTCGCAAGAGGAAATTTTTGTACACGTCAGTGGTCTTATTGACAACATCCGCGAAGGTGACCAGGTTACTTTCAACACGGAACGTGGCAAAAAAGGAATGAATGCAATAGATGTCAAGATCGCCTAAGCGAATCTGATATTTGATTGATAAAATTCTCAGCCTCCGGTGGTTATCCACCGGAGGTTTTTTTATGCCCGGTGGATAACAAGTCTCCTGCCAAAACATCCCTGTTCCGCTTGCCTCTACCTGGGCCGCTTCCTCCGGCTGGCGAAATGTATTGACTTCAATGACGGTACGGGACAACAAAATCCGGGACAAAACGGACAAAACCAATAACTTTGGCTGCTCGAAAAGTTGTGTGGGATATTTTGCGCACGCAGCAACCGAAATTCTAAACGGGGAAAGAACATGACAACAACAGTCTTGAAAGTTAATTTGGACGATATCAATCCGCAATTTTTTGAGGATTTGAAAGAAGACTTGGGCAAGGATGTTCAGGTGGAAATCCGGGTGCAGGAGACGGCCCACGGAGAGGGGCTATTGTCTGAGGCCCGGTTTTGGGAAATTATTGGCTTGCTGGATTGGTCCAAACGGGAGCGGTCGGCCATCATTGCCCCTGCGGTCAAGGTTTTGTCCCGGATGCACATTTCCGGTATTTATCTGTTCCAGGATTTTTTGTCCGAGAAACTGTATCGCCTCGATACCCGGCAACATGCACAAGCATACCGGCAAAAGCAAGGAGACGACTCCTTTTCGTCCGATGACTTTTTGTATGTGCGCTGCGCCGTGGTGGCTGAAGGGCGGGATTATTACGAAAAGGTACTTCACAATCCCACCGAGATGCCCGCAGACATTGATTTTGAGCACTTGCTCGGCATGGCGCCGGAAGCATACAAACTCAAAACGGGTAAGGTATTTGATTACTTTCCCCAGTACAACTACGAGACCCATAGCAATACAAAAGGCTGGGAAAAATAAACCGTATGCCGCACCGGAACTCGTATGAAAATGAAGAACCACACCACCTGTACGAAATTATCGACCGCGTGGATGACGATGTGTTCAAGTATGGTATCAGTTGTAAACCTATTGACACAGACGGCACCTCCAGCCGTATGCGGGAGCAAGTCAACCACCTGAACAGAATAGACCGTTGGCTTCGTTTTTTTGCAAGGATCATTCTTCGGAACATACCCGGGAAAAGGGAAGCCAAACGTATCGAGACCGAATATATTCAGGCATACACAGAGGAGCACAGAGAACGCCCGCGCGGGAATCCGGTGGACTAATCCCCCTGGCCAAATCGGGTTGCGTTTTTTGAACGCGTAGCAGACCTACCCCAACTCCCCCTTCAAAAACTTCCCTGTCCAGCTCGCCTCCACCAGCGCCACTTCCTCCGGCGTACCGGCGCACACGATGGTGCCGCCGCGGCCGCCGCCCTCGGGACCGATGTCCACGATATGGTCGGCCATTTTGATCACGTCGAGGTTGTGTTCGATGACGATGACGGTGTTGCCCTTGTCCACAAGCTTGTACAGCACCGCCAGCAGGTGCCGGATGTCTTCGAAGTGCAGGCCGGTGGTGGGTTCGTCGAGGATATAGATGGTACGCCCGGTGTCTTTTTTACTGAGTTCTTCGGCGAGTTTCACGCGCTGGGCTTCACCACCGCTGAGCGTGGTGGCCTGCTGGCCGAGGGAAATGTAGCCGAGGCCGACATCTTGCAGGGTTTTCAGTTTGCGGAAGATATTGGGAATCGGTTGGAAAAACACCACCGCCTCGTCAATTGTCATGTCGAGCACATTGCTGATGCTCTTGCCTTTGTAGAGTACTTCGAGGGTTTCGCGGTTGTAGCGGCGGCCCATGCAGCGCTCGCAGGGGACGGCCACGTCGGGCAGGAAGTTCATTTCGATGACCCGCATACCGCCGCCCTCGCACACGTCGCAACGCCCGCCTTTCACATTGAAGGAAAAACGCCCGGGCGCGTAGCCGCGGATTTTGGCCTCGGGGGTGTCGGCGAAAAGTTTGCGAATATCGCCGAACACATTGGTGTAGGTGGCGGGGTTGGAGCGCGGTGTGCGCCCGATGGGGCTTTGGTCTATTTCGATCACCTTGTCCACAAATTCCAGCCCCTCGATCTTTTCGTAGGGTAGCGGGCGTTTCAGGCTCCTGTAAAAATGCTGCTGGAGGATGGGGTATAGTGTTTCGTTGATGAGGCTGGACTTGCCCGATCCACTCACGCCGCTCACGCAGAGGAACGTGCCGAGCGGCAGGTGCAGGGTCACGTTTTTGAGGTTGTGGCCGGTGGCGTTGTGTAGCACCAGCGACTCGCCCGAGCCTTTGCGGCGTTTTTCGGGTATTTCGATGCGGCGGCGTCCGGCGAGGTAATCGGAGGTGAGGGTACTGTTGCGCATGTACGCCTCGGGTGTGCCGATGTCCACCACCTGCCCGCCGAGTTTGCCGGCGCCGGGCCCGAGGTCAATGAGGTAATCGGATTCGAGCATGATGTCGCGGTCGTGTTCCACCACGAGCACGGTATTGCCGATATCGCGCAGGTTTTTGAGCGCCACGATGAGGCGGTGGTTGTCGCGCTGGTGCAGGCCGATGCTCGGTTCATCCAGAATATAGGTAATGCCGGTGAGCTGAGAGCCGATCTGGGTAGCCAGCCGGATACGCTGGCTTTCGCCGCCGGAAAGGGTGCGGGCGGGGCGATTGAGCGCGAGGTAGTCGAGACCGACCTGGAGCAGGAAGTGCAGGCGGAAACGGATTTCTTTGAGGACGTCTTTGGCAATAGCGCGCTGGCGTTCGCTGAGGGAGGGTTCCACGGTTTGTACCCACTCGTACAGGGACGTCAGGTCGAGTTCGGCCAACTCTGCGATGTTTGCGTCGCCGATTTTGAACCACAGGCTGTCCCGTTTCAGGCGCGAGCCGTGGCATTCGGGACAGGGGGCCACGGTCATGAAGTCCTCGGCCCATTGGCGGATTTTTTCACTGCTGCTCTCGGTGTACCAGCGTTTGAGCATATTGGAGATGCCCTCTGCCGCGAGGTTGTAGTTCCATTCGTCGCCGCCCCAGGTGACGCTGACCTCGAAGGGTTCATCGCCGCCGAACAGGATCATGTCGAGCGCCTCTTTGGGGATTTCCCGGACGGGCGTAGAGAACGAGAATTTGTATTTTTTGGCAATGGCGCGCAGTTGTTTGAACGTCATGTTGTCGCGCACCTCGCCTAAGGGGGCAATGCCTACCTCGTTGATGCTCTTCGTATCGTCGGGTATGATGCGGGCCATGTCGGCCTCTTGCACCTCGCCGAGTCCCTTGCAGTGGGGGCACATGCCGTAGGGGGAATTGAAGGAAAAGGTGTTCGGGGAGGGTTCTTCGTACGAAAGCCCGGAGACGGGGCACATGAGGCGTTTGGAGTAAACTCCACCCCCAGCCACGGAGGGGAGGGGGGCTACATCCGGCTCTGTTGGTTCATCTTCGGCCGAAATTTTGTTTTTGTTTTTCTGACCAGCAAGTTCCTGGTTTGCCGGGGTGTGGCCCCCCTCCCCTCCGGTGCCGGGAGCGACCAACAGCATACCGTCTCCCAGGCGCATCGCTTTTTTTATGGAATCGTAGAGCCGGTCGCCGCGGTCGTCGCCTACTTTGAGGCGGTCCACGACGATCTCGATGTCGTGGATTTTGTAGCGGTCCACTTGCATGCCGGATGTGAGTTCCAGGATTTCGCCATCCACGCGCACTTTGGTGTAGCCTTGTTTGCGCACCTGTTCAAAGAGTTCGCGGTAGTGGCCCTTGCGGGAGCGCACGACCGGGGCGAGCAGGATGATTTTTTGGTCGGCGTAGTGTTCCGAGATATGTTCGATGATTTGTTCTTCGGTAAACTTGACCATTTTCTCGCCGGTCACGTACGAGTACGCTTCGCCGGCCCGGGCGAACAGCAGGCGGAGGAAGTCATACACTTCGGTGACGGTGCCGACGGTAGAGCGGGGGTTTCGCCCGGTGGTTTTTTGTTCGATGCTGATGACGGGGCTGAGGCCGGTGATCTGCTCCACGTCGGGGCGTTCCATTTCGCCGATAAACTGGCGGGCGTAGCTGGAGAGCGTTTCCATAAACCGGCGCTGGCCTTCGGCGTAGATGGTGTCGAATGCAAGCGAACTTTTGCCCGAGCCGCTCACGCCGGTGATGACCACTAATTTGTTCCGCGGGATGCGGACATCCACGTTTTTCAGGTTGTGCACGCGGGCGCCGGTGATCTCGATAAACTCCTGTGCGGCGGATTCGGGGGGCTGCGAAGCGGTGGGTGCGGGTTGCGGGGTGGCGGTTTTTGTTGTGGACGATTTTGCCTTGGCCATAGTGCGCGGATAAACAGTCGGTGCGGGGATTTGGTTGTTGTGATTCGAGGCGCGAAGGTACGCCGCTCCGGCCCGTTTTTTTATTTCATCCCATAACAGGCACGAACAAACCTGCTCCGACGTTTCCTCTCAAATTTTAACATTCCCTTTTTTATGAAACGCCTGCTTATACCCCTTTTGATTGCCGCCGCCCTGCCGCTAACCGCCCAGGAACAACCTGAAAAACTAAAAGGCCTGCTTTGGGAAGTGTCCGGGAACGGAATTGCCAAAAAAGGCTACCTCTACGGTACCATGCACGTGCCCGAAAAAATGGCTTTCAACCTCAGCGACTCTTTCTTCGTAGCCCTGCGTTCGGTGGACGTGGTCGCCCTCGAAACGGATCACGACCGCTGGCAGGAGTTCTCCCAAATACTTGACGGGCGGGAAGATGAAATTTTTGACCCCGGCTATGGGGAAGACGGGCCGGCTCAGCCGAATCTGTATCACGGACAGTTCGATTTTTCTCCACCGGGCAACCAGCTGCTGGGCGCCGTGCTGTCGGCCAAACCCCGCATGACCAATGAGTTCCTGTACCGCACCAACCAATACCGGCAAGACTACGAGGAGGACACCTATCTGGATATGTTTATCTTTCAGGCGGGCCGAAAACTTGGCAAAGCCGTCATTGGTCTCGAAACGCTGGAGGGCAGTTTCGAAGCATTGATCCGCGCCCAGTTACCTGATGAGGACGAGGAGGAGGACGAACGCTCGTATTACCCCGAGGCTTTTTCCCGGACAACCATAGAGGATGCTTACCGCGACCAGGACCTTTCCCTGCTCGATTCGATCAACAAAGCGGCGCAACCCGGCAAAAATTTTCGCCGCTGGATGCTGGACGAACGCAATTACATCATGGCCAACGGCATGGACTCTATTCTGCAAAGCGGGTCGGCCCTGTTTGCTGCCGTAGGCGCTGCGCACCTGCCCGGCGAGACGGGCCTCATTCCGCTGCTCCGTCAAAAAGGATACACCCTGCGCCCCGTGCAGTTTAGTGCCCGGACCAGCAAACGCGATATGGAAGCGATTGAATCCATGCGCTTTGCGGCGCCATTTTCCCGACAGTGGGCGGCCGACTCCAGCTGGTCTGCGGAGGCGCCCGGCAAGTTTTTCAAAACCGTGGACGGGATGGGACTGGAACAGTTTCTGAGCGCCGACATGAACAACGGCGCCTACTATGCCGTCTATCGGCTGCGTACGTACGGGCTTTGGAACGGACAATCGCCTGAGTACATCGCCGAGCGCATTGACAGCCTGATTTACGAAAAAATACCCGGCAAAATTCAGGAGCGCAAACGGCTGGCAGGGGCGCCGTTTCCCGGTCATGAAATCACCACCCGAACGCGGCGGGGCGACATCGTGCGGTTTAAAATACTGGTTCTGCCGATGGAAACGTATGTGTTTGCCACCGGCGGAAACGGAGACTATGCCGCAGGCGAAGAAGCCGAACGTTTTTTGAGCAGCGTACAATTTCGGCAAACTAATACGGTAAATAAACCCACCACCGTACAGCCCGAACACGGCGGATTTCGGGTGACCTTCCCGGTCGTGCCGGTGTTTAGTACCACCTCGGACCAAAAGAACAGCCGCTTCGCCGTGGCCGCTTCCGATCCGGTGGATAGTGCGCTGTACATGGTTTTCCGGGGTATTTACCATGACTGGGATTATATCGAGGAAGACACGTTTGAGTTGAATATTATCGGTGAAAAAATAGCGGAGCAGTTCACCAAGACCATTCCGCAGGGTGTACTGGTATCCCCGGCGCCGTATCCGACCCAGGACATGGTGTTCCGGTCGGACCGCGACAGTGCCTGGTATTTTTTGCGGCTGGTCATCAACGGGCCACACTATTACCTGCTCGGCTGCCGGAAAAGTACCCCGAATGCACCGAAGGCATTTTTTGAGTCCTTTGCCATAGAGCCGCACCGCTATCCACAGGGATGGGAAATGCTGCGGGATACGGGGATGCATTTCGAGGTTATGGCCCCGCCGGCGCCGGAAATACCGGGCCAGGCTTTTTTGCAAAACCTGAAAAACATCGTTTTGGAGGGAATGAAAAAAAGCAAAAGGGGCGACCAATACGATTTTCCGAGACAGATGCGGCGTACGCGCACCCTGCGGGCGCCGGAACAAGGCGAGGCGGTTTTTGTACAAAGTATGGAACTGCCTACGGGCGGCCTGGCGCCTTCGCTGGATTCTTTCCAGACGTTCATCCGGAGGCGCGAGACCGACGACGGTAAATTGACGGTGCGGGAGCAGCACTGGGATATGCGGTCGGACCGGTTGCTGGTGGGCGATCTGCTGTTGGAGGATACGAACAGTGTTCGGGGGATTCGCAGTCGGATTTTTCTAACCCCCGGCCAGTTGTATATCGTGTCGGCAACCGTGCAACTGGATGCGCCACCGAGCGCATTTGTCCAAAAAGTGCTGGAAACATTTACGCCCACCGATACTACGGCAGGCGTCATTCCTTTTGGCGGGCGCAACCTGGATTTTCTGAAAAACCTGTACGCAGAGGATAGTCTCGCGCGGGACAAGGCGCTTGGTCAACTGGCGATGCACTGGAGTTGGATTCTTGAACCATCCGATTTTGCCGCCGTTCGGGGCGCGCTTGTACACCCGAAGTTTGGTCAGTTGCGCTACAAACACCGAAAAGTACTGCTTGGCGCGCTGGGCGATTTTTCAAGCCCTGATGCGCTGAACCTTGCCTTGCAACTGTGGCAGCAGTATTCCGACTCTGCACGCTACCGGCAAACGTTGCTGATTGCGATGGCCGGTATGAAAACCCGCCCGGCACACGATGCCTTGATGCGGTTGTTGAAGCAAAAAAATGTGTTTAGTACAGAAAGTACTTTTTCTGACATTGTCGAAGCCTTTAAGGATAGCCTCGAACTTTCGGTTCGGTTGATCCCGGATTTAATAGACCTGGCTGAAGTACAACCAGCTTACCACAAATACGTACGAACCATGCTGGCGCCTGCCCTGGCGAAAGGGCTGCTCAAAACCGGCGTATTTGCCCGGCTGAAACCAACCCTGATAGCAGACTCCTACCAGCAGATCGGTAACAAACAACTGGCCCGGGAGAACCGGCAAGACGCTTCCGACATGTATGGGTATTCGGACGATGCGAGCCTGGCGCCCAACCTGCGCCTGTTGGCGTTTTTCTTGCCCAAGGACAACGATGTTCGAGCGCTCTTCGAGCAGGCTACCCGCTGCCCGGACAAATCAGTGCAGGTATTGGCCCGGTGCCTGATGCGGAAGCACGGGCTGCCGGTGGAGCAGGATACCCTGCGGGGATATGCGGCAGACGACAAAACGCGCTATATGCTGTACACCTGCCTGGCCGAGACGGATCAGTTGTCGTCCTTTAGCACCTGGTTTTCCGACACGACCGCGCTGGTGCGGTCCATGCTATTCGAAGAGTTGCGGGATGAGCAATCCGAAAACGGACTGGATTCCACCCGTTTCCTGAGTGCACACCGGACGGTGCGCGGCGGCAATCCGGTCCATACATACTTTTTTGACGTAAAAAAGAAAAAGGACAAAGAGTGGCGCCTGGCTTATGTGGTGTTTCCGCTGGCGTCCCGCATTTTTGGCATACCGGACCGCAACGAAGATAACTGGAACAACAATGGGTACCAACTCCGCCCGGAGATTCGGATTTTATACGATCTTACGGAACAAGAGCGCGCCGAGTATATCGAAAAACGAATTGGTGCAGAGCGCTTTGAAGGGCGCGCGCGCTACGAGCGCTGGAGTGGCGGGGACGGGCAGATGTTCTACAACGGGGAGGAATAGCAAGCGGAAAATTAGATTCTGTTCTTTTTGATTCTATTTGTTGAAGTAAAAAAAAGACACTGGCGTGCGACCGTAAGGCCCACGCCAGTGTCTTTTTATTCTGTCTGCAAGTCAAAACCACCTGTTCGTTGAAATTTTATTTGCGTTCGTCGAGAACTGGCCTTTTTGCAGGAAACGTTTGTTGTGACAAATGTTTCCCGTGTTACCTTTGCGCCATGTTTACAGAACAGCAGGAAAAATGGCTGAAACGGGTGGAAGACTTGTTCATGCGCTACGGGATCAAAAGTATTACCATGGATGACGTGGCGCGTGAGCTTGGGATTTCCAAGAAGACCCTGTACCTGTTTGTGGACAATAAAGACGATCTTGTAAACAAGGTACTGGAACGGCACATCGGAGCGGAGAAGGCGATTTGTGGCCAAATGTTCGCTGAGGCGGCCAACGCCATTGAGGAAATGTTCTTTGTGATGGAGGCTAATTCGCAGCAAATGCAGCAAATGAAAGCCAATATCGTACACGACCTGCAGAAATACCACCGCGATGCCTGGGAGAAAATGCAGGATTTCCAGCGCGGCTTTTTGTACGGTGTGGTACGCTCGAATCTCGAACGCGGGGTGCGCGAAGGGCTGTACCGCAGCGATTTTGACATTGACATCGTAGCCAAATTGCACATTGCCACTACCTTTCAACTATTCGATGAGGAGCTTTTTCCCCACCTGAACTACGCCAAAGAGACTGTTTTCCGGGAACACCTGCTGCACTATTTGTACGGCATCGTTTCTGAAAAAGGCTTGCAACTATTGAAAGTAAAACTATCCTGATATGCACCGTATTTTTTCAAAAACGCTCTTGCTGGTATGCTTGGGCGTTTGGGGGCAAACCGCCCCGCTCGCCGGCCAGGCGCCTATGCGCCTGACCGAATGTGTCCAGTACGCATTGGACAACAACCCCCAGACCAAGATTGCCAAACTCCAGATCGCCGATGCCGACTGGCAAATCAAAGAAAATACCTCGACCGGGCTCCCGCAAATTTCCGCAGGTATTAGCTACCAGTATTTTATCCAGCGCCCCGGTATCCCGGCCAGCGCATTGGGTTTTGGTACCGGCGACGAAAAATTGTATTTCAACGCCTTGCACAGCCTCACGCCGAGTATTTCGCTCAATCAGTTGTTGTTCAGCAACTCGTACCTGATCGCATTGAAAGCCGCCCGGTTCTACCGCGAGTATGTGCAGCAGCAGTTAATGGTTACCCAAAAAACAGTGCGCGATCAAGTGACCGATGCGTACCTGCCGGCCTTGCTGATTGCCGAAAACCTGAAGGTGCTGGACCAAAACATCGGCAACCTCGAACAACTGCTCCGCGAAACCAAGGCTACCAATGCTGCCGGTTTTGTCGAACAACTTGATGTAGACCGATTGCAACTTGCGCTGGCCAACCTCCGCACCGAGCGCGACAACCTCGCCCGACAGCGTGACATCGTGGTCAATGCCCTCAAAATGACAATGGGTATGCCGGTGAAACAGGAAATTGCGCTTGCCGACGATCTTCCGAAGCTCCTGGCAACATACGCCGATGCCGAAGTGGCCGCCGAACTGAATTTTATGAACCGCCCGGAGTACGTCGCGCTGCTCAAAGGCCGTGAACTGAACATGCTGCAAACAGACCTTTACCGAAAGCCCTGGATGCCCACTGTTGCCGCATTTGTCCAGTACCAGCCGGGCTGGCAGGGCGCATTCGCCAGCGATACCAAATGGTATTTTATTCCCTCTGCCGTTGCGGGTATTTCAGTTAGCATTCCAATTTGGGATAGTGGCACCGCCAAAGCCAAACGCGAACGAGCTATTATCGCCGTGCAAACCGTAGATGCACAAAAAGAGATGCTGGAAAATGCTTTCACCCTCGAACACGAGAATGCCCGAAAGCAATTCCTCAACGCCACGGAGCGGACCAAAAGCCAGCAGCAAAACCTCGACCTTGCACAGCGCATTTACAATACGACGCAGACAAAATACAAGGCCGGCGTTGGCTCCAGCTTCGAACTGGTCAGCGCCGAGCAGCAACTCTTCAGTGCCCAACAAGCCCTCATGCAAGCCCAATATGACCTGTTGACGGCAAAAGTGGCCCTCAAAAAAGCACTCGGGAATGAATGATGAATGATGAATTTTTTGCTGTTAGCAGCAACCCTCCAACCTTCCAACCAGCAACCTTCCAACCAGCAACCTTTTTTTAGATATGAAACATACCACCCTCGTCACTGTATCCCTCCTGTTGGTGCTGTTTGCCGCTTGCGGCGGGCCTTCCCAGGACAAGGCCAAACAACTGGCCACTCTGAAAGAACAAAAATCCGAACTGGAGGCGCAAATCGCCCAACTCGAAAAAGAGGTCGGACCCACTACCGGCAGCCGGCAGCGCATTCGCACGGTAGGCCTGACGGAACTGGCAGTACAGCCATTTCGTCATTTTATTGACCTGCAAGGCCGAGTGGATGCGGAAGAAAACGTGCCTGTCACGGCCAAGATGCCCGGTACACTCGTCCGTGTTTTGGTCAAAAACGGCGATTTTGTCAAAAAAGGCCAGTTGCTGGCACTACTTGACGATGACGTCATGCTCAAGGGCTTGTCCGAGCTCGAACTGCAACTCCAGACCGCCGAGGATATTTACAATCGGCAAAAAGGTCTCTGGGACCAAAAAATAGGCACGGAAATCCAGTTTATCCAGGCAAAAACCAACAAAGAAGCCGTGGAGCAGCGTATTGCCACCACGAAGGAGCAAATGCAGCAATCCAAAATTTATGCGCCCATTGGTGGCACGGTGGACATGGTGATGCTGAAGACCGGGCAGGCGATTGCTCCCGGAGTTCCACTCTGCAACATAGTGAATCTGAGTCAACTCAAAATCACGGGTGACGTGCCGGAGGCGTATGCCGCCAAAGTGAAACAAGGGCTGTCGGTACAGATTTATTTTCCAGACCTCGATAAAGAAGTTGCTTCGAGGGTAACGTATGTGAGCAAAACCATCAACCCGATGAACCGGACGTTCACCGTGGAATGTGCCTTGCCGGCCGGTAACAGCGACTACCGCGCCAACATGATCGCGGTTATGAAAATTATTGACTACCAGAATCCTAAAGCGATCGTAGTGCCCGTCAACCTCATCCAGACAGCCGAGGACGGTGAATTTGTGCTGGCAGTTGATTTGGGAAGCGAGGGGAACAAGGCTACAGTGCGCAAAGTTGCGATCACACAAGGCAGCAGCTACAATGGTATGGTTGAAATCAGCAGTGGCCTGAAACCCGGCGACCGGGTGATCTCGACGGGGTTCCAGGATGTGAATAGCGGAGAGACGGTGGCGTTTTAAGCAACTTTCGGATTAGCAAAAAATCACGCTCTATGTGGCAGCCACAACTTTTCTTTGTTTGGCCCGAAGGGATTCTCCAGCAGACACCAGCCCTTGAAGTTGTGGTTCAAGCTTTTCAAAGGACTCATCAGACATTGCAGGAACGTGCGATGCGATTCGTGAGAGGTTGTCAACTTGACGTTTCCAGAGTTTTTCAAGCGCCAATATTTTGGCAGATTCTGATGGCAGGCTTTCGATAAAAGGTTTCCACTCGTCAAGAAAAAATGCTTCAACATCATCCGGAGACAGGGACATTAACCGATCCAGCATTTGCTCAATTTGTTCACTAATTGCCTTTTTCATGTTTACGGCGTTCGATTTCTTTTTGAATGAGTAAAATTTTGTCCAAGGCTTCGTCAATCATAGAATGGATCGCTTGACTGGAATACTTTTCAAAGCCGTATTGAGACTGGCCCAGCAAAAAAAGCACCCGCTTCTGGTGGGCATACAAGTTCTCTAAATCTCGATCGGACAGGTTTTTTAAGTCCATACTCCTCGTTTTGCTTTTGCAAATGTATTATTTTCCGACAAAAATAAAACCCTCTGAGTACTGCCATTGACCAATTCACACAAGCACTTCCTAAAATGAAAGAATTCAAACCTACCTCCTGGTCTATTGATAACCGGACGAGCATTTTTATCATCACCGTGCTCATCACGCTCGCCGGCATCATGTCATACAATTCCCTGCCCAAAGAGCAGTTCCCCGATGTGGTGGTGCCCACCATTTTCGTCTCTACAGTCTATCCCGGCGCTTCGCCGACCGACATGGAGCAGCTCGTCACCAAACCCATCGAGAAACAGCTGAAGGGTATTGCCGGCGTCAAAAAAGTGACCTCCTCGTCGGTGCAGGACTTTTCGAGCATAATCGTCGAGTTCAATACCAACCTCGACGTGGTCTTGTGCAAAGACAAGGTCAAGGACGCGGTGGATAAATCTAAACGAGACCTGCCGAATGACCTGCTCGACGATCCGCAGATCACAGAATTTGACATCTCTGAAATTCCGATCATGAGTGTCAATATCTCGGGCGATTTCAGTTTGGACAAACTCAAGGACTTTGCTGAAAAGATCAAGGACCGCATTGAGGAAATGCGTGAGATTACCCGCGTAGATATGGTGGGCGCTTTGGACAAGGAGGTGCAGATCAATGTGGATAAATACAAGATGGCCGCTGCGCAACTGAGTTTTCAGGATATTTCGAACGCCATTGCCTTTGAGAATATGACCATCTCTGCCGGTAATGTGGACATCGGCGGTATGACCCGTTCCATTTCCATTCGGGGCGATTTCAAAGATGTGGAGCAGATCAAGAACATCATCGTGTCATCCCAGTCGGGCGCCCAAATGTTTCTCAAAGATGTGGCCGAGGTAAAAATGGGCTACGAAGAGCAAGAGAGTTTCAGCCGCTTGAACGGCAAAAACGTTATTGCGCTGAACGTTATCAAACGTTCCGGTGAAAACCTGATCAATGCCTCCGACAAGATCAAGGAGCTCGTGGCAGAAATGAAGGCTTCCGAGTATCCACCCAATCTGGATGTAGTGATTACCGGCGATCAGAGCAATGCTACCCGTGTCACGCTACATGACCTGATCAACACGATCATCATCGGGTTCATCCTTGTTACGATCATCCTGATGTTTTTCATGGGCGGCACCAATGCTATTTTCGTGGCCATGTCGGTACCCCTGTCCATGTTTATTGCCTTCATGCTGTTGCCGGCATTTGGGTTCACCCTGAACATGATCGTACTTTTTGCTTTCCTGCTCGGTTTGGGGATTGTGGTGGACGATGCCATTGTGGTCATCGAAAACACGCACCGCGTGTACACCGAAGAGAAATTAGGCATCGTTGCGGCTGCCAAAAAAGCAGCTACGGAGGTTTTTCTTCCGGTATTGGCCGGCACGGCCACGACGCTTGCGCCGTTTGTTCCACTGGTATTCTGGGGAGGCATATTTGGCAAGTTTATGCACTTCCTGCCGGTCACGATGATCATTACGCTTACCGCTTCGTTGTTGGTGGCGTATATCATCAATCCCGTATTTGCGGTGTGGTTTATGCGCCGGGAAGGCGACGATACGGTACAGGTTGATCCCCGTAAAGCACGCCGCCGCACCATCGCCGGCTATGTGTTGTACGGTTTGGCGCTGCTGTATTTTTACGCCAACAGCAACTGGTTTGCGGGTAACCTGCTCGTCGTGCTGGCTTTGGTCGTTGTGCTGTACCGTTATGTGTTGCAAGGGTTGGTAGACCGTTTCCAAAACAAAGGATGGCCTGTGATACAAAACGTGTACGCGCGTTTTCTCAATTTCACCCTCGGGCGCCCGTGGACGATGCTTGTCGGGATGTTTGTGCTGCTCATCGGCTCCTGCGGCATCACTGCCTCGCGGGAAACAAACATCGAACTTTTCCCCAAAGCCGACCCGAACTTTATCTATGTCTATCTGAATATGCCTGTGGGCACAGATGTAAAGGTAACCGATTCGCTCACGCGGGTCATGGAACGTAAAGTCGAAGCGGTAGTCGGCAAGGATAATCCAATTGTGGAGTCTATTATTTCCAATGTGGCGCTGAATGCCTCCGAAGACCAGTTCGACCGTTCGGCTACGTCCAACAAGGGCAAAGTCGGCGTGGCTTTTGTGGAGTTTGGCAAACGCAACGGCGTGAGTACGAAAGCGTACATGGACAAAATCAGGGAAGCCACACAAGGCATCATTCCCGGCGCCGAGATCACGGTGGACCAGGAGTCCGGCGGCCCGCCTACTCCAAAACCGATTTCGGTGGAAATTCGCGGCGACGATTTTGCCCAGCTCAGCAAGGTATCCATCCTGGTGAAACGCTACCTGGACTCGCTCAACATTCCCGGTGTGGAGGAGCTGCGCAGCGACTTGATCGTGTCCAAACCGGAGATCAATATTGAAATTGACCGCGACCGCGCCAACCGGGAAGGCATCAGCACTGCTCAGATTGGCGGCGAATTCCGCACGGCTATTCTTGGAAAAGAAGCCAGCAAGTTTCGCGACGGCGAAGACGAAATTCCGATTAATATTCGCCTTCAAAAAGACCAGCGCGAGAATATCAATTCCGTCGAGAACCTCAACGTCACGTTCCGCGATATGAACATGGGCGGTGTGTTGCGCTCGGTGCCGATGTCTGCCCTTGCCGATGTGACCTACCGCAACACCTTTGCCGGTATCCGCCGTATGGATCAACAGCGGATGGTCACGCTCTCGTCCAACATTACCTCCGAATACCAGCCCAAACAAACACAAGTGGTGAACGCCGTGAAGGCGGCCCTGCTCGCACTGCCGCAGTACGAGGGGGTGACGGTCAGTTTTGCCGGTGAAGACGCCGAAATGATGGATGCCATGAACTTCCTTGGCCGCTCACTTATCATCTCGCTGTTCATCATATTGCTCATCCTGGTTACCCAGTTCAACTCGTTTGGCAAAGCGCTGATCATTCTGACGGAGGTCGTCTTTTCTATCATCGGCGTACTGCTGGGTATGGCTATTTTCAATATGGACTTCTCGGTCATCATGATGGGGGTGGGTATTGTAGCCCTGGCAGGGATCGTCGTAAAGAACGGCATCTTGCTGGTCGAATTCACCGAACATTTGCGCGGGCAAGGCATACCGGTACGCGAGGCAGTCGTGGAGGCCGGCCGCGTGCGGATGACCCCTGTTTTGCTTACAGCAGCGGCTACCATCCTCGGCCTTATCCCACTGGCAGTGGGTTTCAACATTGACTTTGAGAGCCTGCTGAGCCATGGCGACCCCAAGATATTCTTCGGTGGCGACTCTGTGGCATTCTGGGGCCCGCTGTCGTGGACTATCATTTTCGGCCTGAGCTTCGCCACGTTCATCACGCTGGTCATCCTGCCGGTGATGTACCTCAAGGGCTGGCAGATGAAACAGTGGTGGGAGCAAAAGATGTAAGGATGCGTATGTAAGGGCAAAGCAGAAGTTTTGCAAATCGTACAATAGATGTGTACGGTTGATTCTAACCGGTAGAGCGGCAGCTGGATATCCCCAGTTGCCGCTTTGTTGTTTGTGGGCCCCTATTTACAGGCTCAAAGGTCAAAATCAAAATTTGGCAACTCCATTGGTTTGGTTTTTCCCTCGTAACTCGTTCCTTGTGTCCGGGAATCTGCTCCACCTGCATTGTGTCGTTCATTCAACTACTTGAGTATGACTGTTTTTCTACCCGCTTCACCCCTGAAATGCGTGTTTTTTGGCCTGATCATCGGTCTGCTCTTTAGCCCCGGACTGCTCCGCGCACAGGGTGGTGGCTGTGTATGCACCAACTGCCCGCAGTTTATGCCCGACCTGTTTGTAGGGCCTTTTTTCATCTCTGTGCAAAACGCGGCAAACCCGATATTGGGGCAAGGAGGCCAGGGTGTTTGTGCCGTGATCGTGCACTTTAACCACACCGCTATTTGTGATCTTTCGATGACCCTGACCTCGCCTTCAGGGCAAGTGGTTACACTGGTAGCGCCGATCGGACAGTTTTGTACTTCAAATGGCAACGCCGGCACTGATTGGAACGTGACGTTTTTGCCTTGTGGCGATCAGGTAAATCCAGACCCTGGCTTTGCCAATGTCTGGAACAATAATCAACCCTGGGGCGCGAATAACAACTACTCCGGAAGCTATTACCCGAACGCAGGCTGTCTGGAAAATTTCACGGGGCCGGTCAATGGCACCTGGACGCTTACGGTGAATGATGGCCAGTCCAACGATGTAGGCAACTTACTGGACTATGAAATTATCTTTTGCGATCCCACCGGCATTGATTGTTTTTCCTGTGCGGCAAATGCGGGCAACCTGCTTCAAAATGACGTGATCGCTTGCCAGGGCGATCCTGTACTAAATATGAACTTGCCGCCGACTTATGTCGCACCCAATGTTGCCCCGCCGGTTTCGGAATACGGTTACAGCTATGTGGTAGGTGGCGCCGGTGGTGTCATCCTGGCTTTCGAAGACAATCCTGATCTGACCGGGTATGCTGCCGGCAACTATACCGTTTGCGGGATGTCCTACCTGCTGGCTATGGTCGGCAATATTCCCTCCCCAAACGGCAGCCTGACCATCAGCCAGTTGACGTCGCAACTCAATTCGACGACCCCTCCGTTTTGCGGAAAAATCACAACCAACTGCGTCAATGTTACCATCAAACCGCTGCCCCCCGACGAGGAAGCATTTGAAACCATCTGCGCGCCGGGATGTTATCTTTTTTACGGCATAAGTTATTGCCAAACAGGTGTTTATACCCAAACGCTTTTCCTGAATGGGTGCCCTTACACGGCTACCTTATACCTGACGGTTGACCAACCGACCTTCAGAACGGTGACGGAAACTATTTGTCCCGACGGCTGCTCTACCACGCCCGGCTTTGCCGGCGCTTGTGGCGCCGGGCAGTACATGGAGACCTTCGTCAATGCCGCCGGATGCGATAGTATTGTCACCCTCAACCTCATCAATATAAATGTGGTGGCAAACATTACCCCCAACCCGCCGCCGCCATTGAACTGTCAACAACCCACGGTACAACTATCAGGGGCCGGTTCCACAATCGGCGCCGGCGTCACGTATGCATGGACGGCCAGCAACGGAGGCGTCATTTCCGGCCCAACCAACACGATTAACGCAACCGGGACAGCCCCGGGCAATTACCAACTCCGGGTGTGCAAAACACAGGGGCTGATCACCTGTTGTGATTCCACCAGTGTTACCGTTACCGGTGGTCAAACCCTGCCCAATATACCCGCCGGCATCACGGGCGATACGGTGTTGTGCCCGGGGCAAACGAGCATATTCTCGGTGCCGCCCGACTCCAACGCTGTTTCCTATAGCTGGACGGTACCCTCGGGAGTAACCATCAATGCCGGACAAAACAGCGCCTCGATTAACCTCAGCTGGAACGATACCAGCGGTGTGGTTTGCGTGGCAGCCGTCAATGCCTGTGGTTCCAGTATGCCCATCTGCCAGGCAGTTTCCGTGACGACCCTGGCCAATCCCGTCGCACCGCAGGGCGTTGCACAAGTCTGTGCGGGCGACACCGCAGCGTACACCATAACGCCGGTGGCAGGCGCCGCGCAGTATCTTTGGAGTGTGCCGGCATCGGCAACGATCCTCAGCGGCCAGGGCACCACAGGTGTTTCGGTATCCTGGGCATCGGGTGCATCGGGAAATATCTGTGTCGTGGCGATCAATTCCTGTGATACCAGCCAAAGCAGTTGCATTCCCGTGCAGGTTAATTCCGTCCCGGGTTTGCCTGATATCGCCGGAGACAGCAGTTTGTGTGCCGGCGCCTCCGGAACCTATACCATTCCGGCTCTGGCCAATGCCACAGGGTACAGCTGGACCGTGCCTCCGGGCGGATCGGTACTTTCCGGTCAGGATTCCACGGTTTTGTCGGTGGCATGGGCTACGGCTCCAGGAGGAAATATCTGCGTAGTTGCCGACAATGGATGCGGCAATGGGCCGCAGGATTGTTTCCCGGTTACTATTTTGACAGTACCCGTGGCCAATGCCGGCGTGGATAGTGCGCTCTGCGCTACGTCCAGCACTTTGGCGGCTACCGCCAGCGTACCGGGAAGCACAGGTCTGTGGACGGTAGGTTCCGGCCCCGGAATGGCTGTCTTTACCAATCCGGATTCGACGAACACGCCGGTTACCGTGAGCATAAGCGGCCTGTACGCGTTTGTATGGACCGAATCCAATAGCCTTTGTACGGATACCGATACCGTACTGGTTCAGTTTAACTCTTCTCCACAAACAGGGCCTGTTGTGTCGGACTGCGATGGAGCCAATCAAAATTACACGATTGTGTTTCCCATTATTGGGGGCACTGCGCCGTACACCGTCCCGGGTGGCACAGTGGTCAATGACACGTTCTTCTCTGCCCCGATACCTGGCGGGCAGCCTTACGCTTTTGTGGTAACCGATACCAATGGCTGTGTAGCGCCGGTACTCAGTGGCCTGGTCAAATGTAATTGCGCTTCCGATGCCGGCCAGATGAGCGCTCAACTGCTGAAAGCTTGCCCCGGCGATAGCGTGACAGCTCAACAACAGGGCGGCAGCTTCGATAGCGACGACATCGGTGCGTATATCCTGCACACCGTTTCAGGACCCTCACTCGGCGTTATTCTCGGTGAAAACAGCAGCGGAACCTTTGGTTTTGGGCCGGGCATGAGCTACGGCACGACCTACTACATATCGTATGTGGTAGGCAACAATGTGAACGGCCTGCCCGATTTGGGCGATCCTTGCCTGTCTATCGCATCCGGGCAACCGGTGATTTTTTACAACAATCCGGTAGCGGATGCGGGTGCGGATGATGCCGGGTGCGGATTGACCCTCCCGATAAACGGTAATCCGGGAATCGGGACGGGTGTATGGTCGCTGATCGGTTTGCCTCCGGGCGGCATGGCTACGCTGGCCAATCCACTCAGTGCAGCCACAAGCCTTTCTGCCACGGTTTTTGGAACCTACACGCTGGCCTACACCGCGAGCAGCAACGGATGCATTGGACGGGATACCGTACTCCTGACCTTTCAGGAATCGCCCGCGGCTGGCGCTTTCGTTACAGTCTGCGACGGTGCAAACCAGTTCTATACCGTGAGTTTTCCGATCAGTGGCGGCACGGCACCGTACCAGGTAAATGGCGGGCCGGTAGCCGGCTCCAACTACGTGTCGGCGCCCGTAGCCAGCGGCGCAGCCTTTAGTTTTGTGGTTACCGATGCGAATGGCTGCGTATCCCCGATTATCACAGGGGTTTTCAATTGCAGTTGTGGGACCAATGCCGGCCAGCTGGATTTGACGCCTGTTTTAGCTTGTGGCGGCGATACGGTCAGCGCCAATTTCCTGGGCGGGCAAAATCTGGATACCAACGATACCCTGGCATTTGTGCTGCACACCGGTTCGGGCACCACCCTGGGTACCGTGCTGGCGCAAAATGCAAGTGGGACATTTACCTACCTGCCGGGTATGAATTTCGGCACGACGTACTATGTGTCGGTGGTTGCCGGAAACAACGTGAACGGCCAGCCCGATCCGGCCGACCCCTGTTTCTCGGTGGCGCAGGGGCAACCCGTCGTTTTTTATGAAAATCCAATACCCGACGCCGGGTCCGATGCCGGTATTTGTGGCCTAACGACTACGCTTGCGGCAACCAATGCGGGTTTCGCCGGCGCCTGGTCCCAGGTCTCTGGCCCGGGTATGGCCAATTTTGCCGGCCCGAGCAATCCCGGTGCGGCGGTCACCGTCAGTGCTGCGGGAACGTATGTATTCCGCTGGACAGAGACCAATAGTGTTTGTTCCGCCGCCGCCGATGTGGCGATTGATTTTTACCCGGTGCCCGTTATTTCCGGGGTAACAGAAACCTGCAACGGCACCAACACGGGCTTTGTGCTCGGTTTTACCATTACCGGAGGAACAGCGCCGTTCACGGTGTCGGGCGTCGGCGGCTCATTAGCCGCCAACGTGTTTACTTCCGCAGTTTTGCCCAACAACAGCGCGTACAATGTGGCCCTTACTGACGCCAACGGTTGTACAACAGCTCCAGTTGCGGGCAGTCATTTTTGCCCCTGCACAACGAATGCCGGGACGATGGTGACCAGCCCGGCTGTTTTTTGTGCCGACCAGCCCGCGACCGCCATCTGGAATAACAATGCCACGCTGGATGCAGACGACAGCCTGCTGTTTGTCCTGCGGAATCAGGCCGGCGCCGTTTTGGCCACCAGCAACCAGCCATTTTTTCCCTTTGGAGCAGGGCTGCAAACCGGCGTCACGTATTTCATCTCGGCGGTGGCCGGCAATGGCTTGGCCGGTCAGATTGACCCGGCCGATCCTTGTCTCAACATTGCCCAGGGCGCTCCGGTACAATGGAAACCGCTGCCTACGGCTACCCTCACCGGCGATGCCACCATTTGTCGGGGCAGCACTACGGCGCTCCAGTTTACCGGCGCCGGAGCCTACCCGTTAACCGTCAGTTATGTCGCCGGCGCGGGCGCTCCGGCGACGTTGCTGCTGCCGGGATCGCAGTCGGTACCCTTGCCGGTAACCCCTGCTGCAACAACCACATACAGCCTGCTTTCCGTCACAGACGGCACCCTACCGGCCTGCACCCAGACCCTGAACGGGTCGGTTACGGTGACCGTAAATGCGCCGGTGACCGCCGGCACGGCCGCGGCTCCGGTGGAATTTTGTGCGGGCACCGCCCAATCGGTACAACTTGCAAGCCTGCTCAATGGCGCCGACCCCGGCGGACATTGGACCGAAACCTCCGCGCAACCTTCCTTGCCGGGCGCATTTCAGGCAGCCACCGGTATTTTTCAAACTAACGGACAAGCAGCAGGCACATATACCTTCCGGTATGCCGTACAGGCTGCGGCGCCTTGCCCCAGCCAAAGCACCTCCGTAACGGTGATCCTGCACGCCTTGCCGCTGGCAGATGCCGGTCCGGACCAAACCATTACCTGCACCCAAACGACGGCTACTTTGGGCGGCCCGGGCACCAGCGCGGGTGTGTACAGCTGGACGCTACAGGGTGCCGCCGTCGGCAATACAGCGCAAATCAGCACTACGAATGGCGGGGCTTACACGCTTTTGGTGACAAACGCCGCCGGCTGTACCGCCAGCGACAATGCAACCGTTGCCGTGGACAATGTGGCGCCTGTAGCCAACCGGATCACCGTGCGACCGGTTGGCTGTTTCGGCGACCGGAATGGCCGCATTGAACTGGACTCCGTGGTGAGTGCCCATTTGCCGGTGTTGTTTTCACTCAATGGCGGGCCGTTTACGCAGCAATCCGTTTTTACTTCGTTGGCTCCGGGCACATACACGGTGACCTTGCAAGATGTCAACGGCTGCGAATGGACCACCGGCGACTTAGTCGTAGCCCAGCCGGTTCCCATGACGGTGGATTTGGGTCCGACCGTAGAAGTAGCGTTGGGCGATACGGTGCGTTTGAACGCCGAAACCACTGTGCCGTTTTCGGCACTGGAGTCCGTTACCTGGAACCCCGTTTGGGATACCCTGCATGCCGATACCCTGATCCAGACGTTTTTGCCGCTGCTCAGCAGCCGGGTAAGTATCCATGTAGTAGATACCAGCGGATGCACCGCCAGTACATCGGTCCTGATATTCCTCGACCGTTCCCGGAGGGTGTTTATTCCCAATGCTATCCGACCGAGCAGCATACTGAACGACCGGTTGGTGATCTTTGGCGGGAAGGATGTGGAAGCGGTGGAATCGTTTCTGGTATTCGACCGCTGGGGCGAGCAAGTGTTTGGAGCGGCCGATTTTCAGCCCAACGATTTGAGCATAGGCTGGGATGGCACGTACCGGGGAGAGCCTGCCCCTCCCGGGGTGTATGTGTACTATGCGATGGTGCGGTTTATTGACGGAAAAACCGAGATATTTCGGGGGGATGTGACGGTGGTGCGGTAGATAAAAACCAATATAGTGCGTTGGAAAATCCGCCATATTTGTGGTTTCAATATTGTTATCTCTATACCGTATATTATGAAAATTGCTACCCGCTGGAGTATATTTATCGCATTGTTGCTGAGCAGCCAATTCCTAGGAGCTGTTGAAAAAATTGCGATTGCTGAATTGCTGAATCGCAACGGAGTGCTTGTGAATCCTGATAATCGTTCCGGATCTGTGGACTTTACCGGATTTGAGGTTGAGTTAGATCCTTGTTTCGGTCCTGTCTTCAGACCTCCGGCATCGGGTTGGGCTGCTGTGGGTACCGGAGTAAATACGACCACAATTACCACGATTTCCATCAGCGGGAATAACGTTTATGTCGGCGGCTTTTTTACCGATGCCGGAGGTGTACCCAACACCCTGAATATCGCCCGTTGGGACGGTAGCGCATGGCATGCTCTTGGTGCCGGAATAAACGGTCAGGTGTATACATTTTATATAAACGGCAGCGATGTGTACGTTGGCGGCAATTTTACCGATGTGGGGGGCGAAGCCGATGCGGATCACATTGCCCGATGGGACGGAACAACCTGGCATGCCGTGGCTGCCGGATTGAATGCCCGGGTACAGGCAATTGTCCCATCCGGCAGTGATTTATATATTGGGGGTCTTTTTACAGATGCCGGTGGAAATTCCAATGCCGACTACGTTGCTCGTTGGGACGGAAGTATCTGGCATGCCCTTGGGTCCGGGCTCAACGACCCCGCTTTTGCCATTGCTATCAATGGGAGCGATGTGTATGTCGGCGGTTTTTTTACCATGGCCGGTGGTGTAGCCGGTACGGCTCGCATAGCCCGCTGGGACGGAAGCATCTGGAGCCCACTTGTTGGCCTGAATGGTAATGTAAACGTAATCATTCCTGACGGCAGTGATATTTACGTGGGGGGAAATTTTACGGATGCCGGAGGTAATCCAAACGCCGACAAAATCGCCCGATGGGATGGTAACAACTGGGCTGCTTTGGGCAACGGGCTAAATCATAATGTATTTTCGATCGTCATAGACGATAGTGATCTTTATGTCGGGGGTCTTTTTACAGATGCTGGTGGTGATCCGAATGCGGATCGAATTGCCCGGTGGGATGGAATTGCCTGGAGCTCTCTGGGCAATATTGGTCTTAATGCTCCATGTTACGGTGTTGCCAAAGGGGGTAGCGATGTCTATGTTGGCGGGTCTTTTACAGACGTTGACGGCATTGCCAATACAAATAGAATTGCCCGTTGGACGGAGCCGCCGCCGCCGGCCGCAGTAAACATCGGCGGTAACGGCAATCCTATTGACAACCGCACTTATACAACCAGCCCGGCCAACGGCACCGATTTCGGTACCGTGAATGCAGGCGGTGGCACGGTTAGCAACACGTTTACGCTGGGCAATAGCAGCAACTCAACGCCGCTCACACTCACAGGCGCTCCCTTCGTGACTATCGCCGGCCAAAATGCTGCAGATTTTACCGTGACGGCTTCTCCCGTTTCGCCAATCGCTCCAGGAGGAAACTCCCCTTTTACAATAGAATTCAACCCAGGCGCTTCCGGTTACCGCTGGGCAATCGTGATTATTACGCACACCGATTTTCCGGAAAATCCTTTTGTGTATATGGTAAGCGGGATAGGTTTGTAAATGGATAGACCGGCTTGGATTGACCTCTTATTCTCCAAGAGGCGACATTATAGCAACCGCTCTGCCAATTCAAAATTCGTGCTCTGCGACAACCGCACCCGGCGAAAGGCGCCCGCTGTTTCGCAGGCGGCGAACGCATGAAAGTTGCCGCCTGCATCGCGCTCTACAAATACACCCAACGACGGTTGACCATCGTCACCGAGGATTTGGAGTACCCGGCGCTCTACATTGGTACAAGCAGCTACATCCGGATGGTGGAGCGGCTTCAGGATGCGGCGGGTGGGAAGGTCATCTCGGTGGGTTTGCCAGGCCAGCACGCCTTGGGCGGGGCGGGGCACAAATTCGCGGGGATTGAGCTCCAGTACCTCCAGACCCGACACGTTCAGGTTCTGTTGATGTATGGCCGCGACGGATACAAGTACGGCGTCGTAGGCCCCTTTCCGCAAGTCTTCCAGGCAAGCCGGCGCATCTTCTTCATTCAGGTTTTGGAGGACTACATCGGGCCGGAAGTCGCGCATTTGCGCGAAGCGTCCTGCCGTTGTGCCCACCGTTGCGCCGGGCTTCAGCCCGAAGTCTTGCCGTTTGTCAACCGCCTCCGGGCGTATCAGGAGTACGTCGGCGGGGTTCGCGCGTTCCGACACTGCCGTGATGACGATCCCGTCCGGCTGATGTATCGGCAAGGTATCCAATGCGTACGCGGTTATGTCAATATCGCCGCGCAAGAGCGCTTCGCCCGGCTGGTCAACGAGCACAAGGGCACTTTCAACTCCGATGGACTGGAGAGCGTTCCGGGTGTATTCAGCCTGCCAAAGGGCTGTGGGGGTACTACGCGTTCCTATTTTTAACATCATTTGTTATTCCACTTTTACACTACTTTTTGCCAGCACTTCGGCGTAGTAGGCCTCGTAATCGGGCAGTATATTTTCAAGATCAAAACGTTTAGCCTGCGCCAGGGCATTTTGGCGGAACTGCTGGAGCAGCACATCGTTTTGCAGCAAATTTATGGCGTAGCGGGCCATTTCTTCGGTATTGCCCGGGTCGCTGAGGTAGCCGGTCACGCCATGAATATTCAGCTCCGGCAAGCCGCCGCTATTAGACGAGATCACGGGCACCTCGCAGGCCATGGCCTCCAGGGCGGCCAGGCCGAAGCTCTCGCTTTCGGAAGGGATCAGGAACAGGTCGCAGATCGCGAGCAGCTCCTCGATGGCATCCTGCTTGCCGAGGAAACGCACACTGTCGCAAAGCCCCAGCTCCCGGCAGAGGCGTTCGGTATTTTGTCGTTCGGGCCCGTCGCCGATCATGAGCAGTTTGGAGGGCACCTGTTCGTGGATTCGTTTGAAAATATGGACCACATCGTCCACCCGTTTCACTTTCCGAAAGTTGGAGGTGTGGGCGATGATGCGCTCGGCGTCGGGCGCGATTATTTTTTTGAAATGATCCTTATCCACTTTCCGGAAGCGATCAAAATCAATGAAATTGTAAATCACCCGGATATCGCGCTCGATGTTGAACAAGCGCAGTGTGTCGTTTTTCAGGCTTTGGGAAACAGCGGTCACGCCGTCGCTCTTGTTGATACTGAACTCGACCACCGGCGCAAACGCGCGGTTGTTGCCCACCAGCGTGATATCCGTGCCGTGCAGGGTGGTCACCACGGGCACATAGCGCCCTTGCGTGATCAGGATTTTTTTGGCCATGTAGGCCACGGCAGCGTGCGGGATGGCGTAGTGTACGTGCAGGAGATCGAGGTTTTGGTACTGTACCACGTCCACGATAGTAGATGCCAGCGCAGTGTCGTAGGGTGGGTACTCGAAGAGCGGGTAGTCTTCGTTGTCCACTTCGTGGTAAAACACGTTTTCGTGGAAATGCGCCAAGCGCACCGGTCGGCGGTAGGTTATAAAATGGATCTCATGCCCTTTGCGTGCCAGGCCGAGGCCGAGTTCGGTGGCGATCACGCCGGAGCCGCCATAAGTCGGGTAACAAACGATACCTATTTTCATTGGACGAATAAACACATAAAACACAGAAAAGGTCAAAAGTCCGGGGTGCGCCCTAATGCTTGCGCGTTCCGGTAAAATTCCGCTCCCCGGCTTCCACCGCCATTTCCAGGTGATTTTCTGCCGGTGGTATGGGACAATTGAACCCGTCGCTGTAGGCACACCAGGGGTTGTAGGCCTTATTTAAATCCAGAATCACCGTGCCGTCGGGCGCGATGTCGCCGGTTTTCAGGTCCAGGTAGCGCCCGCCGCCGTAGGTTGTTTCGCCGTTGGTGTGGTCTTTAAACGGGAGAAAAAGGTGGTCCCGGTAGGTTTCCTGTTGGGCCAGGCCCAAATTGATGTACAGCGCCAGCCGGTATTCCGTTCCGGCTACATCAAAGTAGGCAAACCCGTAGCGTTTGAACGGTTTTTTACGGCCGCTGTAGGTGGGCATATCGAACGGCTCGGCATCGGGTGTCGGCTCGAAGCGGGCCACAAGCTGCCAGGCGGGTGCGGGCTGGAAAAAGTCGAGCAGTGCAGTGTCTTGCGCTGTCAGCGGGGAGCGCGTTTCGGTTAGGAACTCTTGTTTGTAGTGTGCGCGGTGGCGTGCGGTTTCTTCAAAAAAATCGGTTTGGGGCGTTTGTGTTGATGCTGACTGGCAATATAAGCCCATCAACATGCAGATATACAGCCTGCAGGTAACCAAGGGACACTGGATCAACCAGTACTTTTTTTTCGCTTTGGTCATTGAGAAATGGTTTGTTCTTGCGTGCATATGGTAATTTTTTGACAGGCAGTGTTGTCTTGGCTGGTGAGTTTAGAAATGTTGTTTAAGTTTAACTACCACTTTATCACCTTTCCTGTTGTGCGCCGCCCGTCGTCGGAGACCAGTTCATATATGTACACACCAGTCGGCAGTTGTTCCAGATGCCAGTCGGAACTTGTCCCGCGCCATACCTTGCGCGCCACCTCGCGGCCCGTCAGGTCGTGCAGCACTGCGTCCACGCGTTGCCACGGCTCTACCGGCAATGCAATGTTCAGCACCGACCGAAACGGGTTGGGCACTACCGCTACGTTCAATGGCCGGCGCAATTGCTCGACATTCGTTGTTGTTCCGACGGTGACTTCATAGCAGGCAGTATCTGCGCCGTAGTCATTTTGCACGCTCAGGCATACCGTGTACGTGCCGGGTATGGCGTACTGGTGTGTCGGGTCTTTTTCCGTGCTCGTGCTGCCGTCGCCGAAGTCCCAGTACTGGTCGGATGGCTCGTAGATGGACAAGTCGGTAAAGAAAACCCGTAAGGGTGAAATCGTGTCCCAGAACTCCCATCGAAAATGTGCTGCGGGCAGGTTGTCCAAGCCCAGGGTGTCGCAGGGCGAGCCGTCGAGCGGGCCGAGGCGGTAGTTGGGGAAGTTGGGCATGCTCCAGTCGTTGCGCGTGGGCAGTTGCACCCCGTGCTGCTCCAGGCGGCACGCCGAGCCCGGCAGATCGGGGGAGTGGATCACGTGTAGTACGTCCACCGAGGAGGCGCTGTTCATATATATTTTGCCGTTAGGCGCCAATTGCAACATAAAAAAAGGAGTAGGTGACGGCGACTGATACCCGTCATAAGTACCGATCAGTACCTTGCTGGCCGCCAGATTGGTCGCCTCTAGATCATATTGGTGCAGCCAAAGCCCATTTGCTACATAGAGGTATCTTGAATTTGGCGAGATGGCCGCCCCGGGCATGCCTACTTGGGTGGTCAGGTGCAGGTTGCGGGGATTGCTTAACAAGCCCGTGCAGCGGTCGAAGTCGAAAATATCTAAATACCCGCCGACCTGAGAGCCCGGAACATTATATCTGACATATTTAGTGCCGTCAGGCGAAAAAACAGACTGGCCAGCATTTGTTAATGGCGCACTACCTATTTTTTGAGTGCCATAAGATACTAACCCGTTAGGGGTCAACAAAAACGTAAAATATACCGCACTGTTCCACTTGGGAATTAAGAGCCACCAGTCACGACCGTTGGCGTGCTTGGTGGCAGTTAATTTTCCATAGCATAAAGTATCTTTCAGAAAAATTTGGTTAACCTCAATAACTTCACCAAACCCATCGTCATTTGCCATGTTAATTACAGAATAATAGCTTCTATAAACCCTTCTAAAAGGATTCCCGAATTCATTAAGTGTGCTTTCGGAATGTATAAGATAATATATCCCGGTACAGTCTGGGAGTGGCAACGATATAGCGCCTTGATATAATCTGGTCTGAATCAAGGATTCATCTGGGTTTATCCTGTTTCCTCCGAGCATAGTATCATGATTCATATTGGCTATATATTGACCATTTGTATAGAACAATAAATTCCCCTGTGCATCACTCATACTGGTATTTGTTCCATCAAAATCCATTTCCCGGTCTTCTTTTGTAATATGAGGAGGGTTTTTCAAGAAATCAATTCTTGTTCCACCATAATTTGGCACATTACTAAAACTATAATAACCAACCAGCCATGTATTGTCGTGAAGTGGCAAATATTTTGGGTTTTGTGCAAAAGATAAAATTGTATAAAAAATAAGTATACTTAATGTAATTATTTTCATGGCTACAACATAGGTGTTCACAGATATTTCTGAATAACCATTTCCCGAAAATGCCCTTTGCTAAATTTTGAACCGTTAAACTGCTCCAGTTTGGCGCGTTCGCGGCGCAGGTCTTCGGGTATGTGGTTGAACGCGCGGCACTGCTCGGAGCAGCACCCTTCGTACTTGTCGCGGCATTCGGGGCACTGGATAAAGAGCAGGTGGCAGAAGGTGTTGGCGCAGTTGGTATGATCATCGCAGGGGGCGCCGCACTGGTGGCAATGGGCGATTACGACATCGCTGATGCGCTCGCCGAGACGTTCGTCGAAGACGAAGTTTTTACCTAAAAATTTGTTTTGCAGCTTGTTTGCCTGCACCTGCCGGGCGTATTCGATGATGCCGCCTTCCAGCTGGAACACGTTCCGGAACCCCCGGTACTTCAGGTAGGCACTGGCTTTTTCGCAGCGGATACCGCCGGTGCAGTACATCACGATCTTTTTGTCTTTTTGGTCGGCCAGCAAATCGGCTACGTACGGCAGTTCCTCGCGGAAGGTGTCCACAGGGGGGACTATGGCGTGCTCGAAACGGCCCACTTCGCTTTCGTAGTGGTTGCGCATATCCACCACGATGGTGTCGGGGTCGTCGGTGAGCGCATTGAATTCCTCGGCCCGGAGGTGGGTGCCGTAGTTGGAGGGATCGAAGTCGGGGTCGTCAATGCCGTCGGCCACGATCTTGGGCCGCACCTTGATGATGAGGGCGAAGAAGGACTTGCCGTCGTCTTCAATGGCAATATTCAGGCGCAGTCCCTGGAAAAACAGGATGCTGTTCATGGTGTCGCGAAAATCCTGAAGACGCGCTTCCGGCACGGAAATTTGCGCATTCACGCCTTCGCGGGCCACATAGATGCGGCCCAGCACACCGAGGTCGCTGAAGAGGCCGTAGAGGTGGTCGCGAAAAAGGTGGGCGTTGCGCAGGGTGACGTACTTGTAAAACGAAATGGTGACCCGCGGTTCGGGGTTTTGTTGCAGCCGTTCCTTCAGTTCGCGTCGGCTGATTCGGTTGTAGAGGAACTTGCTCATCTGTTCAAGTCTTTTTGATAGATACGGAATACTTTATACAGTTTGGCGCCAAGGCGCTCGTACTCGGCGCGCATAGCGGTGTTGGTTTCCAATACTACGTTGGTTTCAAAGGTATGAATACCCGCTTTCCGGGCGCTTTCGATCATTTTCCAGCCCATGAGGATATCGAGCCCGCGGGCGCGGTAGGGCACGTCTATGGCGCCCAAAAGCAGGTCGAGCTGCTTCGCCATTTTGGCTTCCAACAGGATATGGATAAAGCCGAACGGGTAAAGCCGCCCTTTGGCGCGCTGGATTCCCTTGGTCATGTTGGGTATGCCCAGCATGAAGGCGATCAAATTGCCCGATTCGTCCAGCACTACTTTCAAAAAACGCGGATCCAGGATAGGCAAATACCGGGCGGCCATTTCGCGCATTTCCTGGTCGTCCAGCGGCGAGAACCCATGCAGCCCTGCGTAGGTACGGTTGATCAATTCAAAGATCGGAATGATGTACGGTTTCATCTCGCTGGTTTTATGAAATTCCAGCAAGCGGAATTGGGTGTTTCGACGGACGCGCTCGAATATCCTGGGATAAATTTCCGGGATATCCTTGTTGATATCAATCAGGTAATCCATGCAGTCCAGTTCTTTTACATAGCCGTTGCGCTCCACAAAAACCGGCAAGTAGGGGAGGTTGCAAATGGTGACCATGATCGGCGGTTTGTCAAATCCTTCTACCAGCAAACCCTGCGGCTCCCGGCCCGAGAAACCGAATGGGCCGATGATGCGGGTCATACCTTTTTCCCGACCCCATTGTTCCACGGCGTTCAAAAGGGCGTGGCAAACATCCTCGTCGTCGTAACAGTCGAGGTGTGCAAACCGCACGGTTTTTTCCTGGTGTTCCGTGTTGTAGGGGTGGTGAATAATACCCATGATGCGCCCCCGGGGTTTGTCGTCTTTGTAGGCCAAAAACAACACGGTATCGCAGTACGAAAAGGACTTGTTTTTGGCCGGATTGAAATACGCCTTTTCATCCATGTACAGGGGCGGCATCCAGTTGGGATGATCGGCATGGATGGCAGCCGGTAAATAAATGAACGTTTTCAGGTCTATCGCTCCTTGTACAGTACGGATATAAACAGACATCAGCGGGAGGTTAAATGCATGGAGATTCTGACGAGCAAAAGTAACGGTAATGTCGGCTTGGCTCCCCGTTCACGCCCACTTATTCCGCATTTAGAGCAGGTCTTTCTGGTAAATCCGAAACACTTTGTACAGTTTGGCGCCTAAACGTTCGTACTCGGCACGCATGGCGGTGTTGGTTTCGAGGACGAGATTGGTCTCAAATGTCTGGATGCCGGCCTTTCTGGCGCCGTCAATCATTTTCCAGCCCATCAGAATATCAAGCCCGCGGCCGCGGTATGGCTCGTCAATAGCGCCCAGCAGCAGGTCCAGTTGTTTGGCGGTTTTGGCCGCGTACAGGATGTGGATGAAGCCGAACGGGAAGAGTTTCCCTTTGGCGCGCTGGATGCCCTTGGTCATGTTGGGAATGCCCAGCATAAAAGCAATCAGACGTCCCTCTTCATTCAGAACCACTTTCAGGAAACGCGGATCCAGAATGGGCAGGTAACGATCTGCCAGCTCGTGCATTTCTTGTTCATCCAGAGGAGAAAATCCGTACAAGTGGGTGTAGGTGCGGTTGATGAGTTCGAACACCGGAACGATGTACGGCTTGAGTTCGCGCGTTTTTTTGAACTCCAGCAGGCGATACGGGGTCGTCCGCTGGATGCGCTCAAATATCTTGGGGTAAATCTCCGGGATACCGTTTTGGATATCAACGAGGTAGTCCATACAATCGGTGAGCTTCGTGTATCCTTTGTTTTCCACAAAACGCGGCAGGTACGGATGGTTGCAAACGGTGACCATGATGGGCGGTTTGTCAAACCCTTCCACCAGCAAACCTTGCGGGTCTTTGTCCGAAAACCCGAACGGCCCGATGATGCGGCTCATGCCCTTGTCCCGGCCCCATTGTTCTACGGCGTTCAGCAATGCCTGACAAACCTCTTCGTCGTCGTAGCAGTCCAGGTGCATGAAGCGCACGTTTTTTTCGCCGTGGTCCGTATTATAGGGATGGTGGATGATGCCCATGATACGCCCCCGGGGTTTGTCGTCTTTGTAGGCCAAAAACAACACGGTATCGCAGTACGCAAAGGCTTTATTCTTGGCTGGATCGAAGTACACCTTCTCGTCCATGTACAAGGGTGGCATCCAGTTGGGGTGATCAGCATGAATCTTCTCGGGCAGGTAGATAAACGTGCGAAGATCCTTGGGGCCTTGAACGGTGCGAATAGAAATGGACATGGAAGCGGCAGGTTAGGTTGGCAGACGGGATGCGGCGCCAAAGTTAGAGCGTTTAGCGTTTGTTGGGACACTACACTTTTGCCAGGCGTTCTCCGGCCTGCTCCAGCACATCCTCTGTTTTGGCAAAACAGAATCGGATCACTTTGTCGTCGCGTTTGTCGGAGAAAAAAGAGGACACCGGAATGGCCGCCACGCCGAACTCAGCGGTCAGGCGTTTGCAAAAATCGAGGTCCGGTTCGTCGCTGATAGCCGAGTAGTCGTACAACTGAAAATAGGTGCCGGCGCAGGGAATGGCCCGGAAGCGCGTGCCGGCCATGGCTTGCTGGAACACATCGCGTTTGCGCTGGTAAAACTCGGGCAAGCCCGCATATTCCGATGCGTCGGCCATAAAATCGGCAAAAGCGGCCTGCATCGGGTGGTTGCCCGAGAACACATTGAACTGGTGCACCTTGCGGAATTCGCGGGTCAGGTCGGGCGGCGCGATGCAGTATCCGGTTTTCCAGCCGGTGTTGTGGTGGGTTTTTCCGAAGGAATAAATGCACAGGCTGCGCGCATACAAATCGGGGTAGCGCAGCGCCGAGGCGTGCGGCTCGCCGTCGTAGATGAGGTGTTCGTACACTTCGTCGCTCAGCACCAGCACGTCGGTATTTTTCAGCAGTTGGCTCAGGGCCAGCATATCGGCTTCGCGCAGCAGGGTTCCGGTGGGGTTGTTGGGGGTGTTGATGCAAACCATGCGCGTGCGTGGCGTGATAAGACGGGCCACCGCCGACCAGTCAATCCGGTAGTCGGGCGCCGACAACGGGCAGGCGATCACTTTTCCACCCACCGTTTCTACGGAGGGGCGGTACGAGTCGTAGCAGGGTTCGATCAGGATGACCTCGTCGCCGGGATGTACGAATGCGGCGATGGCGCAAAAAATGGCCTGGGTGCCGCCGGCAGTCACCGTTATTTCCGTTTCCGGGTTCAGGGGCCGGCCGTACAGGCGCTCCATTTTTTCGGCGATGCGCTCGCGCAACAGCGGCACGCCCGGCATGGGCGCGTACTGGTTGTCGCCGCGCTGCATGTGGTCGAAAACGAGCCGCTGCAGCCGCTCGGAGGGGTTAAAGTTTGGGAAACCCTGCGACAGGTTGATGGCCCCGTACTGGTTGGCCAAACCCGACATGACGGTGAAAATCGTGGTACCGACGTTCGGGAGTTTGGATGTGATGGTCATGTTTTGACGGTTGAGATGGTTGAGGGGGTTGAGAGGGTTGGGTGGGCAAAAGTAGGATTTTCGCCTCAAGCGGTTTATTGTTTCAAAATGTGTGGAGAAACATACCCGCCAATTCCGGCGAATCGCGGATTTTTGGGCCAACAAACCAATCAACATGGCGAAGGCGCGATTCAAGGTGGCAGTATTTCTTTTATGGTGCGGGCTTTTGGCGAGCTGTGGCGGCGCCGAAACCCCGCTGGACGCCAACACCCGACTGCGCATTGACTCTACGTCATCCGCCCAGATTCGTTTGACGCGCCTGGAAATAGACAGTCTTTGTCTGGTGCAACGCACAACAGTTCTGCCGCGTCTGGTGGATTCGATCAAACAAAAACGGCTGCTGGAAATCGAACGCCAATTGCGCACAGTACCGAAGTAGAGCACTTTTTTTCAACCTAAAGCAAACACGGTATGAAAAGTATCAACACCTGGTTGTCCGAGTACGGCGAAAGCCACCAGAACCCCACCAACAAACTGGTACACTGGATTTGTGTGCCCACCATCTTCTTCAGTATCGTAGGCTTGTTCTACGGGATCAAGTTGGGGTACCAAATCACGCCCACGCTGGAACTCAACGTAGCCATCGTGCTGCTGGCACTGGTGGTGGCGTACTACGTCCGGTTATCGCCGTCGCTGGCGATAGGCATGTTGATATTCTCGGCGCTTTGTCTGTTCGTGGCCCAACAAATCGAAGCCGCCGGGCTGGTGCTCTGGCAAGTATGTTTGACGCTGTTCGTGCTGGCCTGGATCGGCCAGTTTTGGGGCCACAAGGTGGAGGGCAAAAAACCCTCGTTTTTTCAGGACCTGCAATTTTTAATGATCGGACCGGCCTGGCTGATGAGTTTTATTTACACCCGGCTGGGGCTGCGCTATTAGTTCGTTCAAACTTTCCAGGTTTTCAAACCTGGAAAGTTTAAAGCTACCTTACAACATGCAAGATATCACCCAACAAGGCTATGTCCGCACCGAAGTTGCGCCCAACGGCATAGCGCACATCACCTTTTTTCACCCCAACCACAACAGCCTGCCAAGCCGTATGCTGCAGGGGCTGGTGGACGCCTTCGATGCCGCCGGCGCAGACCCGGCCGTGCGGGCGGTAGTATTGCGCAGTGCCGAGCACAAGACGTTTTGCGCGGGCGCCAGTTTCGATGAGCTCTCGGCTATCCGCGATTTTGAGACGGGGCACGCTTTTTTCTCCGGTTTCGGCAATGTGCTGAACGCCATGCGCCGCTGCCCGAAAATCATCGTCGGGCGCATACACGGCAAGGCTGTCGGCGGAGGCGTTGGCTTGGCCGCCGGCACCGACTACTGCATGGCGGCGCATTTCGCTTCCGTGCGGTTGAGCGAACTGGCCGTAGGATTCGGGCCGTTCGTTATCGGCCCGGCGGTGGAGCGCAAAGTAGGCACAGCGGCGTTTTGCCAAATGGCCCTGAACCCCGGCGAGTGGCAAACCGCCGGATGGGCCAAAGAGAAAGGGCTGTTTCAGGAAGTATTCGACACGGTGGAGCAACTGGACGCCTACCTCGAACATTTCACCCAAAACCTCAGCGGCTACCACATCGAAGCACTTACTGAACTAAAAAAAATCTTCTGGCAAGGCACCGAACACTGGGATGCACTGCTGCGCGAGCGGGCGGCGATCAGCGGGCGGCTGGCGTTGTCGGAGTTTACGAAGGGGGCGATTGAGGCGTTCAAGAGTAAGTAAGCCGTTTTACCGCTTTGAAGAAATAGTGTAGTTTTGTACTCCTTTGCAATACTTCTGCTTCCGAGGTGTTTTTTTTAAAAAAAATGAATTATGCAACGAACCAGCACGATATCTACACCCCTGAACGATGTGCAACTCATGCTACTGCGGTTGTTCAGTCGCCCTATGACTAAAAGCGATATGGAGGCCATCCGCACGATGTTGCTGGAATACTACGAAACGCTGCTTCAACAAGAGGTAGAGGGAGTCATCCAGGAAAAAGGCATTACCAGGGAGGACTTTGACCGTTTGCTGAACGAAGACAAATAACTTCCCATGCTTTTTGAAGAGTTCAAGTATTTCAATTACCAGTTTCCCGAGCCTCAATACCTCGGAGCCAAGCACACGCATCTGGCTTGGATCAACAAGTTTATTTCTAAAGAGGTAAGGATTGCCGTTGATGCTTTTGCTGGTTCACAGACGGTTGCTTTCTTGTTGAAACAACGTGGCGCTCAAGTAGTCACGAACGATTTTCTAAATTTTAATCACCAGATTGGTTTAGCGTTGATTGAAAACGATGAACATAAACTGACTCAAGCCGATATTGATTTTCTGCTAAACGATGCCCCGAAAAAGAATCGCTTCCAATTGATCGAACACACCTATTCTGGACTTTTCTTTGAAAAGGAAGAGGCTTTTTTTTTAGATAATCTTCGTGCTAACATTGAACTACTCGAAAATCCCTACAAGAAAGCACTTGCGTTCGCGATTATCAACCGCAGTATGACTCGAAAAGTGACCATGGGCCACTTTGGACATACGCAAGCACTGCGTTATGCCAACGACCCCGAACGCATCAAACGAAATCGGAGTTTGGTGCGTCCGCTACAGGATATCTTCCTTGAGTTGGTGCCGAAGTACAACAACGCTGTTTTTTCAAACGGAAAAGAAAACATCAGTTTCAACAAGGATATCTTGGAACTGCTGCCCATCTTGGGCAAGGTTGATTTAATTTACTTTGACCCCCCTTACTGCGATAGCCATGCCGATTATCAAGGCTTTTATCACTTATTGGAAACCTATACCGAATATTGGCGAGACAAAGATTTTGTCAACACTATAAAACGCTATGAGCCGCAACGATATAGCGGATTTGATAAGAAAAGAGATGCCATCAATTCCTTAAATAAACTTTTTGAATACGCGCAAGATATTCCTTATTGGCTGATCAGCTACAACGATCGGAGTTACCCGGATGTCGAACAGCTTGAACGCATGATTTCAAAATACAAAAATGTTGCAATTGAAACCAAGACCTACCAAAACGGCAGGGGGGGCAAAGGCAGCGTTGCAGGAAGCAAAGAGATTCTGTTTGTCTGTTCCCCTAAACCCCTGCACGTTATGCCCAAAAACAAATCTGCAATCTTTGTTGAATGAAAAACTTTGATTATTGGAAGAATCTGCATGAAAACAGTCGGCTCGACGAGTTCAACTATGATTCATCAGGACTGTTGTGGTTAAAAATCAAATCCATATTGCGCAAGGGTTTGATCGAACACTTTTTGAGCGAAAATCAGGTAGTGCTATCCGAACGATCATTGTCCAAACAATTTGCTGAACTATTCAGGCTGCTTTCAGGAGACCTCCCGAGATCACATCTACTCCTTGACGGCTTCATCCGAAAAGTCAATGCAGTACAAGCCGACAATTTGGATACAGATCAATTGGTGTCTGAACTATTCAAACTGAAAACCTTCGACTGGGGCGGTGATTACCAAAATTCGTTGGATAAATATCTTGTTAGCAGGTACGTGAAAGGGATTAATTCCTACGATGTATTGCTCTCAAAATTTGATTTGGAGATAAATCCGGCAGTTCGTGGATATGTGCTCAATAGTTGGTACAACCATTGGTCAAGCATCCTGATCGAACACATTTTCAAATCACACCCAGTAGTCTTGCCTACGGTTGGACAAATCAAAGGCGTTGACTTTTTTATCAACGGCATACCGTTTGATCTCAAAGTAACCTACCTGCCATCCGAGTTCCTCAAGGAGAAACGTAAAGAGCACGGTTTCCCTGTAGAACTTACATTCCTAAAACAAAAGGCTAAAGAAGGGCAAATTTCCTATAGCAAGGCAGCAAAACCCAGCGATATTCATTACGAGATCACTGAAAAAATGAAAAATCGAAATGACGATTTTTGTGTAGATGCCCTAAATAAAATCAAACAAGAAAATGACTCTATATTGTTGAGGGCAATGTCAAATTCCCGTCCTTTGATAAAATGGCTTTATGAAAATCAGGGGGAAATGCGCTTTGGCTCCGAAAACCGCCTCTTTCTGTTGCTGGTGGATACTGAAGATTTTCAGAACTCCTGGAAATTGAAACGGAACCTTGATATGCTCATACCTACTATTCTTGGTTATTTGAATGATTTTGCAAAGAAAGATGTGGCCGACCTGAAGGTTGATTTTACTTACAAGGGTAAAAATCAGATATTCACGGCTTTTGCAGACATCATTTTCGTAACCAAGTAGCCATGACCACCATCTCCTTTCACGCCAAACCGCAGCCGAGTTTTAACAAAAACTTCGACTTGCTCATCCGCAACCTGCACGAGTGGCAGGACAACGGCTACGAGGTTTTTATCTGCTCCGACAACCCCAAGCAACTCGCGCGCCTGCAGGCTATTTTCAAAGAACTGAAAGCCAACGTAGCCTGGCACCCCGTGGAAACGGCCCTCTCCGCCGGGTTTATTGACGAAGACCTGAAAATCGCCTGCTTCACCGACCACCAGATTTTCCAGCGTTTCCACGCCTACAAACTGCGCACAGGTTTCACCAAAGAACAGGCCCTGAACGTGCGCCTCATCCGCGAACTGCAGCCCGGCGATTTTGTGACGCACATTGACCATGGTATCGGCAAATACTCGGGCCTGCAAAAAATCGAGATCGGCGGCCAGATGCAGGAGGCCGTGCGGCTGGTGTACAAAAACAACGATATCCTGTACGTCAGCATCCACTCGCTGCACAAGATTTCCAAGTATGTGGGCAAGGAAGGCGACGCACCGCAACTGTCCAAAATCGGCTCCGACGCCTGGAAACAACTCAAAGCCCGCACCAAGAAGCGGATCAAGGACATCGCGGCGGAACTGATCAAGCTGTACGCCAAGCGCCGGGCCGCGCCCGGACACGCCTTCCCGCCCGACGGCTACCTGCAAAATGAACTGGAGGCCAGTTTTATGTACGAGGATACGCCCGACCAGGTCACCTCCACCCAGGACGTGAAAGCCGACATGGAAAAAGCCTACCCCATGGACCGCCTCATCTGCGGCGACGTGGGTTTCGGCAAAACCGAGGTGGCCATCCGCGCCGCATTCAAAGCCGTAACCGACGGCAAACAGGCCGCCGTACTGGTGCCCACCACCATCCTCGCCCTCCAGCACTGGAAAACCTTCAGCGAACGCCTCAAAGATTTTCCCGTAACGGTTGACTACCTGAACCGTTTCCGAAGCGCCAAGGAGAAAACCGAGATTTTCAAAAAATTAGCCGCCGGCCAAATAGACATCGTCATCGGCACGCACGCCATGCTGAGCAAGGACGCGAAATTCAAAGATCTCGGCCTGCTCGTGGTGGACGAAGAGCAAAAATTCGGCGTAGCCGCCAAAGAAAAACTCCGCGCCCTGCAAGTGAACGTGGACACGCTCACGCTCACCGCCACACCCATCCCGCGCACGCTCCAGTTCAGCCTCATGGCTGCGCGCGACATGAGCATCCTGCGCACCCCGCCGCCCAATCGCCAGCCCATCCACACGGAAATCCGCGTGTTTGACGACGACCTCATCAAGGACGCGATTTACTATGAAATCCACCGCGGCGGGCAGGTGTTCTTCGTACACAACCGCGTGACCGACTTGCCCAAAATGGTCGAACTCCTGCGTCGCCTGTGTCCCGACGTGGATATCGCGCTCGCCCACGGCCAGATGGAAGCCGACCACCTGGAAAAAGTACTCGTGGAGTTTATTGACCGCAAACACGACGTACTCGTGTGTACCAATATCATCGAAACCGGCCTCGACATCCCGAATGCCAACACCATCATCATCAACCGCGCCGATATGTTCGGCCTCAGCGACCTGCACCAGTTGCGCGGGCGGGTGGGGCGCTCCAATGTGAAGGCATTTTGCTACCTCTTCGCGCCACCCATGAGCGTACTCACCGCCGACGCCCGCAAGCGCCTGCGCACCATCGAGGAGTTCAGCGACCTCGGTTCCGGCTTTCAGGTGGCCATGCGCGACCTCGACATCCGCGGCGCCGGCAACCTGCTCGGCGGCGAGCAGTCGGGTTTCATCGCCGACATCGGCTACGAAACCTACCAGAAAATCCTCGACGAAGCCATTCAGGAACTCAAGGAAACCGATTTCAAAGACCTGTTCAAGGACGAGCTGGCGCAAAAAGGCGCATACGTGCGCGACGTGACCATCGAGACCGATGTGGAAATGCTCATCCCGGACGAGTATGTGTCCAACAGCGCCGAGCGCCTCAGCCTGTACACCCAGCTCGACGACATCACCGACGAGGCCGGTATCGAGACGTTTTCAAAAATGCTGGAAGACCGTTTCGGCAAGTTGCCCAAACAGGTCAACTTCCTGTTCGAGGGACTGCGCCTGCGCTGGCTGTGCAAAAAACTCGGCTTCGAGCGGCTCATCCTCAAGGGCGGCAAACTGCGCTGCTACTTCGTGAGCGACCCGCAGTCGTCCTTCTACGAAACGGCCCAGTTCAACAAGATCATCCAGTTTGTGGGCGAGAAGGGCCGCATCATGGGTTTCCACCTCAAGCAGACCAACAAGGAACTGATCTTCGTGCAGGACGAGGTGCGCGGCATGAAACAGACAAAAGGGACGCTGGAGGTGTTGCTGGGGGTGGTGGGGGCTTAGACGGTCTGCGATGCACTTTTATACAGGAAAGCCCTACTTTTGTAAAAAAATTCAACCTTCATGGACAAGTATTTGCTAAAACTTGACAAGAGCATTCTGACTGTTGGTACCCTTTCTCAAGACCCGCGGGAAGAAACCTGGTTTTGGTTGTCCAAACCACCAATAGAGCGCCTTATTGCGCTTGAATTGCTTCGAATGCGACTCTCCGGTTATGATCACACTACCACCCGACTTCAAAGACTTTTTACGGTTACTGAACGCCCGTGAAACGGTATCCCGATTAACTACCTTTCTCTACCCGATTTGCTGAAAAACAAAAAGGCAAGCGGCCGATTCAAAGACTTAAATGACCTCGAACACCTGCCGGAGGAATGATATCCGCCTCATTGCCGGACAGAGGCATCTTCGTGCAGGACGAGGTGCGCGGCATGAAACAGACAAAAGGTACGCTGGAGGTGTTGCTGGGAGTGGTGGGGGCTTAGGCTGCTTGCAGCGCAATGTTGATTTACAAGCCCCGGGTGTGTACTTTTGCAAAAAAAGATTTATGAAAACGTTGGTGTTGGAAATCAGCGAACACAAGAAAAAAGAATTCGGGTTGCTGCTGCAAGAGCTGAGGCGGCTCAATATCCGTATCCTTTCCATTGACGGTAAGGCTGTTACCGATAACGAACAATCCGCACAAATCGCCCAGACACCGTCTGAAGGCACAGAAGTGTATGCTCGTGCAACGCCGGAAAAAGGCGCTGTAGCAACCAAACGAACTACCCGATCAGCCCAGAAACCGGGTAAAGGAGCAGACAAAACTGCAAAGTCTCAGCCTTGGCATTTTTCTAACCACGTCTTCCCCGGTGTAGAACCCCAAACCTTTAGTCGCGAAGAAATCTACGAAGATGCCGCTTGGGAAAAAAATCTTCATTGACACCAACATTTTGGTTTACGCCAATGTGGCTTCATCGCCTTTTCAACGAGATGCCCAACAGGCTCTAATGGCGCTCCCCGCAGCCTACGATAGCCTTTGGATTAACCGTCAGGTTATCCGGGAGTACCTGAAAGTCATGTCTTCCGAAATGCTAAAAGTGGGAAAAGTGGACTATGCCGCGCTTCAACGCGAAGTGGCCGAATTTCTGAAGTTTATGCAAGTAGCTGAGACAAATGATGCGACAACTTCGCGCCTGCTGACGCTGATCGAAGAAACCTCCACAGCCGGAAAGCAGGTTTATGATGCCAACATCGTGGCCACCATGCTAGTAGAGGGCGTGGATTCGGTGCTCACGCACAATGTGGCCGATTTTAGGCGGTTTGAGCATTTGGTGGAGGTGGTGCCGTTGGTTGGGAGGTAAGGGTTTTCCTTCAATATTGGTTAAAGCACATGAAGTTTATCAATAGACATTTCGCTAAATACACAGGTACTCAAAAGGCATTTTTTGTCTTTTCATTAGGCATACTACTTGGGTGGGCACATGATTATTTCTTTTCTCCAGTTTGTCATTTACTTGTGCTTAGTGGTAAAAATCTTGTCTATGCCCCTGATTATTTGGAAATATTAGTTATCGCAATTTTTCTTGTACTTGGCGCACTTTCCATTGGTGCCGTGCTATGGGTTTGGGAAAAAATTGTTAACAGCAAAAAGCATGTTTCAAATTCGCCAATAAACGATGCAGAACGAACAGGCACGCAGGCTCGAGGGATACATTTTATTGATAAGTTTGTTTGGAGTGGAATTTTTGTGTTTTTGGTTTGTACGATTTCTCTTGCATGTGAACGTTTTTTTTGAGCATAGTCGGTGAGAAAAATCACGCCGCTTCGCAGCGCCCAAACCTCCTACTTATCAACCACCCCGCAATCGTCGTTTTACGAGACCGCGCAGTTCAACAAGATCATCCAGTTTGTGGGCGAGAAGGGCCGCATCATGGGTTTCCACCTGAAGCAAACCAACAAGGAACTGATCTTCGTGCAGGACGAGGTACGCGGCATGAAACAGACGAAAGGGACGCTGGAGGTGTTGTTGGGGGTGGTGGGGTGAAAACCTGCACTTTACGGTAAAAAAACTACTTTTGTACTCTAAATTTCTACGACATGACAACGCAACCTGTCACATCCTCTATAGTTGGACAATTGATTCATCAGGCAGAACAACTGCGTCCTACTGAATTTGAGCAGTTTTTGCTGCGTATTTTGGCGATTAATGCCCGTAGAAGATCCAAGGAGTTGCCGCTGGAAGAGTCCTTGTTGCTAAAAAAGATCAACAAAGAGTTTCCACCAAAAAAAATGGAGCGATTCCTCCTGCTGGATGAAAAACGGCAACAGGAAACCCTGACACCGGAAGAACACCGGGAACTGTTGTCGTTGGTGCGCCAATTGGAAAAATACGATGCCGAGAAGATACAGTTGGTGGGACACTTGGCCTTGCGCCGGAACGTCCCTTTCGATGTGTTGCTGAAACAACTTGGCCTTTATCCGAACCGCCATGCCTAATCCCGCGCTCCCCTTGCCGGTGCGCCGACAAGTCCTCGAACGAGCCGGCGGAAACTGCGAGTACTGCAAAAACCAGCAGGGGTATTCCACGGCGCCTTTTTCCGTCGAACACATAGTGCCACGAAGTAAACAAGGCAGTGATGATCTGGAAAATCTTGCACTCTCGTGCCCGGCTTGCAATGCGCACAAACATACCAAACTGGCGGCGTTGGATCCGCTAACCCGGAAGGTCGTGCCGATTTTCCACCCCCGTACGCAACACTGGCAAGAGCATTTCGTGTGGGATGAAACCCGCACCGAGATACTCGGCCTTACTCCAACAGGACGGGCTACAGTAAAATGTTTGAAAATGAACCGGGCAGAATCTTTGAACTTGCGGTTGGTGTTGGCGGCGTTTGGGAAGCATCCGCCCGGGTAAACACATCGTACTCGCATAAGACTTGCCGGACTCCAGTTTCAAAGCCGGAGATGTGGGCACCATCGTGGAAATCTACGGCGAGGGAGAAGCTTTCGAAGTCGAGTTTTTTGCTTTGGATGGGAGTACGCTTGCGGTTAAGACCGTTCCAGGCGCTTTGGTAAAACCGGTTTCTTCCAGCATGATGCTGCATATTCGGGAGTTGGCAGCGTAGTTGAAACGGCCTCGAATTTCTTCCAGAACTACCCGATCTTGCACCGCCTCCACACCCAACCTTCAACCGCACCGCCCATGGCATTCAAATACCTTCCATCCCTGCTCCTGCCCTTCCTGCTGGCGCCAATCTGTATCGGCGCACAACCCGCACAACCCGTACAACCGCATACCCAACCACCACAGTGGGCCACCGACGCCATCTGGTATCAGATTTTCGTGGAGCGTTTCGCCAACGGCGACCGCGCCAACGACCCGACACCCCGCGACGTGCAAGCCTCGTCCGACTTCTTTACGCTGCCGCCCAACTGGAGCGTTTCCTCGTGGACGCAGGACTGGTACCAGCAGGAACCCTGGGCCGCCGCCACCGGCCGGCCCCTGAACGAAACCCTGTTCTTTCGCCGCTACGGCGGCGACCTGCAAGGGGTGCTGAACAAATTAGACTACCTGCAGGACCTCGGCATCACGGCCATCTATTTCAACCCGCTCAACGATGCCCCTTCCTCGCACAAGTACGACCCCCGCAGTTACCACCACATTGACGTCAACTTCGGCCCCGACCCGGAAGGCGACAAAAAAATCATAGCCGCCGAAAACCCGACCGACCCTGCTACCTGGAAATGGACGGCCGCCGACAAGCTGTTTCTCAAAATCGTGCGGGAAGCACACCGGCGCAACATCCGGGTCGTGCTGGACTACTCCTGGAACCATACCGGCGCCGAGTTTTGGGCCTGGAAAGACATCCTGAAAAAACAGCGGCAGTCGGCGTACAAAGACTGGTACGAAATCCGGGCATTCGACGACCCTGCCACCCCGGCCAACGAATTCCAGTACCAGGGCTGGGCCAATGTGAACAGCCTGCCCGAGATAAAAAAAGTGGACGTGCTCGTCCCCCGCGTCTCCGGCTATCCCTACGAGGGCGACATCCATCCGGCGTTCAAGGCGCATATTTTCGCCGTCACCCAGCGCTGGCTGGCGCCCGACGGCGACCCGAGGCAGGGTATAGACGGATACCGCCTGGACGTGGCCGATCAGATTCCGCTGGACTTTTGGCGCGCGTTCCGCCAGGAAGTCAAAGCCGTGAAACCGGATGCTTATCTGGTGGGCGAAATCTGGTGGGAAAAGTGGCCCGAGCGTTTGATGAATCCCGTGCCCTATTGCAGCGGCGATATGTTCGACGCCGTCATGTTTTACCAGGCTTACCGCCCGGCACGCAATTTTTTTGCAGAACCCACCGACGCGCTCGACGCCCGGCAGTTTGCCGACAGCCTGTTGTTTCAGTGGGACCGGCTGGACAAACCGTTCCGCTACGCCATGATGAACACGGCCGCCTCCCACGATGCCGCCCGGCTGCTGACCTGCTTTTACAATCCCGGCAAATACAAATACCGCGCACACCCGTACGACGACCCGGACTACAAAACCGGCCGCCCCGACGCCGATACCTACCGGCGCGTGCGGTTGTACCTGCTACACGCCTTCACCAACGTTGGTGCGCCGCATATCTGGAACGGCGATGAAATGGGTATGTGGGGATCCGACGACCCCGACTGCCGCAAGCCGCTTTGGTGGCCGGAAATGACCTTCGAGCCGGAAACCCGGAACAACATTCAAAAAGGCCCGAAAGCAACCGACCCCGTCGGCTTCAACCGCGCACATTTCGAGTATTACAAACAACTCACCCGGCTGCGCCAGAAACACGCCGTGCTGCGCCGGGGCGATATCGAATTTTTACAAGCCGACGGCAAAACGCTGCTGTACCGCCGATTTGAAGGCAAAAAGGAGGTTTTTGTGTTGTTTAACCTGGAAGCGGAAACCCGGCGTTTCCACTTGCCCCGCAAAGGGAAATACCGCGATTTGCTGACAAACGCTGTTGTCGGGCGGGACATTGACCTGGCGCCGGGGGAGGGTATGGTAGTGGGGAAAGGCAGGTAAACCCAAAAAACGGTTGTTCGCCGGGCAGTGCGCGGGAATTCCAATAATTCGGATGCGGCAAATACCTAATTTCGCCCAAAACAAACCAACCCATCCGTTACAACATGGTATCAAAACAACCCGCTCGCTTCGCCATTCTCCTCGCCCTCCTCTGTCTGGCAACATCATTTGCGCACACCCAAACACCAGGAAGTATCCAGTTTGACGGACAACAGAGGAGTTTTATCACTTATATCCCTTCCGACTGGACTCCCGCCGAGCAATGGCCACTCGTCTTTGTTCTGCATGGTTTTACCCAAACAGCAGGGGCTATTATGGGTGTTTCCGGTTTTAATGCTGTGGCGGATTCCAACCACTTCATTTGCGTTTATCCCAACGGAATCAACAATGGCTGGAATACCAATAACCCCTTCCCGGGTAGTTCTACCGCCAACGATGTGGGCTTTATCCGGGCTTTGGCCGACACGATGGCTGCACAATTCAACATTGACCCCCGAAGGGTATATGCCTGCGGATTTTCTGCGGGTGGATTCATGAGCCACAAATTAGCCTGTGAGGCGACCGACCGGATCGCGGCCATTGCTTCGGTCAGCGGTACAATGACGAGCGCCGCATTCGGCCTTTGCCAGCCTTCGCGTCCCGTGCCGGTGCTTCAGCTACACGGTACCGCTGATGGCGTGGTGGCCTACAACGGCAGTTTTGCCAATTTGCCCGTGGAGGACATCCTTTCCTATTGGACCGATCGCAACGCCTGCCCCGATCCGGCGGATACCGTGCAACTACCCGATCTGGTCAGTGAAGGCTCTACAGTGCAACAAATCACCCACTACCCCTGTACCGACAGTACCGAAGTCCGTTTGTTGAAAATCATCGGTGGCGGCCATACCTGGCCAGGCGGTACGGGCATTGCCGGAGTGGGAAACACCAACCGCGATATCAATGCCAGCAAGGAAATATGGGCATTTTTCTCCCGCTATGCACTCCCGGTTACCAACTCAACCATCAACCCGGCAGACAGTAATCCATTCCGTGTTTTTCCCAATCCAACACACCATCGCCTGGAAGTATCCGGGCTGGACCCGGCCGAACCAATTGAACTGCAACTCTACGACATCCGTGGACAGCTGCTTCTTACGGCCTCCGAAACGGTCTGGTTAGCAGTGGGAAATCTTCCCGCTGGTATGTATTATGTACACGTGCAAAATGGAAATCGCCATCAGGTATTAGCGGTACAAATTGCGCAATAGGCCGGCAGCAGCGACGTAATAAAAGCAGCATTTTTATGAAATTAATAGCACTATTCCTGTTTTGCCTCTTGTCCGTCCCGGCGTTCGCTCAGGAAAAAACCACCGCCGGTTCCTTTACTGCCGGCCTGGAGTTAGACTTTTTGCCGTACGCCACCGGCGGATACTTTGGGTGTGTGTGGGCCGGGAAAGGGCACTGGCGCGGGCGTCTGCTGGCGGCAAAAGCCACCAAACCGGATTTTCTCCTGCCCGATGGTTTTTCGAAAAACAACATCCACGCCTACGCCCTGTTGGCCGACTACTTCCTCCAACCCGACTTCCGGGGTTGGTGGCTGGCTGCCGGCGCCGTGTACTGGGATAACGATATCCGGTACGACGCCGACCAGCGTTCCGGCGGGTACAAGAGTTACCTGCTGTCTGGTGGCGCGGGCTATAACTGGAAATTTTTTCGCAATTTTTACCTCAGCCCATGGGTCGGCCTGCACGTCCGGATTGCCGGCGACGACACCGTTGCGTTTCCGACCACCACCTATCAGCCTCCGCGACTCAACCCGGAAGGTTCGCTGAAAGTGGGTTGGCATTTTTAAGGGTAGCGGCGGGTTATAACCCGCCAAATATTACAAAGGGCAAAAGGCAAACATGTAGAGATGACTAATTTTGGGCCTGTACTAAATTCGGCGGGTTAAAACCCGCCGTTATCGCCGTTACCACATTCGGCGGGTTAAAACCCGCCGTTACTTAACCATCCTTGCCATGCTCCGCTACTTCCTCATTGCCGCTGTCTTCTTTTTATACGCGCTGCCGCTTGCAACCGCCCAGATCGCCGTCCCCGGCATGGGCGACCAAACCGTCCTGAACGGCTACGCTAAAACCATCCGCGGCGAAACCCTGCCTTACATCTCGGTGTACCCTGACTACGCCCGCGAAGCGTTGCTCACCCGCTGCACCGACGGGAATAAAATCATAGAGTGGGAAACAGCGCCGGTACCTGCCGGCATCACGGGGCGGTACGTGTATTTCAGCTGGATTGCCGCACACTCCACGGGAACCAGCAAGGGCGTCCGGCATTTCGATCTGTTTGTCAACGACCGGCCGGCGCTCACCTTCACCACAAACCCGCAACAGCACCCGCCCATCTGGTCATTTGCCGCCCATGATAGCACGCGCCTGACGTTTGAACTGAAAAAACTCGACTGGGTTTCCGATGCCCATGGCATAGCCTACCTGCGCGTACCGCGAAGCGCCTGTACACCCGGCCAACCGCTCCGGCTCAAGGTGGTAGGGCAGGCCCAAAACAGCCCCGACTGGTACATGACGTTTCAGTACACATTCGAGGAAAAGGTGGATATGGAGCCGCTGCCCTTTTTGCTGCGCGGCAGTACGGCCCGCCAACCCCTCCAATTCACCGTGCTGCATTTCGGCGCGCCGGATACGCTGCATGTCCGCATGGACGGTGCGCCCGAGCAGCGGTATGTGGTTCAAAACGGGATTCAAACCTTTGAACTGCCGGTAAGCGCCGTCTCGAAAAAAACCGAACGGAACATTACCGCCCGCATCGGCAACCGGCTGACGGTGAACAAAACAATCGAATTTCACCCCGTCATCCAGCGCGAAATTGACCTGGTACACCACTCACATACCGACATCGGCTACTCGCACTACCAGGAAGATGTGGCGGTCATACACACGGACAACATCCGCAAGGCACTCCGGATGATCGAAAAAACCCGGACATACCCCGACGACAGCCGGTTTGTGTGGAACATCGAAGCACTGTGGGCTGTGGAAAATTTCCTGCGTGAAGCCACCCCGGCGGAAACGCAGCAATTTGTACAAGCCGTGCGCAGCGGACAAATCGGTCTGTCGGCGCTGTACGCCAACATGCTTACCGGCCTCTGTTCGCCTGAAGAACTGCGCTGGTGGACGGAGTACGCCGACACCCTGCGGCGTCGCTACGATTTGCCCATCCGGTCGGCTATGTTCACCGATATTCCAGGGCTGAGCTGGGAAGTAGTGCCTGCACTGGCTCAGCACGGTGTCCGCTATTTTTCCAACGGCCCCAACTATATTGAGGCAATGCCCGACGGTGGCGACCGCATCGGGTCCACCCTGCGGGAACAAGGCGACCGGCCGTTCTGGTGGAAATCTGCTTCCGGGCGCGACAGTATCCTCTTCTGGACCTGCGGCAAAGGGTATTCCTCCTGGCACGGTTTTGCATCCGGCGCTGCCGCAGACCGCGGTCCCCGCAAGATTGCCGATTACCTGAAAGCCCTCGAAGCAGCCAACTACCCCTATGACATGGTGCAATGGCGCTACAACATCGTGTCGGACAACGGCCCTATTGACAGCACCATCAGCGATTTTGTGCGAAACTGGAATGAAAAATACACCTCGCCTCGCCTGGTACTCGCCAACGTGAACGATGTATTCGAGCGCTTTGAAAAACAATACGGAAAAACAATTCCGGTACGGTCGGGCGATTTCACCCCCTACTGGGAAGACGGCGCCTACTCCACCGCCGCCGAAGAAACCGAAAACCGGCTGCTCAGCAGCAAACTTACCCAACTGGAGCGCTTAGCCCGGCAGCAAAAGGCAACACTGCCGTCCGACTGGTGGTACCAGGCCCGACGCCACATCATCCTGTTTCACGAACACACCTGGGGCGCCTGGTGCAGCATTTCCGCACCCGATGACCCGTTCACGACGCGGCAGTGGGAATACAAAAAACGACTGCTCGACTCGGCGCGCTACGAGGTAAACCAGATCGAACGCGCCCTGCTGTCCGACGCCGCTAAACCGGCATTTTTTACCGTGTTCAATACCCTGCCCTGGTCGCGCAGCGGAGTGGTGGAGCTGGATTGGCCCGGGACAATTTCGAGTGAATATGGCCTTTTTGAGGACGATAAACAGGGGCGCCCCGTGCCCATGCAAACCCTGGCCAACGGCCGCCGCATTTTTGTTGCGCGCGACGTACCCGCCAACGGGCAGCGCGTGTACCGCATTGCCCGTGTTGCCGGCGCGGCAGGTGAATGGGTTACGCCGCTAATTTCCTGGTCGGCCGACCCTGCTACCGGCGCCGTGCAGCGCCTGACTACCCGGGCCCGCCAATGGGTGCAATCCGAGCCGTACAACGGCCTGTTACAAGCGCTGTATATGTCCGGGCGGGATCCCGATAGTTTTCACCGCTCGGCGGTGCTGCACAGCGCCTGGACGGAGAAAGGACCGGTACTGCAACGCCTGCGTACGACCGGTATGCTGACCGGTACCAACGAAGTGGTGTACGAAATTTCACAGTACAGCGGGCTGGATATGCTCCACTTGTCGGCCATAATTGACAAAAAAAACATCCGTGACAAGGAGTCGCTGCACCTGGCTTTCCCGTTCGATATTTCCAATCCCACGGTGCGTATTGGTGTAGGCGACAGCTGGATCAGTCCCGAGAAAGGACAAATACCCGGATCGAATAAAGACTTTTTCTCCGTGCAACGCTGGCTGGATGTATCCGGTGCGGAGGGGGGTGTCACCCTGTCCAGTCCGCAAGGCGCCCTGTTTGAAATCGGCAGCCTGATAGACGAGCGGCAAGTGCATAACGGCCATAAAAAATGGCTGGACAGCAACCGTTCCGCCGCCACGGTATTTCTGTACGCGATGAATAACTACTGGCACACCAACTACAAAGCCGACCAGGGCGGCCGCGTGCGGTTCGATGTGTACCTGCATTTCCACGGAGCATTCGACGCCGGGAAGTCGGGAAAGTGTGGCGCGGAGACGGCAGAACCGTTGTTGGGAGTGTGGCGGTAACCCCACAGAAAGGGATTTTTCAACCCTTCAACTAAGGGATGTTTATTTTGTTCCATTGTCAAGTATTGCAAATCTCAACCCTCTCAACCCTCTCAACCCCTCTCAACCCTCTCAACCCTTCTCAACCGTCAATATGTCTCCCACCATTGTTGCCCAACTTCGGGGTGCATCCAAGGAATACAAAACCGGTGATCAGGTGATCACAGCGCTGTACCCGACCGACTTTGATTTGCACGAGGGCGAACTTACGCTCATCATCGGTCCTTCGGGCAGCGGCAAAACCACGCTGCTCTCGCTGTTGGGTTGTGTGATTTACCCCACTGCAGGCGAAGTGATCGTGCGCGGCGAATCGGTTACCCACCTCAACGAAAATGGTCTCGCGCGGCTCCGTCTGAACAGCATCGGTTTTGTATTTCAGAGTTTCAACCTCATCCAGCCGCTTACCGCCGAGCAAAATGTGATGCTGCCGCTCCAGTTGCAGGGCGTGGGCACGGCTGAAGCGCGACAACGGGCGCACGCGGCAATCGAAAAAGTAGGCATGACCGACCGTCGCCGCCAGCTACCCAAAAACCTCTCGGGTGGGCAGCAGCAGCGCATTGCTATCGCGCGGGCGCTGGTCACCAACCCGCCTATGATGCTGTGCGACGAGCCGACTGCCTCCCTCGACCCCCGTTCGGTGGGTATCGTCATGGAAGAACTCAAAATGCTGGCCAGCCACGGTATCGCGCTGGCTGTTGTAACCCACGACACGCGCTTGCGCCCTTTTGCCGACCGCATCGTGTACGTCAATGACGGCCGCGCTTCCGACACTCCCGCCGAAGATGATTTCCATTGATTTTTAAAGAAATACAACCATGAAATATCGAATTCTACTGTTTATTCCCGTGCTGTTTTTTGCCGCCTGCGGCGAAAGTGAAAAACCGGCGGCGGCAGATTCCGCGCCCATCCAGTATGAAGGCGCACCGGAAAATGCGCGCGAGGTCATCGGCATCGGCCGTGTGGAACCCGAACAAGACATCATCCAACTGGCTACCCAGGATGGCGGCGTGGTGCGGCGGCTGCCTATCCGCGAAGGCGACCAGGTAGTTGCCGGCGCTATCCTGCTGGAACTCGAAAAAAGCGTGGCTGCCGCCAAACTGCCTCAAATCCGCGCCCGCGCCGCCACCCAGCAAGCCCAGCTTGCCGCAGATGAGAAAGCGGTGGCTGAAGCCGAAACACGGCTAACCAACTTGCAAAAAAACCTGACGCGCAGCCAAAACCTGTTTGAAAAAAACGTGGAAACGGCACAAAACCGCGACAATGCGCAGTTCGATGTTCAAAACCAACAAGCAACGGTGGAACGGCTCCGGGCTGCCGCACAAGTCGGCCGCATCCGACTGGAAGAATTCAAAAGCGAGTTGGCTATAGCCGAGCGCGAGTTGGAACAAAAAACCGTGAAAGCTCCAGTCGGTGGTCGTATCCTGAGCATATCCACCCAGGTCGGCAATGCCCTGCCCCCGCAAAGCACTTTCGCCGAACTGGCGCCCGATGGCCGCACCATTGTGCGCTGCGAGGTGGACGAACTGCTTGCCGACCGCGTGCAGGTGGGGCAGTCCGTTGTGATCCGCACTTTTGGTACCGGCAAAACCATTGCCGAAGGCGCCGTGCTTTACGCCGCGCCACTGCTGAAAAAGAAATCGCTGTTTACCGAAACCACCGGCGAGCAGGAAGACCGCCGCGTGCGGGAAGTAAAAATCCTGCTCCGCGACCCCAAAAACCTGCTGCTCAATGCTCGTGTAGAGTGTGTGATTAGCCTTTAAAATCAAGCAGCATGTTACAGACAGCCCTTCGATTTATCCGCTACGACAAAGCCAAGAGTATCGGCGTCGTGATCGGCATTGTGATCAGCACCTTCCTCATCGGCCAGCAAATCGGTATTGCCAGCTTCCTATCCGGACTGATGTCCACGTTCGTAGATAATTCCAACGGCGATATTTGGGTGGTGGATGCCATTACACAGGACGCGAATTCGCTGGGCAAACTCGACGTACGCCTCGTGCGGCAAGTGCGCAGTATTGAAGGGGTAGCGGAGGCGTATGGTATGGTATTCGCCAATGGAACTGCTGTTTTTCCCAACGGGAAATCTGCGCCGGTTACCCTCATTGGCTCCGAAGCGCCGGCCTTTGCTGCCGGCCCCCGGCCCGACAAAATCCGCCAGGGATCGCTGGCCAGCTTGCAAAGCGAAGCTGCCGTCAGCGCCGATTATTACGACGCCCCGCTGTTTGGCCTCGACCCGGAGGTTGGCCTGCAAATCGAAATCAACGGCAAACGCGCCGTCATTGGCGCACAAACGGACAATCTGCGCGGGTTCAACGGCAATACCATGTACACGACCATTGAGCGGGCCAGGTATTTCGGCAACGCCAACGATACCGAAGTATCTGCCATAATCGTGCGTGCCAAACCCGGCTTCCCGCTGGGTCAGGTGCGGGACAATATCAACCGGCATCTGTTTGGCATCCGTGCCTGGACGCGCGAAGATCTGTCCAAATCTACCGTAAACTATATCCTGGGAAGTACCGGCATCGGCGTAAGTACCGGCACGCTGATCGTTTTCGCCATTATTTCAGGCTTTTTCATCATCGGCCTGACGATGTATTCATCTGCGCTGGACCGCATCCGCGACTACGGTACGCTCAAAGCTATCGGGGCCAGCAATGGATATGTGCGACGACTTATCCTCCTGCAGGCCACTATTTTTGCCGGTGTTGGTTTTGCGATTGCTTACGCGCTGCTTGAAGGTTTCAGAGCCGGTGTCCGCAGTTCGGGTCTGATCATAGATTTCTCCTGGCCCATTCGCCTGGGCATTCTGGCTGTTACACTGTTCATCGCCCTTTTCGGGGCCATTTTCGCTCTGCGGCGCATCACCAGCCTCGAGCCGGCGGCGGTTTTCCGGGGGTAACAAAAAGAGTCGGAAGCCCGCGAGTACCCGGGGAAACACATTTTTCAACGCACAATTCAGCCATGCAACCGTTGTTCAAAACCATAGTGGTCGTTGCCGTATCGTTCTTTTTTGCAGAAAAAAATACGGCCCAAAACCTGCAGAATCTCACCGTAGAAAACGCTGTTGCGTTGGCCCGGGACAACAAACCGGCATTGCGCAGTTACGCTGTGGAGGAAAAAATCAATGCCGCCCGACTGGCTGAGACGCGCTTGCGCCGTGGGCTGAAACTCAGCGGTACGGCCGATGCGCAAGTCAATCCGTTTCTGCCGGCGAGCGTCATTCCCGTCGGGCAATTCAATTTGCAAAACCCCACCGACGACACACGTGCTATTCGTTTCGGTACCTGGTGGCAAGCCGGCGTGGGGCTCACGGCCAGCATCAGTCTGCTGGATGCCTCCATCAATGCTCAACTTCGGGAGCAGAACTTTCAGAGCCGCCTGACCGCCAATAATCTGGAAGAAGCCGGGACCAACATCGCAGCGGAAGTCATTCGGGCCTACTACGCCCTGTTGCTGGCGGAGGAAGAAATCCGGTTTTTGGAAAGCGATCTGAAACGCGCCAACACGTTTTTGACCGATGCCGAGCAGCGCCAATCTGGCGGAACGGCCCTTCTCGCCGATGTGAATACTGCGCGTTTGCAGGTTAATGATGCCCAACTGCGCCTCGGGCAGGCACAGGAGAATCGCCGACTGGCACGCGAAAATCTGACCTTCCGAATGGGCTTGCCCGTCGAACGCGCTGCCGAATTGACGCTGGGCGAAACACTGACAGGTGTGCTGAATAAAATTGAAGCCTCAGCGAGCAATCAATTTGACCTGGCTGCTGCCGAACAAAACCGCCCGGATTTGCGGCGGCTCACCCTGGACAACCAACTTCTGGATTTGAAAATAGAAACGGAAAAGGCGCGCCTCAAACCGACGCTGAATGCCAGCGCCTTTTTGGGCATGAATAACCTCAGCGACGGAGTACCCTTGTTTGCCAAAGACTCGTGGTTTTCCAACGGCAACGTTGCGCTGCGCCTCACGGTCCCGATTTCAGAGCACTGGGAAATAAATAAGCGCACCCTGCCATTGGCCTTGAAACAGCAACAAAACGCGGCGCAACTCGACGATCAGCGGCAACAACTTCGCTATACGTTCGGGGCGGCGTATTCGGGCTTTACATTAGCCAAACAACAAATGCCTGTCCGACAAAACGACATTGCGCTGGCTACCTCAAACCTCGAACTTGCCCGGGCCGGCTTTGCCGGAGGGAACGGGCTGGCGTCAGTAATTACCGACGCTGAAGCGACGCTGAAGCAAAAACAGTTTGCCTGGCTTCAAACCGCATACAACCTGCTGCTGGCAGAACTGGATATGCGGCTGGCGCGCGGGGCGGTTAAATAAGGGGTAAAAACCAGCGCTACCGCATAAATTCCCAAGCCGTCCGATATGCTCCCCGTTCTGCGCAATAGTCCATAAACGACTGGTAAAATTTGTTTTTCCCGATCGTGGCCGAGTCGCCGATGACGACCAGCATCATGCGGGCGCGGGTCATGGCTACGTTCATGCGGCGGTAGTCTTGCAAAAACCCGATCTCGTGTTTTGGGTTGGCGCGCACCAGGCTGATGTAGATCACGTCGCGTTCCTGGCCCTGGAAACCGTCAATGGTATTGATGGTAATGTTGGGTTCCTGGGTAGTAGGTCGCTGATGGACGGATTGTTTGCGCGAATGCAGCAGGTGGGCAAAGGCTGGGTCATCCTGAAAAACTTGTTCCAGGTATGTTACCTGCTCGCGGTAAGGCGAGAGGATGCCAACGCTCGGCAGGGTGGTTTCGTGCGGGCTGTTACCCTCGTTGTGCGGAAGTTGTGTTTGTTCGCCGGTCAGTTGGTGCAACAATTGGAGCAGGTGTTCGCGCACGAGCAGGGCTTCTTCCGGGTTGTAGCGACTGAGTGCGCGGTGCAGGCTGCCGCTGCTTTGCTGCATGCGCTCGTCAAAACCGCAGCCGGCGGTGTCAATAAAGGTGACGGCCCCGTCCCCAAAGGAGTGGGGAGCGACGGAGTCGAGTACGCGCCCCGCCACACTTTCGTGTGCGATCAGTGCTCCACCGTAAAAATACTGGTTTGAAAAATCCATGATCGCCTGGTGCATCCGGTACTGTACCGTGAGCAAACTAACCCGATCGGATAAATGTTCGATGCAGCGTTCGATGAGGGTGGTGGACAACCCGGCTCGGGCAGCATCCAGGCTTTTTACGGTTGGTGGCAGTTGGTAGGGGTCGCCGGCAAGTACGACGCGGCTGCATTTCGCAATGGGAATCCAGCAGGCGGGTTCGAGGGCTTGAGCAGCTTCATCAATGACGCAGGTTCGAAACTTGCGTTTGTCCAGCAGGGGATGAGCAGCTCCCACCAGTGTGCAGGTGATTGCCTGAGCGGAGGTGAGCACCTGGTCCACGAGGCGGTCTTCGAGGCTATTGGCCCAGGATTCCAGTTCGCGGGCCTGCGTTTTGAGGTGTTCGCGCTCGCGGCGCTCTTCGTGGCCGAAGCTGCGTTTGAAACGCCGCGCCTGGCGCCGGTACTCTGCGGCCTGAATTTTGACTTTTTTAATGTTTTTGCTTTCCGGGTGTTTGGCCAGAATGGAGTCGAGGGTGTGTTCCAGCACGTTTTCGTCCACCCGGCTGATGTTGCCAATGCGCACGACATTCAGGCCCGCGGTGGCCAGGCGCTCGGTAAGCAGGTCTGCGGCGGTGTTGCTCGGTGCAGTTACCAGTACGGTAGTTTCCCGCTGGCAGAGCAGTTGAATGGCCGCAACCAGTGTGGTGGTTTTGCCTGTACCTGGCGGCCCGTGTATAATAGTGATGTCGCGATTTTCCACGATAGCGTGGACGGCGGCTTGCTGGGAAGGGTTCAGCCCTGCACCCAACCCTTCTCCCGGGGGAGATGGGGGTAGCATCCCGTTTGGGGCTGTGTTTTCCGGTACAACAGGGATATTTATTTCCAAACTTGCAGCAAAGCCGGCAGGGCGTGATGTAGCCCCCCTCCCCGCCGGGGGAGGGGATGGGGGTGGGGTTGCGAGGTTCCGCAATTCCGCCAGCCGGTCGCCTTTGGCAGCCCGTACTTTTTCGAGGGCGCGTTCCATTTCGCGGTAGCTGCGGTCGTCAAAGAGCATGTCCACGCCGACGTGGCCGGCATTGAGCCAGTCCGGCACGTCGCGGGCGTTGAGGATGATCTTCATGCGGTTGCGCTCCACGAAGTTGATGATCCCTTGTTTTTCGGGCTCGTCCGTATTCGGCGCCTGCGTGAACAGGCTCACGGACTGTCCGGCGCGCAACTGGTGCGGCTCGTTCAGCCGGGTGGTGCGTTCTACCACGACAAAGGCTTTTTCGCCGAGGGCAAAACCCGTTTGCAAGATATTCAGCGGATACCACGTGTAGCCCTGTTCGACGCGGTCGGACAGGGGATTTTCGCGCACGGTTTGCAAGAAAGACCGATAATCCTCCGCTTTTTCCTGCCGAAGCAATTCCAGCAGGCGTTCATAGTGCGCGTGTTTTTTGTCGGACATGACGAAGCCTTATTCTTCGCTATCAAACTCGCGGGCGAGTACGGCCAGCACGTCTTTGATCGTTTCTTCTTCCAGGTCGGTACGGCGCAAGAGTTCTTCGGCGCTCAGTTCGAGTACCTGGCGTGCGGTATCACAACCGATGCTTTTGAAGGCTTCGATCACCCATGGTTCGATCTCGTCGCTGAATTCCTCGAGGTCCACGTCATCAATTTCGAGTTCCTGTTGGTTATTGCGAAAGACGTCAATTTCGTAGCCGGTGAGTTTGGTGGCCAATTTGATATTGGAACCGCTTTTACCGATGGCGAGGCTTACCTGATCGGCATCGAGATAGACCGCTGCGCGTTTGCGTTCGTGGTCGAGGTCAATGGTGGTGATTTTGGCCGGGGTAAGGCTGCGCTGAATATACAGCGAGACGTTCGTGGTGTAGTTGATGATGTCAATGTTCTCGTTGCGCAATTCCCGCACGATACCGTGGATACGGCTGCCTTTCATGCCGACGCAAGCACCCACTGGATCTACGCGGTCGTCGTGGCTTTCGACGGCTACTTTGGCGCGTTCGCCGGGCAGTCGCACGATATTTTTGATTTCGATGATACCGTCTTCAATTTCGGGCACTTCGGCTTCCATGAGTTTTTGCAGGAAGCTCGGATCGGTGCGGCTGATCATGATGAACGGTGTGTTGTTGCGCATTTCCACCTTTTTGATGATGGCGCGCACCATATCGCCCTTGCGGTAGTAGTCGCCCTTAATCATCTCGAGGCGGGGCAAAACGAGTTCGTTGCTGGTGGCATCGTCCAGTACCAGAATTTCTTTTTTCATGATCTGGTTGACCTCACCCGTTACCACATCGCCGACCATTTCGGCGTACTTGCGGTATATTTCATCTTTTTCGAGTTCCATGATACGCGACACCAGCGTCTGGCGGGCGGCCATGATGGCCCGGCGACCGAAGTCTTCTATGTCCAGCTGTTCGTAGCATTCCTCGCCCGTGTCGAGGCTCTCGTCCACCAGGCGTGCTTCGGATTCGCTGATTTGTGCGTTTTCGTCGGTGACCTCACCGTCGGGTACCACCTCGCGTACGCGCCAGATTTCCAAGTCACCGGTGGTGGTATTTACGATCACGTCGAAGTTTTCGTCGGTGATATATTTTTTCTTGATGAGGGTGCGGAACACATCCTCCAGCACGCGCACCATTGTGGGGCGGTCTATGTTTTTTCCGGTTTTAAATTCGGAGAATACATCAACTAAATTGACCATGTTGTACAGTTTTGAGTATTGAGTTTCGAGTTTTTATGTCGCTTAAAAAGCGGCTTTTACTACGGTTCTTTCAATTTGATCGAAGGGAATAGCGCGCTCCACAAGCACTTCTTTTTTCTTTTTCCCTTCCTTTTCGATGACGGTTTGTTCGATGACCACCTGGGTTTCATCGGCTCCTTTCAGAATGCCCCGTTCCCGGGTTTGGTCGTGCAGGGTGACGACCACCGTGCGACCGATATTTCTGTTGTACTGCCGCAGGAACCGGAGTGGGCGACCGATGCCCGGGCTGCTGACTTCCAGCACATACTGTGTGCCCAGCCAACCGTTGGTATCCAGATAGCTTTCCAGGTGGCGGCTGAGTTTTCTACACTTGTCGAAGTTAATTCCGGAGTCGCTGTCCACATAGACGTAGAGTTTGTTTCCGGGTTTGAGTTCCATATCCACTGTAAAACAATCGGCGAGGCTTTCCTCCGTCGCGTATTTTTCTTCCAGTAGCAGGGCGATGCGTTCGGTTAATTCCATGATACGCCGTGTTTGAAGTGGTGGGATAAACCCGCCAAAAGTTTGGTAAAGGGCAAACAAAAAGGGAACCAATGGTTCCCTCTCGCATTACTGTGATCAGAATTGTGCCGCGAAGGTACGGCTATAATCCATTTGGGCAAACATTTTTGTGGCGCCTGGTTTTCGAGATCACATTTTTTTCTCCAGATCGCGTAAGAGCAGGCGCAGGGCTCCGGCGGACAGAAACAGTTCTACCAGGCTCAAAATCAGGGAAGCGATCATGAGCAACAGGCTGATAGCAAACAAAATCTTTGCCCACATTTGGAAGCCTCCGTAGATGAGGAACATGGTAATCACGCAGCAGAGGATGCTGGCTACTCCGCCCACCTGCATCCAGCGGATCAGCATCAGACGGCGGCGCAAGTTGGAAATCTGGGCGATGAGGCTGATGTGCTGGTTCTTTTCGTAGTCGGAGTACAGTTTCCGGATGAGGTTGGCAATGGCCAGAAACTTGTTGGTATAGGCCAGCATAAGCAGCGAAACGGCCGGAAAAAGCAGGGCGGGTGTTTGGATATCGAGTTCCATATAAAAAAATGCAACCACCCAAAGTCAGGTGGTTGCATTTGATTTTAGTCGGGATACCAGGATTCGAACCTGGGACCTCGTCGTCCCGAACGACGCGCGCTACCGGGCTGCGCTACATCCCGCCTACTGGAGCCGGACAAGGGATTTGAACCCTCGACCTGCTGATTACGAATCAGCTGCTCTACCGCTGAGCTAATCCGGCTTGGTAGATTACGCGGAAGAAGACAATTTTTGTACCAGTTCTTCTTTCCGTGTGGCTTTTCGTCAAAAGCGGCGGCAAAGATAGGCGTCCACTTGGAGAAATAACAAAACTTGAACAGGTGTTTTTTTAAAAACCGGGTGATATGCATCATCCGAAGCAATTTGGATCAACACTTCAACCTTTCGACAGCTATTTAGGAATATGCAATGCTTGCGGTCGGCGGTACCGTTAGCAGTCGAATTCTGTTTCCATATCTTTGGCCGGCCTAATAGCGGTGTCCGGAGTGGACCTGTTCAAAAAGAAGACGAAATCTTGCGGCACCAGATACCTCTTTCCACGCATGGCCAGTAGAATTACCCAGCCATTTGGCAGCACTCGGCTTGCCGTTTTTTTGCTGATCTTTTGGATAACGGCTTGCCAAGAGCGTGGCTCGAAAGAGCAGGTCGTGGCAGGACCTGGCGTGTCCAAAAAGCCGATCCCTGCCCAACCTGCAATACCCGCAACATCCGACGTGGACGAAAAAAACGTGTTGTATCCCGGTCAATCACTCTGGGCGGGCAGTTACGGATTGGTACTGGATAGCAACCAAGCCGGGTCTGGCGCCCGGCTTACGGAAAACGGGGAGTTTATTTTGTACAACGCCTCCGGGCGCCTGTGGACAGCCAAGACCAAAGGCGCGGTCCCCGGCTATGAGCTTATCATGCAGGACGACGGCAACCTCGTCTTGTACGACGATAGGTTCCGGCCGGTATGGACCTCGGGAACACACGCCTATTTCGGTGGCGAGAAATACAGAGCAGCAGACTGGAAGCCCGTCAAATTGGTATTGGAGCCCAATCTCCTGGTGCTGTACAGTGCTACGGGCAGAAGAGTGTGGAGCCATCAGGCAGGCGAGATCAGCGATCCAAAGTAGTACAACCTTTGCCCGTTCTGCGGTATATGCCCGTCAGGTCGGTTATCTTTGAACAAAATCACAATTAGTACCGTAAAAATGCTGTGCCATCGAATTGTTGCCGTGTCAGCCGCCTTGGTCTTGTTTTGGTTGTGCGGTACTTGTAGCCTGAATGCCCAAAACAGCCGCAGCGACGAGGCCACTATGACACGCGAACTGGCGCGCGCGCGGGAGCAAGTGACTGCGGATCAATTGGACAGCGCCATCGTCTTGTGTGAAAACCTGTTGGGTCGGCTCCGGCAGCTCGACAAAATGAACTCGCCCCTGGGACTGAAGGTGCAGCTGGCCTACGGCGTCGCGCTGGAGCACAAAGGTCTCGATACGTCGGCCCTGCATGTTCTTTTTCGCACCCAGAAGTCCAGTGAAAGTATTGGGCAATGGGAGATTTACGCCGAGACTTCCCGCGCCCTGGCCCTCCTCTACGAAAAAATAGGACGGGCCGACCAAAGCATTCACCAATTGCGCCTGGCGCAGTCCGCCATTGCCCAGCACGGGCCGGACTCCATTTACCCCCGTTTTGCCATCCGAATCGCTTCCTGGCACCGAATGTTCGGCGATCAGGACTCGACCGTTTTTTATGCTCGCGAAGTGCTGCTAACAGCGCCCAAATTTGGGCAGACCTTCGAGGAAGCCGAGGGTCATTTGCTCCTGGGACTGACCTTGAAAAAATATGAGGATCGACTGGAACATTACACTGCCGCCGCACGGCTTTACCGAAAGGTAAAGAACTATACCTCCTTATGCGGTATTTTCAACAACATAGCAAACCTGCATTTCGGGAAAGGCAAACTCATGGAGGCGCTCGCCTACACGGATTCGACATTCAAAACAGCGCCCAAAGCCTTTGCACGCGGATCAACCGAACTGCACATCCTGCACGGAGCATACCAACTACGGGGAGAAATCTACGAGGACCTTGGGCGTCCTACTGCCTTGCACTACATAAAACAGGGCTATGAAATGAAACTGGCGTATGTACGCGCCCAGAATCGCGAAGCGCTTATCGCGGTAGATGCCCGCTACACCGACCTTAGGAAAAGCCGGCAGATCGAGGAGCAAAGCCGGCAGATTGAATCCGAAAAAGAACGCAGAAAGTGGGCTACTGTCCTGTTCCTTATCGCCCTGTTGTTTTTTGCCGTATTGGGGTATTTCTATTTCCGGCTGCGAAGGGTCAACCTGAAAACCCGCGTACAATCCGAACAACTGAAATCCCTTGATGCCGCCAAGACCCGTTTTTTCGCCAATGTCTCCCACGAACTGCGCACGCCGCTAACCTTGCTGCTCGGCCCTATTGGTACACTTCTGAAAGAAAGCCGGCTGACTGATAAGCAAACCAACTTGCTGCAAATGGCCAACCAGAGCGGCAAACAGCTCGAACAATTAGTCACCGACATTCTCGATCTCGGCAAACTGGAAATGGGCAAAATGGAATTAGACGAAAAGCCGACCGGGTTGGCAGCCTTTTTCCGCAGCCACTTCGCCCAGTTCGAGTCGCTGGCCGAAAGCAGGAACCTCGGTTTTTCGTACGAAATAGACGTGCCGGATGACACGGTGGCCAATCTCGATCAGGCCAAATGCCGCCAAATCCTGAACAACCTGCTCGCCAACGCCTTCAAGTTCACCCCGCCAGGTGGGCGCGTCGAGGCCAGACTGGCGTTGAACGCCGGCACGCTCCAACTGACGGTCGCCGACAACGGCCCCGGTATCCACCCCGACGACCTTTCGCACCTGTTCGACCGCTACTTCCAGACCACCCGCCCCGATAAACCCGCCGAGGGCGGCACGGGCATCGGCCTCGCCCTGTGTCAGGAGTATGTGCAACTGTTTGGCGGAAAAATCGAGGTGGAAAGTGCGCTCGGTGCGGGCACGCTGTTCCGGGTATTGTTCCCGGTCAAATTCATGGATAACCTGCAAGCCCCGGATGCCGCCCCGGAAATCCAATCGCTGCTCCAGCCAGTACGACCCGCGTTGGCCGCGCCGTCGGAACCATTCGACGCGACGAAACCCACCGTCCTCGTCGTGGAGGACAACCCTGACCTGCAAGCCTACATCCGTCTGATCTTGTCGGAAAAATACCACGTTGTCAGCGCCGCAAACGGGCGGGAAGCGTTGTCCATGATGAATGATGAATTAAAAATGATGAATACCAAACAAGATGCGGTTAATTCATCATTCTTAATTCATCATTCATTATTGCCCATTTCATTCCCCAGTTTGATTCTATCAGACCTCATGATGCCCGTCATGGACGGTTACCAACTGCTTGAAAAACTGAAATCTGGCGATGCCACCCGCTATATCCCCGTCATCATGCTCACGGCGCGAGCCGAAGCGAGGGACAAGCTCAGGGCCTTGCGCATCGGGGTGGACGACTACCTCATCAAGCCCTTCGACGAGGAGGAACTGCTGGTACGCATCGAAAATTTACTAAAAAACCAGGCTGCTCGTCGTTCGGTAGTCATATCTGAAGTTGAACCGGAAGCCGCCACTCCGCTCCTGTCGCCGCCTGACCGGGAGTGGCTGGAAACCTTTGAGGACTATGTGCTGCAGCACTACGCCGACGAAACACTCAGCGTGCCCAGTCTGGCGATAAAATTTGCCATGAGCGAGTCCACCCTGCTGCGGCAGTTGAAACGCCTGACGGGGCTTTCGCCAATTCAGTATTTACAAGAGGTACGGCTCGACGAAGCCCGCCGACTAATAGAGAGCCGCCGATACGATTCCATCGCGCAGGTGGCCTCGCAGGTGGGCTATCCGGATGCCCGCTCTTTTGCGCGGAGTTTTCGGGCGCGGTTCGGGAAGTTGCCGTCGGAGGTGTAAGATGGAAGCATGGCACTTCCGGCAGGTTCAAAAGGCACCACAAGATTCAATCAAAAACGGGCAGGTTATCCCAACTTCGGGCATTTCCGGAGAGGCGATTTTGATTTTCAGTACCGGCATACACCAAGTAGGAGTCTTCGGCAGGGGTGCCGGATATTTTAGGCAGACCAGGAAATTACAAATTAAAAGTTCAAGTTTTAGTTTGTAAAAATGATTTTTCCGGGGAATCTGTGCCTGCGGAAATCCAGATGCTGGGTTTGGTACTTGTCGAGGCATGCGGAGGGCGTTTAGTGGTGCTAAAAAACCGACGAGCAACGATGACAAGGGACAACCTGGCCGCCAAAATTGATACCTTGCGTTCCGTTCGCTCAAGTTCCTTAACCAACATATCGTACATCTGCTTATGGTAACGACGCTCATGGCTACTTTTCACCTGACGCACCAGTGCAATTTGCGTTGTACCTATTGCTATACGGGCACCAAGACGCACAAACCTATGTCTGATCGCGTTGCCGATGCCTCGGTTGACTTTGTGCTTAAGGAGGCTCGAGAAACACAAGCAGATTATCTCGACATCACCTTTTTCGGTGGAGAACCACTTCTTGAACTGGACTTGCTGTTGCGCATAGCCGACCTGTTCCGGCAGGAAGTTCCCGCCAGTTGTTCCTTGTCGTTTCGTACCAGTACCAATGGCACCTTGCTGACCCGACACACAATGCAAGCCCTCATGCTTCGGGAAATATATGTTTCCCTGAGCATGGACGGGCCGCCGGAACTGCACGATTTGCAGCGCCCAAATGCCGGGGGCAAGGGCACCGGCGCGGCAGTGGCAAAGGCAATTCCGATCTTGCTTCAAGCCAATCCCTGCGCAAACGTGACCTGCGTGATTACTCCCGCAACGGCTTCCGAAATCGCCATTTGTGTGGACTGGCTCCATGAGCAAGGTTTTCGATACATCAATGTGACTTTGGATTACAGCGCCCCGTGGAGCATAGAAGACATGCAGGTACTGGAACAGGGATACCGGCAATTGGCTTGCTGGTACGAAGCCAAAATGTTGAAAAACGAGCGTTTTTACCTCAGTTGTTTTGAAGAGCGTATTCGGTCGCACACACAAGGGCCTTTGTCGGCCCGGGACCGTTGCAACTTGGGCTTCCGTCAGTTTTCCATCGCCCCGGACGGAGCTTTGTACCCTTGCATCCAATTTGTGACCACAGAAGGCGTGCCGGAATTTATGATCGGCCACGTCCTGTACGGCGGTTTTGACGAGTCTTGCCGACAGCACCTGAATGGCTGCTCCGAAGCGCCCAAGCCGGAGTGCAATGGCTGTGCGTTGCAAGACCGATGCGCCAGTTGGTGCGCTTGCATCAACTATGCCAGTACGGGCACCATCACGAAAGCTAGCCCGGTTGTGTGTCACCACGAGCGGCATCTTCTGCCCATCGTGGATGCCATGGCCAACCGGCTGTGGCGCAAACGCAACCAGATGTTCCTGCACAAGCACTACAATCCCACTTACCCGCTCATAGACTTTCTCGAACATATCATCTGATTGCTTATGCCTTCACTGTTGCAAGTCAAACCCGCCACCCGCTACCAGAAACCGCGCTATCCTTCCCATGCCGAGCCGAATCCGCTGGACCATCCCCAAGCGTTGCCTTACCCGTTTTCACAGCGATTGCTGGACTGGGCTTTGGCTGCTGGACTGTTGGGCATCGGTGCCTGCCAGTTTGATCGGGGGCCTGTTGTCATCAGCAACACGTTTACTTTTGACAAAACGGGGCTGCCCTACCATTCTCCTACTTTTGGCACTGGGCAACCGGACCATCTTGAAGCCAAAGAAATGCGCGAAGTGGCACTCCGCATTTGCCGGGAAGAGGGGCTGACGGTGCGAGAAGATATTTTATGGGAAAAGAAGCGGGATTATTGGGGAGACCTGGACTTTCCAATCAGTTTGTACGACGATAAACACCGGATCGGGATTTCAATATTGAGTTATGATAACCTGCATCACTCCGCCATAGAAGGTTTCGGGAGGTATTGGGGCCTGGATAACACCTATGAAATCTGGGAATCTGCCTGGTCAACCTTCAGTAGGGGTTCGTCGGAAGACATTCGCTATTGGCTCAACATAGAACAACGGGCTACCTGGACGGCCGATGAAAAACATCTCTACGACTTGTTCTTGAAAGCGGCATTTACAGATATTCCCGATTCCGAAAAATGGTTGTTTTACAAAATGTACTTACGCTACCGGCACGACGGGATCAATCAGCAAGTGCTGCTCAATGAACGTGCCGTAGCAAGGGCGATTCAAAACAAAAGCGAAGTCGCCTTGAAACTTGAACTTGGCCGAAATGACGCACGCCGCAAACTTCTGGAAATAAGGCCGGAGAAAAACTGGGATGCGAAGGTTTTGCAGCAATACACAGACAGCTACCTGGAAAGCGAAAGCAAGGTGTTGCGCAGCCTTGATTTCATCATCGCACTGCTGAACGGATATGTGTACTATTCCAAACCGGAACAGGAGCAGTTGAGGCTTGCCGTTGACCTGTTCTTTCATTCGTATCGTCCACAGTGGCAGGAGGAAGTGATCGGATTGGTAGCGGATTATGACCGCACCCGGTTCGATATAGACGAGGTGCAACAACTGGACGAACTGGCCAACGACAAAGAGATATTTGTAGCTCCAGTCAGTTTTAATGACAAACGCTTTCTGTATAGGCACACCGATAAAGATGTGGAGGAAGCGCTCCAATCTCTGCCCCAGGATGTTGACTCAACCTACATCGCCAAGCTGAAATCCGAGTCTAAATCGGCGGCTATTCAACGGCTTGAGGAGAATCTGCGCATGTACATTCGCTGGTCCAAGTATCAAGGGCAGTATTGATGGCGCGTGCAAACAAATTCAGTTCTCTGTCCAATTGTCTTGGGCAACACGACGCAAATACTGCTCGGTCAGGAAAAGTTTCGCCAAAGCCGCCTGTATAGGCTACGACGATGTGCGAGCCTTCTCCCGGAGTTTCAAACCTCATGTCAGGCTGTATTTGTCCGTAAAATACGCCGCATACAATGACCAATGCCGATTTTTACAACTACATCAACACCATGCGCAACGTCCAAAACACCTGAATGCCACCCGCATCCTGCGGGAGGCGTATGATCCCACGAAGACTTGAGGAGTCTGGTAATGCCGGTAATAGCGTAGGTAAGACCACTGGAAATCGCTCTGCGACGACTACGTAAACAGAATAGCGGAATTATTCCACTTTTGAAAATTTTATAGGCGCTTGCGGGCGCAAAAACAAGATGCCTGTGGTGGCAATGGTGTCGCCAATGGACAGACCCTCGGTGATCTCAACCATACCTGCCTGGCGAACGCCTGTTTTGACGGCTGTAGGCACTGCCAAGCCGTTTCGGCTGACGAATACCGTTTTTTCGCGCGCTTGCGGCACAATGGATTGGGTAGGAATAAGCAGCGCTTGCGATTGTTTGCCGAGGTTTAGACTAACCTCGGCAAACCCGCCGGGCAAAAGGCGCCCGCCCGAGTTGCCTTGCACCGTGGCGCGTACCTGCAGGTTGCGGGTGTCGGCTGTGATACTTTGTTCGGTGGCTTGTATCGTCGCTGTGTGGGTACGGGTATCGCCTTCTACAGAGAAGGACACGGTTTGGCCCGGTCGGATGAGGTGGCTGTATTTTTCCGGAACAGAAAAGTCCAATTTAAGGGTGCCGACGGACCGGATCGTGGCTACGGGCATCGAGGGCGTGATATAAGCGCCGGGGCTGATTCGGCGCAGGCCGATCACACCGGTGTACGGCGCGCGCAACTCGGTTTTAGCAATATTGATACGGACAAGGTCCATTTCGCTTTTCATCGTCTGCACTTCCAGCACAGCCAGATCGTACTCTTGCTGGCTTACACCTTTGACTTTCAACAGGTCGGAAAGGCGCTGTTCCGTTATTTCCGCTTGTTTGAGTTGGGTTTCCAGTTTGCGCAGTTGTGTTTGCAGGTCCTGATCAAAAATTTTGACCAGGAGCGCTCCTTTGCTCACGGTTTTACCTTCGGGAAGATTAAGGGTCACCACACGACCTGATGCCTCGGGGTGCAGGTCGGTCTCCTCCATCGGCAGCAGGGTGCCCGCTGCCGTAACGGAGGCCGTGAGGGTAGCCGGCTTTACGATAAAGCCCTCAATGGAGATATTGTCGTAGGAGGCACGAGCCGGTTTGGCGGCGCCATCCGGCTTATCGCCGGAACACGAACTGATGGTCAGGAGGGTGACACCGAGGAGAAACAGGAGGCTGAATTTTTTCATGGCAGTGTGTGCGAAGGATTACCGACGGACAAACACCAGCAGTGTCGGTCGGTTCATTTTGCGGACAAAGATGCCGCATCCCTGCCATACCGAAGACAAAAAATGAAAAGAGCCCCTTTCGGTTTGGGCAAAAAAAAGCCTGCGACTAGCGCAGGCTGTTGAATGGGCGCATTTCTTCGCCAAGCCAGTTTTTGTTCCATTCGTCCATCGGAAGGAATTTTTTGGCCTGGCGTTTGACCCGACGGGTCAGGAATACGAAAGCCAAACGGGGCGATAAGCGCCAGATGCGGAAAAATTTATGAATACGGTTTGCCATGGTGTACGGGCTGTTTAGCACGGATTAGAATATGTTTATTTGTGAACTGCTAACGAAGTGAAATAGCAAAAAGTTCTCCAAAAAAACTCGCAATGTGTTAAAAACAAATCTTTTTTGGTTGTAATGCCAGTTTTTAACGAATCAGCAACTTAAACGTACCTTTGCGGCCACCCAAAACTGGGAAATCATCAAAATTAAAGACCTGTTTTATGTCGGAAATACTCTCCATCGTCATACCTGCTTACAACGAGGAACGCACGATACATCGGATACTGGACAAAGTAAAAGCCGTGGAACTCATCAACGGTATTCAAAAAGAGCTCATTATCACAAACGACTGTTCCAAGGACGATACCGCCGGCGCAATCCGGCGATACATGGAGGCAAACCCCTCGCTGAACATACGCTACCAGGAACATAAAGTGAATATGGGCAAAGGCGCCGCTTTGCACACAGGCATCCAGCATGCCTCCGGCCAATATATCATCATCCAGGATGCCGACCTGGAATACGATCCCGCCGAATACAATATCCTGCTGCGGCCCATACTCGACGGGCACGCCGACGTAGTTTATGGCTCCCGCTTCATGGGGGGGCGGCCGCACCGCATCCTGTTTTTCTGGCACAGTATCGGCAACAAGTTCCTGACCTTCGTTTCCAATATGTTTACCAATCTGAACTTGACGGACATGGAAACCTGTTACAAGCTGTTTCGGGCAGAGACACTGAAAGGACTGAACCTGCAAGAAAAACGCTTTGGGTTTGAGCCGGAAGTAACTGCAAAAATGAGCCGCGTGCCGGGTATTCGCATTTACGAAGTAGGCATATCCTACTATGGCCGCACGTATGCCGAAGGGAAAAAAATCGGCATGAAGGACGCTTTCCGCGCCATCTATTGCATTCTGAAGTACAACTTTTGGGCGCGGTAAACCCAGGTGATGGAGAAGGTTGGGATATGCGTCTACTTGACGTTTGACAAACCAACCACAAACCGGCAAAAGTCCTCCGTCAACAGCAGCGTTTTTCCCGCGTAGTGTTTGCGGGGTTGCAAATGCCGCACCATCGCCTTGACGACATCAGCGTCTTTTTCCAGAAAAGTCATGAGCGTGCGCTGCACTTTAAAGTAGCGTCCCAAGTCGTTTTGTTGCGGGATATCGCGCGCTTGAAAGAACGTCATAACGCCGCGAAATACCTCAAAATCGTATGGCGCATACTGGTCCGGGTATCGGAACGACAAGTAGAGCGCGATCATGCGGTAGTCGTCGTGGTGATGGTTGTTTTCCACCGAGGTAGGATGGGCGCGTTTGTAGTCGCGCAGGAGCGTATCGCAGCCAAACAGGAACCGCCCGATGCGGGCTTCTATATCACGTGTTTCGTTGAACAAATCGTCGAACATTGCCCGCACGGTTCGAGGTTCGAAGCGCCAGAATTCCAGCATCATCCGCTTGGGATACCATGCCTCGGTTTGCCAGAGGCGTCGGGTTTCGCTGTTTTGCAAACAGCGGTCAAACATGGCCACCGGGTCGGGATCATCCGGGTTCCAGTAGGCCTGAAAGTGCTGCACGGATTCCCATTCGTACACAAAAGGATGGTGCCGTAGCCGCTGCAGCCACTGTTTGTAGTCGCTAACCGCTGTTTGTATTTTCGAAAGAACCATGAAGACGTAATATGTGATACGGACTGCGGCGCAAAAATGGGTAATTCCTGGCGGGAAAATGCTTGAAGCCGTGTGCCAAACATCTTGTAAAAAAAATACCCGGCTGCGACTTTTCGCAACCGGGGTTCTCGCCTATGAAGCATAAGACATCTGAACTGGAAAAGCGGCGCACGCACCTGATACACGCAAGAGACCTTGAACAACAGCGCACAGAAGTTGCTATAGTTCGCACAGGAGCGCCGGTGTGCCCACTAAGGGCGGCGTTTCAAACGGGCCGAAACGCAGTAACGCGGGATGCTTGCAATAGCATACCGCGGCCGGGTGAAAAACCAACTTATGAAAAAGGGAAATAGCAGCGAAACGGGCAGAGCATGCCCTCGAAAGACAACGTTGTAACCGCTCATGGGATGTAGTGTTTGTTCGTGTAATCGGTAGTAAGCAGAACTGAACTGGATTAAAAATTATGCTTGCAAATGTAATCGCAGTGAGGTGTCGAAGTCAATTTCGCTGTTGTTTTTTTGGGAAAGTGTCCGCAATCTATCAAAAATCGGAAAAACCTGCCCAGCGCTCGCCAAACTGTTCCCAAAACGCCAACACCTTACTGCGTGCCGGAAACTCAGAGTATATCTCGCCGCGCCGGATACCCTGCAGCACGTGCAGGGTAGCTTTAGAAACGTCCTGAGGCAGGTTGTTAACCGGCAGCCACCGTACATCCTTGAATTTTTTCGGTTCCAATGCAGCGGGCTCTCCATGAAAACGCGCCGCTCGGAAATACAACACCAGTAATGTTTCGTCTTTTTTCAACTTATGCCGGTGTAGTACATGTACCAGACGCAGGTCATGCGGTTCTACATGAATCCCGGCTTCTTCCTGCGCTTCCCGGGCCAGCGCTTCGCGTGCGAATTCGTTTTCCTCGACGTTACCCCCAATGAGGGAAAACCGCCCCCCGTTTTTCTTGGTCTGGCGCAAGAACAGCATTTTCCCTTCCTCCTCCACGATGAGCCTTACGGCAAAAATGAGCATAAATTGGACCGGTAAAAAACGTCAACGGTTTGTGTTTCAAAAACGACGCAAGTTAACGCGCCTGACAGAAAATGGCAGGTGAAGTTTTTTTACAAATTACTCCAGGTAGATGTCAAGTATAGCTGCCTTGATATCCGCAGTTGCAGCGCCCTTTTCCTCCATTTCCCGGCGTTTTTCGCCACGCAGACGGCGTTGCTCCGATTGTGTTTGCTGAAATAAATCGCGCTGTTTCTTCGTCGTCAATAAGCGGCGTATGCCGGCCTGAGTACCTTGCTGGATGCTTTCCAGTTTGGCATGGAACAACATCGGGTCAGTAGTTTTTAAGGTTTCAATCTCCGCCAGATTCCGTTGCTTGCGCACTTGAATCGTGTACATCTTGTCTGCCTGGTCGGTATCCAGTCCGTACTTCTGGATCAAACGATCCGCAGCTTCCCGGGCAGGAGCCGCAGTTTGAGTATATGCGAGGGGGAGTGCGGTCAGCAGGAAAAACAGGGATAAAAACTTGCTCATGGTGCATGAGATTTTGAAATGTTCGTCGGCAAAACTACGGCAATTTTTTGCTGTGCCTCCCGCTTGGGTTTTTTGTGGCACAGATGTTTGCAAAGAGCATGGAACTTCTGTGCGATTCAACCCGGTGTGCCTCCGGATTGACCTGTGCGGATGATCTCCACCTCCCAGCCCGTACTCTCGGCCATAAACCGGATGATTTCAAAAATTTTATCGGACTGCTCGCGCGCCGATGGCAGCAGGTTGCTTTGCAGCGCCGATGTACGGATGAGGTCTTTGGCGCGTTGGTTGATGCGGGTGTAGTCCTCCGGCGAAAAATCGGAAAACACTCCGGTAGACACATCGTAGTAGCTCAGGGTGTGGTCAATGCTCAGGATTTGCGGCTCGGGCAGCGGGCCAATGCGCAGTACGCGGGCAGTGGAGTCGGCCTTAATATTCAAATTGCCTAGGTCGTAGCCCGCCGATACTATTGCGTTTACGCGCACTAAAACTTTTTTGTCCCAAAGCCAGGTGAAGTAGCCCGAGTACTCGCTGTAGTTGTAAATCTCCGAAAATTCCCCTTCTACGGTAGTCAGTTTCACCACGGTGCGGATTTTTTCCAGCAAAACCGTGGCGCTCTCTTGAGGCTTCGTTTCTTTGGGCGCGAAAAAACGATAGGCCAACCAGCCGCCCAGCACAAACGTGAGGACAAAGGCACTGAGGATAAGAATACGTTTCAGCATATTTTTTTCGGATTGAACGCCCAAAGTTAGTCCTTCTCCGCGTGCCCGAATCTGGGTTTTTCAACATAAAACCATGCACTACCGTCGAATACCAGTACACCTGCTCTTTTGTCTGTTCCTCTGCCCGGCGCTCCCGCTCGGCGCCCAGACGGACACGCTGCGCCTTCTTTTCGCAGGCGATATCATGGGCCACGCACCGCAAATCAAAAGCGCCGAGGTCGGCCCAAACCAATACGACTACCGCCCCTGTTTCCGGTATGTCAAACCAATTTTGGAGCAGGCCGACATCGCGATCGGCAACCTCGAACTTACCCTGCCCGGCAAGGGACCGTACTCCGGATACCCCATGTTCCGCAGCCCCGATGCGCTGGCAGTGGCCTTACGCGATGCAGGATTCGACATTCTCGTGACGGCCAATAACCACTCCAACGACAGCCGCGGCCCCGGCGTGGTCAGTACCCTGGAGACCGTGCGAAATCTTGGTTTTCAGCAAACCGGCACCTTCAAAAATCAGCGTGACCGCAACCTGTTCTACCCGCTCATGGTATATCGGAACGGATTCAAATTGGCCTTGCTGAACTATACTTACGACACCAACGGCGTGCCCACGCAGGCGCCCACCATCGTCAATCTGATAGACACGGTGCAAATAGCTGCCGATCTGGCCGAGGCCCGCGCCCGCAAACCACACTTTATCATCGTCGTGATGCACTGGGGACTGGAGTACCAACTTCAGGAAAATGCCGAGCAGCGCAAACTGGCCCAGTTTCTCATCCGCAATGGCGCGGACATGATCATCGGGTCGCATCCGCACGTGGTACAGCCTATCAAAGTAGAAACCGCCCGGATGCCCGACGGCTCTGAAAAATCTGCCGTAGTGGTTTATTCCCTCGGCAATTTCATTTCCAACCAGCAAAAACCCGGCACCGACGGTGGTATTCTGTTTCAGGTAGATCTTTTGCACCGCAAAGGCGTGCCCTACGCTGAAGTGGGCGAATACGGCTACCTACCGGTATGGCGCTATGTACATCGGGATGCAAACGGCAAGGCGACCTATTTTGCGCTGCCCACCGGCCAGCTGCCCAGCGACCTGAAACTACCCCCTTCGGCGGCGACCGACCTTCGGGCGTTTGTAGAGGGGGTGCGGAAACGGCTGAAAGGGGTGCGGGAACAGGAGTGAACAACCAACAATTTTTCACATTTTTGCCCTTTCATTTCTCCCTACAAGACGGTAAAAACAGCACGCGATGGATACCCTCACCACCAACAACATTACGGTCAGCGTCGAGACGCAATACCTCGCGGCGCATTCCAACCCGCGGGCGGGCAAGTATATCTTCGGGTATCATATCACCATCGAAAATCACAGCCCCCACACGGTACAGTTGCTGCGCCGCCACTGGATCATTCAGGATGCCTGCGGAACATTGCGCGAGGTGGAAGGCGATGGGGTAGTGGGACTACAGCCCGTGTTGGCGCCCGGCGAGGTGCACGGTTATTCCTCTTTTTGTAATCTCGACACCGACATCGGGAAAATGGTGGGCGTTTATCAGATGACCCGCATGAACGACAGCTCGCTCTTCGATGCAAAAATCCCGGAATTTCTAATGGTCGCACCGTTCAAACTGAATTGAGCCGCCGGCAGCGCTCCCATCCGCAGTTGTATCTTTGTTCCATTCTGTGAACAAATCATCCGCTGTGTATGCCCAACCGATTTATCCTTCCCTGTGTTATTGCCTTTTTTTTCCTTTTTCCTGTCCTCATCCACGCCCAAACGAATTTTTCCGTCGTCATAGGCGGCCCCACGAGCGTATGCCCGGGGTGTTATTCGTACCGGGTAATTACCACCTACAACGGAAGTACACTTCCCGGACCACTTGGATATCAGTGGGTGGTTTCAAGTTCCAACGGACTTGTGCAGACTTCTACGGACAGCATGCCGGTCTTTTGTTTTCAACAACCCGGTACGTACAAAATAGCCGTAACCGTGCATTTTGTCAACGGACAAAACACCGCAACCGATAGTTTGGAGGTGACTGTTTTGAATTTTCTGCCCGTCGAAATCGTCTCGTCCAACCCGGCCATTTGCAACTCCGACAGTTTGGGCATAGATGCAAGCGACTCGTTTTGCGATAAAGTGTGCCCGTACAGCACCGTTACTTATTCGCTTGCCAACCCGCCCTCTGCGCCCATCGGAGGCGCTCTGCCGGTCATCACGTGGAACGTCAATGGTGCGCAAAACTTCATCGTGAATGCTCCGGGTAATTCCTCGGTAACGGTCAACTGGGGCCCTTCGGGCGCAGGGTCGGTGTCGGTGGTGGTGATCGGCGGCGGCAACCCCGCAACAAACCAGTGCGTCGGCGAAGATGCCCAATGCGTCACGATCGTAGAAGAACCCGATGCCCGGTTCGACACCGATCCGGCGCCCGCTGTGGGAAATGATACGCTCCGTATTTGCAAAGGACAAACCGTCTGGTTCGATAACCTGAGCCAATACGCCGATACCTACGAATGGTTTTTCAGCGATGATTTTTCCATTTCCAACGTCGTCAGCCCGCAGCATACATTTCTAAATCCCGGTATGTACACCGTGCGCCTCGTGGCGCTGAGTGCTTGCCTCTGCACAGACACTATTGAAACGGTTATCGAAGTACTCGATGCTGAATCCCCCAGCCTCGAATGTGTAGGCGACGTGTGCCCCGGCGCCACGGCTACCTACGCGGCAACGGCCAACTGCACGGGAATCACCTGGGCGGTCAGCCCGAACGGAACGGTACTCGCCGGCGGAGCACCCGGCGCGGACAGTATCACCGTGCAATGGGGCGCCGGGCCTTCGGGTGTACTCTCGCTCAGCAATTTCTCCTGCCCGGGTCAAACCTGCCCGTTCCCGACAACTATCCGGGTGCCGATCATAGACGACAACGCCGAAATACAAGGCCTGGAACGGGTATGCCCCGACGCCGAAGAGGTGTACTCCATTGGCCCCTTTGGCGGCACCGGTTTCGTATGGACGCTCAGCGGTGGCGGCACCATCCTCGACGGACAGGGCACAAACAGCGTTTCCATTCGCTGGAGCAGTTTTCCCAATCCCAACACGACCCACTGGCTCTCGGTACGATACGACAACTGTTACCTGGGTTGTGGCGGTCAGGATTCCATCCCCGTGCGCATCGTGTCGCCTTTTTTTGTCAATGGCCCGGTGGAGGTTTGTGCCGGTTCCACCGGAAATTTCCTTTCCCGCCTGACATTCAACAACTCGAATATCAACTGCAACTGGACGCTGACAGCGCCGGATGGCTCCACGGTCTGGACATCGCCCGCGGCGGCGGCTTCCGTGACCGCACCGTTTGCCAACGGCTCGGGCACCTACCGGATGTTCGCCGTGCCCGATAATCCGCTGCTCACGTGCACGGACCGGGGTGAATGGGCCATCAGCGTACCCGCTGCACCCGCATCCCCGACAAGTATCGCAGGCCCTTTGCTCATTTGCCCCGGCCAGCCATTTACCTATACGGCCGTTGGCGTCGCCCCCGGCGCGAGTATCCGCTGGATGGTGCGGAACGGCCCCGGCGCGCCAACCATTGTTTTTGGAAATCCGCTGAATGTAACCTGGGGGGGCGTTGGCCCATATCAACTGGGCGCAGTGGCCCTTTCCGCAAACGGTTTGGGCTGCACCTCAGCAGTGGTTTATCTGGAAGCACAGCACGTCGGAACATTCCCCATTTCCGGCCCGGGGCAAATCTGCATCAACAGTACAGCCACCTATATGATACCGGCTGTTCCGGGACTCGATATCCAGTGGAGCATCCAGCCTGCCGACGCGGGCGCCATCGTGTCCGGTCAGGGTACCGACATGGTGGAAGTTTTTTGGCAATCCTCCGGCGCGCATACGCTGGTTGTTACGGCCTGCGGCCAAACAACCAGCTATGTGGTGAACGTGTCGCCGAACCTTGCGCCTGCGGTATTGCATCCGAGCAGCCTGTGCCCCGGAAATACGGCCACAGTGCAAACGGCAATACCCTATGCCACCTATTCCTGGGAAAGCAGCGACGGCACCGTGTACAGCACTTCGGCTACTGCTGATCTGGGACCGGGAAATTACGTCGTTTTTATATCCGATGCCGATGGTTGTACGGGCAGCAGTACGTTCACAATTTTTACGGCCCTTGGCCCAAGCCTGAGTATTTCCACGGTAGATCCTACGGCGTTTTGCAACAACTCGGTGACGGTAACCATGGTAGCGCTGACGAACACCAGCGGCGATCTCACCTACGAGTGGTTCCAAAACGGCAACCCGCTCGGCGTGAACGCTGCCACCTACTCCACCAATCAATACGGCAGTTACACCGTACAGGCCACCAACACGGCGGGATGCACGGCTACCGCAGGCCCCATTGCCATCATTTCCGACTGCGGCGGCGGCGGTGGTGGCGGCTTTCCGGGCAATGGACCGGGATGCCCGCCCGGGAGTATTTCTATCCAAATTTTCCCCTCACCGCGTTGTGATTCGTTTGAGTTTAGGGCCACAGGCCCAAATTACCTGGCCGGTTCGGCACAGTGGATTTTTGGGCAATCGGGTCAGGGAATCACCGGAAGTGCTTCCGGCGACCAGGTGCCGTTTGTTTTCCCCAAAGCAGGCCGCTACATCGTCGCCCTGATCGCCACACTAACCACCGGAGGAACCTGCCGGGTAATTGACACGATAAACGTGGAGGCGGTAGCGCAATTTGCCCCCCTGCCCGCCTGCCCCGGCAGCCCGACCGGTTTCGACGAACGCAGCGCGTTTTTGCCCGGCAGCGGCATCACTGCCTGGAACTGGGATTTTGGCGATCCCGCCTCCGGCTCGGGCAACACGGCCGGTATCCGAATGCCGACGCATGTTTATGCCGCAGGAGGAACATACCCCGTGACGCTGACCGTGACGGCCAACAGTGGCTGCACGTCCTCGGCTACTGAACCTGCGATCATACCGCAGCCCACACCGCCGACCATACTCCCGCCTTCGGCAAGTTGCGCCGGAAACGCACTGGAGTTCGGCGGTACAGGACAAAATCTCGCCTGGAATTTCGGAGACCCCGCTTCCGGAGCGCTAAACACGGCGGCGGGAAATCCCGTTTTTCACACATTTGCCGCCGGCAACTACACCGTGACGGCTACCGCCACCGACAACCTCGGTTGCACGGCCTCCACTACGTACGTCCTGACGGCAGCTCCTAATCCGTTCAGTGGACAAATCACCCCCGCAACGCCCACGCCTTTTTGCGAAGGTGGCACGCTTACACTCACGGCCCCCGCCGGCGGATTGACCTACCTGTGGACGGACGGCAGTGGAACCAATACACTCGTGGTTTCCGAAGAAGGCGTGTACGGGGTGACACTCACCGACGCCAACGGCTGCATGTATGCACCGCTCCCTGTACCTGTACGGGTCACATCCGGCCCCGATGCGCTTATCAAAGCTGCTATTCTCAATAATTTGGGCCAAACGGTGGGAGTATCCTACCCCGCTTACAGCGTTTGTGCGGGTGAAGACGTGCGGTTGTTTGCCGAAGGTGTCGGCGCCCAAACCTATGCGTGGTCCACGGGTATCAACGGAACCACCATTGAGTTTTCCGAAGTACGCAAGAACCTTTTGGCCGTGGGTACGCACTTGTACACCGTTACTATAACCGACGCGACGAGCGGTTGCACAACGGTTTCAGATCCATTTGTGGTGACGGTGAATCCCGTGCCTTCCGGTTTTTCTATAGCAAACAGCATTGCGCCGGCCTGTGCGGGCGCCACGAACACGCTCGCATACACCGGCCCAAACCCCGGCAACTGGCAATTCATCTGGAACACCGGCCAAACCGACGTACCCTTGGTTACGACCAATCCCGGGCGGTACTTCCTTCGGGTTATCAACGAGTTTGGCTGCGAAGCGCGCAGCAATCCGCTCACCATTCTGCCCGGCCCCAATGTGGCGGCGATACCGGCAGGTTGCCACACGCGCTGCCGCCCGGATACCCTCTGCCTGCCCAATATCCCGAATATTACCGCATGGCAGTGGTATTTCAACGGAAACCCCGTGCCCGGCGCCACGAGTCCGACGTTTGCGCCGGACCAAAGCGGGACGTACTACGCCCAACTGACCGATATTTTTGGTTGCACCAACCAAAGCGGACCGCTCACGCTGAACCTTTTGGACGGTTTTGGAAATATCCTCGGCCAGGTGTGGTCGGATGTGAACAACAACGGCATCATTGATGCAGCGGATACCCTCGTAAGCGGCATAGCGGTGAACCTGCTGCAAGGCGGCGCACCGGTGGGCACGGGCCAGTCCGGTGCGGGCGGCGATTTTGCGTTCACCAATATTGTTTCGGAAAACTACGCGGTAGAAATAGACGCCGGTTTATTGCCGCCCGGCTGGCAGATCGTTATCGGCCAGGACCCGGCGAGCTTGTCCGGCTGCGATGCCGTAGATCAAGTGGGCCTGCTCATTCGGGCAGCCTGCCTGACGGTGCTGACCTCCGACCTGCAGCTCGACGCTTGCCCCAACGATGTAGCCATCTACAACGGCACGTCCATTCCGGCAGGAAGCAGTCAAACCTTTTTGCTGACGACGGCGGCGGGCTGCGATTCGCTCGTGACGGTGACCGTGGCGACATTGCCAACGTCTTCGGGCACGCTCAACGCAAGCGCATGTCCGGGATCGAGTTTTGATTTCAACGGCACGCCCGTTGCGGCGGGTACCTCGCAGGATTTTGTGCTGCAAAATGCGCTGGGCTGCGACTCCATTCTCACGGTAACCGTGGCTGCACTGCCCGTAACGTTTGGGACGCTGAACGCGAGCGCGTGCCCGGGTTCAAGTTTTGATTTCAACGGTACGCCCGTTGCGGCGGGCACCTCGCAGGATTTTGTGCTGCAAAACGCGCTGGGTTGCGACTCCATGCTCACGGTAACCGTGGCTGCACTGCCCGTCACGTTTGGGACGCTGAACGCGAGTGTGTGTCCGGGCTCGAGTTTTGATTTCAACGGCACACCCGTTGCGGCGGGCACGTCGCAGGATTTTGTGTTGCAAAACGCGCTGGGCTGCGACTCCGTGCTGACGGTAACCGTAGCGGCGCTGCCCGTCACGTTCGGTACGCTCAACGCAAGCGCATGTCCGGGATCGAGTTTTAATTTCAACGGCACGCCTGTTGCAGCGGGCACCTCGCAGGATTTTGTGCTGCAAAACGCGCTGGGCTGCGACTCTATTCTCACGGTAACCGTGGCTGCGCTGCCCGTCACGTTCGGGACGCTGAATGCAAGCGCATGTCCGGGCTTGAGTTTTGATTTCAACGGCACACCCGTTGCGGCGGGCACCTCGCAGGATTTTGTGCTGCAAAATGCGCTGGGCTGCGACTCCATTCTCACGGTGACTGTAGCGGCGCTGCCCGTCACGTTCGGTACGTTGAACGCAAGCGCGTGTCCGGGATTGAGTTTTGATTTCAACGGCACGCCCGTTGCGGCGGGCACGTCGCAGGATTTTGTGTTGCAAAACGCGCTGGGCTGCGACTCCGTACTGACGGTTATTGTGGCTGAAATACCCGCCTCAACCGGAAGTTTTATCGCTGAAATTTGCGCGGGCGAAACGTTTACCTACAACGGTACGGTACTGCAAGCGGGTCAAACGCAGGATTTTGTGTTACAAAATCACCTCGGCTGCGACTCGGTGGTGACGGTTTCGGTTATCGCCCTCCCCACGCCCACCGGTGCGGTGCAGGCAGGCGCTTGTCCGGGTGAAACATTTACCTACCAGGGGGTGACGCTTGCCATCGGTGCGGTACAGCAGTTCACCCTGACCAGCGCGCTGGGCTGCGACTCCATCGTGACGGTCACGGTGAGCGCCCTGGCTGCTTCCTCGGAAACGCTGTCGGCGACCATTTGCCCGAACGAGACGTACACGTACGACGGCGTTGAGTTGCGCCCCGGCGATATGCGGACATTCACCTATACCAACTCAGTGGGCTGCGATTCTACCGTGGTGGTCAGTGTGGCGGCCTTCCCTGCGGCTACATTTGGTTTGGCAGTGAAAGCCTCCTGTTCCAATGCCAATACAGGCAGCCTCACGGCGACGAATCCCGCTGGTGGCTTGCCGCCCTACCGCTATTCTCTGGACGGAGTAGCTTTCCAGGATACACTGTTGTTCGATGGTCTGGCGCCGGGAACCTACACGGTTTGGCTGGAGGACAGTAACGGCTGCATGTTCGAACAGTCGGCCGGCATACCTGCCATCGAGCCGCTCACCGTAGCGCTCGACGATGCGGAGTTGCCGTGCAATGCCAACGGCGTGCAGTTGGCCCCCGCTGTTGGTGGCGCCCTGGCGGGGCTTTCCTATGAGTGGAACACGGGTGCGCAAACGCCGACGATTGCGGTGTCCGACCCTGGCCTGTACACGGTGGACGTGCGCAATGTGTGCGAGACGGTGCGTCGCGAAGCGCAGGTACAGTGGGCGGGTGTGGACAAGGATTTTTCCTTTGTGTATGTGCCCAACGTGTTCGCGCCGCTTTCGGCCGACCCGGAGAACTCCTGGTTTAGGCCCTATTTTGCGCCCGGGCTACAATTGGGTAACTACCGTTTCGAAATTTTCGACCGCTGGGGCAACCGGATGTTCCACACCGAGGACACCGCTGCGGGCTGGACCGGCCCCTTCCGCGCCGAAGACATGCAGCCCGCCGTGTTTGTGTGGTACCTGCAAGTGGATATTGACTACTGCGGACGGGTGCAGCGGGTGTTTCGGAAAGGGGATGTGACGATTGTGCGGTAGCCGCTTCACCGCTGCCCGATCATGTCCCGCGCACTCAGAATCAGTGGCTTCCAGTAGGCCGACGTGGAAATGTTTTCCCGGATAACGCCCCGGCTGGTGGTGCTGTGGACTACGATGATCCCGTCGCGGGTGCGCTCCACCACGAGGGCCACGTGTTGGATGTTGCTTTGGTTTTTCCCGAAGACGATGATATCGCCGGGTTGCACGGCATTCAGACCGACCGACTTGCCTTCCTTGGATTGCGCAGAAGAGGCCGGCGAAATGTTTACCTTGAACTCTTTGAGTACGAAACTGGTAAATCCCGAGCAATCGAACCCGGAGATGGGGCTGGTGCCGGCGTATTTGTAGGGAGCGCCTTGAAATTGCAGGGCGTACTCGATCACTTCCTGCCGGAACTGCCGCTCTTTTGCGCTCGGGGCCGGTCGGGGTTTGGCGCTTGGAGCTGGTCTGGATCGGGTCGGAGGAGTTGTCTTTTTGGACGTGGAACAGCCGGCAACCAGCAGGGCAAGGAGCAGTCCGAATAAAGGAAAAAGGCGGAAACGAAGTCGGGCGTGGATCATAGCGTACGAGCGTAAACGCAACCAAACGCACCTATGCTTCGGTATCGTGTTTGCTCCATAAAAAAACGGCTGCCGGGGTTACCGGCAACCGCTCCACTTTTCGTCTTGCTAAGCAGCACTGTGGTGTATTGTGTGGGAAATTGTTGGCTGGTGTTTTTGCCTTTGGCTCCACTCAAAACGCGCAACTCAAAATTTTAAAATTCCCGGTGTTGACCGAGGACATCGCGGGCAAACAGGATGCGCGGGCGCCAGTAAGCCGATGTGCTGACATTTTCGACGACTACGCCGCGACTGCTGGTGCTGTGTACGCACACAATCCCGCCGGGGGTGTTTTCGACGACCATGGCTACATGCTGAATGCTGCGGCCCCGACGACCAAAAAAGAGCAGGTCGCCCGGCACCACTTCGCTGAGCGGAATGCGGATCCCTTGCAGAGATTGCATGCTCGAACTGGTGGAAACAGAGGCATCGAATTTTTTCAAAATGAAACTGGTAAAGCCCGAGCAATCGAACCCGACTTCGGGGTTTCTGCTGGCGTACCGGTAGCGCGTGCCCACAAAAGACTGGGCGTAATCAACGATTTCGTCGCGCAACTGGAGCATTTCCATGCTCATGGAGCGGCTCGGACGGAAGGCGCTGCCAACCAAAAAAATTGAAATGAAAAGGGGAATGAAAAAGAAACGGCGCAATTTGGGGTAGCAACTACTGGAAGGGTCGCTCATACTTGAAACAGCTTTTTTCGCGAAGCGGCCTTGCTGAAAAAAAGGGTCCGCCCCGGGTGTGAAAGATTGTTTTGGATTAAAAAAAACGTGTCTGAAAAACACGCATTTCCTCTCGGAATGGAGGCAAAGGTAGCAAAATGTTGAAATTAACCCAGTTTCCCGTAAAAAAGTGTGGAGAAGACTTGCGAGACGGAGCTGCGGGAGCGGATTTTCCTGATTTTCAAACCTGAAAAATCCGGGCTTCTGCTCGTCACTTCACTCCCCATATTTGGCACTTCAGGCAGGTAAATTTTTGCCCGGCGGCACGGGACACCACTTTTGTCCGGCCAAACAACCGGCACTGTTTTCCCATGCGCGCATCCTACATTTTCACCCTTTTTTGCTCTGTTCTGTTTTTTGGGGCAGCCGCCCAAACCACCCTGCGTGGCACCGTATTTTCCACCAATGGCGACACGCTCGTCGGGGCCAATGTATGGCTGCCCGGCGCCTACGACGGCGCTACCACCAACGCGAGCGGCGTTTTTTCGTTTCAGACAGACATCGTCGGCAGTCAAACCCTGCTGGTCACCTGTATCGGGTTCGATACTTTCCGGCAAGTGCTGACGCTGGCCGGCGGCATTGCGGAAATACAACCGAGGCTTCGGGAAAATACGGCTTCCCTGCAGGAGGTCGTCATATCCGCCGGCAGTTTCGAGGCCGCCGGCGACCGGCGGCGGGCGGTGGTGCTTTCGCCGATTGACATCGCCCTGACGGCCAGTGCCACGGCCGACATTGCCGGAGCCATAACTACATTGCCTGGAACCGTTCGGAACGGCGAGTCGGGGCAAATTCTCGTGCGCGGCGGCGCGGCTTACGAGACGCGCACCTTCATAGACGGCCTCTATGTGCAAAATCCGTACAGCAGTTCGGTGCCCAATGTGCCGGCCCGCAACCGCTTTTCGCCGTTCCTGTTTCAGGGCGTGCAGTTTTCCACGGGCGGTTACTCGGCGGAGTACGGGCAGGCATTGTCGTCTGCGCTCATTCTGAACACGGAGGACCTGGCTCCGAAAACCACCACAGGCCTGTCGCTTATGTCCATCGGGCCGGGCCTGTCGCACACACAGCGCTGGGAGCGTAGTTCGCTTGCCGTATCGGGCGGGTACACCAACCTGTCGCCCTATTTCGCGTTGGTTCCGCAGAACATAGACTGGCTTGTCGCCCCACAGTCCGCCGGCGGCGAGTTGGTTTTTCGACAAAAAACCGGCGAAACGGGTATGCTCAAAACGTACGCCTCCGTCAACCGCTCCTGGATGGAAATGCAGTATCCTGACCCGTTTCGGCCCCAGGAGACGGTGCCGTTGCGTTTGCAGGCGGATAATTTGTACACAAACATGTCGTACCGGGATATCTGGCGCGAAAAATGGGCGGTGTTCGCCGGTGGGGCGTACACCTACAACCGCGACCAGATTGCCTCCGGTTTTTCCAACGACCAGGCGCAGCAGTCGGGTCAGATGCGGTTTTCGGCAACCCGCGCTTTGGGTGATAAGACCAAGGTCAAGTTTGGCGGGGAGTATCTGCGCGGGCGATTTGATGAGGATTATCGCGACGGCTCGGGGCAGCCGTTCGGCACCCTCCTGGACGAACGTTATGCAGCGGGTTTTGCCGAAGCAGATGCGCTTTTTTTTAAAAAAATAGCTGTGCGGGCGGGTCTGCGGGCCGAGCATTCCGCTTTGCTGGGCCGGGCCAACCTCGCGCCCCGCTTGTCGGCAGCCTGGCTTTTAGGAAAAAACGAACAGGTTGCTTTCGCTTTCGGGCAATTTTACCAGACACCTGAATACCCGCTCCTGCGCTTCGGCGCCGACCTGCGTTTTGAAAAAGCTACCCACTACATGGTGAACTTCCAGCGCATCCGGGGCGGCTACACGTTCCGCGCAGAGGCGTACCACAAAACGTACGATGATCTGGTAAAAACAGGTCCGGAATTCGGGCAAACCAACAGCCGCGGGTACGGCTATGCACGCGGGCTGGACGTGTTTTTTCGCGATCGGAATACGATCAAAAACGGTGACTACTGGCTGGCGTATTCCTTCCTCGATACCAGGCGCGACTACCGGGATTTTCCTGGTTTGGCTGTGCCGACGTTCGCCGCCGCGCACAACGTTTCGGTGGTTTATAAACAATGGTTTCCCCGGTGGAACACGGCTTTCGGGGCCACGTATGCGTTTCAGTCGCCGCGTCCGTACCACGACCCGAACCGTACGGGCTTCAATCAGGGGCGCACGCCGGTGTACCATGATCTGAGCATAAACGCCAGCTACCTGACCAATATCGGCGGGCATTTCACCATCCTGTACGTTTCGGCCACCAACCTGCCGGGATTTCGGCAGGTTTATGGCTACCAGTTTGGCGCCGAGCCGGATGCGACCGGGGTATTCCCCTCCCGGGCAATCACACCGCCGGCCAAGCGGTTTTTGTTCGTAGGTTTGTTTATCAATTTTGGCAAACAGTACCGGTCAAGCGAGGTGACGACGGAGGATATTTGAGAAAGTTGAGGGGGGGGAGAAGGTTGAGGAGGTTGAGAGGTGGCCTGAAAACTTGGCGGGAAATGGTGCGCGAGACCGCCAAAATGGCTTTGGCAAATACCGACATCTGCCACTTTTGCAGCTATCCTGCGGGTATTAGGCTTTGGAAACAAAATTGCTCACCTTCGCCTTAGCAAACCACTTCACGTTAAAAACCACAGTTGTGGGGGGGGGGGGGGGGGGGGGGGGGGGGGGGGGGGGGGGGGGGGGGGGGGG
>JBGSKO010000143.1:0-6874 GCA_041741155.1 Saprospiraceae bacterium | reverse complement strand
CCGAATTTTGAAAACAGTTGAATCGCTCTTTTTTCGAGATATCCGGCGCGTATTGGGCGGGATGTTTTTGCACCCAATGCCGGCGCATGTTTTTCCGATGTCCTTGTTTCCTTAAAAAATTGGGAGTGTTCAGAAAACTGTCTCAGCCCGTTCAGAGCAAATTTAACACAGACAAACGCAGACTGCTACACAGACAAACACAGAGTGTAACTTATTTAAAATCAAACCTCTGTGTTTGTCTGTGTAGCAGTCTGCGTTTGTCTGTGTTAAAAATATCTCTCGGTAGGTTTGACACAGTTCTCTGAACACGCTGGAAAAATTCGGGATGACTCTTCTTTTTTATGCTGACAAATATGGGCACGCAAGCATCGTGTCTTAGGGACTCATCTTCGCGTACACGATACCCACTACGACCGCCTGGAAAACCCCGTATAAAAGCCATGTCATAACAAGTCCAAACGACACCGACAGTGAACTAAACGTGATCCACATGGACGGCAAGCTGGCAATAAGGCCGTAAACCAGCCCCATCTCCATACCGCGCCACCAGAATGGCCCGGTGAAAAGACTCTTGAACCGCCGCCAGAACCAAGCCAAAGCAAAACTCAGGACGAACGGGTGTAAGAAGTAGAGGTAAGTCTTGTCGCCCTCCATGTCGAAAATCGGGTTGTAATACTGCTCCGCCATATCGGGGAAGAAGTTGACCAAAACCCAGAGCGCTGCATAACTGAGTACGAGCAAAATAGCGCCCGCAGCGAAACCTTTGATAAAGAACTTTTGCATAGGTGGTTGATTTGTTGACTGGTTGACTGGTTTACTCGTTCGAGTCAATCGTATCAGTTGAGAATGTTTTCCAATTGTATGGTCAAGTCAAAATGGAATGTAATCGGGTCGTTTACTTTGATCAGCCCGAACATTGCCTCCGGCGGATCAATACCAAATTCCGTCATTTGGACGGTTTCGGATCCCTTCAATGCAAATTGATTTTGGGATACCTTCCGGGCTTGCGCCTTGATGTGTTTTTCTTTGGTAACTCCGGTGATGGTGATTTTTACTTTGGCATCCACATCAAACCAGGCGGAACCTTTCAGATGGTCGGGATTTTGTCTGGTTTCAACCAACTCCATACTGATCCTGGGATACTGTTCTGCCTTGAGCGCCTTGTGCATATCCCGGTCCATCTTGGCGTTTTTGCAGTTGAATTTTCGGGTGGTCATACTGATGCGGGTGTTTCGAAACCTGGCAATACCGCCGTTGCTCTCAACATCTACTTCCTGAGTAGCAAACTGGTCTTCACAATCGCAGGTAAACGTATTTACATTCGTGGTGCCTTGTAGATATAACCGGCTTGGTTTTATGATAGCAAAGCGTTTTTTTTCAGACGTCTTCAACAAAACCGCACCTTGTCCCGCTAAACCAATACTGATTAAAAGAAAATAGAACCAGTAATTTTTCATTTTTGTATTCATTTTTGGTTTCAGTGATATAGAAGATTAGAGGGTTAGAAAGTTGGAAAGTACAACCCTCTAACCCTCTAACCCTCTAACCTTCTAACCCTGAAACCTAAAGAACGTTAGAATCCAATTACAGCCTGGACCATAAAGCCCGAGAACTTGCCTTCATAACGGTAGTCCAATGACGGGAAGTCCGTGAAGTTTTGGATAACATATTCACCTTTCAGCAACAGATTTTTCGTTGGGAACCAACCAGCTGCGAATGTGAGGCGATCAATTCCAACCTCTGCCTGGCCTGTTTTGCCGTCGGCGGCCTGGTTGTAGGTTACACCCGATGCTTCACCCGTCAGTTTGTTGTAGCGCGCACCAATGTACATTTGTTCGCGCGGGAGGAAGCGGTAGATACCTTCCACAGCAATTTGGGTGAAGGAGCGGTTTTCCCACGATCCGCGAATCGTATCGCCATAAACAGCGCCGTTGGCAATTTCATAAGTACCGAATACTTCCAGTCCTTTGAACTTGACGAACGGGTTAATCATGACAGCCGTTACGCGGTTAGAGAAATTCGGGTTGAAACGTCCGGAAGTAAACTGGGCAGCTGCTGTGGTAGCAGTACCGTTTGTTTGCAGAGCCGGTTCCATGGCGAGGAAGTAGTGCGAACCCGTACGGTCACCAGCATATAGCGTATTGCGCTGGATGTTAGAGTTGTTGTAGATAGAACCCGACAGACGGAAGCGGAAGTCATCGCTGAATGCTTTGTCGTAAGCCAATTTGGCAAAAATGGACGGACTTTTTTTGGTAGCAACTACACCAAAATTATTGATGGCTTCCGGATAGGCCTCTACGTTACCGTTGATAAAACCGGAGGTCATACCGACCATTGCCATGAATCCATCAGCCGGGAACAAGTACACCTCACCACCGATCTCTGTAGTGAACGCATCCATGATGTAGTTTTCGACAAAAGGATTGAACATCGTGTTACCACCATCCGTGCGACGGAACTGCATATCACCGTAGTTTGGCTGGAAGTGGCCGATTTTCACGCGGAGATTATCAGCGAACCACTTCGGATTGCCCAACATCGGGAGTTTGTCTATTTGGATGTAGCCGCCTTTTACCCAAAATTCGGAGTGGTGGCGCGAAGACATATAGTTTTCCAGGCAAACACGGATACCATCACCAATCTGAAAGTCGAAGTTCAGGTTGGCCATAGCCAGGTTGAAACCGGTCAGGGTGGCGGAAGTTGAGTCGCCGGCTACGTTCAGGTTCCAGTTGGTATTAGCGCCCGAGCCTGTTGTGCCGGCCACACCGTACAGAATGTTGCGGTTGCGCAGGTCAGCACCGTTTTTTACATAATTTGCTTTGTTTTCGTGTGTCAGCGACTGGAAATCTTGCGTGAAAGAACCACCGATCCGGATTTTAAAGCCCGTGTATTCCGGCTGTTCAGCCTTTTTGGATGGTTCAAAAACATTGATACCGTCTTGATCCCAGCCGCGATAGTACTGAAGGTCTGGTTGTTGAGCAAGTGCCCAGGTTGCGCTGATAAGCAGCGCGAAAAGCGATAGGAACAGGTTGTTTTTCATAACAATAAAATTGATTTAAGTTCGAAATTGTAATTAGATGTTATTGAAATACTACTTCATAGATGCTATAGGAACATACTTACTTCACCGTAACCTTGAACACCACTTCTACTTCATCTCCTACGACAACGGAACCCAGCAGCGCAGTAGGCGGCTTGATTTTGTAGTCCGGCAATTTAATTTTCCTGGAACCAGTGAATGTGATGCTGCCATCGCTGTTTGCCCTGCCGCGGACAGTCATGTCAAATTTATTCGTAACCGCTGCGATGGTCAAGCTGCCCGTAGAGGCAATATCATAGCCATCTCCTTTTTTGGTGATCGTAGCCTTTTCAAGCTTGTAAGTGACATTCGGATACTTGTTTGCTTGCAAAGCATCGTAGGTCTTGTTGTCCATAACCGAACCTTTGGTGCTTTTGATGGACTTGGAAGGAACGGTAACCGACAGGGACGAAATGGACTGCAAACCTTCATCCGTTAAAGTCAAGGAACCAGTAGCACGTACTTCCTTTGCCGTGGATTCCCAGTCGTGCAAATTGGAGGTTCCTTTGATGGTCATCGTGAAACCAGTGGTGCTGAATGTACTCTGCCCAAAAACCTGCGAGCAAACCAATAAGAGGAACAATACGAATTTGAGTTTCATCTTGATATATTTTTGCACAAATGTACCGGCACCAAAAAGGGCTGTTAAGTGACCTACGTTAGGGTCCACTTTGATCTTTATCATGTACAAAAAAATTTTGTTGCGGCAATATGCCCCCAATCTGCCTGTAGCGCCGCACAGACACTAAAATTTGCCACACAGCAGAAGATCGTACCTTCGCCCGTCCATCCTGCACGCACACAAAAACAGACCTATGACGCAGAAATATTTTTTGACCAGTATCCTCACCCTGCTGATCGCAGCATCCGCCTTCGCTCAAAAATTTCCAGAACACCGCGAAATGGAAGCGCGCAACAAAGGCAAAGCGCTCCTCCTGCACCTCACGGCAGCCATTCACCAGCCCGGCGGCGACCTTGCCGACCGCTTCGGATCCACCGGCAACGTAGGCGGCGCTCTGGAATGGATCACAGCTCAAAACCTTCTCTTTAGCGTGGAGGGCAACTATTCGTTTGGCAACACCGTAAAAGAAGACCCGCTCGGCATCTTGCGTACCCCCGAAGGCGACATCATCGGCAACGACCAGCAGCTGGCCGAGGTGGACCTGCGCGCACGAGGCTACTATATCGGTGGCGCCATCGGCAAACTTTTTCCCATCGGAAACCGGCGCTCGGGTATCCGCCTCACCCTCGGCGCCGGCGCTATGCAGCACAGGATTCGCGTACAGGACAATAACAGCAGCGTCGTGCAGGTCAGCGGCGACTATATTAAAGGTTACGACCGGCTTACCGGCGGGCTGGCTCTCACTCAATTCCTGGGCTGGCAACACCTCGGCGCCAACCGCCGTGCCAACTGGTTCCTCGGGTTCGAATTCAGCCAGGGGTTCACCAAAAGCCTGCGCGACTGGGACTTCACCGAAATGCGCAAGCTGGAAGGCAACCGCACCGACCTCCGTTTTGGCATCCGCTTAGGCTGGACGCTGCCGTTCTACCAGGGAAGCGCCAACCAAATCTACTATTGATGCGGCTGCTGTACCACCTTGCCATACACCTGCTCACCGGCGCGCTGCACATCGCCGGGCTGTTTCACCCAAAGGCCCGAAAATGGGTAGCGGGCCGCCGCAACTGGCGGGTGCGCTATACATCGGCTTTTGAAAAAAAAGGACGGGTGCTGTGGGTACACGTGTCCTCGCTGGGCGAGTTCGAGCAGGGTCGGCCCGTCATCGAGGGCTTCCGGGAAAAATTTCCCGACTGGCAGATCGTACTCACGTTCTTCTCGCCCTCTGGCTACGACATTCGCCACAACTACCCCCACGCCGACTTCGTATGCTACCTGCCCGCCGATACGCGCCGCAACGCCCGCGATTTCCTCGATCTGATCCGCCCCGACGCGGCTATTTTTGTGAAATACGATTTTTGGGCAAACTACCTGTTTGAACTCCAGAAACGCGGCGCCCCTACCCTGCTCGTGTCCGCGTTGTTTCGCAGCGAGCAACCATTTTTTCGCTGGTATGGCGGCCTTTGGCGGCAAATGCTGGATTGTTTCACCCATATTTTTGTGCAAAACAAACCTTCCGAAGCGCTGCTGCGCAGCATTGGTTTTGAAAAAGTAACGGTAGCCGGCGATACGCGCGTGGACCGGGTGTTGGCGCTGGCCGCTTCAAGTGTGTCGTCTCCGGTTCCAATCGGGTTGGGCGCAGGGCCAACGGTAATCGCCGGCAGCACCTGGCCTGCCGATGAGGACATCTTCCTTCCAGTCCTGCACGACCCCTCGTTTGCTTACCTCCACTGGATTATTGCCCCGCACGAGCCGACAGAAAAGCATCTGGCACAGCTACTGCCCCGCATCGTCCGGCCCTGGGCGCGGCATTCCACCTGGGACGGCGCGCGCACCGATATAGTAGTTATTGACAGCATCGGCCTGCTCAACTCCCTCTACCGCTACGGACGCATCGCCTACATCGGCGGCGGCTTTGGCAAGGGCATCCACAATACCCTGGAGCCGGCGGCATTCGGTTTACCCATCATTTTTGGACCGAAGTACGAAAAGTTTGAAGAAGCGCGGCAGTTCGTGGCACGGGGCGGGGCATTCCCGGTACACAATACGGCCGAACTGACCGAGGTATTGACCAAACTGAACGACCCGGAATTTTACCAAAAAGCCTCGGCGGCTGTGACCGGGTATTTGGAAGAAAGCCGGGGGGCGACAGGGAGGATTTTGGAGTTTTTGGAGGGCAATGTGTTATCTTTGCCACCAAAAGATTGAGATTTATGGAATTACGTCATCCACAATTTCCCCGTATTACCGTGAATCCGGAGGTCTGCACGGGCAAGCCTTGCATTCGCGGGATGCGGTTCCCGGTATCCACCTTGTTGGCCTATCTTGCCGGAGGCCTGGATCAGGAATCGTTGCTGAAAGAGTTTCCTTTTTTGGAGAAAGAGGATGTGCTTGAAGCACTTGCTTTTGCGGCTGCAGCAATGGATGAACAGTATTTGGCGCTCCAACCTGTAGCGGCATGAATTTTTTGCTGGACGTAGGTATATCGCCCCAATTAGGTGCGTTGTTGGAATTGGATGGCCATTCCTACCGCTACGTTCCCCGGCATTTTTCCAATAGACTTTCCGACTCCGAAATTTTAGAAATAGCGCGTCAAGCAGACGAAGTGATTATTACGCACGATCTCGACTTCGGAAAACTTTTAGCCTTTTCTGGTCACGCGACTCCCTCTGTTATCCTTTTCCGGATACACCATATCAACGCAAACATATTTCATGCGCTGCTCAGCACGCTCTGGCCATCTATTGAAGAGCCGCTAAGACGCGGTGCCTTCATTGTTGTGGAAGAACATGCTGTAAGAATACGGGAGCTTCCTATATTAGGCTAACGAAACCGGAGCAAACAAAGCACGCAAAATTCGAGGAGGCTCGGCAGTCTGTAGCCCGGGGCGGGGCATTCCCGGTACACAATACAGCCGAACTGACCGAAGTCTTGACCAAACTGAAAGACCCGGAATTTTACCAAAAAGCCTCGGCTGCTGTGACCGGATATTTGGAAGAGAGCCGGGGAGCGACGGGGAGGATTTTGGGGTTTTTGGAGGCTTTGTTGCATGAATCCCAGCCTCCCCGGCCCATGCTACCCAATCGGCGGATCCGGGCCTACTTTGGCATGAACTGATTAGGATTTTGAGTGGGGGGGGGGTAAAAAGTAAGCCGGTAAGTGTAAATTTGAGTTACGAA
>JBGSKO010000142.1:0-2437 GCA_041741155.1 Saprospiraceae bacterium | reverse complement strand
CGCCGCAAACGGTGCGGTCGGGCGGAGGCGCCAGGGTGGGCAGGGGGTTGACGGTGACCTCGAACGACAGCGGCGGCCCGGTGCAGCCGTTGAGCAGGGGCGTCACCGTCACCGTGCTCGTTGTCGGTTGCGACACGTTTTCTGTGGGCGTTGCGATGTTGCCCGAGCCGGAAGCCGCCAGGCCTGTAGCGGGATTGTTGTTCGTCCAAGTGAAGGTGGCCCCGAGCGGCGTGGAAACAAAGGATACCTTCAGTTCGTCGCCGGCGCACAGGATTTGGTTGGCTTGCGGCTGCACCTGCGGCAGCGGCTTCACCGTGACGGTGAAGGTTTGCGGCGGTCCGGTGCAGCCGTCCTCGGTCACCCCCACGGTGATGGTGCCGATCTGGGTGGTCGTCACACCGGCGGTGGTGAAGGCGATGTCGCCTGTGCCCGAGGGGCCGAGTCCGATGGCGGGGTTGTTGTTTGTCCAGGTGTATATCGGGGCGATGCCGGGGCCTGTAAAGGCCATCGACACCGGCTCCCCGGCGCACACCGTCAGGTTGGGCGGATCGTATACCGAGGGGTTGGTCACCGTGATCTGGAACGTGACCGGGTCGGCGGCGCAGTGCTCCACCATGGGAGTGGCGGTGATGGTGGCCGTGTGTATGCCTGGCGTGGTGGCGGCGGTGAAGTTGAGGTTGCCGGTGCCCGAAGCGGGCAGGCCGATGGCCGGATTGGAGTTCATCCAGTGGACGACCGAATTGCCCGCGGGCACGAAGGGCACCGAGACGCTCGCCCCGCCGCACACCGCCACGTCAGAGGGCTGGTTTATCGAAGAGGGGGTGGGGAGAACGACAATGCCCCATACCTCTCCCTCACCCTGGCAATCGCCTTGATATGATGATACTAACATACCGCTAAAGGCCGGTGCGTTCCCATTGTTGACGGCGACGAAGACAAGGTCGCCCGTACCCGTGTATGGGGCGCCGATAGCGGGATTGTAACAGAACCACACATAATGCGTTCCGTTGCCGCTCCAATAGTACTCCACCACCTCGCCCGCGCAAACAGTCAGATTCGGCGGGTCATCGTCAAGGACGGGAGGGGCCTCCATGGTAATATCCAGACAGACGGGGGTGTTGCCATAGCAGGGGTTGGTCGGCGTGGCGCACAGTTGGGCCGTGCATTCTTCAAAGGGACGAACTATTACGCTCTCGCCCATCGTTGATCCAACAATGATAGCACTGAAAGGCGGTGAAGTGACTATGTTCCAGACCAAATTGGCCGGGCCGGAATTGGGGATGGTATAAGTAATGGTATCGTTGTAGCAGATTTGCAGAATGGAGGGACCGGAAATGGGTTCGAGTGGCGGACACTGGCCAGAAAGTAAGGATTGGAAGCAACAGAAAACCAGCACCGCGATGAAGCCTTGTCGGGTAGTCGTGTACATAGGCATCGTGAGTTTATGTCAGAACAGCGCCCGTACCCAAGTACGAGCGCTGTCCCGGTTCAGTTGGCAGATAAGAAGATGGATCAGCAACCGTCGCCTATAGCCGAGCAGGTACCATTTGTCTTAAAACACGCTACACCGGATGCAGCGATGGTCCGCGTCAGGGTGCCGCTAAACTCATAGGCCACGATCACATCAACTGAAATTAATCCCGTGTTTTTGATGCAAACAGATGTGCCTGTATTTAAACACACTTTGTATTGCTGGTTGGCTGTGACTTGCAGGCTGTAGGAAACATTACTTTGGTTAGGACATCCGTAACTACAGCTTCCGTTTGATGGAATAATCTCTCCACAAATTTCCAGCGTGGTGTTCTGATCGGGAGTAAAGTAGAACTCGCACATGCCGGGATTAGGACAAGGGCCTCTATCAGCGGCCAGGTCATTGGGCATGGGCTTGTCTAATGCTTTATCTGCCGCGTCCCGTTGGCAGGATACGATCAGATTCAGCATGAGCAACAGGTTGCAGAAAATCAGTAAAGCGGTGAGAGGAGAGCGGTGAAAAATGAAGTTTTTCATTATGAAAACTATTTTGGTGGTGAAAAAATCGGTCTGGAAGGTTCTTTGCCGGGATATACGGCGGATTAAAGTCTGGGCTATGATGCGTTACGCCGACAAATGTACAGCAATGAAGTTTTAGAGCCAGCCGGGCAAGCGTTAAAATTTGAAAGCGTATTTTATTTTTTTCGGAACATCATAAGGCTAAAGCCGTGTTTGTCAATATCGCCTGGTAATGCCGGAGTGGCATCCGTATCCCATCCTATCATAAGCAGCAAATTCGAACCATTCGAATCAATCCCCACACCCACAATCCCGATCCACCAGCCATACCACCCGGAACTCCACCGCCTCGTTGCCCACGGCCGGCAGGTCGAAATCCTGCGGGCACACCATGACCGTGTGCTGATACCCCGTGGCCACCGTCTCATCGCGGCTCAGCAGCACCTGC
>JBGSKO010000141.1:0-16254 GCA_041741155.1 Saprospiraceae bacterium | reverse complement strand
GAGGTTGGGTTCGGGCGGCACTCCGCCCGGAGACCGGACGGGGTATCGGAGCTTGTGACCCGATGCTCGACGGGCGCGTCCTGGCGACAGGCGAACTCTTGTCCGTTTGACTTCCAAGCGGCATTGTCCAACACCGCGTCGTCTAATTGCAACAGCGGTGCGGACTCCGGCAGGGCATCCCGTACGGCGAAGGACAGGTAGAAGAGCACCATGCCCGGCTCTATTGTCAGGCCGGGGATGGACGGGTCGGCGAACCACAGCGTGCGGATTTCGCCCTGTTCGGCGAGGGTCAGGCCGAAGTTGCCGGCGCCGTATTGCGGCAGATCGCCCTGCGAGGGGCCGACGAGCGCCAGTACGGCGGGGTCGAAGCGCAGGCCCAACTGTATCGCCTCCATCGGTTCCTCGCCCGAATAGACCACGGGCAGGGTCAGCACTTTGCCCGCCGATGCACCTGGTGGGGCGATGGGCAACGCCACTTCTGTGATCGGTAGTTGACCGAGCGAGGAGGTGACGGCGTTGCCGTTCACATCGCCTACTTTCACTGCCACGAAGTTGGCATCCTGATTGCTCGAGATGGACATGTCCAAAGTCTTGGTCTCGGGGAAACCGCCATCAAATGGATCATTTGGATCGGAGAAGACGTGTTCCTCGTCAACGAAGCGCCACGAAGTGTTATTAGGCAGTTGATTGTAAATGCCGAGAATCAGCTTACGCAATTCGACTAAATCAAATGTGGTGACTTCACCATTATTACTTGCGTCGGCAGCGATTATCTTATAGGGGGAGTTGAGCTGCTCCAGGCCAAGTACATGCTTGTTGATGAGCACCAAATCAAACGTAGATACACCGTTAAGGGGATCATTGTTTTTGTAGGGGGTGACAATAAAACTGTCGCAAGCCACGCAAGGGCACAGGACGTACTCGCCGTCCATATTGGTAAGCATGGAATTCCGGGGGCAGGATGTGGTGTCGCGCAGGATGAGCAACCGAAGTGCGGAACAGTCATCCGCCGCAAAGCAGCCCTCCGTCTGGCCGAAGGCCGGCGCTTCGGCCAGCGCCACAGACAGGAACAAAAACAAAAATAGCAGTTGTCTTAACATCGGCAAGACACCAAAAAAGTTTGCAAAAACGCTGGGCTTTTCCCTCCCCGTAACGAGGTGTAAACAGTGATCGAACGGTGCTTTTTTCATAAAAAAATGTTTTGGAGGGTAAAAAGAAAAAAATGACGGGGCAAACATATAGGCTTTTTTGGGGAAAAAGTATGCACAAATTTTCGGGTTTTTTCCCACTTGGGGACGACCAAAAGGAGCGCTTTTGTCGTCGGCAGGGGGCGTTTTTGTATTCAAAATGAGCGTGTTGTGCGCGTTTCGGTGTTTGCGCGTTTTTGCGTCGGCGTACCGGATCGGGGTAGCCCAGCGACAAAATTTAAACACGCTCTTATTTTTGGTGTGTACACGTCAACCTCGGCGAGGTTGAAAACCTCGCCGAGGTTAGGGCGCGCTACAATCCCATTCCGCAGTACAACCGACTTGTCTAAATTTGCGCCCTGAAAGGCAACCAATCATCTGACAGGATTTTTCAAAAACGCAAGCCATGCACCACGTACGTTTCTTCTGCAACCAAACGCTCCTGGCCTTGACGATCAGCCTGCTGCTGCCGGTCCTGGCCCCCGCCCAAACCGAGGAACACCCGATCGAGCGCCTCGACGCCTGGATGCGCCGAATGGACGAGCAAATGCGCCAAAACATGTCCATTGATTCGCTTTTTGGCAACGGACGACTCCACATTTCGCCAGACTCCAACTCGGTTTTTTATTTCCGCATTGACACCAGTTTCAGCGGCTCCGGAAACGGTTTTTTCGATTTCCGATCCTTCGGAAATCCCGACGGCGAGGATTTATTTCGCGAGGACTTCTTCGGGTTTGATCGCTTCTTCGAGCAGTTTTTCAACGATGCAACGCCCCGACCACTGCCCCGCGACGGTTCCGACGACGGCAATAAAACGCCCTCCGACGACGACGTTCTGCCCGAAGAACGCCTGCGCCGACAAGAGCAGCGCGCGCCGGCCCAGAAGGAATCAAAAGTCAAAACAATACGGATTTAGGAAATCTCATTTTTTGAATACCTACCTTCGCCGCACTTTCCCCGAAACACGAGCAACCAATCTCGGTTTTTTGTGTTTCATCATTACTTTTTAGATACTGCAATACTTTAAACAAATGCCAGCAAACGAGCAAGTTGATCTCTTTATCTACCGGGTGCGCGAATCCGGTTTAGAGGTATATTTAGTGAATAAAGAATCCCTGCCCGCCTCCGAAGCGTCCAACTGGGAAACCTTGTCGGCGGATCAGGACACCCCGGAACGCCTGCGCCAAACCAATTGCATCGAGCTGGAACCGGTGACGGATGCCAATGGCGCTTCCCGCAAGGCTATCGCGATTGAGGCCGACTGGCACGAACTGCCCTCCTTGCGCGCACTGGTCTATGAGGACTACCGCGTAGCCAAGGAAAAGGCCCGCGAAAAACTGCGCAACCTGATCCCGGATATCGAACAAGGCACTTTTTTCGCCGTCAAAGAAGCCTTCAAACGCGTGCTCCCCGAACAATACGCTTTTCTGAAAGAGCTGAAAGAGGTACTCGTGGAGAAGAACTCGACAAAGTATCTCTGAGCAAAAGAGGCAAGTTTGTAAAGGGCAATAAATAAAAAACAAGAGGCCCGATCTCAACCGAGATCGGGCCTCTTTGCTTTTTGCCTTTTGCAAACTTACATTTTCACCATGCGGCGCACGGCACTTTTCGTGGGCGTTTCTAACCGATAAAACAACAGGCCGGAGGCATTGCTCAAGGCGGTGTTTTCGATGGAAATCGCGTTGTAGCCGCGGTCAAAAGTGGCGGAGCGGGTGTACAATACCCGGCCTCCTTCGTCGTACACGGTGAGTGTAGCCTCGGTGCTTTCGGGCAGGTGGAAGCCCACGCGCGTCCGGTTGGTCCACGGGTTTGGCTGGTTTTGGTACAACTCGAAACCAACTCCGGCTACGGTTTCCGAACCATCCGTGTTGAAGCGCAGGGCTACGTCCATCCGTTCGTCGGCGGCGCCGGTATTGCTGGTGGCATCCGATCGGTAGGCTTCCGCCTTGGTGATGCGGCTGGACAGGCTCAGCATCCGGCTCAGCGAACCGGACGATACCGCCCGGAAGGTGACGGCGAATCCGCCGGCCTCCGTGTTGGAGAAGTACGATGCCGTGAGTGCCTGCTCGTTCGGGAACATTCCGAAGTTGTCGCCGGTCATGCCGCCGCCGGGCCGAACATCTACAATTTGCAGACCCGGGTGGTAAAGGGTAAACTGGTAGCCCATGGTTGCTTCGGCAGGCCGGAGTTCCACGGTGAATACGTCGTCGGGCTGTACCTGCCGGTCTTCCACGTCGAACAGCAGGGTCCCGATGGTGCGGTCGTTGGTGAGCAGCAGGCTGTTGGAAACGGCGTTGCCGTTCACGTCTCCGGTTTTCACCGCCACAAAGTCCTCGAACATTTGGTGGGTTTGCGGGTCAACAATCTCCTTCGTTTCGGGGAAAATTCCCTGGAACGGATTGGATGTGTTCGGGAACACATAGTTTTTGTCCACAAACCGCCAGGATGTGTTGCCGGGCAGGTCGTTGTAAATGCCGAGGATCAGTTTGCGCAGTTCCAGAATATCCAGCGTAGTAATCGAGCGGCTGTTATTGGCATCCGCAGCGATCATCTTGTATGGCGAGCCGAGCGGCTGCTGCCCCAGGATGTGCTTGTTGATGAGCACGAGGTCGAATGTGCTCACCCCGTTCAGCGGGTCGTTGTCTTTCACCGGTGCAATAACCGCGGTAGACGTAGGCGGCAGTGCGTTTTGCAGCACAAAGTAGCCGTCCTGGTCGGAATTGGCGACGAGGTTGACGGGCGGCTGACCGCCGGCAGTAGATACCTGTACCGAGATGTTCACGTCTTCCAGCCCACTGCCGTTTTCCGTTTGCAGCATACCGGCTACGGTGGCGTTGTTGGCGCCGCACACACCGGCATTGTCCTGAATATGAATGTAGGTCGTACAGAAATCGGTATTTCCGGCAAGGTCCATGACCCACACTTCCACCAGGTTGAAGTTCAGATTGGAACAGTCAAAGGTGAGAGTCGTCTGCGGTGTGCCGTCCGGGTTGAACGGGAAGCCCGGTCCGGTGTTCGCTTTGCGGATGCCGAAGATGAGCAGGTTGGACGGCGTACAGTTGTCGTAAGCATCCTGCACAAAGGACTGGTAATTGATGACGACCATCTTCGTGGGCATGAGGTTGGCACTCAGGCCGTTGAAACATTGTACGGTGGGCGCTTTGCAGTCTTTTACCACGAACGTGTACTCGCATACCTTTTCATTGCCGCAGCCGTCCTCAACGAACCACTTGATCTTGTGCGTGCCGTAGGGCAGTTCGGGCAGGACGTAGTTGTCCGGGTTCAGTGGTGTATTCCAGCGCAGGCAGGCGATCTTGTCGTTGCCGGAAACACTGGTCTGGATGGTAAACTGGTACTTCTGGTTCAGCGAAACCGGTCGTCCATCGAATGCGCGCGGCGTGCCGCCGGCAAAGTTCGGATCGTTGGCATTGCCGAAGTACACGGTGTTCGGTGGCGGCGGGTTGGTGCTGTTGATAGCTGTTTCCATACTTCCGTTGTTGTCCAAATCCAGGAACAGGACGTAGCGCACTTTCACGTCCGACAGGGAGCAGTCGTCCGAGGTGGTGATGCACAAATCAACGGGCGCTTCGCACAGGTTGTGGCTGCCGGTGATGTTGTCGAACCAGTAGGTTTCGTTCCACAGTTGCGGGTCGTTCACGGTCAGGTCGCACACTTCCACAGGGCTGGTCGGGCATTGGATGTCGGGTGCTTTCTTGTCGGTAACCTTGATGATCTGCTTGTACTTGTAGCAGTTGGCGTTGGCCGACCAGAAGGTGCTGTAGTTGGTCGGGAATTGGTCGGTCGGGTTGATGCGCACATTCGTGGGCGCCCAGGGAGCCAGGGTTCCGGCGGGCGACACGGTCGGCCCGACCAGGTTGGACGGGTGGTCGTTGAGCGCGTTCGGATTCGGGTTGGGCACCTCGGTACACGGTTTGTTCGGATCGAAGGTGCACCAGTTAATAATGGTCCAGGTGCGTTCGATTTTGAAGCAGGCATCGGGTACGACCGTGAACATCACGTCCTGGTGCGAAACGCCCAACAATTCGCAGTCCTCTCCGAAAAATTCCGGCTTGCCGAAGTTGTCAAATCCGCTGTTGCACTCGGTGATATTCCAGTCATTCGGGAAACGAATGAAGTAGTTTTGGTTGTAATTGACCACGATGCGCTGCGTGCATGTGGTGGACTGGCCGCCGCAGTCGAACACGCGGAAGGTGCGGTTGATGGTGCCTTTGTTGCACACAGTATCAAACTGGTTGTAGTTCACCAGGGTGACCACCGTATCTATGCAACAGTTGTCGGTGCCGGTAGCCATGCCATACGCCCAGAGGCTCGGGTCAAAGTTTTCACAAGCGACCGTGACGTTTGCGGGGGCCGAGCAGGTGGGTTTGAGTTTGTCTTCGACATAAACCTCCACCTGGCACTCGTTGTAGTTTCCGCTGTCAAAATCCAGCGCGACGGGGCCGGCCGGCGGCGGGGAGTCGTACACGCGCAGGATAACCAGGATGGTATCGCCGATATCTTCGCAGCAGAACTTCACCTGGTCAAAAAACAGGTCATTGTCCTGGCAGGAGTTTGCTTCCAAGCGCCTGGCTTTGAAATATACGTTCGAGCAGGCATCGTAGGAGCCGTCGTCGAAAGTAGTGGCGTTCACAAAGATCATCCCGTCAATGCCGAGGGCTACCTGGGTGATTTCGTCGCAAGCCGGCACCGGTGGCACCAAATCCTGAACAGTCAGGTCAAAGGAGCAGTTGCTGGTGTTGCCGCAGTTGTCTTCCACGTGGTAGGTCACGGTGTGTGTGCCTTCGGGCAAGCACGGCGTGAAACCAAATACCGCCAGGGTGTCGGGGTCGTTGGGGTTGTTGCCCGGGAAGGTCGTGAGCGTGCCGGGCACCTCAAATGTAGCAAGCACATCGCCGGTGATCGGGTGGCGTACCTCTATGCGGGCCGTAGCCGTTCGGATGGTCGAGCAAGCATCCCGGATAAGCATATCGGGTAAATCTACGGTGGCGCAGCATGTCAGCGGATCGGTGCTGACGGTGCGGTCGGCAGGGCAATCCATGACAGGGCCGGTTTTATCCGTTACCCGAATAATTTGAACATGGTACTTCGGGTTCGTCGTAGGCGGAGTCGGCGTGGTTGGTTTGCACCAGTCATAGATCGTCCAGGTGCGGATGATGTCGTACGAGCCGTCGCAAGAGGGCAGTTTGTTGTCGGAGGGTACAGCAGACAAGCGGCAGAACCCTGCATCGGGATAGATCGGGAAATTGATGCCGTACGCAGTGAGGTAAGGCGCACCGGTTGCGGCTGGTGTAGTGTTCACCGGGCCGTTATTGCATTCCAGCGACACATCGCCCGGCAAGGTGAGGTCGTCTATGTCTTTTTGTTCGAAGTAGATAAATTGCACGCAAGTGCCTTTCAGCCCGGCTGCATCGGTGGCCGTCCAAACCCGGCGGGCATATCCGATATAATCATCGGCGCAGGTCAGGTCATTCCACGTTGTAATGTGGCTCAGGGTATATTGGCTACAGTTTTCCTCTACAGCAGGGTACACATTCGGAATGCCCAGTACATTGGCCAGATATTCCGGCGTAAAATTGGCGATTGCGCAGATGAGGTAGAGGTCCGTGCAGGTCACCTTGGGCGCCAGGTTGTCCACCACCGAGATGGTTGTGGTGCAGAATACGCCGGTGCAATCATCGGTTACCTTGACCACGACCGTTTTGCCGATGTGCGAGCAGTCCACTTTATTGCCGATGTTGATGCCGTTTACAAATACTTCCACCGTGTACATGCCATTCGGATAGGTGGCTTCCAGAATCATATCGGGCGTTATTTCCAGCATGCCGCTCTCGCCGAGCGCTATCTGAACATTGTCGTTGCAAACCAGTCCGATACCGGGCTGGAAGGATAGTACGACCTGATCAATCACCGGAGAACAGGGGCCGGCCGGATCGGTACTGGTCAGCGTAAGCAAAATGGAGCCTGCTGCACGGTCGGCAGCGCTGGGAACGTACGTCGTAGCGCCCGGAGGGAACGCGTTGGTCGGGAGGAAGGTGCCGGAGCCGCTGCTGCTCCAGGTTCCGGAGGTAACTCCGCTGCCGTTGGCCAGGATGGACGCGCCGAGGTTGCTCAAAAGGAGATTTTCATTTTTGCAAATCATGATGTCATCGCCGGCAAACACAATGGGTGCGGTATTGATGGTCACTTTCACGGTGTCGGAGGCCATCGGGCAGGGGCCGGCCGGGTCATTGGTCGTAAAGGCAAGGCTGACCGTGGTGCCGTACTCGGCCGGCGTCGGGGTGTATGTGGTCGTTGTGGAATTCGGATTGCTGAAGCTGCCCAAACCGCCGCTCCAGGTGCCGCCCGTAGCGCCGCCGCCAAGGGTGGCTACCAGCAGCGCGCTCTGGTTTTCGCAAATTATCTGATCAAAACCGGCAGACACCGTCGGGAGCGGGTCCACGGTTATCGTGAATACAATAGGTGTGCCCGTGCAGGTTACGCCATTGTTGGTGAACGCCGGCGTGACAGTGATGGTGGCTACTTGCGGGGTATTGCCTGCATTTTGGGCAATGAAAGCGGCGATATTACCCGTGCCGGAGGCCGCCAAACCGATGGAGGAGTTGGAGTTTTTCCAGTTGAAAACAGTGCCCGGTACAGCGCCGGTGAAGGTGACGGCGGTGGTGGTTTCGCCGCTGCAAACCAATTGGTTGGCAACCGGATTCGCCGTTGGCGTCGGGTTCACGGTGATGGTGAACTGGACGGGTGATCCCGTACACGTCACGCCGTTATTCGTGAAAACAGGTGTTGCCGTGATGGTCGCCGATACCGGTGCAGTTGTGTTGTTCAGTCCTGCAAATGCCGGTATGTCGCCTGTTCCGGAGGTTGTTAGTCCGATAGACGGATTGTTGTTGGTCCAGTTGAACACCGTGTTGGGCACCAGGCCGGTGAAGAGTACAGGAGCGGTTGGTGCGCCGTTGCACACGGTTTGGCTGGGTACTGCATTCACCGTCGGAACAGGGTTAATGGTAATGTCAAATGCAATGGACGGGCTGGTACAAGCAACCCCGTTTCCGGTGAACGTTGCCGTCACGGTGAAGGTGCTGGTCAACGGTGTAATACCTGCATTGGCAGCCGTGAACGCCGGCACCATGTTGCTGCCTGATGTGGCTGCAAGACCGATGGCCTCCGGTGTGCGCGTCCAGGGGAATGTGGAGCCTGGCGTGTTTCCGGTAAAATTGATTTGTGCGACGGCGTCGCCGGCACATACCGTTTGGTCGGACACCGGATTAACGCTCGGGCTTGGGTTTACGGTGATCACAAAGGTGGCAGGATCTCCCGTGCAGGTTTCGCCGCCAAATGTGAAAGACGGCGTGACGGTAACGGTGGCCATTACCGGTACATTCGTGTTGTTCAGTGCGGTGAATGCGGGAATATCGCCGGCGCCGGAAGCGGCCAGGCCGATAGACGGGGTATTGTTCGTCCAGTTGTACACCGTGCCGGGTACGCTGCCGGTGAATAGTACCGGATCCGTGAGTGTACCATTGCATACCGTCTGGTTGTCCACCGGTTCTACCGTCGGAACGGGGTTTACAGTAATATCAAACTCGATGGAGGGACTGGAGCACATCGCTCCGTTTCCGGTGAAAGAAGCGGTCACGGTGAAGGTGCTGGTCAACGGCGCAACGCCTGCATTGGCAGCCGTAAATGCCGGGACAACGTCACTTCCCGCCGTAGGAACAAGCCCTATTGCTTCCGGTGTGCGCGTCCAGTCGAAGGTTGTGCCGGGTGTGTTTCCGGCAAAGGTAATTTGTGGCACAGCGTCGCCGGCGCATACGGTTTGGTCGGCCACTGGATTCACAATCGGGTTCGGGTTCACGGTAATGGTGAATGAAACGGGATTTCCGGTACAGGTTACGCCGTCGAATGTAAACGATGGCGTGACGGTAATGGTGGCCGTTACGGGTACATTCGTGTTGTTCAGTGCGGTGAATGCGGGTATATCGCCGGTACCGGAGGCCGCCAGTCCGATAGATGGCGCGTTGTTCGTCCAGTTGTACACGGCGCCGGGTACATTGCCGGTGAAAAGTACCGGATCCGTTTGTTCGCCGGCACAGAGCGCCTGGTTCGGCACCGGATCAGCAACCGGCACGGGGTTCACGGTGATTTCAAAATCAACGGGCGTACTGGTACAGGTCAGGCCGTTTGCGGTGAAAGAAGCCGTCACGGTAAAGGTGCTGGTCAATGGTGCCACGCCTGCATTAGCAGCGGAAAACGCGGGCACGAAACTGCTGCCCGAGGTAGCCGGCAGCCCGATGGCTTGCGGGGTACGCGTCCAGGCTAAGGATGCGCCGGGTACGTCGCTCGAAAAGTCGAGTTGAGGCACGTTATCGCCTGCGCACACGGTCTGATCCATTACGGGGTTCACGATAGGCGTTGCCACCACGGTGATGTCAAAAAAGCAGGAATCCTTGCAGCCGTTATCGCCGTCAATGAAGACATATTTAATGGCGCTGGTCGTACCGGCAGCGGCGCTGAACGCGTTGCCGGTCACCCCGGGGCCGCTGAAAGTACCTCCGGTGGGCGATACATTCAGGGTCGTCAGATCAAGCGGAAGTGCGGACTGGCAGATTGAAAAGTCGTTCGGGCAGGTTACCAGGATATTATTGACCGAGATATCCACGGTATTTACCGAAATAACGGTGCCCGAGCAGAATGCCTCGTTGGTTACCTCGAAGTTCAGTGGTGTACCGCTCAGGTTTACAGCCACATTGCCGGCGCCGGCCAGTACCTGCATCGAAATCGTCAGGAGTGTCGTGCCGTCGGCAAGCGTTTCGCCATTTGCCGGGGCCGACCAGGAGTAGGTCAGCTCACCATTCGAAAGTGCATTGACCGTGCCGATGAAGGGATTGCCGCCGGCTCCGCCAATCTGGAGCGCGGTATGGCTCAGGTATTTCAGTTTAGTTTGATCCCAGTCCACGCTGTATTGCAGGGAGATCAGGTCATCAAATCCGGTCGTGTTTTCGATGGTGATGTTCACGATATCCCCGCAGATAGCCGATGTTGGTCCGGCAGCGGTCAGCGTAATTACGGGCACCGGATTTACATGCACCGTCACTTTTTGATCCATAACGGGCTGCACACAGCCATTGGCATCTTCCACGCTGATGAGGCAGTAGGTCGTGGTATCGGTGGGTTTTACCACGAAGGTAGTCATGTCCATGGTGGAGTTCCCGTCCATATCGTCGGGTACGGGCACCGTGAAGTAGGAGGTGTCGGTCGCACTTGCTGCGCGAACGAGGAGGCTATATGGAGGTGTGCCGTTGAGGCCCGTCAATTTCAGGGTAGTGGAATCACCATTGCAATAGGTTGCCGGAGCGCCGGGCGCCAATGCCAGCGTGGCGTCAGCATCGCAACAGCCGAAGACGATTTCATCTTCTACACAGCCAAAACCTGGCTTGCAAATGGTAAAAATAATGGATTGGCCGGGATCGGCAATTTGGGTGTCGGTATAAATACTCATGCCCATATTGTTCAGCAGGTTGAGTTCCGCGACGATCTGCCCCATGGCATTGCCGGTGAATTCCACGGCTATGGTGTAATTATTCCCTAGCGTAATGGAGCTGTTGCAGTCAATACCATTGCCCGCAGGGTCGGGTGTGCCCACGTTGAAAAACAGGGCATCGAAATTGCCTTGAGCGGTCATCAGGTTGACGACACCATGGCAATTTGGAGTGAACTGCTCGCCCAGTGGTCCATTCTGCAAATTAAAAACCAAATCGAGGCAGCGGTACGATGGCCCGCCACAGCAGTTTGTGCTCATGGATTGCGAGATACAAAACTGTTGCCCCGCAAGGTTAAGCATGGTCGTCGGATTGATCGTGAATTCATACCGCGTCGGGTTGCCGGCCGGGTTACACTGTCCCCTAACAGTGCCCGGGTTGGCGAACAAGAATAACCCGCTCAAGCCGATTAACAATGGAAATGCCCTGCTTCCAATCTGGTTAAACAGGGACGATACTGCCGTAAAAAAGGACTTGTTAATCGAAAGACCGGACGGGCAGATTTGGCTTTTAATGCTACTTTCTCTCATAGTTTGGTTGTTTTTAACAATCAATTATGATGCGAAAGTAGGGGGGGCTTGCAGGGGCGATCCAGACAGTTGGCGCAGGTTTTTTGGCAGAAAAAACTAAAAAAAAACGGAGTTTAAATTTTTAAAAAATTGAAAATCAGTATTTTAGGTAATTTAAATTTTGCTGCCGAGTGCCCTCCCAACGCGATATTTCAGGGCGGTTTATTGTATGAAATTTGCGCTGCGGACCGAGAGTGTTCAGAGAACTGTGTCAAACCCCCGAGAGATATTTTTACACAGACAAACGCAGACTGCGGCACAGACAAACACAGAGTGTAACTTATTTAAAATCAAACCTCTGTGTTTGTCTGTGCCGCAGTCTGCGTTTGTCTGTGTAAAATTTGCGCTCAACGGGCTGACACCGTTCTCTGAACACTCCCTACAGACCTCCTGAAAACGATACCACGTTGGCTCGGAAATCAAACCTGCAAGCGCAGCAACGCCATTGCGAGGGCAACGTTCTCGGCCTCGGGGTCCAGTTCGTGCAGGAGGGTCATGGCGCGGGGATTGGGACCGCCGGCGCGTCCGGCATTGCTCAGCGCAACGGCTTTGGCATTGCTCAAGATGAGCGACGAATGGGTCTCGCCGGGTTTGTCTTCCAGTCGCGCAAGCAATTTGGAACCCTTGCCGGGAGCCAGCAAAGCGCCGTCCACAAACAGGCCGAAGGGTACGTTGTTGAGCCAGATCTCGGTCTCTTTGCCTTTTTTTCGGAAAATAAACTCCCGGTCGCTGGTGCGGGCCATCGTAATGCTGGATTTTCCCATCTGCTGGGTGACGTATGCCACTACCGGCTCTTGATAAATGGTCGTAATTTGGCCCGATGAAACGGGGTTGAACCAGCCCGGTTTTTTCTCGTTCGCCCGGTTGAGCGACAACAGGCTCAGCATTTCATGATCCCAGGGCACCAGGTCCGCTGCAATCGGTTTTAGCCGCATTCGCAAAGCCTCCAGCAGCCGTTTGAAAGCCTTGCTCTCGGGGTTCCAGGAAATCTGACCGAACGCTTTTGCGATGGCGTAAATAACGCCGGTAATGAAAAATGCTGTTGTGATGACAACTGTCAACAAACTGAATAAGGTGCGCATAGTGTGAAAATTAGGAATTTGGAAAGTTAAAATGGCCCACAAAGTAGGGCGGTTTGTTTGAACCTAAAGCCTGCTTCTTCGTCGAAACCCGCATTTCTACCGATCATAACAACGCTCAACCCCCTCAACCTTCTCTCAACCCTCTCAACCTTCTCTCAACCCCTCAACCTTCTCTCAACCCCTCAACCTCTCAACCTTCTCTCAACCCCCTCAACCTCTTAACCTTCTCTCAACTCCCTCAACCTTAAAACAATGAACACCTACCAGCCAGCCGACGCCATCATCGCTGTCCATAGCGGGGAGGATTACTTTGCCCGGCTGGTTCGATTGGTGGACGAAGCCCGCGAGACCGTTCATGTACAAACTTATATTTATGTCCATGACGACACGGGACGGATGGTCGCCGATGCGCTGAAGCGTGCAGCCCAACGTGGCGTACAGGTTTGGGTCATTGCCGATGGATATGGTTCCGACAAGTTGCCTGATGCCTTTGTTCAGGACCTGCTGGCTGCGGGGGTCAATTTTCGGTTTTTTGAATACATTGTCTCGATCTGGAGGTGGAAAGGGGGGCGCACGCTGCACCACAAGGTGGTGGTGGCCGACCGCCGGCGCGCCCTGGTGGGCGGCATCAATATTGCCGATAAGTACCGGGGAAATGCCGAAACGCCCGCCTGGCTCGACTTTGCCGTCCTGATCGAAGGAAACGTCTGCCAACACCTCCACGACCTGTGCGAGGATATTTACCGCCACCAATACTGGAAAAACCGCAGTCCAAAGCCGGATAAACCGGTATTCCTGCCGCAGGCGCTGTTCAAAAATCTTGTGCGCTTCCGCCTGAACGACTGGCTGCGCCGCAAAACGGAAGTCTATCAAAGTTACGCCAGGGGTATTTCAAACGCGCAGCAGTCGCTGGTTATCGTTGCCAGCTACCTTTTGCCCGGACGCATGGTGCGCGCGCGCCTGGCCACCGCCGTCCGACGTGGGGTGGAGGTGCGGATACTGCTTACCGGCCCTTCCGATTTACAGTTGTCCCGATGGGCCGAGCAGTATGTGGCCTACTGGATGATTAAAAAAGGTATTCGCGTGTTTCACTGGGAGAAATCGGTCATGCACGGCAAGACCATTCTCGTGGACGGCCAGTGGGCGTCTGTCGGCTCCTACAACCTCAATCCGCTGAGCCGCTTCCGCAGCCTGGAACTCAATGTGGACATCGCCGACCCGACGTTTGTCCGGCACTTCGGCGCAACCATAAACGACCTGATGGTGCACCAATGCGTGGAAGTTACCCGCGAGAATATGCCCGAATTTTCGAGTCGCCGGCACCGCTTCAAGGCGCAGTTCGCCTACTATTTCTCGGTGTATTTAATGCGGTTTTTGTTTCCGGGGAAGCGGTAGAATGGTCAACGGATCGCCTCTGCCAGCATCCCTTCCTTCATGGAGTACACCGACGTATAAATTTCCCGCATGGCGCCGCGGCGCAGAATGTGCCGAATCAGGATCATCCCCACCACGATCATCTCGCGGCGCTCGGGGATCAGGCCCTCCCAGGCTTCCCGTTCGGCGAGGGTGCTGCGGATAATCTCTGCGTACAGCGGCTCAAAATCGGCCACAGGTATCCAGCCGTACAGGGGTGGTTTGGTGGCGGGGTCCAGCAGCAGGTGGTCAATGATATCGAACGCGCCGGCAGCGCCCACGAGGGTGGGGGAGGGGACGCGCTCCAGTTCGACCCAGAGGTCGGCCATGGTGTCGTCCAAAAATGCCTCCACCGCTTCGATCTCTTCGGAGGCAATGGGGTTGCTTTTGTGAAAGCGCCGAAACAAAACCGCTACTCCGACCGGAAAACTTTGTTGCCAGATCGGGCCGGACGCATCGGCCAGTACCATTTCCACACTGCCGCCGCCAATGTCCATCACCAGCACCCGGTTGTCGGGGAAAGGCACGGCCTGCCGCACACCTTTATAGATGAGCAGCGCTTCCCGTTCCCCGCTGATCGCCTCGGCGCGAATCCCGGTTTGGGCAAACACGGCTTGGAGAAATTCGGGCGCATTTTGCGCGGTCCGCAAAGCCGCTGTTCCGTACGCAGGCACGGATTCCGGAGCGATACCGTGTGTGTCGAGGTGTTGGCGAAACAGCGTCAGGGTCGCCAATCCGCGCTCAAATGCTGCCGCACCGATGCGCTCGATACCTTCTTCCGCTAATTTGACAAAAACCCGCTCGCGCAGTACTGGTGTCCAGCCATACCCGTCGGTATCCGACTCGACCACGAGCAGGTGAAAGGTGTTGGTCCCCAGGTCAATCACGGCGTGTTTGGTCATCAAAATACGTACATGGTTTGGAAGGCCAGAAAATGCTCGTTGAGGGAATTGGCAAAACTGGAGCCGGGCTTGGTGGGGTCGTACAGGCGGTTGATGGCCCGGTGGTACCGGAAAGTGAACGCGACGTGTTCGGTGGCGTAAAAACTGGCTCCGATCAGGAAGGAGTAGCTGTTTTTATTCAGATCGGGCAATGCCGGTGTGATGCCCCCGCCCAATTCGGAGTCGTCCTTGTAATCCAGCAAACGCGCGTAGGAAAGCCCCACATTGAAATGCACCCGGTAGAAATCCGGGTCGTCGGGGTCGCCGTTGGCTGCCCAGTCGTGGTAGTGCCATTGCACGGGCACTTCAATGTAGTTGAGCGTGGTTTTGAAAAACGGTGGTGTTTTGGTCTCGTTGCGCGCGCCACGCTGCGTGAACAGGAATTCGATGCTGGCATCCTGTTTGGGTTTTAGCATGACAATGCCGCGCAATCCGCCCTGGAGGCCTACTTTGTGGTAGCCGGCAGAGGCATCGCCGTCAATCTGCGAGGCGGTGACGCCGGCGATAATTCCTGCTTTAAAACGCTGCTGCCGCTGCGCCGCCAACTGCTGCGGCTGCAACAATGCACAGAAAAAAAACAAAAGGCAAATAGTCGAAAAAACCTGCCCAAAAAATCGTGTAGTAGTGGTGTGTATCTGCATGGTGCCTAAATTTTTGGATACTTTTGCGCTTGCCTTGCCGGCAAAAACTCCTGCATGCAAGACGCGGCCAAGATAGAACGCTTATGCGCTACACTCAAACATCCTTGAAAAAACTGGAAGACCTTTTTGCTGAGCTGGACTACGCTATCCGCTACGAAAAGGGCAACTTCCACAGCGGCTACTGTATTGTCGAACACCGGAAAATCGCCGTGCTCAACAAATTTTTTGATACCGAAGCCCGAATCAATTGCCTGCTCGAAATCCTCAACACCCTCACCTATGATCCGGAAGAACTCTCCGAAAAATCCCGCGAACTCATCGAAAAATGGCAACAGGCAAGAAGTGATGAGTGATGCAACCGATTTTTTAAGCGACCCTGAATTTCAATCAATTTACGCAGATACTGACGAAGTTATGAAACTGCTGTACCGCCGAGCACGCCCTTCGCATATTCTGGGTACGCTACGTTTGTCATCCCGAAGGGAACTGTCCGCTCTAAGTATGGCAAACCCCGCAGTTTCGACCGTAGAGCGGACAGTTCCCTTCGGGATGACAAACGTAGAGCACGGAAACTATGCGCTGTTTTGGCTCGGCGGTAGCGCAGTTCTATTTTAACCAAAAAGAAAAATATGGCGGCCAAAACCACTACAGCTGTACTCCTCATTCTCGCCGCAATCCTTCTTGTTTAAAAACTCATCACTCATAGCTCATCACTCATAGCTTGTCATTGCCTAAAATAGCTTGACCTCAAAAGTCAATCTGTAATGTCAAAAAAAGGCGACAAAAAGTTTCAAATTCAATCGAAGTACAACCGAAATTTTAGTGAACAATTTAAACGGGGTAAAGTCAAAGACCTTAAAA
>JBGSKO010000140.1:0-33003 GCA_041741155.1 Saprospiraceae bacterium | reverse complement strand
CGCCCTTTTTTCGAGATATCCGGCGCGTATTGGGCGGGATGTTTTTGCACCCAATGCCGGCGCATATTTTTCCGATGTCCTTGTTTCCTTAAAAAATTGGGAGTGTTCAGAAAACTGTCTCAGCCCGTTCAGAGCAAATTTAACACAGACAAACGCAGACTGCTACACAGACAAACACAGAAGTTTGATTTTAAATAAGTTACTCTCTGTGTTTGTCTGTGTAGCAGTCTGCGTTTGTCTGTGTTAAAAATATCTCTCGGTAGGTTTGACACAGCTCTCTGAACACGCTCGAAAAATTCGGGATGACTCATGTTTTTTTATTCTTCGCGTAAAAACGCCGGCACCCGCACGGCCCGCGCTGCAGGCGCCAGTGAAGCCAGCAAGCCGATGGCCAGCACGGTAGCGGTGATGGGCACAAAATCCCACGGACGCATGGAGATAGGGTAACTCTCCACCAAAAACCCTTGCGGGATGGATACGATACCGTAGTTTTTCTGCGCGATATACAGGCCTATGGCCAGCGTCATACCGATGCCCATGCCCAGGATGGTGAGCAAAAGCCCCTCTCCGAGAAATATCCAACGTACGGTCCGGTCATCGGCGCCCATGCTTTTCAGGATGGAAATGTCTTTTTGTTTGTCTAAAACGATCATCCACAGTGCGCCCACCATGTTGAACGCCATAAGGATGAGCATGAGGGTAGTAATGGCAAAACCCATCCATTTTTCCAGGCGCATGACCTTGAAAAACGCTTCGTTCTGCTCGTAACGATCCCGAAGTACCAGTCCCTCGCCGAGCACCCCTGTGATCGCCTGCTTGACCGCCGACGTTTGTGCCCCAGGCACACAGCGCACCTCCAGTGCCGATACCGTGCCGGAAGGCGCTTCCATCAAGTCGCGCATAAAGGCAATGTTGGTCAGCACATACTGGTTGTCAAAATCTTGCTGAATGGCGAACGTCCCCTTTGGATAGGCGTACCGGATAGCAAATGACTGGTCCAGTACGCGCGCCTGCTCCTTGGGCATGTAAATCCGAAGCGCCGCCAAGGGATTTTGCACGTTTACACTGAGTTTGTTGCGCATACCGGCGCCCAGTACAGCGCAGTTTCGGTCTTCTTCCTGCAACTGATATTCCCCCTCGCGCACTGTCGAGTCAATGCCATTCACTAGCGCGAAATACCGATCCACACCCTTGAGCACCCCAAAATCCTGCGAACCTTCGTACTCGAAAAAGGCGATTTCCTCCAGGGTTTCACTCACCACCAGCACTCCGGGCAGGCGGCGCAGTTTTTCCAGCGTGAGGCTATCCACCACAAACGTTTTGCCCTTGGCCGGCGAAACTTTCACCTCCGGGTTGAAATAACCGAATAGCCCCGAAAGCAAATCCTCAAAACCGTTGAACACCGACAGGATCAGGATCAGCGCCGCCGTACCCACCGAAATACCAAACACGGAAATGCCTGCAATCACATTGATGGCATTCGTGCTCCGGCGAGCAAACAGGTAGCGACGGGCGATGAGCAGCGGAAGGTTCAACGGTTTTGAGTTTTGAGTTATGCGTTATTTCTGGCGTTCGGTGACGAACATTACCAAATCGTGCAGGGCTTGGCGGGCCGCACTCTCCGGCACACCGGCCAGCAGGTCGAGGGCTTCCTGACGGTACTCGTACATTACTTCCCGGGCGTATTCGAGGCCACCGCTTTGGCGGACAAACTGAATGACTTCTGCTACTTTTTCAGCCTTGTCGCTCTCGTTTTTGACGAGGTTAATGATACGCCTCCGTGTCGTGCGGTCCGTTTTGGAAAGGGCATAAATAAGCGGCAGCGTCATTTTTTTCTCTTTGATATCAATACCCAGCGGCTTGCCGACGTCGTCGGTACCAAAGTCAAACAGGTCATCGCGGATCTGGAAGGCCATGCCGGTTTTTTCACCAAACATTCGAATACGTTCCACATCAGCCTCGTTGGTGGCCGTGCTGGCCGCCCCGGCGCTACATGCAGCGGCGATGAGCGATGCCGTTTTTTGGCGAATGATATCGTAGTAAATTGCTTCGTGTATATCCAGGCGGCGGGCCTTTTCCATTTGGAGCAATTCACCCTCGGCCATCTCCTTCACGGCCCGGCTCACAATTTCCAGCAGTCGGAATTGCTGCTGCCGAACACTGAGCAACAGCCCCTGCGAGAGCAAAAAGTCGCCAACCAAAACCGCAATCTTGTTTTTCCAAAGGGCATTGATCGAAAAAAAACCGCGGCGCTCGTAGGCATCGTCCACCACATCATCGTGTACCAATGTAGCCGTGTGCAGGAGTTCCACAAGCGACGCTGCGGTGTACGAAGCCTCGGAAATGGGTCCAAAAAGCCGGGCGCTGAGTAGCACCAGCATCGGCCGGACCTGTTTGCCCTTGCGTTGCACGATATACCATGTGATCTTGTCTAACAAGGGAACCTGACTGCGCATGGAGTCCCTGAAGCGTTTTTCAAAAACGTCCAGTTCGGCGGCTATCGGCTGTTTGATGGTGTCGAGGCTCATGCCTGATGGTATGTGGTTGGAGGGTTTACAGGTTGCTGGTTGGAGGGTTTCTGGTTCGAAGGTTTCTGGTTTGGAGGGTTTCTGGTTGGATGATTTCAGTAAAATTCGGGGATGAAACAGCGCGAAGGTAGGGAAGGTTGGCGTAGAGAAGAGAAGAAAAACAGCGGGCCGGGCAGGCAAAAAACTGGCCTCCGACCAACCATTTGGGGAACGACTTGTTTTGCAACCCGGTTGGGGCGGTTTCCCCGACGTGCATTCGTGATCAAACCAGTCTAATCATGCAATATGCTGTACTAAAAGCGGTCCTTCCATTCGCGCTGCTGCTGTTTACCTGCGGGCAATCGGCCGGCCAAACTGCCCCTGACACTACAAAAACAAACACAACAACAAAAATGAGCGTAGAAATCTGGTCGGACGTGATGTGTCCGTTTTGTTACATCGGCAAAAGGAAATTTGAAGCGGCTCTGGCCCAACTGCCCGAACGCGACCGTGTGGAGGTTGTCTGGAAAAGTTTCCAACTCGATCCGTCTTTGAAAACCGATCCCGACAAAAGCGTGCAGCAGTCGCTCATGGAAAGCAAGGGCTGGTCGGCGGAACAAACCGAGCAAACAATGGCCTACGTCGTCAACATGGCCAGGAACGTGGGCCTGACGTACCATTTTGACAAAGCGGTGGTGGCAAACTCTTTCGATGCCCACCGTTTTTCGCATTTGGCAAAAAAACACGGTCTGCAAGACCAGGCCGAAGAGCGGCTGTTCGCAGCCTATTTTTCGGAAGGAAAAAACACCGCAGACCACCAGACGCTGGTTCAATTGGGCGTGGAAATCGGCCTGGACGCCGACGAGGTAGCGCGGGTATTGGCCGGCAACGACTACGCCGCCGATGTGCAACGCGACATCGCCGAGGCCCGGCAGGTGGGCGCCACCGGTGTTCCGTTTTTTGTATTCAACCGGAAATACGCCGTATCGGGCGCACAGGACAGCGCAACCTTTCTGGAAGTTTTGGAAAAAATACTGGCGGAAACGGGCAAGTAAGTGCCGAGACTGAATTACTTCTTTTTCTTGAAATCACCGTCCTGCCATGCTTTCACGAACTTCGCCCAGGCCAACGGACTAAAGATGTTCATGGGTGGCGTTTGACCAAGATAGACATACTCGCGGGATTGCTGGCGCAGGTAAAAATTGGCGCTTTCGCGGCCGCCGTAGGGCACGATATCCGGGTTTTTGCGGGCCTCCGCCAAATACTCATTGGCCACGTTTTCGACAGCAATCCGCTGGAGTTCGGGCGTCACGTCCATTTTCAGGAATTCAATTTTGAAATGCTCGCGCGAGGGCCACGGAAAAATAACCACCTCCGGCAGCGTCAGCGTGTCCTGGGCCATAATCTGAATGATGGAGTAGCGGTCCTGCGTGAGCGTATCGGGCACCGTTTTGGTCACCGGCTCCAAGCCGACGCAGTTGAAGCGGATGACATCCCCCTTTTCCACAACAATGGTAAAAAAGCCCCGGTAGTCGGAGTACGTGCCGCGTTTTTTATCGGGCAAAAAAATGCTGGCGTACGGCACCGGCACCATTTTTCCGTCCATATTGGTGATGACCATACCGGAAAACTGGATGAGTTTTTTTTGCTCCGGCGAATCGGTTTGCGGTTCTTGAGCCATGGCGAACGTTGGAAGGAGCAGGCCAAGCAGAATTGGAAAAATCGAGCGAATCACTATGCGTCGGTGTTTATTGTTTTAGAAAAAAGGTCTGGGGAGCATCCGGGAAATAGACTCCACAAAGGTAATCGGACTAACGCTGGCAGGGAAGGCTTTGTTTCCGAAAAAACCGGGACTTGCGAGTTAACTCCGAACTTGAAACGCTGCATGGTGTACGTCCGCTGCGCAAACAGGTGCCTGTTTTTTCGGGACATACAAAAACGGCCAACGAGCGATATGCTGCGTTGACCGTTTTCCCCGGCGTATAAAGGCTCCGATCCTTACCAAATTTCTACAGGCTACTTCGCATATTTATTCAACCCGGATTCGCCGAGTTTCAGGAGCGCTTTGGGGGACTGAAATCCGGTAGTAGAGGTCAATACTCGCCCTGAATCGTCAAGTACGAACAGCGATGGATATCCCCGGATGGACAAATTACGGGCCATATCGGGACCTTCTCCGTGCTCGCCATCGAGGGCTACATTGACAAAGTTTTTGTTGAAATAGTCCCCCACTTTTTTATCCGAAAAGGTGTGCCGCTTGAGCTGTTTACACGGGCCGCACCAGGAGGCGTAGATATCAAGAAAGATAGGTTTACTCTCTTGTCTGGATTTTTCAAGTGCCTCTTGCCAGGTACCCTGGAAGAACTCAATACCGCCTTCGGCGATTTTGGGATCGTTGAAACGCCGAAAAGCCAGCAAGCCAAGTAGCGCTACCGCTGCAATAAGAAAAAAAACATTCTTGTCCATTGGTGTAAATTTTAGAGACTGTTTAGGGAAGAAATACGGTCGAACGCAAGGATTTGAACCTGCTCGACACGCACAGTTTGACAGTGGCTCAAGTGGATAAATCGGTATGGTTTAAGGATATCAAAGACGTTTGTCCCCGTCTCCTGAAAAATACCAATGCACTCGATGTGGCCTTTCGGACAGTATCGGGTTATCTCAAAATGAATGCCGATCGGTTTTATACAGAACCACGACCCGGCACCCTCTCCAGCCAGCCATTGCGCTTCCGCAGGAACAGCAGAGGAGCGCTCAGGCTGTGGTAAAACTATTCTGGCAGGCATCGGTCGTAATAAATTTTGGGCCCACGGCCCGTACATTCCAAATAGGCGTAGGAGAAATCGTCAATGGCATAGCCAATGCAGCTTGTGCTCTCCACTTGGGGTTGCCGGCCAATACTACCGTTCGGACAAAGCGCGAGCAGTTCGTGCCGCGCCAAACGAACGGCCCGTAAGGCCAGGGGCTTTGAACCTGCATTTGCTTTGCTGCCGCAAAAGCCGCATCATAGTCAATCGTGCATGACGATCCATACAGCGACCCGGTACCGTGGCAGGCGGGGTTTCGGTGAAGTTCAGCAAGCACGCTTTCCAAGTTAAGAATGTTCCCGGACGCGTCAAGGTGCGCCCGGGAACGGATCCGCAGGTCGTGATCAGTGTCGGCATCGCGTACCCGTCCGTATCCCGCCGGAGCATGGTATCGGCCGAAATCAAAATATCGGCAAGTGCCTGTTGCGATCTCCACCAGCACGACTGCGGCATGGCCCACGCGGTAATAGCCGCCAGAGCAGAAACCCAGCCAACGCATAGGGTGGTCGTACCAGGCGCCGGCATGTTTGCACAACGTTTGCGGCCACGCCAGTGCAATAGCGACGCCCGTGTGACTCATGCTGCTGTTTGTTTGAACCGGATGGTTGCCGGCGCCACGCCAAACCCGTCGTCGAGCAAGTGCTCCAGGCCTTGTTCCCGCAGCCCCACCTTGATCAGCGCCTCATGGTGGATGCTGTGCTCCAGATTGTAGGCCAGTTCGCGGGCAAAGGAGGATGGAATGGAAACGATTTGGGCTGCTTCCGGACCAAAGTTGCCTTGTAACGTAACCGGGGTGCAGGGGTTTTTAAGGGCATTGAGCGCGGAAACAATGTAGTCCACGACATCTATGGCGACCGACGGACTGGTCTCGATAATCCGATTGCGCTTGCGGTTGTCGTAGTTGACCACATTGGTTGTGGCAGACTCCAGCAGGCAAAGGTAAAATTCGAGGATATGGCGCAGGTGCTGCCCGATCGTTGCCTCCGACAACATGGCCGACGGCGCCCGATACTGCTCTTCGGAAAGTTTGCCGATCAGCACCTTTATCTCGATCAGGTTTTGTTTGCAATAATGGGTCATGGATTAACTATTTCAATTAAAACTAGTTTTCAGGTAGATAAACTGCGTTTATAGTCGCTTCAACTTCTTTGGCTACATTGCTGGAGGGTTTACCTTTGGTAAAGGTGACACCATAGTCCGCCAATACAATTTTCATTTTTGACTTTACCTCAACCTGTTTGCCTTTGACGGTGACGGTGCCCTTTTCGCTGACGGATTTCGTTACCCCCTTGATCGTCAGGTCGCCCTTCACATTGGCTTCGTAGGTGCCGTCTTTGCCGAAGTTGATGGCCGACAGGTTCGTGATTGTTCCGGTGAATTTCGCCTTGGGGTTCTTCTTGGTGTCCAAAAAGTCTTTCCCGTTGAAGTGCTTCTGCATCAGGGCTTTTTCAAATTCGAAACCCTGCATGGGCACCGAATAAACCACCTCGCCGGTCTCTGGAACGAGCGTACTGACCACCTTGTAGTTGTTGGCCGTGATGTCCTCGGCTACGGTGTGGGAAAAGAAACTGATATGCACGTTTTTGCTGACTAATTTGGTGGGGGCAGGCCTGAACGAAAACAGGACGATGGCGCAGAGCGCGAGTAGAAAAATGATGGTGTTTTTCATGTTTACAGTTTATGAATGTGTGCTAAAAATTGTTCTTAGTCTTTCACGATGTCGCACTTTTCAAGGACGGCATCTTCGTACAGGTCGAGGTCGGCATCGTATCCGGCACCGGACCGGATCACGCCTTTGATGCGCACCGTTTGACCTACGGCCAGGGCCGCCGCTGCGGCGTTAGTATTTGCCGTGAAGGTGCAACTCGCCCCGGCTTTGTCATCCGCAGCCTTGAGCAGCACAACTTTCTGATCGTTCAGGTCTTCGGTTACGTCGGCTACGGTACCGGTCACGATCAAAATTTTAGAGTCACCTTCCTCGTCCAGATACTTGCTGTCGGCCCGTTCGGGGTTATCCAGATATTCGGCGACCAGTTCGCTGCTTGTGGTCTCAAAATCAGCCTGCGTAGCCTGCACATCGCGGTGCGGCATATTGAACAGATAGAGTGCGAAACTTCCGCCGAGCAGGATGGCTGCAACACCGAGCACGAGCAGCGTTTTGAAAATTTGTTTTTTGTTCATTGTCTTGTTGTTTGAAAAAGGGCGGCAGCGCAGAAAACCGGCTGCCGCCCCGATAAAAAACTTCCTTTTGCTAAACTTTAAATGCTTCTGAAGATGTAGTCGTGGGGGCGCAACAAACCTGACAGGCTGTGCAAAAAAACATTACGGACGATTGATCACTCCGGTTTCACATCGCCCGCCCGCGGCAAACCCGGCATGGGGTACAGGTTTTCCACCCCGAAAGCATCGAACTGGAAATCCCGAATTTCAAACCGGTGTACATAGTCTGCCGTTGTGGAGGGTTCCCCCATCTGTACGTTCATTCGGAAGGGAATTTTGGCGCCGCGCACCTCCCGGAAATCGCTGTACCGGGCTGTTCCGTAAAAACTACGCGGCGCCGGGAGGTAGTTGTCCCGGATAGTGTAGGTGGTGATTTCGCACAAGCGGGTAGCGCGGTTGATGTATAGCAAGTACTGGTCGTGTTGCTTGTTTGGTTCCGCCGATCCCCAGGTACAGTAGAGCACGTCGTACGTTTGGCCATCAAACGTGCGTTCGTCCATGTAGGCGAGAATCGGCACGGTGGCGAGTCTTGCGGGCAGCTCCAGGAAATACTGCATAGTGGGGAGCGCAAACGTCATCTTGCCGTCCTTGATTTTCTCTACAGGGCCATCTCCTTTTGCGCGATATACCTGCCACGACTGTATGCCATAGCGCTGCCCCCGCAACGCGCCTTCCAGCCAGGTGGCATCGCTGTCGAACGTCCCGGTGGCATACCTGAATCGTACCCAGGCGCCGTTTTCGCCGGGCCAGGGGCCGGGGTTTATCCCGAACATTTTGGACCACAGGTCACGGGCCTCTATCTGGTAGGTTGGGTGTGTGGCAAAGCTGTCGAGTCCTTGAGTACGCAGGCATTTGGCCAGAATAGCCCTGCCCTTTTCGACCCGTGCGGGTGTGATACCCTCGGACTTGAGTTCGGCGCTGCGCAGGTCTTTGAGCCGGCAAAAAGGGATGAGCAGGGCGGCGATGGCCACAAACACACCGGCCAAGAAGATTTTTTTGTACGTCATCCGATAGCATTTTATGTTTCGAATCTTGAAAATCCATCCGCTTGCTCCGTCCAATCGTATGGCTTCACGACGATGCGCATCCCGGCAGTATCCAGGCCGATATGTGCTTTCAGCAAACGCCGGATGCCACGCTGGCCACCAAAATCGCCGCAATACCATCGAAAAAGTGCCGAAATATGCACCTCTTGTTTCGACTCAAAAACATCCGTATCGCTTTGGAGGAAAGACTGGGTAGCCAGTTCGAGTTGCCGGTCAATTTTTTCGGACGCGTAAAAAGCGATGGGCGGGCAGCTGCGCGCGCCACAGTGGAGCGCAAAATGGATGCGGTAATCCATGCGGGATACCGCGAGGTTTTTCAGCACGGCAGGTGCGAACGGATCGGGCAAATACCCCAAGGCCCACTTGAGGCGGTAGCGCCGGAGAATGCCGTGCTCCACGTCGTCCAGACTTAGGGCCATGCCAGCAATTACTACTAATTTTTGGCGAAATATCTCCGGTTTGGCAACCTGCCGGCCCGAACGCAGCAACTGAAAAAAGGCATTGTAAATATTGATCCAGAATGCCTTTTTGCGTTCGTCCGTATCCAGCGCAAGTCGGAGTTGTATCGGCGAGATGGAAGCCAACTGACCGACGAGCGGCGCAGCGGGCGCTTGCATTTTGACCTGAAGGAGCAGCTGCTCCGAGTACCCAACAATGTCCATGTTTCAGTATCTGTAGCCTTTTGCTTCGTCGTCGTTCCATTCTACGCCCAAAGCCAATACGATGCGGTTGACAAAATTGAAATAAGCAACCACCTGTACCGCATCCAGGATCGTGCGATCTTCCAGTCCTGCCGAACGCAAATTGATAATCGCATCAGCGGGATACTGATCGGGGTGCAGGGTACATTCCTTAGCAAATCGGCATAGCGCGAGGTCAGTCTCGCTCCATTCCGCGGGCAGCTGCGCGTCCAGCAGGCTCTCAATTTTCGTTTCATCCTTCCAGTAGAACCGCAAGGCTTCCAGGTGGTGCTCCACACAGTACCGGCATTTGTTGGCAGCAGAGACGACCACGGCTATCATTTCCCGTTGGTACCGTTTCAGCGGCGAAGACCCAAACATAACGACTTTGTACAAATCTATATGGGCGCTTAGTGCAGCAGGATTCAGGCTTTGAATTTTGTGTACTTCAGCGAGTTTTCCTCTGGAGCCAATGATGCTGTCATATACCTGACGCAGTGATTCGTCGGCCTCGTCGTACCCGATTGTTTTGATATGTGGCATAATTTTACATGTTTTACTGTCGCCCTAACGGGTATTTTTTACCCCCTCCAAATCCAGTACCTTCCCTTTGCGCAGCACTTGCATCACGAAAGGCTTGCCTGGTTCCAGGCGATTCAGTTGTTCTTTGATGTTGTCGAAATTGTGCGGGGCGTCGCAAGTGATACCTTGCACACTGAGTACAATATCGCCACCCAGCCAGATTTCCTGCCCCAGGAAGTTAACTTTGAACTGGCCGGGCAGAAGCCCCATTTTGCCGGCAGGCGAATTTGCCGATACGCGCTGGATCAACAGGCCGGATTTTTGGGGCACGTTGAGCGCGCCGGCCAGTTCCGCTCCCAGGAAAATGCCGTCGAAGCCGGTCCACAGCGAGGGCGAAGCGAAGAGTATCTCCCGGGCAGAATTGATGGCCACGGCAAACCCGATACCGTCGGACCCGCCGCCCTGCGTTTGGATGTAACTGACAATGCCCACCACTTCGCCGCCGGCGTTAAACAGCGGCCCGCCGGAATTGCCATGGTTGATGGCCGCGTCCGTTTGGATAAACTGAACTGTTTCGCCACTTACCAGTAAATTTTTGACGGTTTTGGCGCTAATGTGGCCTACCGAAAGCGAATGCTCCAGCCCAAAAGGCGCTCCGATGACCAATGCTTGCTCGCCTACGGCCAACTTGTCGGAATCGCCTAAGCGGGCAATCATAGCGTTTACGGGTACTTTTTGCAGTTTTATTAACGCAACATCCGCCGCCGGCACCGACGTGACCACCTCGGCACGGGTAATGTCTCCGTTCAAAAACTTGACCCACACCTCCTCTGCCCGATGCACAACGTGCGCAGCGGTCATTACATAACCGTCGGCACGCACCAGCACACCCGAACCTAAGGCCTGAGCCTCCTTCGGCTCGCCGCTCTCGTACACCTGCTCCCGCGTGTAAATGGTGACCACACTAGGGTTGAGTGTTTGAAATTCGCGGGAAAAATCCTGGGCGGATACCTTCCAGACCGTGAGCGCCACAACAACCGAAATGGCCAACCCAAAGAGTAAAATCGACTTTTTCATGTTTCGACAGTTTGCTTTATAGTCGGCGACTTGCTTGAAACCTGACAAAACAAAAAAGGAGACGTTTCTTGAACTTCAGTTTTTGGAGAATCATACTTCTTGCGCACGCAGGCTCCAAAGCGAGGCAACGAACAATACCAAGTGTGCGACATTCATGGCCGTAGGCACGAGAAAACGCCCAACCACCGGAATAGCCAAAAACAGCAAAAACACTACAGCAAGTGGCAAAATCGGAGCAAACAGCACCATCCACCGGGGATACAAGGTACCGCCACGCCATACTGCCGAAGCAAACGCCACAGAAATGGACAGGACGATGACCCGCAGCACTTGTACCAGTATCTCGTAGTGACTGTCGTAATAGGCCAACAGCCCGGTATCGCCGGATTTCACGATTTGGGCCAGCATGGCTCTCGAAGATACCCACATACCACCGATCACAAAAGCAAATACACCGAGTGCCAGTACGGTTTCTGCCAGGCGTTTGCTGCCAGGGCGAAGTGCCCGATATAAATGCCAATACCCGAACAGGTAAAAAGGCACGCCGAAAACAACCAGAAAATGTCCGACGGAAATATGGCTGTCCGGCACCTTTCCTAACCATTGGAACGGAGGCCCCTCAAACCCGGAAGCGCTGAAATGAATAAGGAACTCTCCGGCGCCAACGAGCAGAGAAGCCGCAAGACCAAGCAGGCCAAACAGGCGGATCGTATCGGTGGATCGCATCGCAAAGGTTTTGTTCATGTTATTCATCTGTTTTTTCAGAAGCGTTCCCGGATATACGCAAAGGCCTGGCTCAGGGTATAGTTAATCGTTGAGGGGCCGTTACGGACAAAAAAATACTCCAGCACTCCGTCCTTTACGAACGCCGGATGAGCCGACGGATCACAATCCACGCGCAACACATACTCCTCGCCGATACGCACCAGGTCATAATGAATGTACTGATTGACGTGTGTGCCGATGCGCCCGTCCAGGAGGCGACTGAAATGAAGCAGGTATTTGTCGGGGCCGGCAAACTCGTCGGGGCCGATACCTGATATGCCGCCGTCATCCTGCACACCGATGAGCAACGTGCCGCCCCGCCCGTTGAGGAATGCCGCCACTGTTTTCAGCACCGCCAGTTCCATCGCCGGGTCTTTAGCGCCGGTTTTCAGGTTTTTGCGCAAGGTTGACTTGAATTCCACCTGCTCGTTTTCACCGTGCGCAATGAGAATACGGGTAGAAATTTGATTTCTGGATTGTACGCGCACGATCAGTTTGCGTGCAATCACCTTGACCACATGGAGCGAGACAGCCGGAGGGACATAACCGGGGTCGAAGAATCGGGCCGAATCAATTTCCAAAACAGACGCAGGCGACTTGGCAATAGCGGTAGCCAGGCGAACCGTTTCGTTGATGATGGCCCAGTCGCCGAAGATTTGTCCCGCGCCAAGCTCAACCGGTTCGCGGCGGCTGAAGTGCATGCGCACCCGCCCTTGTTCGAGGATGAAAAAGGAGCGGGCCGGTTGCGATTCGGAGAAAATAATTTGCTCCAGATCGTACGAAACAAATCGGGCGATGGGAATGAGCGCCTCCAGTGCAGCGTCCGGCAAACCCTGGCACTCTTCGTTTTGGCGCAACAGTTCCAGCGCCCGATTCCGATCCTGGTGATGCATCGCTCAAATTTTTTATTCGGCCTTCAAGGCTTTCAAAACAGCCAGCAACAAATCGCTTTCCAGCCGTTTTTTGTAGTCCGGGTTGATGTATTCAAACAGTATCTCGCCGTCGGTATTCAGCACAAAAACAGACGGAACAGGCAGGTAGCCGGTATTTTTGCCGTCCGACCAATCAAGCAGCATCTGCCCGTACTTGTCCGGAGCCTGAAAAGCCACGCCGGCGGCTTTGGAAAAATCGCCGGAAGCATCAGAGAACAGGCGATAGTTGAGCGCATCCTTTTCGGCAGTAGCCTCCAGCTTTTGGGGTTGATCAGGGCTGACGGCAACAATCTGGTAACCCAATTCCATTATCTCCGCCTCACTTTTGCCCAATGCCGACAGGTGGACGTTGCAGTATGGGCACCAGCCGCCCCGATAGACAACGAGTACGGTGGGTTTTTCTTTGGCGATGTCCAAGACGGACACCTTCGTGCCGTCCATGCCGGTCAGGGTCGCATTGGGCAGGGTTTCGCCGATGAGCAAAGGGGCGATGTCCTCCGCTTTGGAAGGGAGTTGGGCCGCCAGGTTGGCCGCGAACGAGAGGGCCAGTACCGAGGCCGACAGACTTAATTTGTTCATGTTTATTGATTGAAATAGTTCATTTATACTACCTGCTGCTGCCCAAATACGCGCGCAAGGCATAGCTCGCCATTACCCCTTCACCTGTTGCGGCTGCCACCTGTGCGTATGCTCCGTGCCGGCAGTCGCCTGCGGCAAATACACCCGGTATGTTTGTTTCCGTGCGTCCGGCTTCTGTGGCGATAAAGCCCTGCTCATCAAGCGCAATACCTGTTTTTTTCAAAAAGCCGGTATTGGGTTTCAGACCAATAAAAATAAACGCGCCGTCTGCGATCAGGAGTTCCTCGCGGTCGTCGGTCTGCGTGACGATCAGACCTTTAAACCTGGCCGCATCGTCGGATACAAAAGCAGCCGGTGTAGCATTGAGTCGGGTTTCGATGTTGGCCATTTCGGATAGTTTTTCCACGAGTATTTCTGCTGCGCTCAATTTTTTTCCCCGGTGTACGATGGTCACCTTTTTGCAAAATCGGGCAAGAAACATGGCCTCCTCAAGGGCGCTATTACCGCCGCCGACGACCAGCACTTCCTTGTCGCGGTAGAACGCGCCGTCGCAGGTGGCGCAGAAATGCACGCCGGCACCGATCAAATCTTGTTCGCCGGGAATGTGCAGGCGTTTGTAGGTGCTGCCCACCGCCAGCACGATGCTGCGGGCGCGTACTTCGCCGGAGGTGGTGTCGAGCACGAAAAAATGTTCGCCTTTGTGAAAGCTACGCAGTTCGGAGCCTATATCGAGCCGGGCGCCGTAGGTCTCGGCTTGTGCAGCCATGCGCGTCATCAGGTCGGGGCCACTGATGTTTTGAAATCCCGGGTAGTTTTCGATGGTCTCGGTCAGAAAGGCATTGCCGCCTATGTTTTTTTTCTCCAACACGACGGTGCTGAAGCGATCCCGCTGGGCATAGATGGCTGTGGTCAGCCCGGCAGCGCCGCCGCCGACAATAGCCACATCGAACACGGGCAGGTTTTGGCGCTCGGGCAACCGGAGGGCACTGCGCAGGGTCGTGTTGTCGGGGTTGCTGTAGGCTACATCGTTGATGAGGATCGTAGGGATGATGCGCTTGCCGTTGTTCAGACGGGTCACCTCGTCGGCAGCGCCTGGTGTGGTGTCCACATCTATTTGCATAAAATTGATTTCGTTTTCCCGGAGGAAGGCCTTGGCGCGCCGGCAGTCGGGGCACCAATCCGCACCGTAGTACACCACCCGATGTTCCGGGTTGACGCCAAACAACTCGGCCAACAACACCTCGTCGGGATTGGGATAAGCGCGGCCTTCCCAAACAAGCGTCGGGACTACCGGCATGCCGGCCTGGTAGCCGGCGATCAGTTCCGTAGCCGATTGGGAGACCTCCACGTCCACATACTCGAACGGGAGATTGTTGTTTTGCAAAAAAACTTTGGCGCCAAGCGAGTTGGGGCACCAGCCGGCGCCATACAGGGTGATCGGTTGCATAATTTGAAAAAATGAAGTTTGTGTCACGGTGGTGTAGCCAATCTAAAAAAAACGTCTCCGGACAAGATACACTCCGTCCAGACCTGCTTGCTGCCAATACTGCGTTTACTGCAAATCCGCCCAGCGAACCGTCGCCCCCGCAGGCACATTTTCTGTATGTAAAATTTTGCCGTTAGGCAGCCGCACCTGTACGAGCCGTGCAGCGGTCTCGTGCCCAAGTCCGAAAATCAATGCCCGGCTTTGATCGGAGCAGAGTCCTTCGCCGGCCACGAAATAATCCGTGAGCCGTTTGCCGGAGTCGGTTTCTACCGTCACCACGGCGCCGAGGTTTTCAGGTGTATTGGGCAGGCGCACCGTCAGGCTCATGTTGCCACCGGAGGCCGGTTTTTGGGAAAGGAAAACTTTGAGCGGGCCACCGAGGTTGGCATACACCAGATCGGGATACCCGTCGCCGTTGAAATCGCTGCTCAGGGGAGCAAAAGCGTAGTTCCGGTTTTCGCAGTTCGCCTCGGTTTCTGCCGGAGCAAATGTTCCGTCGGGCAATTGCAGCAAAAAGCGGCAGGGTAGTTTGAATAGCAAATGCCCCGGCCAACCGGCATAGTTCTCGGCCACTACGAGGTCTTGCCGCCCGTCGAGGTTGAAATCGTGAAACACCGCACCCCAGGAAAATTCATAATCAGCCGTTTTGGTCTGCCGGGCCACATCCGTGAATCGGAAATCCCCGTCGTTTTGCAACATAATCCATTTGGGATTGAACGGTTGGCCCGCTTTCAGGTCGCCACGCACGATGAAATCCGGAGTGGAGGAACCTGTATTGGAAAAGAAAAAATCGGGTCGGCCGTCGTTGTTGCAGTCGCCTACGCCGATGCCCATCGGATAGGCAAAATAGGCGGAGGTGGGGTTGGCAACGTACTCAAATTTCAGGTTGCCTTTATTGCGCCAAGTGCGGGCTTGCCCGGTATCGTGCGCCACTACCAGATCGGGCAACCCGTCGCCGTCCACATCCACAAAAACCGCACAAAATGTGTTGTGCACATACTCCAGCCCGGCCTCCCGGGTGATGTCGCGGAACTTATTATTGCCGAGGTTCAGGAAAAGTTGACTGGTAGCGCCGTAGGTCGAGTCCCGAAAAATCGTTTGCCCTTGCATCCGGCTTTTTTTGATGTAGGTGCAGACAAAGATGTCCACAAGGCTGTCGCCGTTGAGATCGGCAAGTGCGAAGGAGACGGGGTCGGATTGATCGTTGAAAACCATTCCAAGTTTTTCGGCGGCATACTTTCCAGACCTGTTTTCATAAAAATAAACACCTTCCTCGCGGGCAATGAACATATCGTCGTCGCCATCCCGGTCGGCATCTACGGTAGCAACGCCAAACGTGCTCAAGTTGGCAGGTTTATCGGGCAACCACGTCGCAGAAATATCCCGAAAACCATTTTGCTCGTATGCAAACAGCGCGTCGGGCTGTCCGTATCCGCCACCGACGAACACCTCATCCCGACCGTCGCCGTCTATATCCACCAGAGCGCTTGCCATGACCGGTTGGGAGCGCACATCGTCGTAGTGGTGTACGAACGACGTGGCGGTTTCGTCAAATTTGGGTATTTGTACGCCAGATAAATCTGCCGGCGGGTATTTATCCCAGGTATCGCGCCAGATCAAAAAAAGGATGGTGGACAGTACCAGTAACACCGTCGCCGCCAGGAAGACAAAAAAAAATTTTAGCATGAAAACACGAAGCCTCTTTTTTAAAGTTTTTTCAAAAACACCCTGCCGGTTGGGCTAAGCAGGGTATCGGTATGGACTTACAGCCGAAGACTATTTCGAGAACACATAATCTTTTGCTGCAGCCTGGGTATGGCAGCCGTTGCACATTCCACCCATTAATTTGGCGCCACGCATCAGGGCGCCCGTTGGGTCTTTGGCAATGGTACCGTCTGGAGCCAGCATGAACCATTCCCAGTCATTCGTGTCGGGGCTGAATCCGTTGCCGCGCTTGACCATAGCCGTGTATTCGTCCACGGTAGTTCCATTACTACTGTGCTTCACGATGATGGTGCCTACCGGGTACTTACCGTTTACCGCATTTTGGTTGTCTTTGAAATAAACTTTTCGGGTAACAGAGGTATCATTACCCGCATGAGCAACGCCCAGTGCAGGGTCTGGGCCTTGATGCGAGGCGTGGAGATACCATGCATTAAAAGACTGGAATGTATTGTCATCAGCGACGAACTCCGTTTCGGTGTCATCGTCTTTGTCGCAGGCTTGAAATACAGAAAGCGATGCCGACAGGAGCATCAGCAGAATAACGAAGGTTGATTTTTTCATGTGCAGTTGTTTTTACAGAACAATTTAAGGATAGCTTGATGCACTGGAAAACGAGGATATCCCTGCACGGTGTAATGCCCAACCCGCCTTGCAGAGACACTCTGATAACCGGTGCCCTGCTGCTTAGTCGTTCTGAAAACCGGAACCTGACAATTAATTTTCAACAATTTTGGAGCAGTGGCTAAACGTGCTTGTGTTGAAGATTTGCGCGTCTTATTTTTCCTCCAAACGCTGCAGCAGCCGCTCGCGCAACCCCTGCGGTATTTCGGGTGGTTCGCCTTCCCGGTTGAACTCTTGTTCTTCCATTGCCTCCATTTGGGCTTGCAAGGCTGTTTCGATAGCGGCGCTTTGTTCGGCATACCGACGGCAGCGCGCGCACATCCGCAGGTGGAGGGCGAGTTGCAGGTTTCCGATAAGCGACAGGCTGCCCGAGTTCAGTTTTTTCTCCGTCAGGCGCGTGGCTTCGCGGCAGGTCAGCATCAGGTATTGCATCATAGCAGGCGCGTTCATAATTGGAACCAATGTTGTTCAAGGCAGAGCCGCAGTTGCAATTTGGCTCGGTGGAGTATCTGCCAAAAGTTCGTCGGGCTGATGTTCAGTTCCTGACAAATATCCGGCCCTTTTTTGTCCGTCAAAAACTTGGCCACTACCACGTCGCGCCAATGTGGCTGCAAATGGCCAAGGCACTGTTGGAGCATCTGGTTGAAATTTGGGTCGTCCAGCAGGTTGTCGGGTGAGTTGTCCCATTCGGCGGGTACAGCTTCCGCGCGCCACCGGCCTTCGGGGGTAAAAAACTCGTTTTCAACCTCCTCTGCCGGTTGTCGGGCGGGGGCGTTCCGGTAGCGTTCCCGAAAATGATCTGCGACCTTATTTTTCAAAATAGCGTGCAACCAAGTAGCCGGTGCGCTTTCCCCGGTATAACTGTCGAAGCGCCGGGCAGCCGCCAGAAAAGTTTCCTGCACGAGGTCTTCTGCTGTTTCCTGGCTGGAGGTCAGGTACAAAGCCCGACGATAGAGGCCGGCGGCGTATGCATCCACCCATTTTTTGAGTATATTGTCGCGGTTGAAGGCGTGGGGGGCGGATTCGTTAAGCATAGCGCCGGATTTAAATAAATACTCTGTTTGTGTAGCTAAGGGCGCACAATGTAGCTCCGGCCAACGCAGTGCCGATGCAGTTTTTAACTGTCTAATATCCGGAATGTCCTGATGACGACAATGCAACACGTCGCCAACAGCCAAATGTTTTGACGATACAACCGTAACACCCCGTAAATTTAGGCTTTACAGGCAGCGCAATTTGTTACCTTTGCCCGCGTTTTTCGCACTTTCGGCATCAGGTCAGCTTTGTCTGACCGTTTATGCCACTCAATTAAACACGAACTTATTCTAATGACTCGCAAGACTTCTTTTCTACTGGCGGCTCTGCTATGTGTCGCTTTCAACCTGTTTGCACAAACAGCGCCGCCCAAATACGGCCACACCAACCTCGGAAACCTGCTGGACGGGCTACCGCAAACCGCCGCCGCTGAGGCCCAGCTTCGGGTGTATGCCGATAGCCTCAACCGCCAGGACAGCATCATGACTACGAACTTCCAAACCGCGTATTTGCAACTTAAAAAGGAATACGACGAGGGTGGTCTTACCCCTGTACAGGCCCAACAACGCCAGGCTGAACTGGAAAAACAACGCCAGGAAATTCAGGCTTACGAAGAAAAAGCCCAACAAATGCTCGAAGGCAAACGCGCCGAACTCCTGCAACCAATTCTCAATAAAGTCAACGCCGCCATTGCTACCGCCGCTAAAAACAATGGTTTTGCGATGGTATTCGACATTGGATCCGGCTCCTTGCTCTTCGCTTCCGAAACCATTGACGTAACGGACCTGATTAAAAAAGAACTGGGACTTTGAGTTAGAAGGTTTCTGGTTGGAAGGTTGGAAGGTTTCTGGTTGGAGCGTTTCTGGTTTAGGCATTTACGCAACCAGAAACCTTCCAACCCTCCAACCAGAAACCTTCTAACCAGAAACCTTCCAACCCTCTAACCTTCCAACCCTCCAACCAGAAACCTTCTAACACCTTTCCATCGCATGAACACATTCAAGACGCTCAACAACCTGACTGGCTGGTTGGTTTTTGCCATAACGGCTCTCGTATTAGGCGCTGCAGTTGAACCCACCGGAAGCCTCTGGGACTGCGGCGAGTTTATTGCCGGCGCATACAAGTTGCAAGTGGTACACCCGCCCGGGGCTCCCATCTTTTTGTTGGTAGGCCGCCTTTTTGCCTGGGTAGGCGATATGGTGTCGGACGACCCGGCAACGATTGCCCTCGCAGTCAACCTGCTCTCTGCTTTTTGTACAGCGTTCGGGGCAATGTTCATCGCATGGAGCACCACGATTCTGGCCCGTCTGATCTTCGTTGGTCGCGAAGGCGAACTCACGCAAGGGCAGGCAATTGCAGCGCTCGGCGCCGGCCTGGTGGCTGGTTTGTCCATGGCGTTTGCCACCTCCGTATGGTTTTCTGCCGTGGAAGGTGAGGTGTACGCCATGTCCACCTTTTTCACGTGCCTGACGTTGTGGGCCGTTTTGAAATGGTACCAACTGCCCGAATCAGCTGATGCCGACCGCTGGTTGGTGTTTGCATTTTATTCCATAGCCTTGTCCATCGGTGTGCACTTGCTCAGCTTGCTGACCTTGCCGGCGCTGGCTATGTTTTATTATTTCAAAAAAGCCAAAAAACCTACCGTCTTAAATGCCCTCATCGCCGCCGGCATCGGGGTGATTTTCATCGCGGGCATCCAGTATTTCATCATCGCGGGCATCCCGCGCTTGTGGGCTTCGTTTGACCGCTTCGTGGTCAACGGGCTTGGTTTGCCGTTTCACAGCGGCATTGCCCTGGTATTGGTGTTGTTCGGTGGCGTGCTGTGGTACGGACTGCACTACGCCCGGCGCACCGGCAACGGCCTGTTGCAGCGTCTCGTGGTGGCTGTCGGCGTCGTCGTGATTGCCTACACGTCTTTTGGCATGGTCGTTATTCGCGCCAATGCCAACCCTCCGATCAACATGAACGACCCCTCCGACGCCATGCGTTTGCTCCCGTATCTGAACCGTGAGCAGTATGGCGAACGCCCGCTCCTGCGCGGTCCCAGCTTCGATGCCAAGCCCGTCAGCCTGAAAACAGAACCGCGCTACGGCCGTGTGGGCGATCGCTACGAGATCGTGGACGAAAAAATGGACTACGAGTACGCTCCGAGCAGCAAAAGCCTGTTCCCCCGTATGGGCGACTACTCCCAGGGCCGCCCCGACCTATACCGCCGCTGGATCGAAAAAACCTCCGGCGATCCGACCTTCCTCGACAATATTGAGTTCTTCTGGAAATACCAGCTCGGCTGGATGTACTGGCGCTACTTTATGTGGAACTTCTCCGGCCGCCAAAACGGCGAGCAGGGCTACTACTCCTGGGACCCCAGCTCCGGCAACTGGATTACAGGCATCGAAGCCATTGACAGCGGCCGCGTCGGCAGTACGCAGGAAATGCCCGAGTTTATGAAAAACAACCAGGCCCGAAATTCTTATTACATGATTCCCTTCCTGCTGGGCCTGTTGGGAATGTTTTTCCATTATCAGCGCCGCCCGCGCGACTTTGCCGCCTTGTTGGTCCTGTTCGTGATTACCGGTATCGGCATTATCGTGTATTCCAACCAGCCTCCCAACGAACCCCGCGAACGCGACTACGTGCTGGTTGGCTCTATTTTCACCTTCACCATCTGGATCGGCCTCGCCGTGACGGCACTGTATGACCTGCTCAGCACCCGCCTGCGCCTGCCAAGTGTGGCTGCAGGAGGTGTTGCCACCGTACTGGCCCTCTCGGCGCCCTTGCTCATGGTTACCCAAAACTGGGATGACCACAGCCGCGCCAAGCACTACGGCAGCCGCGACTACGCCAGCAACTTCCTCAACTCCTGTGCCCCCAACGCCATTATCTTCACCTACGGCGACAACGATACCTACCCGCTTTGGTACTGCCAGGAAGTAGAGGGCATCCGTACCGACGTGCGTGTGGTAAACCTGTCTCTCATCGCTGTTGACTGGTATATTGCTCAACTGCGCCGCAAAGTGAACGACTCGGAACCCATCGAGATGATTATCCCGCAGGAGCAAATGCGCGGATTCAAACGCATACAGGTGCCGTTCTACAACCCGTCCGGGCAAGAACCCGAAATGACCTTGCAGCAGTTGCTCAAATTCATCGGCGAAGATCATCCCGTACCGGCACAAGGCGGCCGCGACTTCGACTCCTACGTCCCGACACACAAAGTCACCATTCCGGTCAACAAACAGGCCATGATTGCCAACGGACTGCTCAGCCCGGCCGACAGCAATGCTGTGGATACCATCCGGATTGACCTCGGCGACCGCTCCTACCTCATCAAGGACGATATCGCCATCCTGAACATCATCGCATCCAACTTCGACAAGCGCCCAATCTACTGGGCCGTCACCACCCGCGAAGAAAAACTCATGGGCCTGGGCGACTTTATGCAGCTCGAAGGCCTGGCCCTGCGCCTCATACCCGTGCAAACGCGCAGCGACGGCGGTAGTTTTGGCATCATCGGCAGCGGCCGTGTAGCCACCGACATCGCCTACGAGAACATCATGAAAAAATGGCGCTGGGGCAACTTCGACAAAGAGCGTCTCTATGTCAACCGCTCTTACATGCCCAGCCTGCAAACCATGCGCGTGTCCATGATCCGGATTGCCCGCAACATGGTTTTTGAAGGAAAGAATGACAAAGCGGAAGCTATCGCCGACAAATACTTCGAGTCGTTCCCGGAGTATAATTTCCCCTACGACCAGTTTGCGGCCTACATAACCGACATCTACGCCCGGGTTGGCAAGAAGGAAAAAGCCGCTGAGAAAGTGCGCGCTATTGCCAAAACACAGTTGGAAATCATGCGTTTCGTCAAGTCGCAAACACCCGACTTCCAGAAAGGCTACGAACAGGATTTCCGCTTCGCCAGCAGCACCGCGCAAACCTTGCTGGGCATTGCCCAATACATGCAGGACAGCGCCTTGCGGGAAGAATTGGAAAAACAATTTGAGCCATACCTCCCCGGCATGCCGGGCGCACCGCCGCTGCCGAACTAATATGTCCGAACCAATGAGCCGCATCCTTGCCATAGACTTCGGGCTAAAGCGCACGGGCATCGCCGTCACGGACCCGCTGAAAATTATTGCCAGCGGACTGACGACGGTGCCCACGCACGAGGTGCTGGCCTTTTTACAAAAATACTGCGCAGAGGAACCGGTGGAGTGCTTTGTGGTGGGTTTGCCCTTGTACCCCGACGGCAACCCGGCACAAATTGCCGCCGAAGCCGATGCTTTCGCCAGGCGACTCGGCAAACTTTTTCCCGACAAGCCTGTTTTTCGACAGGATGAGCGCAACACCTCCAACGAGGCCAAACGTATTATCCTCCAAAGCGGCGTCAAAAAGCAAAAACGACGCGACAAGGCGCTGGTGGACAAAATAGCCGCCGCCCTTATTCTTGAACAATACATGCAGGAAAATCACTGGCAATAATGGTACTGCCTATTTACGCCTACGGGCAACCCGTTCTGAAAAAAGTAGCCGCTCCCATCGAGCCGAATCACCCCGAATTGGCAGAAATCATCGCCAATATGTGGGAAACGATGTACCACGCCGAGGGTGTGGGCCTGGCCGCGCCCCAAGTGGGCTTCCCGATCCGCCTCTTCGTGATTGATACCCTCCAACTGGAGAAAAAGGACAAAAAAGACTCGGATAAGGAGCCCGGATTCAAAAAGGTATTCATCAACGCCCAAATCCTCGATGAGGATGGCCCCGTTTGGACCTACGAGGAAGGCTGCCTGAGCATCCCGCATATCCGGGGCGACGTGGAACGCCCACCCGTGATCCGCATCCGCTATCAGGACGAAAACTTCCAGGAATACGAAGAAACGTACTCAGGCGTCAACGCCCGGGTCATCCAGCACGAGTACGACCACATTCAGGGTGTACTGTTCGTCGAGCGGCTCAAACCACTGAAAAAACGTTTGATCCAGCGCAAGCTGGAGAGCATTCGCGTAGGTAAAGTGAACGCGGACTACAAAATGCGGTTTTTGAGCGTCCGCTAAAGGCGCTATCAATAATCGTCTCCAAATCCCGAGTCTGCCTTTTTACCCGCTGGCTTCACCCGCGTAGCCGTACCGGGAGGGCGGTCTCCTTCTGCCGGCAGCTGGTCGTTGTAAATATCCGGAGAAAAATCTTCCTCGTCACCCGCAGGCAACGCACCATCCAGATACTTGGAACAATCAATCTCGATCTCCAGGTCACCTTCCGGGCGGACAAACCGGGCGTTGAAATCGTATCCAGCCTCCTTGTCAGCCTCCAGGCGTTTGATAAAATCGGCGAAAATAGGCCGCGCCATACGGGAGCCCTGTCCATCAGTCAGGCTCAGGAACCGAATCCAGCGGTCTTCACCGCCCACCCACGTACCCACCACCAGCCGGGGCGTAACGCCCATAAACCAGCCGTCGGTGAAATCATTGGTGGTGCCGGTTTTGCCGCCCACCTCGCTTTTGATGTCGCGGATACCGGGAACGCCCCGCACATTGTATTTCAGCATTTCCAACATGACATAGTTCACATTGGCGGGCAACGCCGGATGCTCTTCCGGTTGCGAGCGGTAGATAACCCGCCCATGCCGGTCCTCAATTTTTTTGATCACAAAGGGTTGCGCATACATGCCTTTGTTGGCAAATGTGGCGTAGGCCGAGGTCATTTCCCACACCGTAAGGTCGGCAGCGCCAAGACAGATGGAAGGCTGCTTCGGGATTCTGTAGTCGCCGTCGGTGCGGCGGGCGGCAGAGTCAATACCCATATTGTTGAGCAGGCCGCGGATGGGTTCCGGGCTGCCCATTTGTTTCATCAGAAATGCACTTACCGAGTTGACTGAACCTTTCAGCGCCTCCTTCAGGGTGAGCAGGTTGCCGGAATAGGAGCCGGTAGAGTTTTTGGGCGTCCAGTCGGCAATCGTGGTAAAGTTCTGATACCGCGCCGGGATAGTCACCGCCAGATCATATACCTGATAACACGGGCTGATACCTTGCTGGGCAATAGCCGTAGCGTAAACAAACGGCTTAAACGTAGAGCCGACCTGCCGCATCGTGCGCACGTGGTCAAACTTGAAATACTTGAAATTGACGCCGCCCACCCAGGCCTTCACCTCGCTGGTAGCCGGATCTACGGCCATCATACCGGTTTGCAAAAACATCCGGTGGTAGCGCAGGCTATCGTAGGGCGACATGATGGTATCCTTTTCCAGGTTCGGACTGTTCCAGTCGAACACGGTCATCCTGATCTTCGTTTTGTAGCGGACCATGATTTCCTTTTGCAGGGTGCTCCACTGTTTTTTGATCTCCGGCCAATCCCGGCTGCTCATAATCTGGCGGTACTGGCCAGCTTTTTCAGCAGTCAGCCAGTTTTTGGCGACATGCGTGGTGATGGTTTTGCCGTCTTTTTCGTCGGCCAGCATACGCAGGATATCGCTGTCCTGAATTTCAAATTCGTATTTTTCCTGAATTCGTTCGCTCACTGCACTCATGTATGTCGGCCAGAGTTGCTGGTATCGGTCGCTGGCACGGATGAGCTTCATTAGTTCATCCTTGCGCTGTTCGATTTCGGCGGGAGTTGTTTCGCGGCCGCGGAAGGTCCAGGGGTCGCGATTTTTCCAGACTTGAAAAAAGCGCTCCTGCGTTTTTTTCATCTGTTCAACCATGGCCGCTTCGGCATGGCGCTGGTAAGCGGGGTCAATGGTGGTGTATATGCGCAGGCCGTCGCGGTAGATATTGTACTGCCCGCCGTCGGGCTTGCGTGCTTCGGGCGTTTCGAGGATGGCCTGCACATCTTTTTTCAGTTCAGCGCAGAGGTACGGCGCGGTATCATCGGAGAAATTGACCCGTTTGAAGCGGCTCATATCGAGGGGCAACACCTTGAGGCTATCGTACTGGGTTTCGGAGAGGTAGCCGTTTTGCCACATCTGGTACAGCACCACCATGCGGCGGCGGATGCAGCGTTCGGGGTAAGTATTCGGGTTGTAGCGCGAGGGATTTTGAAGCATGCCGACCAGTGCAGCGGCCTCCTCGGCTTTTAGTTTGTCCTGCGTAGTGCCGAAATACACCTCTGCTGCTGCGCGGATACCGTATGCGTTGTTCACAAAATCCACCTGATTGAGGTACATCGCGAGTATTTCCTCCTTGGTGTAGCGTTTTTCAATTTTAATGGCAGTGATCCATTCGCGGAGTTTGCGGTATGCGAGCGCAAAGAGTTTTTCAACTTTGGTCATACCCGCGAAGTTGCGGTCGGAGTACAGATTTTTGGCCAGCTGCTGGGTGACAGTGGAACCGCCGCCGGCACTATGATCACTCAAAAGAATGGTGCGCACCACCACACGAGCAACTGCTCGGGCATCCACGCCGCTGTGCTCGCGAAAACGCTCGTCCTCCGTTGCAATGAGTGCCTGTACGAGGTACGGACTAAGGTCATCATACGCTACCGGTACGCGATTTTCTACAAAATACCGGCCCAACACTTCATTGTTACTGCCCAGTACTTCGCTGGCCAGCGCGGAATTGGGGTTCTCCAGTTCGCGAAACGACGGAATGGCGGCAAAACTGATCGCCACAAAAACAGCGATGCAGGCGACTACGCTCGCAATGGCCAAACGCCATGCCCAGCGAACGATTTTCCGGTAAACAGGCATGCGCCGCTGTTGTAAAGCGGCTTTTATCGTGATGAGGCGTTGCGGTTCGGTCATGACAGTGGTGGAATTGGGAATGGAGGATTCAGGAATTAATCTACAAAAGTAGGAAAAACAACAAAAGCAGCCGGGAGTAAGTAAACGCTTAAAAACAATTGCGCGATTCCTTCCGCCGCCGCGCTTGGTGTTTTTACGTACACATTCCTCACATCCGAACGATTTTGCCGCTTGCCTGCCCGCCTCGATCCGCCGTAATGCGCCAAAAGTAGAGACCGGTAACAGGCAAGGCCGTTTCCGGCAACTCGAACTGTTGCGCGCCGGCCTGTCCGGGCAGCCGTTCGGCAAATACCAGACGCCCCCCGGCGTCAAATATTTCCACCTGCAAGGTAGCCGGCTCGGGCAGGTACACGCCAAACCACACGGGGCCGGGCGTAGGGTTGGGTTGTGGCGCGGCCGCCAGCTCGCCCGGCAACGGCGTTGAGGCGCGCGGAGCCGGGAACTCGACGTTCAGGTTACCGTTTTTGATGGCTAAAAAGTTAATCTCGTGGTCCCGACCGGCGTAGTTCCGCAAGGTAATTTCGAAGGGCAAGGGTGCTTGCAGGGGATTGGGCAGCAGAATAGCTGAAGCGTCCAGCAAGGTCCAGTAGCGGCAAAACGTGGAGTCGAGCGGTAGCGGAAGTATGAGTTTGCGCAACAGAACAACATCCCTGGTCTCGATCAAGCCGTTGCAATCCACATCGGCTGCAATGAATTGTGCAGGGTGTTTGAGCAGTTCTTCCTTGTTGATATGCTTGCTTTGGAGTACCAAATCGTAGGTGCTCACGCCATTCCGAATTTCGTCAGTCTTTGTAGCCGAAAAAACCAACGTGCTGCCCTTGGGCAGGTTGTCGAATACGCACGCCCCCCCGACACAGTCTTTTTCGATGGTGTACAAACTGCCTGTGGCGGGTTGAATCTCCACACGGGCTTTGAAATTGGCCAGCGGAAGTCCGTTTGGATCGGTGTTGTACTCGGTAGCGCGGACGGTGACGGCGCCCGGCCCCGTCTGGGCGAACATAGCGGCAACCGGAAGTAAAAGCAGGGCAAACAAGCAGCAGCGCGTGGGTACAACCATGAGATCGGGTATTTTTTTCTCGCACAGACTTTCCAAATTTGAAAACCTGGAAAGTCTATCGCCAATAACGAAGCCGAAAGGTAGGATTTGCCGTTGAAACACGGACTTTCGCGGCACATTTTAACCCGGTCGCCCATGCTTTTCACCGCATACAGCACCCTCTGTCTGTCGCTTGCTGTGCTGTACGCAGCCCTTCTCATGCAGTATGTGCGGGGTTGGCGACGGCTGCCGACGTGGTCTGTTCCGTTGGATTTTGCACCAAAGACATCCGTCACGGTGTTGGTGCCCGCGCGCAACGAAGCCGCCAACATTAGCACCTGCCTGCACGCTATTCTCGCCTGCAACTACCCGCAGCATTTGCTGGAAATCCTGGTGCTGGACGACTTTTCAACAGACGACACGGCCCGTATTGTTTCGGAAATAGCTGTCGCCAACGCCAGTCAGGTACGGCTCCTCCGCCTGGAAGAACAACCGCAACCGGTCTTTTCCGGCAAAAAAAAGGCACTCGAACTCGGCGTGTCCTGCGCTCGCGGCGAACTAATCGCCACCACGGACGCCGATTGTATCGTGCCTACCGATTGGCTGCTGCTGCTGACATCGCTGTTCGAAGCCAAACGGCCCGGCGCGATCGTCGCGCCGGTGCTGCTATACCGGGAGCGCACGGGTTTTCAGCGGTTTCAAGCGCTCGATTTTGCCGGCATGATGGGTATCACCGGTGCGGGTATCGGCATGGGGTGGCACCTCATGGGCAACGGCGCCAACCTCTGTTATGCCAAATCAACCTTCGAAGCCGTGGGCGGGTATGCCGGCAATCTGGATCGCGCTTCGGGGGATGATCTGTTTTTACTGGGAAAAATCGCGGCCCCACCCCCGGTCCCTCCCCCAACGGGGAGGGGAGGCGTAGAGGGCACCACGAATTGCGCTACGGCTGCCCTCCCTTTTGGGGCCGGGGGTGGGGCCTGTTTCCTCAAAAACCCCGCCGCCACCGTGCGCACCCTACCCTGCCCCGACCTGCGCGCCTTTGTGCAACAACGCCTGCGCTGGGGCACCAAAAACGCCGGGCTGCCCGACCTCGGCCTGAAGGCTGCCCTGGCAGTTGTGTTTTTGCATTGTTGTATGATTCTGCTGAACACCGTCCTGCTGTTTTTCCTGCCAATACTGGGCTGGGTGTGGCTGGCTCAACTGGTGCTGAAAGCGGCGGCCGACTATGTGCTGCTGCGCGAAATGTGTACCTTTTTTGAGCGGCGGGCGCTGCTGCGCGGGTTTTGGTCGGCATTTTTTGGACACACGGCCTACATTGCGGGTATCGGGGCGGGTAGTTTGTTTGTAAAAAAATACGTGTGGAAGGGGCGGCGCGTGCGATAGGTATTTCACAAAAAACTAACGCCTGCTATTTTCCTCTGCGCCGTATCTTCGCGCCACGTTGGCAAAGGCTTTTTTGGCCACCCTGGCTCTGCCGCGCCACCACCACACTGTATCTATTTGCCTAACCAATCTAAAACAGCACCCATGCAAGAAGTTGGACTTCGCAACCCTGCCGCTTCGCTCGAATCCGTCGGGCTGAAGGGCTACAAAACCGCACATTGGAACTTCGCCCCCGAAGAACTGATCGAGCACACCATCGCCAAAGGGATGGGCCACCTGGCCGATAGCGGCGCGCTGGTCATCAACACCGGCGAATTCACCGGCCGCTCCCCGGAAGACCGCTTCATCGTGATGGACAGCATTACCAAAAACAAAGTCCACTGGGGCAAGGTCAACAAACCCTTCGAGGCCAAAAAATTTGACCAACTCTGGCGCAAAGCCTGCTCGTACATGCGCAAAAAAGACCTGTATGTGCGCGATGTCATGGCCAATGCCAGCGCCGATCCGCTGTACCACCTGAAAATCCGGGTCATCACCGAGTACCCATGGAGCAACCAGTTTGCCTATAACATGTTCCGCCGCCCCGGCAAGGAAGAACTGCGCACCTTCGATCCGAACTGGACCGTTCTCTGCGCGCCCGGCTTCAAGGCCGACCCGGAGGTGGACGGCACGCGCCAGCACAACTTCGCCATCATCAACGTCAAGAAAAAACGCCTGCTCATCGGCGGTACCGGCTATACCGGTGAAATCAAAAAGGGTGTTTTCTCGGTCATCAACTTCGTGTTGCCCACCAAGACCAACGCCCTGCCCATGCACTGCTCGGCCAACGTAGGCGAAAACGGCGACATCGCCCTGTTCTTCGGCCTCTCCGGTACCGGCAAAACAACCCTCAGCGCCGACCCGCACCGCCCGCTCATCGGCGACGACGAGCACGCCTGGAGCGACACCGAGGTATTCAACTTCGAAGGTGGCTGCTACGCCAAAACGATTGACCTGACTGAGGAAAAAGAACCGGATATTTTCAACGCCATCCGCCACGGCGCCATTCTGGAAAATATCGCCTTCCTCGAAGGTACCCGCGAAGTGAACTACGCCGACCGCAGCATCACGGAAAATACCCGCGTATCGTACCCCATCCATTTCATCAAAAACGCCGTGCCCACCAGCAACGCGCAGGGCTATCCGAAGAACATCTTCTTCCTCACCTGCGACGCGTTTGGTGTACTGCCGCCCATCAGCAGACTCACGCCCGAACAGGCCATGTACCACTTCGTGAGCGGCTACACCGCCAAAGTAGCCGGCACGGAAGTAGGCGTAAAAGATCCGAAAACGACCTTCTCGGCCTGCTTTGGCGCACCGTTCCTGCCGCTGCACCCGACGAAATACGCCGACCTGCTGGGCAAAAAACTGCGCAAGAGCAAAGCCAACGTTTGGCTAATCAATACCGGCTGGAGCGGTGGCTCGTACGGTGTGGGTAGCCGGATCAAATTAGGCTATACCCGCGCCATGATCACCGCTGCGCTGCGCGGCGACCTCGACCACGTGGAGTTCGCCACGCACGACGTGTTCGGATTAGCCATGCCGAAATCATGCCCGAACGTGCCGGCCGAAATCCTCAGCCCGCGCAACACGTGGGCCGACAAAGCCGCCTACGACGCCAAGGCCAATCAACTGGCCAAAGAGTTTATCTCCAACTTCGAGAAGTTTGCCGACGAAGCCAAGCCGGAGATTCTGGCGGCTGCGCCGAAAGCGAAGTAGGGGTTGATGTAAACACTCGGTGCCTCCGAAGGGTGAATTCCCTACCGGCACACGCTGTGGGTAAAACACAGAACTGCAGCGTTTTTTGTCATAAACACGCATCCCTTGCCCAACACACGCTGTCGGGCAGGGGATGTTTGTTTTGCCCTGCTGTGTTACGTTTTTGACACAGGCCAGTCTGCAACAGACTGATTTACAAGAGTTTTTTTTTTTGAAAAAATATATTTTTCCAGCGCTTGGATTTGTCTGCACCTTTTCTTTTATCTTCGTTTGCGCAAATCATTTTGAAGCACCCTTCACTCCACGCCATGAAACATTTCGCCACACTCCTCTTTCGCCTCTCGGCGGTGTTTGACTAATTCCCTATCGTTTTGTCATCTTTTTATTCTTGCCGCATAAATGTGGGAAGGGCTGTTGCTGTTTTTTCAACAAACCAAATCTTCTGTAATTTATGAAACCGATTTTATACTTTCTTGATGGCGAACAAGTGGAAGTGCCGGAGGAATGCGCGCCTTTAATCAAGTCAAAATACCGGAAAGAGATAGCCGCAGAGTACGGTTTTAGCGCTACGGTATTTCGTCGCCGCTTACAAAAATTGGGAATAGATGCCGGCCCCCGGGGCTACATGGACGAAACGCGCGTGCTGCGCATTTATCAAGCCATGGGTTGGCCCTGCAAAATAGACCCGTAGAATTCAATTACGGGCATGCACACCACGCATCCGTCAGACTCGTGGCCTGCACCGTGAGTGCGCCCGGCGGTGTGCCTGCCGGCACGCACACCTGAAAACTGCCCATGTTACCCGCAAAAGTTTGTGTAAAACTCCCCGCAGGTGTCGTGTAAGTCAAGGTGAAAGGCGGTGTGCCCGTAAAAGTGGCCGTGACGGTGCGGCAGCCGCCTACGCACACATCATCGCTTCCGGCAAGGGAAAAAGCCACGGTTGGCAGTGGCCGCCAGATCACTTCCAGAGCGTTGGAAAAATCCAGACAAGGGTCGTTCAAGTCCACGTCACCGTTCAGTTCGTCTCCGGCCATAGCCGCAATGTAGTAGGTCACGCCGGTTTGCATGGTCGCCGGGGTAAACACAAACGAAGGCGTGGTACTCGTGGCCACAAAGCTGCCCACCGTGTCGGTAATGTTGGAAAATAGCACATACCGAAGCACATCGTTGGGGTCCAGGTTGGTCTGCGTGGCAGCGGAAAAATTCAGCGTGTTGTTGGTGCATACATTGAAAGGACCGGCAGCGGGCAGCACGCCTGCGTCGGTGGTGCAGGTGATGATGCAGTCGTACTCGGGCAAGCCCGCAGGCGGGAAAGACAGCCCGTAGATACCGATGCCTGGCGGAGTATCGCAGATCAGGGTACTGGTGCCGTCGTCCGGGTTGAAAAAATAGATGTCGAAAGACACGTCCACATAAAATAGACCAGCGTCGCCGTTCCAGATTCCACCCTCTGCGGCATTGGTCAGGAATAGCGGCCCGACGATGACCGACTGCGAGGGATTGTTTACGTCAATCTGTACGAGCACAAAATTGAAGTTCGTGTCGTATGCCGTACCGTATAATACTCCATTGATGTAGTAAATATCTATGACCGTATTGAATGTACTGGGCCAGTCGCCAACATAGACCACGGTATTGGTGGCAGGGTTAAACGAGCCCAAGCCGAAAGTGCCGGCCAAATAGACCAGCCCGTTGGGCGCTAATTGTCCCGAGCGATAAGATAGCGGATTGTTGGCTTGCCAAACTATCTGCACCGATGGCGGAGGCAGAAGTCTTCGAAGGCCGTTCTGGTTGACACCCCTGATGTGCAGGTGATTCCCATCGGGAAGGCATATCAAATCTGCTCCGCCGATATTGTTAGACGGAGGAGTAACAGCGCAAAAGGTGCAAGTCTCGAGGTCAATTTTGTACATAAATCTTTGTGCTGAGTTATCTTCTACGATTGCGTAGATAATCTGCGCATGCATCGTCGGAGCCAGCGATATACTCCCCATCAGTACAATCCCTAAGGCTGAACGCAAAACTATTTGCCGGCATGGGATGCCACTTATGCGAAAAAAATTAGACGGATACATAGGTGCTGCCTTTTAAAACCCTAAAGCGCAAATATATCGGTCAAGTTGAACTGCATTAACCCGCCCGCTCTAAAATGCACCGAAGTGAACGCTAATGATACATAATGCACCCAAATGCACCGAAGTGAACGCTCTTGCACCGTCCTGCACCGAGATGCACCAAAGTGACACATGATTCAGCTTGCGCATGGCGATCCACAACCGGCACTTTTGCCTTGTCGTGCACGGCATCATGGTTTCACTACTAAAATTTTCAACAACATGAAGTACAACACATTTTTTTGCATGTTGAGCCTCGCGCTCTTTTCTGTCTCGCAACTGAAGGCTCAATGGGTACCAAATGGAGCCATCTCTTCAGACGACATCAATCGGACAGGCGTAACCGGTATTGGTTTTGCCAATGAGACAGCCGCTGCTACCGCTGCCAATGGCGAAACGCGTTTTTTGGTCAATGGTACGGGAAGCGACGGTGGCATTCTGACCCACTACGTCTCCGGCACGGTCGGCTCATTCTCTTCAGGTAGCCGTTGGCTCGGGCTCGGCATCGGAAACCCTAGCGGCACCCCTAAGCCTTACGGCCTTGCTATCGCCGACAGCGCCAACCTCGGCTTCTACAACATCATCTCCGAGGTGTTCGGCACCACCACCCGCAAGAACCTCATCGCGGGTTTCGGCGCCAACGGTACCAACCGCAACCGCTTCATCGTGCGCGGCTACTCGGGCACCAACGGCGCGAACGGCAAAGACCTGCTCGTGGCCAACCCTGAGGGCGGCATTGGTGTGAACGCCGAACCCCAGAGTTCCCTGTGGGTGGATGCTACCGGCACAAACCTCGATAGCCTTTTCCGTGCCATCGTCATACGCGGCAGCCAACCCTTGCCGTCCAGTAGCAGCACCCGCACCGTCACCGCCATCGGTACACAGGCAAACAACAGCCTTGCCGGCAACGGCATTGCTGTGGAAGGTCTGCGCGCCCAGATACCCGACTTCGCCACGGTGGCGCAAACCCTCGCA
>JBGSKO010000139.1:0-2210 GCA_041741155.1 Saprospiraceae bacterium | reverse complement strand
TCTAAACAAAACCTCAATGAACAAGTGAAACGATTTATTGAATATTTTAACCGTGTCTTGGCTAAGCCTTTCAAGTGGACATACAATGGTAAACCATGCAACACTTAATTCATACGCCATTCGATGGATGCGCCACTAGTGGTAAAAGGCGGAGGTCCTTCCGCTGCTATCGCGTACAATATTCCACTTTCGTAAAAGAACTCACTTACTACAAAATTTGGAGGCCAAGGGCCTATAAAATTAACTGTATTGCTATCGGGGTCAAAAATGCTAAGCCCTGGATTGTTCCCCAGTTCACTTAAGTAAACCGAACCATCAGGAGCTAAAATAGAACCACTATATGCTATGTTATTCGACCATATTGGATTATTGTTCGCCAACTCATACAAACGGGATCCGCCATTCGCCTGCACCAAAATATTGCCGTCGGGTAGCACCACTAAATCATTTATCCCTCCTGATATGCCCTGTGGAGTAAGAATAGGGCAAACTTCGCAGGTCGTCACATCTATTTTATAGATAACTCCAGATGAGGAGATGGCGTACAAGATAGGCCCATTGCTCGCTTTATTAGAGATTGTCGAAGAATAGTACGCAGCTGCCAGCAGGCCGCTGATGGCATACATCAGGATAGCGTATTTCATAACAAAGCGGATTTAATTTACGAGTGCTGTCGGATGCCTCATTTTGAACGGCCAACTTAGCGCAAGATAAACTTCCACGACTTCTTCGATGGATAGTACACGGTGTCGGCAAAGGGTTACATTATATTTTTTAAGTCGGCGGTTCAGCATCCAAACCGGAATGTCATATTCAGCGGCGATTTCCTTCCGGGTTTTCATGCCAACCAAATGGGCGAACTCAACAGGAATCTCCACGTTCCGTCCGTGGACATGGTAGGTGATTGTATTTCGCATGGCGGGGAGCGCTTAAATCGGTTTTGAATAGATTATGTATAAGTCCTTGCTTTTGACAAGAGTAAGACATGCAGGGCAATGAATGTATTTCAGGAAAAAACCTTAGATGAAAACCGCCGAGAGACGGTAAAGGAGGGTTGCGGATTGCTTCATGGTGGGGGCAGTTTATTTGTGATGAAACGCGGTGAAGACCTAACAAAAATAATATAATTTCATCTCGTTTAGCCAAGCACCCGGCGAATTTTTTCAAAAAAAAAAAATATATTTGATAATCAGAGACTTGTGCTTTAAAAATGTACAAAAAATTAACATATCTACAATCAGCACATGATGCCGAAACGACCCTTGGCGTTTCGCATTCTTTTCAGTTCGTACTTGTCCTGATATTTAACTGACTGTGGCTTTTCGTACTTTCATGAGTTACTTTGTCATAGTTTGTCACTTTTCGTTTGTCTACTTCCAACAACATTTGTGGCGTATTTGGTACCCGATACAACGCACAACATCTTTTCACAAATGCTAAAAATTACCACCATGCGTCACTTGCTTCCATTTTTTGTATTCTGCTTTTCGCTGCTTTCCACTCAAATTTTTGGTCAATTTAAGGACTCTGGGGAAGCAGATGTATTAAACAGTGACATAGTATCTGAAATGTACCGCACAGCCCGCGTCGGCATAGGTTTTGCGAATTTTAACGCCTACAACAACATTGTTGGCGCTAATCCGCCTCGCCTGCTAGTACGCGACGGTATTCTCGGTCATCACGTGTCTGATACTGTCGGCAACTTCTCTGGCAAATGGTGCGGTCTCGGCATCGGCAACCCCGGCGGAGGAGCAGGTACGCCCAAGCCCTGCGGCCTCGCCATCGCCGACACCGGTAGCGTGGGCTTTTACAACATCATTCGGGAAGTATTCGAGGGCGCCACGCGCAAAAACACAGTGGCGGGTTTCGGAGCCGAGGGCAGTAATATCAATCGCTTTATCGTACGCGCCTACTCCGGTACGAACGCCGCCACGGGCAAAGACCTGCTCGTGGCCAACCCCGAAGGCGGCATCGGCGTAAATGCCGAACCCCAGAGTTCCCTGTGGGTGGATGCTACCGGCACAAACCTCGATAGCCTTTTTCGTGCCATCGTCATCCGGGGTAGCCAGCCCTTGCCGTCCAGTAGCAGCACCCGCACCGTCACCGCCATCGGTACACAGGCAAACAACAGCCTTGCCGGCAACGGCATTGCTGTGGAAGGTCTGCGCGCCCAGATACCCGACTTCGCCACGGTGGCGCAAACCCTCGCA
>JBGSKO010000138.1:0-7614 GCA_041741155.1 Saprospiraceae bacterium | reverse complement strand
CCAGAAAACAGAAGCCGCCATCAAGGTGGCCATATTGAATAAATTTATTCAGATCGCCGCGCCTATAGCCGTAAAAGTCGCCTGACCTTTAATTGGGTTGGGGGAAGCCGGCTCCGCCGGCTGATTCATGCAACAAAGCCTATTATAGTGGAAGAAACCCTGGATGCAGTAGGTCTTTTGGATAAAATCAACGAGATGCCATCTGATTTGTCCGGCGGACAGCGGAAAAGAATCGGCATTGCCCGTACGTTAATGCTGAAGCCGGAAATCATGCTGTACGATGAACCAACTGCTGGTCTTGACCCCATAACCTGTATAGAGATCAATAACTTGATCAATGAAGTGCAAGAGCGATACAAGGCCAGCGCAATTATTATTACGCATGACCTGACATGCGCCAAATCCACCGGCGACCGCGTCGCGATGCTGTCGGAAGGTAAATTTACCCGTATAGGAACCTTTGACGAGGTCTTTGATACCGATGAAGCACAAGCAACAGAATTTTTTAATTACAATTTCATTCAATAGCTATGATATCACCACCAAATAAGCGTGCTATTTACGTAGGGCTGTTCATTATTGTCGGCTTGGTTTTTCTGCTGGCAGGAATTCTGGCCATCGGCAACCTGCGCAATACCTTTGTCTCAAAAATTCATGTGGCCGGTATTTTCGAGGATGTGAACGGGTTGCAGGCCGGCAACAATGTCTGGTTTTCTGGTGTGAAAATCGGGACAGTACACAAGCTGGGTTTTTACGGGAAATCTCAGGTGCGGGTAGAAGTGAAAATTGACGAAAAAGCCCAGCAGTACATTCGCAAAGACTCCAGGATGAAGATCAGTTCAGATGGACTTATCGGCAATAAAATTGTGATCATTTATGGGGGCACCCCGTCTGCAGCACCGGTAGAAGAAGGCGATACGCTGGGTATAGAAGTAATGGCCTCAACAGAGGAGATGATGAGTACGTTGCGGGCAAACAATGATAACCTGTTTGCCATCACAACTGATTTTAAGTCCATCAGCAAAAAGCTGGCTGGAGGCGAAGGAACAGTAGGAAAATTACTGAACGACGAAACGCTCTATAACAGTTTAGGTACCACACTCGCGGCATTACAGCTGTCTTCCGTACATGCTGAAAAACTGACGGCATCTATCGCGGATTATAGTGTAAAACTCAATAGAAAAGGATCGCTGGCCAATGATCTTGTAACGGATACTACGGTGTTCAAAGACGTACAAGCCTCGGTGCGGCAATTGAAGGCCCTCACCATTACGGCTTCCGAGGCAACAGACAATTTGAAAACCGCCAGCAGCAATGTTAGTGTAGCTACCAGTAAATTGGACAATAAAAGTTCTCCTTTGGGGGTGTTGCTATACGATGAAGCATCTGCGACGCACCTTAAATCAACCCTCAAAAGTCTGGACGGTAGCGCTCAGAAACTGGATGAAAATATGCGGGCGGCACAAGACAATTTCTTGTTGCGTCGGTATTTTAAGAAGAAAAAGAAGGCGGAAGCGGCAACTGCTAAAGTGGATACCCTGGGTAAGCAGAATTGAGTGAGTTAGGTCGGGTTTTCAGTAAGTTATGGTCAATCCTGCACCAATCCCCATATCGCTGTCGTAATGCGAAGACAAGGATAGATAATTGGTCAAAATATACCTTCCACCGAGCATATATTCCTTGTCCGAATTGAGCATGATACTCGCCCGCAACCGCTTTGCGACCGGGATGTCCTCACGCCCGATTTGAAACCGGAACTTGCCCGCGCTGTCAACCCGCGCATCGGCCACGAACAGCATCGGCAAAGTGTACGCGATGCCCACGACGGCGGCCTTGCGGCTGTTTTTGTTGCTCGTTTGTCCGAACATAGTCTTTGTTTCGTCGCCGAAAATGTTGCGCGGGCTGCCTTTCAGGTCAAAAAACCCGTCCTGCAATTTGCCCTCCTTTTTATAGTGGTAATCAAAACCAATATACGGAAAGAGCCATTGCATTTTGCCAAAATACCGCCCGACGGTTGTTTCGCTTTCGTAGCCATGATATGAGTGCAGCCCCAAATGCCACAAAGTCCCAAATTTCCAGCGCGTGTTCATCAGCCCCGCCTCACCGTCCGAGCCGTTCGTTTCGAGGCCGACCCGTGCCATGGAGTGAAATTTCCGGTCGTCGGCGAAGAGTTGCTTTTCCGCCAATTTCGGGTTCGGAATCAAGGGGTTAGCCGCCTGATTCTCATAGGTAAAAACACGCCCCATGCCCGCCATCATGTGGTACAAAATATGGCAATGGAAAAACCAGTCGCCCTCCACGTTGGCGTTGAATTCCAATGTGTCGGTTTCCATCGGCATGATGTCCACGATGTTTTTCAAAGGGCTGAAGTCGCCCTGCCCATTGAGCAAGCGGAAATCGTGGCCGTGCAAGTGCATTGGATGGCGCATCATCGAGCCGTTATAAAGTACGATGCGGATGTTCTGCCCTTTTTTTATCAAAATTTTGTCCACCTCCGACAACACGCGGTTGTCCAAACTCCAAACGTAGCGGTTCATGTTGCCCGACAATTCAAAGCGCAGTTCTTTGACAGGCGCGTTTTTGGGCAGCGCGGTTGGGGTCGGCGATTTGAGCATCGCGTAGTTCAACGTTTTGATGTCGGACAGTGCGTTTACGTCGTGTGGCACCTCGCCCATTGGCATTTCGCCCATGTATGCACCCGCCTCGCCCGTGATTTCGGGGTACATCACCGAGTTCATATCCATTTGGTTGAGCGACATTTTCATGCCCATATCGTCCAGTTCGCCGTTCATTTTCATCATGCCGTTCATCATTTTCATGCCCTCAAAATATTTCAATTTGGGCATCGGCGCGGTGAAATATTGAATGCCACCACCCAAAAACAGCGACGCCGATTTCGTGCGGTCCTCGGCTGTTGCCAAAAACTCAAAACTGCCGCCGTCAAAAGGGATGGTCACGACCACATCGTAGGTTTCCGAAACGGCAATCAGCAACCTGTCCACCTCGACCGGTTCGACATCGTTGCCGTCGTTCGCCACGACGGTCATTTTTCCGCCGCCCCATTTTAGCCAAAAATAGGTGGACGCGCCGCCGTTTGAAATCCGCAACCTGACTTTATCGCCCCCTTTGAATTGCGCGAGTAGCCCCACGTTTTTTCCATTTATCAAAAAGCGGTCGTAAAACACATCGCTCACGTCCATCGCGTTCATCCGCTTCCACTCGTTCGCCACTTTTGTTTTGAAATAGCCCTGCCGGATTGCCTCGGCATAACTTTGGGTCGTGCCTTTTTTGATGGCAAACCAGTCGGTCGCGTTGTGCAGCATCCGGTGGACCTTTTTCGGGTTCATGTCTGTCCATTCGCTCAAAACGAGCGGGATTTCGGGTAAATCATCAATGCCTGGCCTGAAACCCGCCCGTTTTTTCATGATAAAAGCGCCGTACATCCCGATTTGCTCCTGCAAACCCGAATGGCTGTGGTACCAATGCGTCCCATGCTGGATAATGGGGAACGTGTACAAATGCACCGTCTGCGGCTCGATGGGCATTTGGGTGAGGTTCGGCACGCCGTCTTCTTTGTTGGGCAAAAACAGTCCGTGCCAGTGGAGCGAAGTAGATTCTTTCAATTCATTGTGGACGAAAATTAAGGCCGTGTCGCCCTCTGTAAATGTGAGCGTCGGCATCGGTATTTGTCCGTTCACGGCGATTGCGCGGCGGGGTTTTCCTGTGAAATGCACCACCGTATCGCGGATAAAAAGGTCGTAGCGCACCGTCCGGGGGGGCGTGGTTTCGGTTTTTGCAGCCGCAGGAAGTTCGATTTTTGGCGGTTCGGGCGTGGTCGGCGCAGGTTCTGTTTTTTTCAAAATCGGCAATTTTGCGCTGTCTTTTGGCATCGGTTCGGGCGCAGGTTTGACGGGCGGCGGCGGGGCTTTCACGGGCTTGGGCTTGGCCTTTGGCTTGGCTTTTTTGGGCTTGGCCTTCACCAGATCCATGCCGCAAATCGGGCAACTGCCAGGGGTATCGTTGTGGATTTGGGGGTGCATCGAGCAGGTGAAATACGAGCCGTCGGCCTGTGATTTGCCATTGTTCTGGGCAAAAAGGCAGGTGATATTGAACAAAAACAGGGCTGCAAACAGCGTGGAAATTTTCATTTTTGAAGTTTTTTTGAAAAAAAACGCCGCCGCTTTTTCAAGAATAAAAAGCGGCGGCGTGAAAAATTGGCCCCGAATTTCAATTCGTCCGACCACCAAAAGCTTCAACCGCCTATTGTTTATTGGTCAAATCCATGTTGCATTTCGTGCATTTGTCGCCCTTTTTCCCAGTAATTTCGGGGTGCATCGGGCAGGAATAATAGGTGGCGGTGTGCTCTGTGTGCATCAAATCCATGTTGCATTTCGAGCATTTGTCTCCCGCTTTGCCCGTGACCTCGGGGTGCATCGGGCAGGAATAATGGGCGGCTGTGTGTGCGGTCTGCGTCAAAGCCATGTTGCATTTCGGGCATTTGTCCCCCGCCATGCCCGTTACTTCGGGGTGCATCGGACAGGCGTACATCGTGGATGCGCGCATGTCGGATTGGTTGGCGGCAGGTGTTTTTGCTGTGTTTTGTGCCTGATTGTTTTTGCAGGCGGCAAAAGCTAGGAACAGCGCGAGGAAAATCAATACTGCATTCTTCATTTTTTTGGAAATTAAGATTGTGAAAAAAGTCCTGCCGTTCCGCAGCAGCAACAAACTGGTTTTTTTTCCTTTGCCTTGCAGCCGCCGCAGGTCATGCCCGTGACTTGATATTTGTGTGTTATTTTTCAACTTTTTGGAAAAAAAAGTCGGCGAGGTTCATTTCAGAACCTCGCCGACGGTTGGAGAACCTACATCTTGCAGGCTTCAGCGCATTTCTTGCAAGCCTCGGCACAAGTCTTGCAGCAAGCGTCGTCGTATTTGCCACATTCGGCAGCGCAAGCCTCGCAGCATTTCACGCAAAGGGCGCAGAGCGCATCCGAAAACTGCGAATCACGGGCGCACAACCGGGCGCAAAGGGCGCAGATGTCGGCGCAGTCGCGGCAAACTTTGACGCAGTTTTCATGCCCTTGTATGGTACAACATATAGTGCAACATTTTTCGCATTCAACCAGACAGGCCAAACACGCGTCAATACAATCTTTCAGATTTTTCATCTTGATATTTGATTGTGAAAGAATTTTCACGTCGAAAGGTCTGTACTATACCATCTCGAAACTTTACACAATTGTTTAAAGAAATTGCATAGTTCATATATATTTAGACTTTGGACGCCGCGGCATCCAAAGTCTAAATATTTTTATGTTGCTACAGGAGCAACGCCATCGTTTGCCCAAGTCCTGTATTGATGCGCCTGCACCGGGAAGCCACGGCTGGTTTACCGTGTTCCGCCAAACATGCCGGATAACCTACCGCCCGTCTTTAGGATAGATTCAAATAGTGTAGTTGTGCTACTTGTGGCTTTTACTTAAAGATGACCTCCATCAGTATCTTATACAGTAAAATTCCAACGAAAATTCCTGCGACAAATTTGAAATTGCCTTTTTGGTAAAACTTTTCCATTTTTATTATTTTTTTGCAGTAGTGTCCGTTTGTAAATAAAAGAAAATCAGTTGATTAGCATTGTCAGGACCTTCTTTTTTGCTGGTTTTTTGCAAGTAATTGATTTACAGGAGTTTTGTCAAATGGTGACACGCTCAAAATTTGTAAAATTTCATTCATGCTGATAGAAATTTGGAGTTCTTTTTTCAAGATAGCAAACAGGACGTAGGTACAAACCGCTGTCCAAGTCTGGGTCTTCACGGCATTTGAAGTTTCTCCCCAAAACACCTTGATCCGTAAGTGTTGTTTGACCCACTTGAAAAACAATTCAATTTGCCATCGGTATTTGTACAACCTGGTAATCTCTGCAAAGCGTCGACATCAAAATTGTTTGTCAAAAAAACCAAAGTTCTGTTTTGTTCTTTGTCATAGTATTTGATCCTGCGTAAGTATTTGGGGTATTCTGTAGCTGCATAGCAGTTTTTGAGCCGAATTGTTTGATCGCATCTCAAACCAGTGGATTTGTCCACGATGTGTGAATAAATGCGCACCAAAGGTCAATCGTAGTAGAATCCAATGCATAAATAGTATTGTCTAAATCGGTTTCCTCTAAAATAGCCCCTGCATACAACCCTTTGGCCCTTTGAATCAACACTTGTGTAAAGTCGGCATAAATATGCCAATCCCGTTGCTCATTGGCATCTGCCAAGGTAGAACGGCTTACACCACCACTTAAACCAAGGTGATACAACTTGTGCTCATGGGCTTGCAAACACGTAATTATGTCGCGCAAACTTTCTCGCTGAGTCAGTTGCCCAAAACTCAAACAGAGAAATTGGTGCCAGCAACTGAACTGTCGAACACGGTAATCACCCTGATAACGGGTCACGCAGCGCCTAAAATCGTTGGGATCAATTAGGCTCATGAGTTGGGCAAAAACATATTTTCCTCGATTCATGCCCGAAATTTGAACAGGCTGAATCATTTCAAATCGTTTAAACTCAAAAACCTCTACAATAAACTGTATATCAATGAACTGTAACGATTTCTAAATTGCTTAACCGGACACTACTGACCTTGTTTATATTTTTCAGTTCTTTGATTCAGCAGCAACATCAAATAATTGTATTGTGATGTTTGTTACTTCTTGCATAGCACCTGATGTATTTGATAGTACTACAATTGTCGTTTTCTGTTCTGGCAATAACATTAAAAATGTCGAAGCACCTGTTTGCGTTCCATTATGCCCAAATACATTTCCATATTTTGAGTTTTCACCATATAGATACAAACCAAAACCGTATCCATTTCCTTCTGATTTTAGGTTGGGATTTTCTGTCATCATATTAAAGGTTTTTTCCTGTGTTAAAGTATTATTCAGAATAGCGTTACCAAATTTAAGCAGATCAGATACAGTTGAATAAACTCCACCTCCTGGAATTCTATCACTTAGATTAGTTTGCTCTGCTTTTTTAATTTTCCCTTTCGAGTTTATATGATAAATTTCAGATTTTTCAGGGATGATTTTATCGAAATACTCAATTCCTGTATTGTCCATACCTGCTCTATCCCAAATGTTGTTTTGCATATAATCTTCATAACTCAACCCCGATACTTTCTCAATAACAAGCCCTAAAATTACGTAACCATAAGTGGTGTAATTAAACGATTTACCCGGAACGGAGACTAAATTTCTGTCCTTAAAAATAGAAGTCGCATCAGTCAAGGTTGGATAGTTGATTTTGTTTTCCTGTTCCTTATTTGACTTATAAGCATCCAAACCCGATGAATGTTGTAAAAGTTGTCTGATTGTAATGTCGCCCTCTTTCTTTTGTGGGAATGCTGGCAAATAGGTTTGGATAGGGGTGTCTAACTTTAATTTACCTTGTTCGTAAAGTTGCATAATAGCAACTGCTGTCATGGATTTGGATATAGAGGCAATTCTAGTTATGGTAGCGGTATCAAAGGGGGTTTTATTTTCTAAATCGCGAAATCCTGCTCCTTCTATCCATTTGGTTTCCCCGTTTACCGAGAAGCCTGCTGCAATCCCAACAGATTGATTTT
>JBGSKO010000137.1:0-3123 GCA_041741155.1 Saprospiraceae bacterium | reverse complement strand
CATCGTCAGTTCGTCCTCGTTCTTGAAATTATACGCATCGGGACTTTCTTTTTTTAGTTTGTAGTACAGGGCAATTCTTTCCTCCACGGGCAAACTGTCAAATTCTTTCAGCTTTTGTACAATGGACAACTGCACCGTTGGTACAGCGGTCTCTTTTGAACCCTCCACTAAAGCATGGGGGCGTTTATTAAGTCCGCAAGCGGCGAGCCAACAGCAACTTAAAACGATCAAACAAATTCCATTTACGTTCATCATAAGCATACCTTTTTATGTGCGGTTGAAGGTATGGTGGGGCTGTAGCGGTCCGGCGGGAATAATTGTAAATTAATGTAAACCGGATGTAAAACCTGGCTCTTCGTGACTTGGGGAGGTCGTGCAGCGGTACCACTTTGAGCCCCCCAATCCAGCCCAGGGCGAAAATTGTCTTCAAAAATTGTAACATTTGCACCGCCATCCGTTTCCAAGCAACCACGGATGGCGGCGCGTATTTCCGCAAATCAACTCAATTTTTTATCTTAATGGAAAAAGTATCAATCACAACCCTGCAACCAGAGCATTACCAGGAGTTGTTGAAAGCCATGAAAGCCGCCTACCCGAACTGGGCCGGCTCGTACTGGCAACGCGGTACCATCGAACACTTGCTCCGGGTTTTTCCCGAAGGGCAGTACGTCGTGCTGGTGGACGACAAAGTGGTGGGCTGCGCCCTGTCCATCATCGTGGACTACGATAAATACGGCGACAACCACACCTACGACCAGATCACCGGCAAGTACAGTTTTAATACCCACGACCCGGATGGCGACGTGCTATACGGCATCGAAGTGTTTATTGACCCCGAATACCGGGGCCTCCGCCTGGGCCGCCGGCTGTACGATGCCCGCAAGGAACTGTGCGAACACCTGAACCTGCGCGCTATTGTTTTCGGCGGCCGTATCCCCAACTACCACAGCTACGCCGACCAAATGACACCGCGCGAGTACATCAGCAAGGTGAAAATGAAGGAAATACACGACCCGGTCCTGAACTTCCAGTTGTCGAATGATTTCCACGTCAAAAAAATCCTGCGCAACTACATGCCCACCGATGAGCAGTCGCAGGAACACGCCACCCTGTTGCAGTGGGACAATATCTATCACCAACGCGACGACCGGCCCATGCCGCCGCACAAAACCTACGCCCGGCTCGGACTGGTGCAGTGGCAAATGCGCCCCTATCGCAACCTCGATGAGTTGTTCCTGCAAGCCGAGTATTTTGTGGACATGATTTCAGCGTACAAGGGCGATATCGCGGTATTCCCGGAGTTTTTCAACGCCCCGCTCATGGCCGAACACAACCACCTGCGCGAATCGGAAGCCATCCGACTTCTGGCACGCCACACGAACGCCATCCGCGAACGTTTTTCCGAACTGGCCATCCGCTATAATGTGAATATCGTGACCGGCAGTTTCCCCGAACTGGACGGCGACCTCCTGTTCAACGCCGGCTACTTCTGCCACCGGAGCGGTAAAACCGAGCGGTACGTGAAAATTCACGTCACCCCGGACGAAGCCAAATACTGGGCTATTTCCGGCGGACATTCCCTGAAAGTTTTTGATACCGACGTGGGTAAAGTGGGCGTACTCATCTGCTACGATTCAGAGTTTCCCGAACTGGGCCGCCTGCTGGCCGAGCAGGGTATGCAAATCCTGATTGTCCCGTACCTGACCGATACACAAAATGCCTACATGCGCGTGCGGCACTGCTCGCAGTCGCGCGCCATCGAAAACGAATGTTATGTGGCCATTACCGGGTCCGTAGGCAACCTGCCGCAGGTAGAAAATATGGACTTGCAGTATTCGCAATCTGCGGTGCTGACGCCCTGCGATTTTGCCTTTCCGTCCAACGGAGTAAAAGCCGAAGCCACCCCCAATACCGAGATGGTTTTGATCGCAGATGTGGATATGGAATTGCTCTCCGAATTACACTACCAGGGCGCTGTGCGTAACCTTATTGACCGCCGCAAAGATTTTTACGAAGTCCGGTTCCGCTAACGCAACACTGTTCGCATCTCTCATCACTCATCACTATAACATGCGCTATCTCTTAATTTTTATGCTCCTCGTTGCCATTTTCGTACTTGGCAGCCGCTCCTGCGACAACGATGGCTGGTCGTTTAACCTCGGCAACGGCGTGCAAGGCAAAGGCGCGGCGAAAACGGAAACCCGTACCGCCCGCGATTTTCACGCCGTGGAGGCAAAAATTCCCGGAAATATCGAAGTTCGGGTTGCCGACAATTACGCTGTGGAGGTACAAGCCCAGGAAAACCTGTTGCCGCTGCTGGTAACCGAGGTAATCAATGGCTCCCTCCATATTTATTTCAAAGAAAATGTATCCAACGCGGACGATCTGCTGGTGCGCATTTCGGGACCGTCGTTCGACGAACTGAGTGTGAGCGGCAGCGGCGAAATGGACGTGCTTTCACCGCTGAGCGGCAATGAGCTGCTCCTCGCCATCGGCGGCTCCGGCTCCATTCGTTTGCCGGAGGCGAATATGCAAATCCTGAACTGCAGCATTGCCGGTAGCGGCGACGTGGAAGTGGGCGGAAAATCCAAGGAGGCATTTTACGAGATCAGCGGCAGCGGCGATATCATGGCCAAAAAACTGATCGCCGAAACGGGCAAGGCCAATATCGCCGGCTCCGGCTCCATCACCTGCAACATGACCGAATGGCTCAAAGCCAATATCGCCGGCTCCGGCGACATCTACTACGCCGGGGCAGGATCGGTAGAAACCAGCGTCGCCGGGTCGGGAACGGTGAAGAAAGTAGAGTAGGCAACAAGGCTTGTTGACAAAACATGAGTCATCCCGAATTTTTCGAGCGTGTTCAGAGAACTGTGTCAAACCTACCGAGAGATATTTTTAACACAGACAAACGCAGACTACTGCTACACAGACAACCACAGAAGTTTGATTTTAAATAAGTTACACTCTGTGTTTGTCTGTGTAGCAGTCTGCGTTTGTCTGTGTTAAATTTGCTCTGAACGGGCTGACACAGTTTTCTGAATACTCCCAATTTTTTAAGGAAACAAGGACATCGGAAAAACATGCGCCGGCATTGGGTGCAAAAACATCCCGCCCAATACG
>JBGSKO010000136.1:0-16736 GCA_041741155.1 Saprospiraceae bacterium | reverse complement strand
CGGGCGACTCGGCGCTTGTTTTTGGAAACTAAGAAACCGCTGCCGGGCTGTACCGCCGCACCTTTCAGGCAGCAAACGGGTGTGATTCGGTACACCAGGTCGAGCTGGCGGTTTTACCTGTTTTCCAGACAACGGAACTCCAGGAAATCTGCACGGGCGACTCGGCGCTTGTATTTGGAAACTATGAAACCGCTGCCGGGCTGTACCGCCGCACGTTTCAGGCAGCAAACGGTTGCGATTCGATGCACCAGATCGAGTTGATGGTGTTGCCTGTTTTCCAGACAACGGAACTCCGGGAAATCTGCACGGGCGACTCGTTGCTTGTATTTGGAAACTACGAAACCGCTGCCGGGCTGTACCTCCGCACGTTTCAGGCAGCAAACGGGTGCGATTCGGTGCACCAGGTCGAGTTGAAGGTTTTGCCTGTTTTCCAGACAACGGAACTCCAACAAATTTGCACGGGCGACTCGGCGCTTGTTTTTGGAAACTACGAAACCGCTGCCGGGCTGTACAGCAGCACGTTTCAGGCATCCGGTGGCTGCGACTCCATCCATACGGTGGTGCTGGCTGTTTTTCCCGAGGAACAAACAGCCGAGTTTCGGCAAATTTGTACGGGAGATTCCACACTGGTTTTCGGGTTCTATGAGCATACCGCCGGCGTCTATTCCCGGGTTTTTCAAACACAACATGGCTGCGACTCCACGCATACAATCACGTTGACGGTTTTACCGGCACTTGAAACACTACAAAATCTATCTATTTGTACAGGTGATTCTATTCTGATTTTGGGACAATACGTGCGCGATGCGGGTGTGTACACCGGGATATTTCAGGCCGTCGGCGGTTGTGATTCCGTTGTCACCATCACGCTGCAGGAGCTGGCGGCGCCGGTACTTGATTTGCTGTGGCTCGATCCGACGTGTTTCGGCAATGCCGATGGCCAGTTAATCATCGAAAATGCCCCAACCGGTGTGGTATTCAGCCTGGACGGCGCGCCTTTTTCGGCAGCACAGGTGTACACGGCGTTGACTTCCGGCGCGCACACGTTGCAGGTGCGTGACACCGTTGGCTGTATTTCGGAAACAAAAACCACCTTGGTTGAGCCGCCGCCCCTGCTGGTGTATCTGCCGGGAGATACGCTGATCGAGCAAGGTCAATTTGTTGAAATTCAATCTGAAGTGCTGGGCGATGTCGCGCAATTTACCTGGATGCCGGGCGCGGGTCTGAATTGCCCGATTTGCCCGGTTGTCCTGGCCAAGCCGGTTGAAACGACCCTGTACACCCTGACGGTACGCGACCTGTCTGGCTGCACGGCATCCGACCAAATTCAGATTACAGTACAACCCAAACCCTCGAACAACGTGTACCTCCCCAATGTATTCAGGCCGGACAGTGGCGGTGCAAACCAGTTTTTTACCGTGTATGCCGGCGATAACGTGCACGAGGTGATTCGGCTGGAAGTGTTTGATCGCTGGGGTGACCTCGTTTTCCGGCGGGAGTATTTCGCTCCGGGTGTGGAAGCGCTGGGTTGGAATGGCGCCGCGCGTGGGCAACCTGTTCCGCCTGGTGTGTACGTGTATAGCGCGGAAGTAGCGTTTTCCGACGGAACTACGGGCCGGGTGTCTGGAGATGTGACGGTGGTTCGGTGATTAAGATTAGTATGCGGACATTTCAGGTAGGGTAGCGCGCCAACCTTTTTCCGCTGCGGCCCTGTCTTTCCTTATATCATACACAAAAACAGCACGGCACTATGAACAAGTTACTTTTCATGCTCCCGATTGCCTTTCTGCTGGCATTTGCCGCCTGCAAAAAAGAATCCGATACTATCAAAAAAGACCCGGTCCCAGTGGGCAAGGTGGAAAAACTGGCCGAGATGAATCAGGTACTCGGCTGGAATATTTTCAAACAGGAACAGCTCGCCAAACCGGGCGAGAATGTGTTGATTTCCCCCTTTAGCATCCAGACCGCGCTCACCATGGCCACCAATGGGGCCACGGGCAGCACGCTGGGCGAAATGCTCGATGTCATGGGGTGTGGCAATTGCTCCGTTGCCGACCTGAACCTGCTGCACCGCGATCTCACGACACTGCTCACCGAACAGAGCGGACATCCCACAGTGACCGTCGCTAACCGCTATTTCTACGACGAAAACCGCATTTCCGTCAAAGCGCCCTTCCTGGATGCCTTGTCCGCGCACTACGCATGTGGCGCGGACAACGTCAACTTCAGCGCCGAGCAGGCTGCCCTTGACCAAATCAACGGCTGGGTAAAAAATAATACCAAAGGGAAAATTGACAAAATTCTGGAACGCATCACCGTGTACGATGTGGCTTTTCTCATCAATGCGCTGCATTTCAAGGCCGACTGGGCGACGGGGTTTTCACCGGACCTCACCAGCAAACAAGCCTTCACCAAGGCCGATGGTACCACGGCACAGGTTGATTTTGTGCAAGCCGACCGGAATTTCACCTTTGCCCAATCGGCCCAATACAACCTGGTGGACATTCCTTTCAAAGACTCCACCTTCAGCTTTAGTTTGATCCAGCCGACCACCGCCAACACGGCCACCGACTGGCACCTGAACATCACACCGGATGCCTGGAAAAGTATGTACACTGCTGCCCAGTACACGCGCGCCATGGTCTTTTTTCCAAAACTGAAACTTGCCTATGACAACGATCTCATCCAGAGTTTGAAAAACCTCGGCGTGCAGGCGGCTTTCTCCGATCGGGATGCTGATTTCACGGCAATGGGCACCGCTGCCCAGAATATTTTCATCAAGCAGATCCGGCACAAGGCTGTGCTGGAAGTGGATGAAAAAGGCGCAGAGGGCGCGGCGGTTACATCCATCGGTTTCGGTATTACGTCGGCGCCACCGACATTTTGGTACAACCGGCCGTTTGTACTTGTATTGCGGCATATTCCGACCAATACCATGTTGTTTGTGGGGTATGTGGCGGATCCCACATAGAGCGTGTTTAAATTTTAGTGCTGGAGCGCGGGCGAGCAAATTTTGTTTCTATAGAGGCAAAATTTGCAGCCGTAGCCGGGCGCCTACGGCGAAAATTTTAACGAAGAGAGAAATAAAATTGGCTGTCCGTAGCCCAGCGACTTCACCGCAGAGACGCGGAGGTGCAGAGAAAAGTACTCCGCGTCTCTGCGTCTCTGCGGTGAAAAATTTGCGACAACTCGCGCCGCCTTACCCTTTTGACACAACCCCGTCTCGTTCCGAAAATATCCAGTAGTATGGTGATGAAGTCAACCGCAATGACAAAAATGTGGACCAAAAGTCGAAACTTTGCTCCACGTACTTGATTTCATCCTTTATCATTCATTATTAAAAAACAGATGCGTCACCAAACCACACGTCATATCCTGATGGTTCGCCCGGCCAATTTCGGGTTCAATGAAGAAACCGCTGCCAACAATGCCTTTCAAAGCCGCGATGGCCGGCTCTCGCCCGATGCTATCCGTCAAAAAGCAATAGCGGAATTTGATGCTTTTGTGGAATGTCTGCGTGCAGCGGGGGTACATGTGTTGGTGGCGCAAGACACTGAACATCCGATCAAACCCGATGCGGTGTTCCCGAATAACTGGGCGACCTTTCATCAGGAAGGGCTGTTGGTGACCTATCCCATGTTTGCACCCACACGCCGCCGCGAGCGCAGCGATGCCGTGCTTCAGGTGGCGCTCGATGCCGGGTTTCAGGCAGATCGCAGGGTACATCTGGAGTCCAGCGAGGCCACTGATCGTTTTTTAGAAGGCACGGGAAGTATCATTTTTGACCACCAGCACCGCCTGGCGTACGCATGCCTCAGTCCGCGTACCGACGCCGGATTGCTCAACGAGCTTTGCCAGGTCCTGGGTTACGAAACAATTGTTTTTCACGCGGCGGATGCGCACGGCCAGGACATCTACCACACCAATGTGATGATGGCCATGGGCGAAACGTTTGTCGTGATCTGTCTCGATACCGTGCGCGACCCGCTGGAGCGTCAGATGCTGGAACAGCGGTTCCGGTTGACCGGCAAGGAAATCGTAGACATTACGCTCGATCAAATGAACAACTTCGCCGGCAACATGCTTCAGGTACGCAACGACCGTGACGAAACCCTGCTCGTTATGTCGGAACAAGCTTTCCGGACGCTTACTCCCGTACAAGTCCAATTGCTGGAGCAACACACCCGTTTGGTCCACTGCCCCATTGACACCATCGAAACGTACGGCGGCGGTAGCGCCCGCTGCATGATGGCAGAGGTGTTTATTCCCAATTGAGCGCAACTGAGCTTGTATAAAAGTTGAGAAGACCTGCCTGTAACCTTCTTTGATACCCTGCTGTCAGAGTGGACATCAACAAACGAAACCACTCTTGTTCACCAACAAAAACAACGTATCATGCAAGGAGAAGGAATTGTAGCACTGTTTATCCCGATCACCATCAGCCTTGGCGCATTTCTTATGGTTTGGGGCATACGCTACCTCGAAAACAAAGAAAACATGGCGATGATTGAAAAAGGTATGGAACCTGTGCGCCGTCGTCGTCAGGCTGATCCTTCGCGCACCCTGAAAAACAGCCTGTTGTTCATCGGCGCAGGATTGGGCTTGTTGCTGGCTCTTTTCATTACCAATGCTTTCCAACTGGAAGAGGGTGATCGTGCGGGTATCTTTTTTGCCCTGATTGCTGTCTTCGGGGGGATCGGGATGCTCGCAGCGTACCTCTATGAGCGGAAAAACCCGCCCGCCAACCCGGAAATTTAGTGTGCAGGGTTTATTCAGGTTTATCGGGTAGAAGATGTCCCGGTCGCGCTACTGCCGACCGGGACATCTTTTTTCGATTTGGAATTAAGAGCACTGCAACCTTCCCACTTGTGCCCGCCGTCTATTGAGAAAACGTGTTTGAGTATATTAAACACGCAAACACATGAACACAAAAACACTCTATCTATGCGTACTCAAGCTATTATCAGAACCATTGTCTTGCTGGCCCTGCCGGCAGCCCTGTTTTTTACCTCCTGCGATCCTGCCCTGGTGGGCAGCGGCGCTATCCTTTCCGAATCCCGCCAAGTAGATGATTTTACGGGTGTGGATATTTCTGTGTCCGGCAATGTATCCATTATCCAGGGCTATACCTTTCGTGTACAGGTGCGGGCGGAGGAAAACATCTTGCCTTACTTGCAAACCCGCACGGAGGGCAACAACCTGCACGTCTATTTCTCCCGAAATGTCCGCGATGTGGACGGACTTGAGGTGGAAATTACCATGCCTGAATTGAAACACGTGCAACTGAGCGGCAGCGGCAGACTGGAAACCGACGGCGCTTTTTCGGGCAATACCCTGAATCTTGGCCTGTCCGGTTCCGGACGTATTCTACTGGACGACATGAATTATCCGTTTATCGCCGCAAATGTCAGCGGCAGCGGCGCTATTCTTCTGAAAGGCCAGTCGGAGGAAGTGGAATTTTCGGTTTCCGGCAGTGGCGAAGTAGATGCCCTGCAATGTCCGGCCAAAACCGCAGAAGTGCATGTGAGCGGTTCCGGAACTGTTCGACTGAATGTATCGGACGCACTGGAGGCACATATTTCCGGCAGTGGCGATGTTTGGTACGAAGGCAGCCCGTCGCTGGATACGCATATTTCCGGCTCTGGACACGTGCGGGAAATGTGATCGCCGTTCTACGCCGTTGAAAAGTCCTAAAGCCCCCATTTTTCATCCTACATTCACGTCCCCAAAATACTGACCTTTGTACCCGTTCGCGATCTGATGTATTCCAAAACATCCTTTCGGGAGCGGGTTCTTTATTTTTTCTACCAACATACAAGCACCACTTTTATGGAAAATCAAACATATTCGATGCCACGCATCGGCGATCAGGCCCCCGATTTTGAGGCGGTAACCACCATTGGAAAACTCAAATTTTCAGATTTTATCAAAGACAAATGGACCATTCTGTTTTCGCACCCGGCGGATTTTACACCGGTTTGCACGACTGAAATGACGGGCTTTGCTCAGGAAAAAGACTTCTTCGAAAAACAGAATACAAACCTCATTGGCCTGAGTATTGACAGTATCCACTCCCACATTGCCTGGGTGAACAATGTCCGCGAAAAAACCGGGGTCTATTTTCACTTTCCGATCATCGCCGACATTGACATGAAAGTGTCCAAACTGTACGGTATGCTACAGCCGGGCGAAAGCGAAACCGCTGCCGTGCGCGCTGTCTTTTTCATTGACCCCATTGGCAAAATCCGCCTGGTCATGTACTACCCGCTGAACGTAGGTCGCAACATGGAGGAAATCAAACGCGTGCTTATCGCCCTGCAAACTGCCGACGAGTACAAATGCGCTTTGCCGCTGAACTGGAAAAAAGGTGAAAAAGTAATTATACCGCCGCCGAAAACCCTGCATGATCTGGAAGTACGCCTGGCATCCAACCTGGAAATGGTGGACTTCTATCTGGCCAAAAAAGAGTTGGCTTAACCAACCGCAGAGACGTAGAGTATTTTCACCGCAGAGACGCGGAGGCGCAGAGACGTAGAGTGTTTTCACCGCAGAGACGCAGAGACGTAGATTCTACGGTGGAATCTACGTCTCTGCGCCTCTGCGTCTCTGCGGTTAAAAAACTACTCTACGGTGAAATCTACGTCTCTGCGTCTCTGCGGTAAAAAAACTCGACGCGTCTACCCGGCAATTGCCGCGATACCCGGCAACTCCCGTCCTTCCAGGTATTCCAGCATAGCGCCACCGCCTGTGGATACAAAACTCACCTTCTTGGCCAGTTTCAGTTGATTGACTGCCGCCACGGAGTCGCCGCCGCCCACCATGGAGTAGGCGCCTTTGCCGGTCGCACGGGCTACGGCTTTCGCAACTGCTTTGGTACCTTCGGCAAATGCAGGCATTTCGAACACACCCATCGGGCCATTCCAGATGATCGTCTGGCTCTGGCGAATGACGCGGGCGAAGGATTTGGCTGCCGAAGGGCCAATATCAAGTCCCATCCAGCCGTCGGGAATTTGGTGGCTGGGAAACACCTGCACTGCTGCATCCGCGGCAAACTTGTCGCCGCAAACTGAATCTTTGGGCAGCAGCACTTTCACGCCGGCTGCTTTGGCTTTTTTCATAAACTCTTTAGCGGCGTTCACCCGGTCTTTTTCTACGAGGGAATTGCCCACCGTTCCCTTTTTGGCCAGCATGAAGGTGTAGGCCATGGCCCCACCGATGATGATGTTGTCGGCAAAATCGAGAAAACGCTCCAGCAACACGATCTTGTCGCTCACTTTGGCGCCGCCGACCACACAGGTCACCGGCTTTTCCGGGCTTTTAATGACCCGGTTGGCATTTTCAATTTCGCGCTCCATGAGGAAGCCGAAGCATTTGTTTTTCTTGTCAAAATAATTGGCCACAATGGTTGTGCTGGCGTGTGCGCGGTGCGCGGTGCCGAACGCGTCGTTGACATAGACATCTGCCAGAGCAGCAAGCTTTTGTGCAAACGCACCATCTCCACTTTCTTCTTCGGGATAGAATCGGGTGTTCTCCAATAACAACACCTCGCCGGGCTTGAGCGCAGCCGCTTTTTTCACGGCGTTTTTGCCCACACAGTCCTCGGCGAAATGGACGCGCGTTTTGAGTTTGCGGCGCAGGTGTGGCACCAGGTGCTTGAGCGTGAATTTTTCCCGGTTGATCGTGCCGTCGGCGTTCAGTTTCTGCAGCGGCCTGCCGAGGTGCGACATCAGGATGACCGAGCCGCCGGTATCGAGAATGTGCCGGATGGTAGGTACGGCCTCGCGGATGCGGGTATCGTCCGTGATTTTGTAGTCCTTGTCCAGCGGTACATTGAAGTCCACGCGGACGAGGGCTTTTTTGTTTTGGAAGTTGATTTTCATGCGTTGTGTGCGTTGAATCGGGTGATTTAGAGTGTGTTTTTTTGAGTCGGCAAACTTACAGGATATTTTCGATGTGGTTACATCGCAGCGCACAACACAGAAAGAGGCGCACCGAGTTTTTCTCCGTGAACCTCATTTTGTGCTGCGCGCCCTTATGAAAACGCTTCGCTACGGTTATTTCCCGGTAGAAACCGGGCAGGTGGACAGCCCGACAATCCGATAGAGCGGGCAAAAACTAACGACACTGGTCAGGGTAAATACCGCTGCCACTACGAGGGCGACGATACCGATGGTGCCGGTAAGCGTACCGTTGTAAAATAGAAAAACAGCAACAGCTGCGATAATAAGGCGAATGACGCGGTCAATGGTACCCATGTTCTTTTGCATAGCAGGTATGTTTTATTGTGATGAACAAAAACGGATAAACAGGCTGATCACCGCAATGAGGCCGATACAAAGCGCGCATACCAGCGCGAACTTGAGTAAAACAGGCATTTTTTTCATCAGCGGATCAATTACGCTGTAAAAGTCCGCCGCCTGCGCCATGCGGAATGTGACCTGGTTCACACAGGCGAAATTATTTCAATAACGCCCCTCGAATGGCGCAGGAATCCTTTGTCCTCAAACTGGCGGATGAGGCGCGAGATGACCTCGCGGGAGGCGTTCAGGTCGTCGGCTATTTGTTGTTGGGAGATGCGCAATTGGCTGGTTTGCAGAGCGGCCGATTTTTCGTGCAGGTAGTGGAGCAGCCGTTCGTCCAGTTGCTGGAACACGACGCTTTCCAGCGTTTGCAGCAACTCGTCGAAGCGGTTTCCAAAACTATCGAACACGAAGCGTTGCCAGGCCGGAAAACGGCGGGTGGCTTCCGGTACCAGGTTGGCGGGCAGGAGCGCCACAGTGCATTGTTCTTGTGCCACGGCATGCACCCGGCTCATCTCGCCTTTGTAGCAGGCACTCAACGTCATCGCGCAGGTCTGACCCGGAAGGATGTAGTAGAGAAATATCTCCCGGCCCTCGTGGTCCTGCCGCGATACTTTCACCGAGCCGGTCATAACTAAGGGAATAAACCGGATGACGCCTCCCGCGTGCATCAGCGGCGCCCCTGCCTCAAACGGGTGCAGCAGGATGTGCTGCACAAGCCATTCGGCCAACTCCTGTTGATCGAATACGGGAAAGGTTTGCCGCAACGTGTGGGCATGAAGGAGCAAAGGATCGGGCTGCATGCGGGTGCGTTTGTGGATCAAAAATACGTCGCAACAAACGCTTCCAGCGCTGCTCCGTGCAGGTTTTTGGCCACCACATTTCCGCGAGCGTCGAGGATGAAATTGGCCGGAATGGTTGTAATGCGCAGGATTTCGAGGAAGGGCGTGGAATCGCCGCTGAGGTGGCTGGCGTGGGGCCACACCGCGCCGTCCTTTGCGATGGCCGCCTTCCAGGGACCGGCGCTGCCGTCAATGGAGTAACCGATGATTTGCAGTCCCTGCGTGTTGTATTTGGCCCAAAGCGGGGCCAGTATCTCGCGGTTTTCGCGGCGGCAGGGTGCGCACCAGGATGCCCAGACGTCCAAAATAGTGAGCCGGCTGCCCAGCAGGGTGTGCAGCATGGCGGTGTCGCCGGCGATCATCGGAAGCGGGTAATCGGGCACCACGTCGCCGGTAAGGACGGGCAGTTTTTCGCGGTTTCCGGTGGCGCACAATTGTCGGACCCAGGGGTTGTTTGCCGCTGTCTGGCTCCACTTGCTGCATTGGCTGACGACAAATTCCGGCACGCGTTCGTAGTCGCCCGCCGGACTTACCCAGCGCGCAGCCACAAGTGCCGGCAGCAGATGCGAACAGGAATCGGCAAACGCCATCAGCGGGCGGCGAAAACGGAGCAGGGCGTCCTCTTGTTCGAGCAGCGCGCTTTCGTCGTGGGTGTCGGCGTTGGGTTGCGCCAGATTTTGTACAAACGCTTCCTGGCGCAGGTCGCGCAGACGCAGCAGCCCGGCGTTTTCAGCCGAAGGTTTTTGTATCGAAAAGGTGGCCTGAAAACGGGCAGCATCTGCCGCGATTTCCAGCGTTTCGCTGGACTGTAGTACCACCGGCATGTAGTTTGCCGAGGCAATGTCCTCGTCGAGGAGTTGCGTGGGGAAACGCCCGGTCTGTTTTTGAATACAAATTTGAAACAGCGTTTTTCCCTCTGGTATGCGCAGGTTGGAAAAGGAGAAACGTCCGTCGGGGGCAATGCCGGCGGAGTCCACCACGAGGCCGTTGAAGTTGGCGGCGATTTCGGAGAAACCGCGCGGCTGCACCAGATACAGGACTGGTTTCCAGTCCGGTTGCAGGGTAATTTGACCTGTTATGGTGGGTTGTGCGTTGCAGCCGGAGCATGCAAGCAGGGCGGTTAGAAGGACCGGCAAGTAGAATCGGTAACGCATGCACAAAGGAAAAGAAATTTTGCAACTTGGCATTTTACTACCTTTGCTTACAAACAATTTGCCATGAAAAACGCCCTCTCGCTGCCCAAAATCGCAGGCATCGCCATTTACATCCACTGGACTTTCACCATCTTGATCGCCTGGATCATTTTCACAAACCTGCGGGCAGGCCTGGATGCCGTGCATATTGGCTGGAGCGTACTTTTTGTGCTGAGCCTGTTTCTCTGTGTGACGTTGCATGAACTCGGCCACGCACTCGCCGCCAAACGGTACGGCATCAAAACCAGAGATATTACGCTGTATCCGATCGGTGGTGTGGCAAGCCTGGAAAAAATGCCCGAAAAGCCCGGGCAGGAATTGGTGGTGGCGCTGGCCGGGCCGTTGGTCAACGTGGTCATCATGCTGCTCCTCCTGCCGGTAATTATCGGCTTCGATTGGCCGGACGGCGAGGCGCAACAGGTTTTCCTCATTGACCAGAACAGTTTCCTGCCTATGCTCGGCGTCGTCAATGTGTGGCTGGCGGTATTCAACCTCATCCCGGCATTTCCCATGGATGGCGGACGGGTACTGCGAGCGCTGCTTTCCATGCGAACGAGCCGCGTGAAAGCGACCGAAGTAGCCGCCAATATTGGCCAAATCATCGCTGTCGGCTTTGTATTCGCCGGATTTTACTCCAATCCGTTCCTCATTTTTATTGGTCTGTTCATCATCCTCGGCGCCCGCGCAGAAGCGGAAATGGTGAAGTCCCAATCTTTCCTGACCGGACTTGTCGCCCGCGACGCCCTCATGACCAACTACCAAACGCTCGATAAAAACCAGACCATCGCGGATGCCGTGCGGCTCTTGCTGGATGGCGAAGCCAAAAACTTTTTGGTGCTGGACGACGACCGCCCATTCGGTGTGCTCAACCGCGACCACATTATCCGCGGCATCCAGGCAGCAGGTGAATCTGCGCTTTTGCACACCGTAGCAGATCCCAACTTGCTGTATGCCGACAGCAGCGCACCCCTGCAGGAGATTCTGGTGCAGTTCCAGCAAGTAAAACAATCCATCATTTTGGTGCAGGAACAGGGCCGCCTTATGGGGATCATTGACCTGGACAATATTTCCGAACTTATTATGGTCAACGCGGCGCGTGGACGCGTAGCGTGATTCCTCCCGTACTGCTCGCAGACCTCCCAGGTTTGTCAAACCTGGGAGGTCTCGTTCCGGAAACATCCAGTAGCGTGATTCCTCCCGCTCCCCGGCGTAGTTTGGGAGTGTCCGAAATTTGCACAGGATTTGCCGGGTTTACAGGGCAGAGGCTTCTAACTTTGCGCGCCCATACGGCCAGGCCCCTTCCACTTCACCGCTACGCAAATTTACCTTGAGCACAAAGACGACTGTTTCCCGACCCAAAACCACATCGAAAGTACATTCCAACGGCACGCCGTCCGTACCTGCCGCCGTACTGGAACGCGCGTTTCGCCTTATGGCTACAGCCAAGGCGATGACGGAGATTTACGAAGCCAATTTCAAGTTCGTTTCCAAATACGTGCACGCCACCTCGCGCGGCCACGAGGCGATTCAGCTGGCGGTGGCGCTCCAGCTGTTTCCGCAGGACTATATTTTCCCGTACTACCGCGACGACAGTATCCTGCTCGGTATCGGCATGCGCCCCTACGACTGCATGCTCCAACTGATGGCCAAGCGCGACGATCCGTTCTCTGCCGGCCGGTCGTATTACTGCCACCCGAGTCTGCGCGATGCCGACAAGCCAAAAATTCCCCACCAGAGCAGCGCCACCGGCATGCAAGCCATACCAGCCACCGGCGCCGCCATGGGATTCTGGTACCAGGAAAAACTCAACACGCAACACGCAACACTCGAAAAAGAGAACCCGCTTGTGGTGTGTTCTTTGGGCGATGCGTCCGTTACGGAAGGGGAGGTGAGCGAGGCGTTTCAGATGGCTGTGCTGAAAAAACTGCCCATTCTGTACCTCGTGCAGGACAACGGCTGGGATATTTCCGCCAATGCCGAAGAAACCCGCGTGGCCTCCGCTGCCGAGTACGCCAAAGGTTTTCCGGGACTGGAGGCGGTTAGCATAGAGGGCAACGATTTTGCGCAATGCTGGCACACCGTGCAGGATATTCTGGGAAAAATACGCACCGAACGCCGCCCGTTCCTGCTGCACGCCCGCGTGCCGCTGCTGAACCACCATACCTCGGGCGTGCGCAAGGAATGGTACCGCGACGACCTGGATGAACACCAGAGCCGCGACCCGTACCCGATCCTGCGCCAAACCCTGCTCGACAACGGTTTTTCCGAAAAACAACTCCGGCAGTTTGAGCAGGAGGCTGCTGCTACTGTAGCCGCTGATTTTGAAAAAAGTAAAAATGCGGAAGACCCTCGCCCTGAGGACCTGTACACCCACGAATTTGCACCGACCCCCATCACGGAGGAGCGCGGCGTACGCGTACCGCCAGGCCGGGAGCCTAAAGTGATGGTGGACAGTGCCCTGTTTGCCGTGGAAGAACTCATGCGCGAGCACCCGGAATGCCTGTTGTACGGGCAGGACGTGGGGCGTCGCCTTGGCGGAGTGTTCCGCGAAGCGGCCACGCTGGCCGAAAAATTTGGTGACCACCGCGTGTTCAATACGCCTATTCAGGAAGCATTTATCATCGGCAGCACGGTGGGCATGAGCGCTGTTGGACTAAAACCGATTGTGGAAGTGCAGTTTGCCGACTACATCTGGCCGGCGCTCAATCAGTTGTTTACCGAGGTGAGCCGGTCGTGCTACCTCACCAACGGGAAATGGCCGGTTAGCTGCATGTTGCGTGTGCCCATCGGCGCGTATGGCAGCGGCGGCCCGTACCACAGCAGCAGCGTGGAGAGCGTGGTGGCGAATATCCGGGGCGTCAAAATCGCTTACCCGAGCAACGGCGCCGACCTGAAAGGGCTGATGAAAGCCGCCTTCCATGACCCCAACCCGGTCGTCATTTTCGAACACAAGGGCTTGTACTGGAGCAAAGTGCGCGGTACGGAGGCTGCCCGAACGGTGGAGCCCGATGCCGACTACGTCATCCCGTTCGGGAAAGCGCGCGTCGCACTGGAGGCCGATCCGGCATCCATCAAAAAAGGGGAAACCCTCGGCATCGTCACATACGGCATGGGCGTACATTGGGCGCTCAACGCCGCCCGGCAATACGAGGGCAGGGTAGAGATACTCGACCTGCGCACCCTGAATCCGCTGGATGAGCAGGCTATGTACGACCTGGCCCGGCGCCATGGAAAAGTGCTGGTGGTGACCGAGGAGCCGGTGAACAACACCTTCGCGCAAAGCCTGGCAGCGCGTATTTCTGAAACCTGTTTCGAGTGGCTGGATGCTCCGGTGCGTACACTCGGCGCCGCCAATATGCCGGCAGTGCCGCTCAACTCGGTACTGGAGCAGGAAATGATTCCGTCTATCGAGAAGGTGGGGGAGGCAGTAAAGGCGTTGTTGGCGTATTAGAAAGCTACTTTCACTTCTTCTTCCCCTTCCGCCATTTTTCCGCTTCTTCAATATCAGCCAGTACATCTTTCCATTTGCTGGCTACATCCTCGGTCATGCGCAGCGTTTCGCTGTACTCGTCTTTGGCAATAGTCAGCACCGCGATGCGGTTGGTGAGGAACTGTTCGATTTCGGCGAGCATGGGTTTTTCCTCCGTGCTGCAAAAGGCAAGCGCCTGGCCTTTTTTGTCGCCCCGTCCGGTGCGCCCTACGCGGTGCACGTAGTTCTCTGCCACATCAGGCAGGTCGTAGTTGATAACGTAGTCCACATTGGGAATGTCAATGCCGCGGGCGCTGACATCCGTGGCGATGAGCACCTTCAGGGTGTCGCCGCGGAAAAGGTCCAACACTGCCTGCCGATCCTGTTGCTCTTTGTCGCCGTGAATGGTTTGTGTGGCGATACCCACGCGTTCCATCGCTTTGTGTACCCGTTCGGCCCGCACTTTGGTGCGCACAAACACGAGGATTTTGCTGTCCGGGTGTTCGTTGATGAAGCGTTCGAGGAAAAACCGCTTGTCGTCCATCTCGACAAAAGCCACGGCGTGCTGGATGTTTTTGGACACGGGGTCTTTGGGGGAAACGTGGATTCGGATGGCGGTACTGTTCACCAGCGAATAGGCCAGTTTTTTGATTTCCTCGTTGATGGTGGCCGAAAAGAACAGGGTTTGCCGGTTTTTGGGCAGGAAGCGGATGAGGTCGCGGATATCCTTGAGAAAGCCGAGCTTGAGCATGTGGTCGGCTTCGTCCACAGCCAGAATTTGCACGTCCTGCAATTTGATATGGCCCTGGCTCACGAGGTCGAACATGCGCCCCGGGGTAGCGATGAGGATGTCAATACCTTTTTCCAGGCGGGCGATTTGCGGGTCTTGCTCTACGCCGCCAAACACACAGTACGTCTTCACCCGGGTATGTTTTCCGACCGCAAGAAACACTTCGGTGATCTGAAGCGCCAGCTCGCGCGTGGGGACCATGACGATGCACGAGATGCCCTCGGCCCGACCCGATTTTTTGCGATCGTGCAGCAGGTGGACGATCGGGATGGCGAAGGCTGCTGTTTTCCCGGTGCCGGTTTGGGCAATTGCCAGAACATCTTCGCCATGGAGAATAGGCGGTATGGACTTGAACTGAATGTCCGTCGGCCGCCGGAAACCCATTGTTTCCAGGTTGCGCTTGATCTCAATGGCGATGTTGTAATCCTCAAATCTCATGGTATGCGGTGTGGTGCGGGGCGAAGGTACACAGTTGGGGCGGCATGCAGGGTGGCAGCATCACCCGGTTACCGAATGACAATCCGCTCGCCACCGAATTCCACAACGTCCCCTTTGCGCAGTTTTTTACGCTTTTGGGTTTCTACGGCGCCGTTTACCTGTACCTCCCTGTAGGTAATGCGGAGGTTTGCCTCGCCGCCGGTTTCGACGAGTTGCATGATTTTAAGCAGGTCATTGAGGGGGATAAATTCGTGGTCGCGCAGGTCAAATTCGTGCATGGTGTTCGTAGTGGTTGCTGTGAAAAAGGGAAACGGCGGGCGAAAGTACGCATCCTTGAGAGCGTGTTCAGAAAACTGTGTCAGCCCGTTCAGAGCAAATTTAACACAGACAAACACAGACTGCTACACAGACAAACACAGAAGTTTGATTTTAAATAAGTTACATTCTGTGTTTGTCTGTGTAGCAGTCTGTGTTAAAAATATCTCTCGGTAGGTTTAACACAGTTCTCTGAGTACGCTCCACCTGCCCGAACAAGCTCCATAATTTTTCGCAAAAACCATGTTGCTTTGCAACCCAAACACATAGGCACCCAAACACGCACCACCCATGAAAGTCTCCACCGTATTTGCCGCCTTCTTGCTCGCATTGGCTTCCCTGCACGCACAGCCGGTCACGTTGATCACGTACAATATCCGCTACGACAACCCTGCCGACGGCGACGACGCATGGCCCAGGCGCCGCGACTTCCTGGCCGACCAACTGCGTTTCCATGCACCCGATGTGTTTGGCATTCAGGAGGGACTAAAAAGCCAGGTGGACTTCTTGCAGGAACAATTGCCCGACTATACCTGCGTCGGCGTCGGCCGCGACGACGGGCGCGAGGCCGGCGAGTACTCCGCGCTGTTTTTCCGTACCGATCGGTTTCGGGCCCTGGAGTCGGGCACCTTCTGGCTGTCTACCACGCCCGATACCGTCTCGAAAGGCTGGGATGCCGCCCTGCCCCGTATCTGTACCTGGGCGCTGCTGGAAGACACCATTGCCGGCCGCAAAATCTGGATATTCAACACCCACTTCGACCATATCGGCCAGCAGGCCCGTCAGGCATCGGCGGAGTTAATTTTGAAAAAAATACGCGAAAAAAATACGGGCGCCTACCCTGTAGCACTTCTGGGCGATTTCAATGCGGGCCCCGACAGCGGGCCGATTCAAGTGCTTTCCACAGAATTGCGCGATGCGCATACGCTTAGCCAAACGCCGCCTTTTGGACCGGCGGGCACTTTCAATGGCTTTCGTTTCCACGAACCGGTGGCGCTGCGCATTGATTTCATCTTTGTGTCGCCTGACGTGACAGTACAGAAATATGCCGTGCTCAGCGATTCGAAGGACTGCCACTACCCATCGGATCATTTGCCGGTGCTCGCAAAGATATTTTTCGGCGGCTAGGAGCGGTGCGTGTAGAGTCGTGTCAACCCCACCCCAAGCCCCTCCAAGGGGAGAGGTGTAGATGCTTTTGTACTGTAACCAAAACGATTTTTTCGACAAAGGAAGATCGCGCTTCGCGGTGGCCCCATCCCCAACCCCTCCCCCAAATGGGAGGGGAGCCTGTCTTCGGATACTGTAAAAATTACCACCAGTGGGGATGCTTTGGCTTTCCGACTTGAAATCAACCGACAACGCTCGATGTAGCGCCCCTCCCATTTGGGG
>JBGSKO010000135.1:0-10321 GCA_041741155.1 Saprospiraceae bacterium | reverse complement strand
GACTGTACGCGGCACTAGCGCGTGATGTGATTCCCGTTTCCTGTTTTTCAATGCCACCTCCGTGTCGTGTCTTGCGCCACGCGGGCAATGCTATACGTATCGCAAAAAAATAAATTTGCAACGGGTTCCTTTTTTCGCTGAAATCAAATCTACTTTTGTGCCTTCAAGTTGAATTTTATAAAAAAATTGAAAAACAAATCAGCTCTTCGTTGTCATTTTCGCTGAAAACAAATCAAAAAAACGCCCTTTTCGCCAAACCGACATTTTAGTCCTGCCTGCAACTCATCGCTCATCACTCATAGCTCATCACTCATCACTAAAAAAATGTCCCACACTCGTTTTAACGCACTGCAGACCATCGAAAATCGCCTGGATATGCTTCCAGGTGAATTTGCCGAAAGTGGCAACGCCAACATTGCCTCGTATTTCGGGGAAAATGTATTCGGCGACGAGGCCATGAAAAAGTTTTTGCCCGAAAGCGCTTACCTGAGCGTAAAAGTCGCTGTACAAAGTGGCCAGAAACTCAGTCGTGAATTGGCCGACATAATCGCCACCGGCATGAAGGAATGGTCGCAGGAAAAAAACTGCACGCACTTCGCCCACTGGTTCCAGCCCCTGACGGGCAAAACTGCCGAAAAGCACGACTCTTTTTTTACGATGACCCACGACGGGCGTGTCATTGAGGAGTTCACCGGCGCTGCGTTGGTGCAGCAGGAGCCGGACGGTTCGTCGTTCCCTTCCGGCGGCATGCGCAGTACGTTTGAGGCGCGCGGCTATACCGTGTGGGACCCTTCCAGCCCGGCCTTTATTATGGAGGTTGGCGACGGCAAGACCCTCTGCATTCCGACTATTTTCGTCACTTACGACGGCTGCGCACAGGATTTCAAACTGCCGCTGTTGCGTTCGCACGCCTTTTTGGACAAAGCTGCGGTTCCCGTATGCCAGTTGTTCAACCCCGATGTAAACAAAGTGACGGCTACGCTGGGCTGGGAACAGGAGTATTTTGTGATAGATGAAGCGCTGTACAACGCCCGTCCCGACCTCGTGCTGTCCGGCCGCACCCTGCTCGGTCGCCCGGCCACGAAGCATCAGCAGCTGGAAGACCACTACTTCGGCTCCATTCCCGAGCGTGTCTATTTGCTCATGCGCGATTTGGAGACGGAAAGCCACAAACTTGGTATTCCGGTGCGCACCCGCCATAACGAGGTAGCGCCTTGCCAGTACGAGGTAGCGCCGATATTTGAGGAAATAAACGTTGCTGTGGACCACAACCAGTTGCTCATGGACGTGATGGAGCGCGTTGCCCGCCGGCACAAATTGCGGGTGTTGTTCCATGAAAAACCCTTTGCGGGCATCAACGGATCGGGCAAGCACAACAACTGGAGCATGAGCACCAATACCGGTGTCAACCTGCTTTCGCCGGGCGACACGCCGAGCCGAAACCTGCGTTTTCTGACCTTTTTCGTCAACACGATCATTTCGGTGTACAAACACGCCGATATCCTGCGCGCCAGCATCGCGCATGCCGGCAATGACCACCGTCTCGGCGCCAACGAGGCGCCTCCCGCGATCATCTCCGTGTTCATCGGAGAGGCAATGACCAAGCTGCTGGGCCAGATTGCCAACGGCAAAAAAACGGATGATGCCGCCGTCAAACGCGCCATTGACCTCATCAGCAAACTGCCCAACCTCGAACTCGACAACACCGACCGCAACCGCACCTCGCCCTTTGCCTTTACCGGCAACAAATTCGAGATTCGGGCCGTCGGTTCGTCCCAAAACTGCGCCGGCCCCATGACCGTGATGAACACCATGATGGGCCTGCAGTTGCTCGAATTCAAAACCGACGTGGACAAGCTCATGGCCAAAGGCACGGAAAAAGAGGAAGCTATCCTCATGGTTTTGAAAAACTATATCCGCAAGCTCAAGCCCATTCTGTTCGAGGGCAACAACTACTCCGAAGAATGGAGAGACGAGGCTGCCCGGCGGGGACTTTCCAACCACACCAACACCCCGGAGGCGCTGGCAGTACTGGGCTCCAAACACGCCGAGGACTTTTTCGGTAAATCGGGTGTGTTGAACAAAACAGAATTAGAGGCGCTGCAAAACGTACAGTTCCACAGCTACTGCACCAAACTGGATATCGAAGCCAAAACCCTGGCCGAAACCGTGCATGCTTCGATCATGCCGGCGGTTATTCGATACCAGACGGAACTGGCGGGCAATATTGCCGCCATGAAAGCGATCGGTATGGAGGATGCCACGGCATTCCAGAAGGAAATGCTCCAAACCATTGTTCGCCACGTAGCCGTTGCAAAAGACGGTCTGGAGAAAATGGAACAGGCTTTGGACGCGGCACATCATGCTACCGATCTGCAAGCTGAAGCACACATCCTTTGCGATTCCGTAAAGCCGCAAATGGAACGCATCCGCGAAGCCGTTGACGAACTCGAAGGCATCGTGGCCGACCAGTACTGGCCGCTGGTGAAATACCGCGAAATGTTGTTCGTGCGGTAAGGGTTAGAAGGTTGGAGGGTTAGAAGGTTGCTGGTTGGAAGGTTAGAAGGTTGGAGGGTTGCTGGTTGGAAGAGCGTTTCTGGCGGTATCCCTGCCAGCAACCATCCAACCTTCCAACCAGCAATTAAAACTTTATGTCGCTGAGGCACACTAAAACTTTATGTCGCACGACAACCGTTAAAACTTTATGTCGCACGACAACCTTCTAACCCTCTAACCTTCTAACCAGCAACCTTCTAACCAGCAACCTTCTAACCTTCCAACAGATGACATTCACAGAACAAGATTATTTGAATTTTCAACGCAAAGTGGCGCATTACCAGGAGGTGCTGAAGAATACCGAGCAGTACCGGAGTTACTGGCAAAAAAAGCTGAAGCCGGAGCTGATGGACTATCTGCAACGGGCGGCTGATTCCGCCAAGCTTGTTTGTACGGTCAGCGAGCGTTCCGAAATTGAAAATCTGGGGGCAGTGGTGTTGTCGCTGGGCAGTTCGCGCAGCGGCCTCGGCGAGCCGGTTGGCGAGGGAATGTACCGGGACCTCATCAAGCAAAACGGTTCGTTGGTCTATCAGCAGTTGTTCAACGGGAAAATTCTGGTGCTGATCAATTTCCCGCACATTGACAAATACGGTGAGCCGCAACCACCCAAAACCCTGGCGATTTACCGTCCGGAAGAGGTCAAGGAACCATACCTGATCCGGCATCTTGAAACATTTATCACCGATATGGCCACGTGGGAGGATTACGACGACGACCGCCTGGATGAAAACCAGCGGATCGGTTTCAAACTGAATTTCGAGCGGGAAGAAAAGCAGGCTTCTTGACGGCTATTTGTTGGCGATTGACGGTGCGTACGACCTTTGTGCCCACCGCGTTCATCCGTCGTTTTTTTTCATTGATATAAAAAATGGTCCTGCTGCGTTGGGGTGCAGTATCCTTGCGCCTCTTTAACAGCAATGCCATGAACATGAAATACATTGCCAACACATTCCTTACTACGTTACTTTTGCTCCTCGCCGCGTCTGTTTTTGGCCAGGAAACATGGTCGCTCGAACGCTGCGTACGGTACGCTCAAGACGCGAATCTGACCGTTCAGCAAGCCCGCGCCAACGTCAAAGTAGCCGTACTTTCCGAAAGACAGGCCAAGGCTTCCCGACTGCCCAACGTCAGCATTAACTCAAACGTGGGCGAACAATTTGGTCGCACGATTGACCCCTCTACCAACCAGTTCGTCACGTCCGGGATTACGTTCAACAGCATGAGCCTCAACGCCGGGCTGCCGTTGTTTTCCGGTGGCCAGATCAATCAGAGCGTGAAGCAAGCGCACTGGAATGCCCTCGCCGCCGATGCGGACGCCGCACAGACCGCCAACAATCTGGCGCTTCAGGTTGCTCAGGCATACCTGAATGTTTTGCTGACCGAAGAACAACGCGAGAGCGCGGGGCGCCGTGTGGAACAAAGCCGCCGCCAGTTGGCCAATACGCTAAAACTCATCGAGGCAGGCACCGTGCCGGCGGCAGACCGGTTCAATATCCAGGCCCAGATCGCCCGCGATGAACAGCTTGAAGTACAAGCACAAAACAGTGTGGACCTGGCCTACCTGACGCTTAAACAACTCCTCCAGCTCGAACCCGACTTCGACCTGCGCATCGAACGGCCCGTTTACGCTATTCCGGCAGATGCCAATCCCGACAACTACACCCTCCAGCCGGTGTATGCAACGGCGCTCGAAACCCAGCCCAATGTAAAAGCGGCTGCTTTCCGTATCAAAAGCGCCGAAACGGGCGTACCGCTCGCCAAGGCCGCGTACATGCCGACGCTCTCCTTTTTTGCCAGCCTGAGCAGCAACTATTCGTCCCAGTTTCGGGACTTCGGCAATGGTCGTTTAGTTAGTTCTCAACTCAGCCCGCCGGTCACGATCCGCATCAACGACGTGGATGTGAACGTGCAGCAATACGTTTATATATTTGACTATCCGACACTATCCTACACGTCGCAATTAGACCAAAATTTTGGCCAGGCAATCGGGATGCAGCTCAGTATTCCCATTTACCAAAATGGTCGGGTTCGGCTCAATGTGGAGCGCGCCCGGCTCGGGGTAGTGACGGCGCAGTTGCAGGAAAATCAAACCCGTCAGCAGCTTAAAAACGACATTCAAATCGCTATAGCCAATGCCCGCTCGGCTCGCAAACAATTAGATGCCGCTCAAAGAACCTTCGAGGCCACCCAGGCGGCATTTGCCAATACCGACAAACGGCACAGCCTCGGAGCGGCCAACACGCTCGAACTGACCACTGCCAAAACCAATTTGGACAACTCCGAGAATGACGTGATTGTCGCCCGGTACGATTACCTGTTCAAACTCAAGATTCTCGATTTTTACCAAGGCAAAGAACTCCGGCTCTGATCTGCTGTTGGCCTCCAAACGCATTATTACAGCCAACTCGAATTACCACAGCCAACAGTTATACAAAACACCACACACCATGTCCAGCACAGCACCTAAACGAAAAAGAACCCTCCTATACGCCATCATCGGCATTTTGGTTTTGCTCATTGTTGCCGCCGTTGTAAAAGCCCGCCAAAAGCCGAAAGGCGAGGAAGTTACAACTGAAAAGGTTGAGCCCCGTACCATTCGCGAAACGGTCAGTGCCAGCGGAAAGATATTTCCTGAAACAGAAGTCAAAATCAGCTCCGACGTATCCGGCGAAGTGGTGGACCTCTTTGTAAACGAGGGCGACTCCGTGACTGCCGGCCAGATCTTAGCCAAGATCCGCCCGGATGAGTACCAAAGCGCCGTGGAGCGCGGCCAGGCGGCGGTGAACAGCGCCCAATCGCAGCGGCAAATCACATCGGCCAATGTACAGGGCTCCAACGCTCAAATCGAGCAACTCAAAGCCGACAAAAACCGGGTAAACGCCCAGCTGGAAGCCGCCCGAAATGCGCACAAGCGCAACGACAAACTGTTCAAAGAGGGGGTGATTTCCGAGCAGGATTTTGAAACCTCGCTCAGCAACCTGCGTTCCCTCGAAAGCTCTTTGGCGGCATCGGAAGCTGCGCTGAAAGCTGCCGAAACCAACCTTTCGGGTACCCGCGAAAACGTACGTGTCGCTGAGTTTGGCATCACCAGCGCGCAGGCTACCCTCAAGGAACTGCGCACCAGCTTGCAAAAAACCGTCATCACCGCTCCGGTGAGCGGCATCGTGAGCAAACTGAACATTGAAAAGGGCGAGCGGGTGGTTGGTACCCTGCAAATGGCCGGCACCGAAATGATGCGCATTGCCAACCTGCGCTCCATGGAGGTTCAGGTTGAGGTGAGCGAAAGTGACATCTTGAAGGTTTCCCTAAACGACGAAGTGGATATTGAGGTGGATGCCTATCTCGGCCGCAAGTTCAAGGGCAAGGTGTCGGAAATTGCCAACAGCGCCAGTAACGTCGGTTCCGCTGTCGCAGGCGCCTCACTGAACACCGATCAAGTTACTAATTTTGTGGTTAAAATCCGCATAGACGCTACTTCCTACGCCGACCTGCTCGAAAAAGGTAAACAATACCCGTTCCGTCCGGGCATGTCGGCCTCGGTAGATATCTATACCAACACCGTAGAAGGCGTACTCAGTGTGCCGATCATCGCCGTCACTGCGCGTGGCGACGAGGAAGAGGCGAAAGCAGCTAAAAGCAAAGCCAAAGACGAGGAAAAGCCTGCCGACGATAAAGATTCCGAGAAAGAAGATATCAAACTCAAAGAGGTTGTTTTTGTGGCACTCGGCGATACGGTGGCCATGCGCGAAGTCAAAATCGGTATTCAGGATAACGATTATATCGAGATCACCTCAGGCCTGCAAAAAGGAGAATCCGTAGTGACAGGTCCGTATTCCGCTATTGCGCGCAAACTCAAATCGGGTAGCCGTATTCGACTGGCTGAAGACAAGAAAAAAGAAAAAGAATAAGCCGCAAAAGCGCGCCGCAGCAGCATGGAAAAGCAAGAACCAATAACGCAGGATACTGCCCAATTACCCTCCAACGGGCACTCCCGCCTGGCGAGCATGTCCTCCAACATGACCTTGGCCTGGCGGGTATTTTTGCCGGTGTTTGGTACCGTTTTTTTTACTGGATTAGTGGTTGCCCTGTGGGTCACCACAGAAGAAGACTTGTACCTGTCGTACCCGATCTGGTGGCCCCGACTTGCCGTAGTGGCTATCTGGCTGGGCTGGTTGCTGTATGCGTACAAGTCCCTCTGGCCGCTCAAACGAATAGATGCCGATGATACCCACTTGTACGTCACCAACTACTGGCTCACCGTGCGGTACCCCTGGACAGACGTGGAGCGGATGGAGGAGGTCAAACGTATGGGGCGCCGTACCGTACAGCTTCACCTGAAAGCGCCTGGTCGTTTTGGTCGGATCATTCAGTTCCTACCCGGCTCCCGGTACCGCGAGTGGCTGGAGGAACACGCGAAAGGAGCTTTGTTCGGCGAGAACTAAAGTGCCTTCCCGGCCGGCGGCGCCTACCTGTACGACCTGCTCGTAAGTGGCCGCCAGGTGGACGTGAAGCGCATGGTGCTGAGTAAGCGTTGAATAACCCACACACAAAAAAAACACGCATCCCCTGCCCGACACACGCTGTCGGGGAGGGGATGTTTGTTTTCTGCCGTGTTGTGTTAAGTTTTTGACACAGGCCAGCCTGCAACAGACTGATTTACAGGAGTTTTTTTTTTTTTGAAAAAAATATTTTTTCAGCGTTTGGATTTGTCTGCACGTTTTCTTTTATCTTCGTTTGCGCAAATCATATTGAAGTATCCTTTACTCCACGCCATGAAACATTTCGCCATACTCCTCTTTCGCCTCTCGGCGGTATTTGACTGAGGAAATCCCTTGCTGCGACATCTTTCTCCCTATTTGCCCTGTTTTGGATGACAAAGCACGGCAGGGTTCTTCCATTATTTCTCAAACCGATCAACTTATCCCGCCATGAATTCTACCATGACACTCCAGCAAGTGGCTGACCTGTACGAGGTCTCGGCCAAAACTCTGAAAAGAAAAATCCATAAATTGGAATTGGGGATTGATACCTCCTCCCTGCTTTATCCGAAAGATTTAGATAAACTGTTTGACGCTTTAGGCGAACCCGCATCCCGCGCCGCTCAAAAACCACGGCAGCGCGAAGCCGATAACGCGAATGCCGCGTTGAAAGCACTGGTGATCTTTTTCGTACTGATTTTTTCAAATACCCTGCACAGCCAGGTGATTTATGCCAATGGTGAAATTCCGCCCGATCCAATAGGATCGTTGATCAAGATAGATCTTTCTACTTGTACCTTTTGTCGGGTTTCATTTTTGAATGATCCATCTGACTATGATCTAACTTTGCTTGCCAATGGAACAGTAGTGAATGTATCGGGTATTTTTATAAAAAAGTTCAACCCTCCAAATCAGAATCCGATTTTCACCCTTAATATAGCCCCTCATGTTGCAGTTGGTAATATCTTAAATCCTGCTGGTACCGTATACATAGCCCTTCGGCTGGGCTTGGGAGTTTTCAATCCTGTGACCAATCAGTTTACTTATATCGGTGACTGGCCGGCCTCTTTTTTGCCGATTGTTTCAATGGAACTCTGGTACGATGGAGGCCAGTTGTACGGTTTTTTCGGCCCTCCACCGACACATCAAGTGGCGTTGATTGATGTGAACAACCCAGGCAATTCATCCGTTGTCGGAGTAATCAACAACATCTATTTAGGAGGGGATAATGGTGCGTGTAGCGTGGGAGATTCAGTTATCATGTGTAATGTCAATATGGTTTATCAATATGACCCTGCAACCGGGGATTTGAGTACAATCTGTGACTTTTCCAATACAACCCTGCAGATGAGAGGACTGAGTAGTGTCCTTGCCGGTTTTTCAGATTTGCCTTGTTTGTGTGCCACTAGCGCGGGCACCATCGTCTCTCAAGGCCTTATCAACTATTGCGTTGGCGAAACGGCCACTTTTTTACATAACAACAACCAAAGTCTGGACAACAATGATCTGCTACAATTTGTGCTGTTCAGCAATCCAAATGATACAACAGGCAGTATCGCCGCCGTGAGTAACACACCTTCTTTTGTATTTGACCCCAACACCATGCAGACCGGAGTGACCTACTATGTGGCCGCGATAGCAGGCGATAACCTGAACGGCAATGTGGATTTGAACGATCCTTGTCTCGACTTTTCCAATGCGAACCAGATCGTGTGGCGGCCGCTGCCGACCATCACGCTCTCTGTGGCCAACCCGGACGTTTGTGGCCCGGAAGGCTGTACCACGGTGACCGCTACGCTCAGCGGAACCCCACCATTCTCATTTGTGTACGAACTCCAAATCGATGGAAATCCAATCGCCAACAGCGTCACGGTGAACACCGGTAACAGCACGCACGATTTTTTGGTGTGCGTTCCGCCGGGCACACCTCTGGGACAAGTACAACTGAGCATTTGTACGCTGACGGATTTTTATTGCACGAGTGAGTAAGTCGTGGTGTCCCATATTGTCCACATTTGGCCTTGTTTGATCGAATTTGACCGAATTTGGCGTTTGCATGCCACTGCCCGGCATCTGCAATTTTGTCTCAGGAAAAATATCTTTCCTGTCACATCCTAAATGCATGATGCATGAAAAATTTCTTTTTTATCTGTTTGGCGCTTGTTGCGCTCCCTGTGATTGGTTTCGGCCAATGGACCAATGATGGTTCAACTCCCGGTTCTTCTTTTTCCGACACACAAGTCCGCACCGGCGACACTGGAGTTGGTTTCACAGATGCGGCGGACTACAATTCTGCCGCAAGTACCTCCGGGGCCAAAGTTCTTGTGAAGGAAGGCATCCTCGGCCACTATGTCTCCGGCACGGTCGGCTCTTTTTCTTCCGGTAGCCGATGGCTTGGACTCGGTGTGGGTAACCCCGGCAATATACCCGAACCCTACGGCCTCGCCATCGCCGACAGCGCCAACCTCGGCTTCTACAACATTATCTCCGAGGTATTCGGCCCCACCACCCGCAAGAACCTCATCGCCGGCTTCGGCGCCAACGGCGCCAACCGCAATCGCTTCATCGTACGCGCCTACTCCGGTACGAACGGCGCTGTGGGCAAGGACATCCTCGTGGCCAATCCCGCCGGGGCCGTCGGTATCAACGAGGAGCCGCGCTCGTCGCTGTGGGTCAATGCCCGCGAGACGAACACGGACAGCGTGGCGTTCCGCGCCATCGCCATCGTCGGGCGGCAGCGCGCCGGCAATGGGCAGGTCACGACCGCCTCGGCCATCGGTGCCCAGCAAAATGCCAGTTTGGCCAGCAGCAACATCGCGGTGGAAGGCTTCCGGGCGCAGTTCCCGGATTTTGCGGACGCAGTGGCCAACATCCAGTCCAGCAACCAGACCGGGGCCGCCACCAACCTCCAGGTGGTGAACAATCCGCTTGGCTCCACAGACGTGATCGCCTCCAGCAGCATATCGGGCAACAAGGAGTACGCCGAACTCACCTGGCAGGACCTGGACTTCGGCGACGGGGCGTTTGTTGACTGCGACGATCTGGACATTGCCGTGGCCGAGGGAATAGATAAGTTCTTCATTAGTTTTCGCAACAACGAAAATACCGATCCCTTCGACGTGGGCAACAAACTGCCCGTGATGACCTTCCAGGCCAACGGCCGCGTGGGTATCGGCACGCTCCAACCCACTTCCGGGACCTGCGCGCCTGACAAGCAGACCATCCTGCTCGACGTGAACGGTCTGATCCGCGCCGGCGGGGCACTCGTCACCTCCGATCGGCGTTTC
>JBGSKO010000134.1:0-22839 GCA_041741155.1 Saprospiraceae bacterium | reverse complement strand
GCCGAATTTCGACAGGCCATACTCGACTTTTTCAAAAATATCAAAGAGCATAAACAAGCGCTGGAGTCTCTCCTGACGCTCAAATTTCGTATTGCCGGGCTATAATGGTTTTTCGCAAACCACTTTCCGCTGGGTATAATTAACCCTGATGCGAGCCACCGGGGCCGGCAGCCCAACACCGCCGGCTCCGGTATTTTCATTCAAACTTTTCAAAACACATCAAACCAGCACATCATTCATTATACCCCACCTCTACAATCTCCAGCCGCAGCCACGTATAATCCCCGCCTTTCAGTTTCCATGTCACTTCGCTTTTCACGGGCATTCGGATCCCCTCGAATGTGCCGTACCCCGTGTTCACCACGAGCCAGTCCTCCAGGGTTGCACCTTCCTTGCGGTCGTAGTAGCGCCGGGCCTCGAAGGAGACCATGTCGCCCGCCGCATCGAAACGAAAAATGCCCGAAGCTGTGATACCGCCGTTGGTCATGGTGGCTTTGGCGCTGAGCGAGTCCAGCTGCTCCCACCGGATGTACTCGCGCAGCGCCGCACCGGGCATCCAGCAGATTTCGGCGAGGTTGCGCAGCATAGCGCCCTGGTCAGTTTCCGGCCCTTTGGCGTCGGCGATGGGGACGAGCGCGAGCAACTTGATCAGCATATTGCCCCGGCCGGCCACATACTTGTCGCGCCCGAGGATAGCGATGCCGGGCGCAGCCTGCATCGTAGTGCGCCAGATGAAGCCGGGCTTGTCCACAGTATTCCACTGCTCGGCCTCGAAGGGCACCCAGCCGCCGCCGGGCTTGGTGCACATTTCGCCTTTTTGCCGAATATGGGCGGTATGCACAATCGGTTTGCCGACTACACCCGTGCGCTCCAGCCACTTTTGCACCACGGGCGGCAAGGGCGCGAGCATTTCCTGCGTGAGCACCGTCTGGGCAGGTATTTCTACCGGCAAAAACGCAGCCAACTCCTTGTTGACCATGGTGTTAAAACTCCAGTTACCGTAAGCGAACACGATACCGACCAGTGCAATCACATTGGCAATGGTTCCAAATTTGGCGTCGTGCCACTGCCCGAAAACGAGGATTTGCGACAGCACAACCGCAGGCACTGCCACCATCCACCACGCCTCTTTTTTAAAGATAAACAACAACCCGGCGGCAATAAACAGCAGCGCAGCAACGAGCCACAGCGCGCCGGCTGTTTTGGAAAAACTGCCCGTGAGCTGGGGCACTTCGGCATATTTGAATCCTTTGGCAAAGCCCATCAGGTGGATGAGGCCGTGCAGGAAAAGAACGAGGAAAAAGAAGATGCGGAACATGGTTTGGAAAGGTTGAGAAAATGCGTTGAGCGGGTTGAGATAAAAAGTTGAGGGGGTTGAGATAAAAAGTTGAGAGGGGTTGAGATAAAAAGGGTGGAGATGGTTGAGAAAATACGTTGAGAGGGGTTGAGGAAAAAGGATTAAGATGGTTGAGCGGGTTTATGATAGTAGCGCATGGTGGCAGGGGTCAGGGTACAAATCAAAATCAGCAGCCCGACGACGATGTACGCCGGCTGCAACCAGGTAAACTCAACCATGGTGATTTGCACCGTAATCCAGATGATGATACTGAACCCCGCGTACAGCGCGTACGTCCAGACCCAGTGCCGATCGGGGTAGATATTGAGCGCATTTGCCCAATCCCACGCAGGCCGGCGCCACAACCCAAAGGCGACAAACAGTGGAAACAAACCATTAAAAACAAGCAAAATAAGTCCCGGCAGGAAGAACCCTGAAAATGGCGTTCCGGCCAGCAAATCTGCCGGCGCCCCCATCATTCCCGGATTGGTCAGCAGCACCCCTCCACCGAAAGCAGCACTGATACCAAGCACGACGAGCAACAGGACAAGCGGATAAAAAGCAAACGGGCGTTTCATAAAAAGCGATTTTGGATGCAAAGTTGCCCCGCCAATCCCGGCATCAAAATGACATCCGCCAATCTCCGCCATGACCTCCAACCAGAAACCCTCAAACCAGAAACCAGAAACCTTCAAACCAGAAACCCTCCAACCAGAAACCTTCCAACCTTCCAACCAGAAACCTTCCAACCCAAAAACCCCTACATTTGGCCACTCTTTCACACCAACCACAACCTGATCCGCTATGATTCGTTTTCTCATCAAAATCGGCCTGATCCTCGTAATCGGTATTCTGGTTTACAACCGTTTCTTCGGCGACGACCAGGAAAAAGCACAAGCCAAGGAAGTATTCAAAAAAACGGGCGATGCAGTAGGCGCCACCTGGAACCTCCTGAAATCGGAAAAGCAAAAATTCAATGCGGGCAAGTACGACAGGGTGCTGGACCAACTCGGCGACGCCTACCAGACGGTACGAAGCAGCGCCAAGTACCTCGACGAAAACGTACTTCAGCGCCTCGACGACCTCGAACGCCGCAAAACCGTGCTGGAACAGCAAATGGATTCCATCGAAATGGGCGACCAGGCCCTGCGCGACGCACCGCCGCCGAGCAACAAAAAAGGACTGAAGTCCACCGCTGCTGAAACCGCTGCAAAAGAAGCCAACCAGAAGCGCCGGAAGGAAGCGCTCCAGCGGGAACTGGACAACCTCGTTCGGGATACGGAGACGCTGCTGCGTCAGGCGCAAGAGAAGTAGCCGGTTTTCGGTGAAATTCCCCATCTTCGCGCCCCTTTTTCAATCCCCTTTTCTGCATGTTCGAATCGTTAGAGCTGTTGTTAGGTACCGACATAAAAAGTGCGTCGGTCATCGTGTTCAACCTGATTATTATCGAGAGTCTGTTGTCAGTGGACAATGCCGCCGTGCTGGCCACCATGGTCATGGATTTGCCGCCACACCAGCGGGCCAGGGCCTTACGCTACGGCATTATCGGCGCGTATGCATTTCGGGGGCTTTGTCTGATTTTTGCCGCTTATTTAGTTAAAATCTGGTGGCTGAAACCTTTGGGGGGACTATACCTGCTCTACCTCATGTATGATTTTTTCCATACCAAGGCTACGCCAAAAACAGCGGACGACCTCCTGAACAAAGAAGCCAAATGGTACTATCGGGCCACGCTCGGCTGGATGGGACCGTTTTGGGCTACCGTTGTGGCGGTGGAAATCATGGACCTGGCGTTTTCGCTGGACAATGTATTCGCTGCCGTGGCTTTTACCGACAATATCTACCTGATTTGCACAGGTGTTTTTATCGGTATTCTGGCGATGCGGTTTGTGGCGCAGTGGTTTGTGCGCCTGTTGGAGCGATACCCGTTTTTGGAATACAGCGCGTTTATCGTGATCGGAATTTTAGGACTAAAATTGTTTCTTTCCCTGCCCTGCCATTTTTATAAAGACGAACCCTGGGCGGTATGGATCGAAAGCGAACACACCGACCTGCTGGTATCCATCCTCACGGCCGGCTTTTTCTTCGTTCCACTGTTCACCAGCCGATTCTTCCATTGGCCAAAAAGCAAGCAACAGGAGATGTAGGCTCAACGCATCACTCATCTCTCATCACTTAAAAGTGGTTCCTTTTTCCAGAAAAATACTGTCCAACGGCCTGCGGGTACTGGTCCACGAGGATCCGAACACACCCTTAGTGGCCGTGAATATCCTGTACCACGTGGGTTCCCGCGACGAGCAGCCCGACAAGACCGGTTTCGCGCACTTGTTCGAGCACCTCATGTTTGCGGGCAGCCGCAATGCGCCGGACTTCGACGAGCCGCTGCAGAACGCCGGCGGCGAGAACAACGCCTACACCACCAACGATTACACCACTTTTTATGAAATAGTGCCGGCGGAAAATCTCGAGACAGCGCTTTTTCTGGAAAGTGACCGCATGCTGGCGCTAAGTATTACCAAGCGCGCCCTGAATGTGCAACGCCGGGTGGTCGTGGAGGAATTCAAGGAAACCTGCCTGAACGAACCCTATGGCGACGCCTGGCACCACCTGTCCGAACTCATGTTTCAGGTGCATCCCTACCGCTGGCCGGTTATCGGGCTGTCGCCCGAACACATCGAAAACGCCACGATTGACGATGTGCGCGATTTTTTCCACCGCCTGTACACACCGAACAACGCGGTGCTGAGTATTGCCGGGAACGTCCGTGCCGAGGAGGTGTTTCCGCTGGCCGAAAAGTGGTTTGGAAACATCCCGCCGGGACCGACGCCCCAGCGCAACCTGCCCGAAGAGCCACCACAAACCGCACTTCGCCAGCGCACTGTACACGCCGATGTACCGGTGCCGGCCATCTATCTGGCGTTTCGCACGCCGCCCCGTTTGCATCCGGATTTTTACCCGATGGATCTGCTCACCGATGTGCTGGCACAAGGGCAATCGTCCCGCCTCTACCGGCGCCTCGTCAAAGACCGGCCCGTGTTCACCAATATTGATGCGTACGTGACCGCTAACCTCGACCCGGGCCTGCTGATTGTAGAGGGAAAACCCGCCGAGGGTGTGTCCATGGAAACCGCGCTGGCGGCAATTTGGACAGAACTTGATGCCCTGAAAACGGTCCAGATTGATGCGCGGGAACTCGCCAAAATCCAGCATCGCTTCGAGAGCACGATTGTTTTTTCAGAAACGAGTATTCTCAACAAGGCGCAAAACCTCGGATTTTACGAAATCTTGCAACGCGCCGAACTGATGGACGAAGAAACATCCACTTACCTGGCCGTAACGCCCGAAGACCTGCAGCGCAGTGCCCAAACCTTGTTTCAGGAAACCAATGCCGGCGTGTTGATTTATTTGCCCAAGACTGGAGATATCCAAAATGCACTACAGGCCGAACCATCCACTCAGTACACGGATCAAGTCGGCCCGGATATTCGCATTGGCGCCGGAGGCTAGTGCCACCGAAATAAAGAGTCCGATGCCCGCGTACAACACATCGCGGGAAATAAGACTCAACGCCCGCAACCGGTGCTTGTGGCCCTTCTTGTCGCGTGCCAGGCTGATCGCAATTTCCCGTCCACCGATGACACCGAGAAAAACCCACGTTGTGCTCATGGGAATGGTGCTGACAAAAAGTTTGTAAATCAGCAATAGCACGTACGTAAAGTCAATGAGCGTAGCCGCCCGTACATCGGAAATACGCACTTTTTCGCTGACAACCTCCTGAATTTTATCGCCGCGCAGGTAGAAGAGAATGGCCATACCCAGAAAGATTACAGCCAGAAAGACGGTGAATTGCGCGGCATCAAGCCGACGGGGCAAGTACACTGCTATGTTGGCTCCGTCTTGCATGAGCCACACCGACCACAAGGTGCCGCTGACGGCCCATTGCACAAACATCCAGGAAAAATGCGCATGCCGTTTCCTGAAAAACTTCCGGATCGTCCCGTAGGCGAAATACCAGATGGCAAACGAGAGCACAAAAGCCAGGATATAGCCCGATGTGCTTTTTGTAATCATGGAGGTCACCCCATCGGTATCAACACTGAATACGCTCAGCAACAGAAACGTGGTGGATACCGGCATCCGCATTCGGGTAAGAATGAGCAGCACTAAAGGTGCAATGACCTGAAAAAAAGAGAAGTTTTCCGGGTGCGGAAACTTCGTTTCCCCGGCATTATTCAGCAAGCGCTGGTACGTAACATCGCCGTTGAACAGCAGCCACCCGACAAGCATCGTGACGACGAAAATGCCGCCGGTGAACAGCCAGAGTACCCACCATTTTTGCTTCTTGTTGCTTTCGATAAAAGTTCCGAGCGACTGGATGCTGTCATTGGCGACAGCCGAGTAGGCGGCCAGCACAAACCCGATCCACATGGCCATCTGGCGATCCTGGTAAAAGGCCGCTGCCAGGAGAAATGCCACCAGAATTATCGCAAGAAAGGTGCGCTCCTGCGTAAACGATTCTACAACATTCAGGTAAAACCGAGTCGGCTTAGCCCCTTTCACTATCTTTTTTGTGTCGGATTTTGCCATAACAAAGATTCGACGCGCAAGGTAGGACGTGTGGTCTGGAGCAGCGTTAAGCCAGTATTAACTTTGAAAAGGCAGGCTAAATATCCAATACCGGGAGCAATACCTCGACCTGGGTGCCGGTACGCACTCCGTTGGTTTTATCGCCCAGGTCAATAATTTTAATAAAATTGGTGCCTGGATTCTTGCGCAGTTGGTGCAAGAGCGTCAGACGTTCACGGGTAATCTCCATGCCGCGGGAGCGGTGTGTCTGGTACGAAGCCGGTTGGGCATTTTGTTTTTCTTTTCCCTTGTTGTACCCCACCCCGTCGTCCTCAATGACGCACAGGAGTGTACGTTCGTCTTCCGACAATTGGAACTCGATGCGCAGGGTTCCTTCCAGCCGGGGTCTCAGGCCATGTTCGATGGCGTTTTCCACAAACGGTTGCACGATCATGGTGGGGATCATCAGGTCGCTGATATCCACGCCCGACGGCAACACCACCTGATAATTCAGCCGGTCGCGGAAACGCAGTTTTCGGTTCAAATCGAGGTAGCGGTTCAAAAACTCCACCTCCTGCTCCAGCGTCACCTCTTCGAGGTCGGAATACTCCAGTGTGTGCCGCATGAGTTTGGCAAAACGGGCGAGGTAGGTCTCCGCCTCATCGTTTCGGCTGGAGGTGATAAGTCCCTGAATGGCGTTCAGGGCATTGAACAGGAAGTGCGGGTTCATTTGCGCGCGCAGGGCGCGGAGCTGCAGGCTGGCTACCCGCAATTTGGCCAACTGAGCCTCTTGCCGGCTGCGCTCCAGGTTGTGCCGGGTTTCGATTTCCTGCCGATCCCGGTCGCGCACCTGCTGGTAGTGGTGTTCGGTCGTTTCGGTAGCACGACGCTGCCAGGTATAGGCCCGCTGAAAATCTTTCCGGCTTTCGCAAAGCTGGGCTAACGCCTGGCAAACCTGGGCCAGGTAGTTGAGATCGTGCCCTTCCAGACCAAACGTATAGGCTTGTTCAAAGTGTTTTTCCGCCTGCACCAAATCTTTCAGTTTCCACAACAACTCGGCGCGCCAGCCTTGAATTTTAGACAAATTGGTAAAATCCGACGGTTTGGATGGATTGGGAAACTGAGCCGTAGCCTCATCAAAAAGGGCTGCAGCCCGCTGGTTATCGTTTTCCAAAAAAGCCAGAATCCCCAGGTTGGCCAGGGCATGCGCTTTGGCTTCCGGTTCTTCCTCGCCGGCAAATTGCAGGACGTTTTCGAAGCACTCCCGGGCATAATCGGCATCATTTTGCGCCAATGCAGCCCGGCCGGCATTCAAATAGTGCCACGGCAAGCGCGGGCGCAATTGATGCTCTTCTACAATCGGCAATACGCGCAAGTAGGCATCCAGGCTATTTTCCTTCTCGTCGAGTCGCTCGTAAAGATCACCCAACCCACTGATAACCAAAGCCAGAATATAATAATCCTTGAGCGTGGCATGCTCGTCCAGGCCAATCAGAATACGTTCGGCCTCCTGCAGGTTTTCCAGCGCTTTGCGGTGGTTGCCGAGGTGTAGGTGCAAAAAACCTTCCCGACAAGCCAGCAGCCCGCGCAGTTGTGGCGCTTCCAGCTTGCCGAGGTATTGGCGGGCGCGGTCCAGACTCTGTTGCACTGCCGGCCAGTCGCGCCGGTTGAGGTGAACTGCTGAAACATCCAGATGAATTTCTGCCAAAGCGGTCGGTTCGGCCAGGCGCTCCAGAATGGATGTAGCCAGCGCAAACTGTTCCAGCGCGCGATCAAAATGCCGCCATTGATTTTCGAGAAAAGCACGGTGCCGGTGGTAGGCCAGGCGGATATCAAAAGGCGTTTGAAGGGTAATTGCTCCCTCCAGATCGGCCAGTACGGTGCGCGCGCGCGCAAAATCGGTGAACGCCCACCGGCCCAAATCGGAACATAAACGCCGAAGATGTGTTGGATCGGTTTGCGGAATGAGCAGGGCGTTGGCCATAATACCGGAGTGCTGAACTTTGTGTGCTGCGAGATGAGTCAAACAATCCATCTCGGCACACAAAGGTACCGCAGTTTTTTCCGACTTTTGGCCGCGAAAATTGTACTACCGATGACACAATACTCCTGTTCCCTTCTGTTTATGTGCCTCCTGGCTACTGCTTGCCAGCAACCCTCTTCACCTTCAAACACGCCCGATCCTTTGCCACCATCCGTTTTCAACCCGGAACAAATCACGGCCCCGCGCCCGGATAAAAAACCCAAAGAACTCGTATCCGCGTCCGGCGACGTGCGCACCGACGATTACTACTGGCTGAACGAACGCGAAAACCCCGACGTGACGGCCTATCTGGAAGCCGAAAACCGCTACGCGGACTCCGTGCTGGCTCCCGTGGCCGACCTGCAAGCCAAACTTTTTGAAGAAATGAAGGCGCGCATCAAGCAGGACGACAACACGGTACCCTACCTGAAAAACGGGTACTGGTACTACGCTCGCTTCGAATCCGGCAAAGAATACCCGATCTATTGCCGCAAAAAAGGCACCACCGAAGCCGCCGAGGAAATCCTCGTGAACGTGAACGAACTCGCCGCCGGAAAACCGTACTGCCTCGCTGTCGGTATGAACGTCAGCCCCGACAACAACCTGCTCTTTTACGTCGTGGACTACAGCGGGCGCGGCCTCTTCGAGGGCCAAATCAAAGACCTCCGTACCGGAAAAATGCTCGGCGACCGCTTCATCGGCCAACTTGCCGGCGCTTCGGCCTGGGCCAACGACAGCCAGCATTTGTTCTATGAGACCAAAGACCCCGTCACCCTGCGCTCCGATAAAATCCGTCGCCACCGCATTGGCGGCGACGGCAAAAGCGACGCCGTTGCACTCGAAGAAAAAGACGAAACACTGTACCTGAACCTGACCAAATCAAAATCGGAGCAGTTCATTTTTGTCAACCACGGCTATACCGACAACCTGGAAACCCACTTCCTGAACGCCGACAATCCGCTCGATGCCTTTCAGGTGATCCGCCCCAAGGAGAAGGATTTTTATTACAATGTGGAGCACCGTGGCGACAAATTCCTCATCCGCACCAACTGGAACGCCCGCAATTTCCGCCTTATGGAAACGCCGACCAGCAAACCCGCTCCGGAGAACTGGACCGAAATACTGCCCCACCGCTCCGATGTTCTGCTGTTTGATATCGAAGTTTTTCAGGACTACCTCGTGGCTTTGGAGCGCAAAGGCGGCCTCATTCAAGTGCACATTATCCGCTGGAGCGACCGGCAGGAACACTACCTCGATTTTGGCGAACCAACCTACGCGGCTTTCCCGGATGTGAATGCCGAGTTTAACAGCAAAAACCTTCGCTACCGGTTTTCATCCCTGAAAACACCCGGCTCCATCTTCGACTACGACATGGAGACCCGCACCAAGACCCTGCGCAAAACCGATCCCGTGCTCGGCGGCTTCGATCCCAACAACTACACCACCGAGTTTGTGTGGGCCAAAGCCCGCGACGGCAAGCAGGTGCCTGTTTCGCTGGTGTATAAAAAAGGCCTCAAACGCGACGGTAGCGCTCCTTGCATGCTCGTCGGATACGGTTCCTACGGTTTTGCATACGACCCGGGGTTCAACCGCGACGCCGTGAGCCTGCTCGATCGGGGCATCGTTTTTGCCATCGCCCACATCCGAGGCGGCACCGAAATGGGCTACGGCTGGTACGACGACGGTAAGATGCTGCGCAAAATGAACACCTTCACCGACTTCATTGACTGCGCTGCTACCCTTTGCGCCGAAAAATATACTAGTGCCGACCGCCTTTTTGCCAGCGGACGCTCCGCCGGCGGCCTGCTCATGGGCGCCGTAGCCAATATGGCTCCCGGACAATTCAAAGGCATCATCTCCGGCGTACCTTTTGTGGATGTACTCACAACCATGAGCGATCCCAGTATTCCGCTCACCACCGGCGAATACGCCGAATGGGGCAATCCGGCCGTCAAGGAAGAATATGACTACATGAAACAGTACTCGCCCTACGACAACCTGCGGGCGCAAGACTACCCGCACCTGCTGGTACTCACTTCTTTGTCTGACTCGCAGGTGCAGTATTTCGAGCCGGCCAAATGGGTAGCCAAACTGCGCGACCTGAAAACCGACCGCAATACCCTACTGTTCAAAACCAACATGACCGGCTCGCACGGCGGCTCTTCAGGGCGATTCGAGCGGCTCAAAGAACGCGCACTGGAGTACTCCTGGATGATGGGCGTATTAGGAATGAAGGAGGAAGCGGTGCGGCAGTGACGGGTTACCTGGCAGTGTGCAGCGCATGCCCTGTTCCCGAAATTCCAACTGTAACCCGTATGTTTGCCCCCCCAATTCTTTCACACGTTTTAAAACAAATATGGCACTCAAACCCGGCGATAAAGCCCCCGACTTCACCCTTCGATCCAGCGACAAATCTCAAATTAACCTGAAAGATTACCACGGTAAAAATGTGGTGTTGCTGTTCTTCCCGCTCGCGTTTACAGGTGTTTGCACCAAAGAACTCTGCTACATGCGCGACAGTATTGCGGAATACGAACAACTGGATGCGCAGATTCTGGCCATTTCCGTGGATAGTCTTTTCACCCTGGACAAATGGAAACAGGAGCAAAAATTCAATTTTCCGCTTCTGGCTGACTTCAACAAGACCGTCAGCAAAAAATATGACACCCTGTATAAGGAATTTGTATTCGAGATGAAAGGGGTGTCCAAACGTTCAGCTTTCGTTATTGACCGCGACGGCATCATCCGCTATGCAGAGGTGCTCGATAACGCCGGTGAAATGCCCAATTTCGATGCCGTACGCAAAACATTAAAAGGGTTAGAAGGTTAGAAGGTTGGAAGGTTAGAAGGTTGGAAGGTTAGAAAGTTTCTGGGTAACTGGTTAGCACGATCGCAAACCCGCGCTCGGAATCCCGAAGGGATTATATGTTTATAGATGATGCGGTTTACCTATTTTGCCAACTCTGAAAGGGTTGTATGTTTTGTGTAACAAATTAACATACAATCCCTTCGGGATTCCGAGTGCGGGTTTGCGATCGTGCTATAAACATAAAACCCCTTCGGGGTTGACTCCTCAGGCTATGTGCAGCGTTGTCGAGCCTGGGAGGCTAACCAGAAACCTTCCAACCAGAAACCTTCTAACCAGAAACCTTCTAACCCTCCAACCAGAAACAAATATGCCTAAACCACTTTGGGAAGAAGATGAGGATGTACTGGTGGAAGACGACGTTGATTCCAGTCTTCCGGCCTATATCATTGTGTACAATGATGATGTCAACTCATTCGATTGGGTGATCCGGTGTTTCATGGAAATCCTCAAACACTCCCACGAGCAGGCGGAACAGTTGTCCATCATTATCCACTTCAAAGGCAAGGCCACCGTAAAAACCGGTCCCAGAAGCGAACTCATCCCCCTTTGTGAAGGCTTGCTCGACCGCGGCCTCTCGGCGGTGTTAGAAGAGTAGCGCTCAACAATGCCAACACACCATTTATCATTAATCATTCCTGCATGGATTTTTCGATCGAATACTGGCGCGAGATATTTTGGACCCTGTCTATGTTGGTCGGCGGTTGGCTCATCGGCTGGGTGGTGGGATACTTTTTTTTACGAAAACTACCCGCAGGCGCGATTTTTCGCAAATCCTTGTCCGGCCTTGGTCGGTGGATGGGACTGGCAGCCGGGCTAGGTCTGGCGCTTCGATATAGCATGTTGCCGCCCGACTGGCACGCCGATGTGGTACTGATGTGGAAAATAGCGTCTATCCTGATCGTCACAGTCTTTCTGGCGCGTCTCGTGGGGCGCTACTACCAGGCTCAAACAGCAGATATCACCGGCGAGCACCCGACCACCTCGCTGGTTCAAAATGTCTTACGCGGCGCAGTTTATGTTGTTGGGCTTTTAGTGGCTTTGCAAATGCTGGGTGTATCCGTCACCCCCATGCTGACGGCCCTTGGCGTTGGCGGTTTGGCGGTGGCACTGGCGTTGCAGGATACACTGGGCAATCTTTTTGCCGGCATCCAGATCATTGCTTCGCGCAAGATCCGCCTTGGTGATTTTATTCAGTTGGAAGGCGGAGAACAAGGGTATGTGTCCGATATCACCTGGCGCAATACCACTATCCAGACGATTCCGTATGTGTTGGTCATTATTCCCAATGCCAAGCTAGCCTCCGCTATCGTCACCAATACCAGCCTTCCCACAACGGAAATCACAGCCAGTATTGAACTGGGCATACACTACAACAGCGACCTGGAACAAGTGGAGCGCGTGGCCATCGAAGCTACCCAGGCGGTACTCGAGGGCTATCCATGCAAAGTCGAAAATCCGGACGTGCGCGTCCGCTACCGAACCTTTGCCGACTCCAGCATCAACTTTGCAATCTTTTTTCAGGTATGTGCGTTTGCCGACCAGGCGCCGATCAAACACTTGCTAATTAAAGCCCTGCACAAACGTTTCCGGGAGGAAGGCATTGCCATTCCATACCCCATCCGTACGCTTGATTTCGGCGGGCTGGACATACCGACAATGGTAGGAGGTAAAAAAGAATAGATTTAGTTTGCTTTTCCGCCTTTTGCCTTCTCGCCCTTTGCCTTTTGTCTTTTGCCTTCCCAAACCTTTCCCCGGTCGCACCGTTTCATATCCATTCGTGTGCACTACTTTTGTGCGTGCGCTCAACCATGCAATGCAACAACGCACAGAACCTTCCGTACCGATTATGTATTCCATCCTCAAGTTTGGCTTGACCGCCTCGTTTGCCGCCGCTGTACTGGCCGGCTGTGTTACTACCGACAATGCGTTTTCCCGTGTAGCGCCCGGCGTATGGCGCGGCGTGTTGGAACTGGAAAAATTCAGCGTTCCTGTACACGACAAAGACACCATTTTCACCCTCAAGGAACAGTTCCAGGAAGGCGAACTTCCCTTCAATTTTGAAGTAACATACCTCGACGAGGAGCGGTTTTACATCGAAATCATCAACGGCTCGGAACGCATCCGTTGCGACAGTATCCAGTACGGACGCGACCGCTCGCAAGCCCGCGACACGTTCAACTTTTTTTTTCCGGAATACGCCTCGTACATCCACGTGGGCGTGCGCGGCAGCACCATGCAGGGCGAGTGGATCGTGACCACCAAATCCAATTACCGCATTCCGTTTTACGCGCACGCGGGCAGGGATTTCCGGTTCACCTCCCTGAACGAAAAACCCGCAGCTGACTTGAGCGGCGAGTGGGCCACGCTTTTTGGTATTGATCAGGATACTCCGGAAAAAGCCATCGGCGAGTTCCGCCAAAAGGGCAACCATATCGAAGGCACCTTCCGTACCGAAACGGGCGACTACCGCTTCCTCGAAGGCACCGTGCAGGGCCGCAAGTTCTGGCTCTCCTGCTTCGACGGCTCACATGCATTCCTCTTCTCCGGAAAAATCCAGGAAGATTCCACGCTACGTGGCGAGTTCCGCTCCGGCACGCACCACCGCTCCCTTTGGAGCGCGCGTCGCGACGCCGACTTCCGGCTCGGCAACCCAGACTCGCTCAGCGTACTCAAGCCGGGCGCGCCGCCTATCGCTTTCTCCCTGCCTACTCCGGCGGGCAAAACCATAAAATTTCCCTCCCCGGAACTTGACGGGAAAATCAAAATTTTCACCGTAATGGGCACATGGTGCCCCAACTGCCTCGACGAGCAGCGATTCCTTCAGGAATTTTTGAAAAACAATCCGGCGCTCGCGAACAAAATCGCCGTCGTCGGTTTCGCCTTCGAACGCCACCAAAGCCCCGAAGCCGCCAATGCGCACCTGCTCGCGTACCAAAAGAAATTGGGCATACCTTTTGACTTGGTGTATGCCGGCAAGGCCGACAGAAAAGAAGCCGAAAAGCTGTTTCCCGCGCTGAGTGCGGTCATTGCCTTCCCGACCATGCTGGTTTTGGACAAACAAAACCGCGTGCGCCGGGTACACACCGGATTCGACGGCCCGGCTACCTCCAAACACGCAGCATTCAAACAGGAATTTAGCGCACTAATGGAAACACTGGCAAAAGAATAAATTGAAGGGGGTGAGATGGTTGAGGGGATCGCCCAATTACTCTCAACCATCTCAACCTTTTCTCTCAACCATCCCTCAACCCCCTCAACCATCCCTCAACCTTATCAACTCAGCACCATGTCCACCATACATCTTGTTTACGCCCCCGAAAATATTGACCTGGCTGAACAACTGACCCTTGAGATCGGGCGTATCGGCATCCCGTTTCAGCACATTACTGTACGAGCGGACGAGCAACCCGGGCAACTGGCCGCACAGGTGGAAGCCACAGATGGTCCTGTACTGCTCCTGCTCACCGATAATTTTTTAAAAAACCGCGACTGCATGGCCAATGCTCTGGCCATGTTCCAAACGCTTACACGCCAAAACCGCGTCCTGACCGTAGTGGCCGATGGGCGCAGACTGCTGAGTGACGGGCGTACTTTCGAACCGGTACCGACGCAGTTCGACCGGGTCATGCACGCCATTCAGTACATGAACTACTGGCAAACCATCTATCTGGAGCGCACAGACATGCTTCCCGAAGTGCCGCCTGCCCAACGGGAACAATTTGACCGCGACCTTGAGGTGGTGCGCCGCATCGCCAACGAGGTTGGCGAAATGTTTTCTGCGCTCCGCGACGCCGGATACATCAACTGGGAGGAGCTGAAAAGGAATGATTACACGCGATTTTTCAACCATTTCGGACTCCGGGAATGGCACGAACAATACCGCAAACTTGCTGCGCTGGACCACGAAGCGCCTCCTCCTCCCATTGTGGAAACACCCCACCCCACCCCGGTTGCACAAGCCCCTGCTTTTTCCGGGCCGCTCGTACCGCAGCCTACAGAACCCGAAACGAGTGTACCACACCTTGGAAATACCGGCGCCTCCCTGCTGGAACAATTGATCGAACCCGCGAAAACATCCGTCCCAGAACCAGTCGCAGAAATGCCGGCATCCCCTGCGAGCACGACGGAAACGCTCGATCAGGAAGTCCGCCAAACCATTCAGGATGCCTGGTTCTGGCTGGAAAAAGGCTATACCGAGCGCGGGCTCGAGCTGTTTCGTGTCGCCCTCGAACAAAACCCGGAACACGAGACCTTGCAGGCCGAGTACCGCCGCGCTCTGGAGCAATACGGCGACGACAGCAACGGTATGGATGAAACCACTCCTGTCCCCGAGCAGGCACCAGACCAACCCACGACCAGCCAACCCGAAAATCAACCCGCCAGCCAACCAGCCCAGGAAGCCGAATCCTACAATACTATGGGCGATAATGCCCTGGCCAAGGGCGACTACCTGCTCGCCAAATACTGCTGGGATCGTGTGACCGACCTGAATCCGAAATATCCCGGGGTGTACCGCAAATTAGCGGAAATCACCAGCGACTACCTGACCGACTACAAAGAAACCGCCGCCTATTACCTCGAAGAGGCTATCGCTGCCGAACCGGAAGCCGCCGACCTCCACTACCGCCTGGCCATTCTCCTGCGCGACCACCTGGATCAGCCCGCCAAAGCCCGCCAACACCTCGGAGATGTAGTGGTGCTGCAGCCCGAACATGCCGCTGCATGGCTTGCCCTGGCGCGGTTTGCCCTGGAAGCCGGCGATAGAAAACAGGCCGAGTCGCTGTACCGGCACGCCCTTTCAATCAATCCAGCCTTACAATCCACCGAAAACGATGCGCTGTTTCATACGCCGCACGAATTGTTGGATACCCCGCCGGAAGAACCGGAAACAGAATCCCTCGCCCCGGCGGCAGAAACGAATATGCAGCCGGAGCCGGAGTCCGAACCGGAGGTAATACCTACGCCAGAAGCTGTGGGCCAAACAGAACCGGTACAAACTACGGAACCACTCACGGTACTCATCACCGGAGCGACCTCCGGTATTGGGCTTGCCACGGCGGAGGTGTTTGCCCGACACGGCCACCGTCTCATTCTCACCGGCCGACGCGCTGAACGTCTGGATGCGCTGAAGCAGCGTTTTGCAACCGAATTCCACAACAATCACGTGCTGACCCTCTCCTTCGATGTGCGCGACGCCGCAGCCGTTGCGCAACATTTGGAACACCTGCCGGAAGAATGGCAAGACGTTGACGTGCTTGTCAACAACGCCGGTTTGGCCAAAGGCCTGGCCCCCATCCACGAGGGCAACCTGGAGCACTGGGAAATCATGATTGATACTAATATCAAAGGCCTGCTGTATGTGACGCGGGCCATTTCGCCCGGCATGGTGCGCCGCCGCCGGGGCCACATCATCAATATCGGCTCCAGTGCAGGCAAGGAAGTGTACCCCAACGGCAATGTCTATTGTGCCACCAAGTTTGCCGTGGAAGCACTCACCCGCGGCATGCGCATGGACCTCTACACCCACAACATACGCGTGAGCCAGGTCAGCCCGGGACACGTCGAGGAAACAGAATTTGCCCTCACCCGCTTCGATGGAGATGCCGAACGCGCGCAGATTTACAAGGATTTCCAACCGCTGAAAGCACCCGATGTAGCCGAGGCGATCTACTTCGCCGTCACCCGCCCGCCACATGTCAATGTGCAGGACATCTGGTTGTTCCCCAGCCAGCAGGCCGCTTCAACGATGATCAATCGAACCGGCCGGTAATTTAACCGCAGAGGCGCAGAGAACTGTGTCTAACCTACCGAGAGATATTTTTAACACAGACAAACGCAGACTGCTACACAGACAAACACAGAGATTTGATTTCAAATAAGTTACACTCTGTGTTTGTCTGTGTAGCAGTCTGCGTTTGTCTGTGTTAAATTTGCGCTCAACGGGCTGACAAAGTTCTCTGAACACTCCCCGCCTCGATTAAAAAGCAACCTGCGGCACTAAATCTATTTCACAAACCGGCCTTCTGCGCGCACGCCATCAGCACCCGTAACCGTCAAAAAGTACACTCCCGACGGCCAATGCTCTGGAATATCAAGCGCGTGTACCTGCCCGGAAACCCACACGGAATTATCCAGCAGCGTACGGCCCAGGGCATCAGTCACTAGCAGACGCACCGACTGATCTTGCCTGCCGCTTAGGTCCACGTGCAAACGATTGGTAACCGGGTTGGGAAAAAGGCGCAAACCCGGCGCTTCAACCGCCGTTTGAACGTCCTCGCGATCCTCGATGCCGTCCTCCTCGGGACGATTGGCCGTTTGTGTCACCGCACAGGCAAATACATTCAGGTGCGTCTCGACATAAATCTGCGGCGCCAGGCGCACGGTGGCCTGGATAAAGGTCGGATTTCCTTGTGCCGGCAGCGTATATTCAAAAATATCTGATTGGCCGTTGGCGATACCCGCACCGATGGTTTTGAAGCGTATGGAATGAAATGGCGCGGCATTGGGATTGCGTACCTCATACTGCCGTCCCGCCGGCGAAGTATAAATCGAGCCGGTAGCAGGCGCTTTGGCCGTCATGCCGTTCGGCAATTGATACACCACATACATCAGGGCGTTCGAACACTTGTTGATTACGCGCATGCGGTAGGTTTTCTGCATTTTCGGGTTTTGGGTAATGCCTAAAATCTCGAAACGCACGCAGGGTGTTTCTTTAACATCGCACGGTTCTTGCGGATCAGGACTTGTTGCCACAGTTACGGTGAAACAACAGGCCGATGTGGTATTGCAACCATCCTCTGCCGTGAAACACACTTGCGTCGGACCTGCCGGAAAACTGGCGCCGCTGGCCAAACCCTGGGTGAGGGTCCACACGGCATCGCCACACAGACAATCGGTAGCGGTAGCCGGATCGGTATAGGTTGCTACGGCAGTTTGGGCGCCGGGCGCAGCCTGGACGGTCACGTTGGCCGGGCAGGAAATATTCAGATTGCTCTGCCCACGCACCGTCACCAAAAAAGTATCCCGCAGTTCGCAGCCGTTGAGGTCACTGGCAAACAAGGTGTACGTTGTAGTTGCCGCCGGTGAGGCCGTCACCGTTGGGCAATTCGTGCAACTTAACCCGGCCGCAGGGGCCCAGGAGTACGTCGAAAAACCGTTCAGGGAATACCGCACCGAGTCACCCGGACAGATAATCGTATCGCCAAACTGCGTATCCGGCAGCAGGCTGAACGAGAAAAACACCGAGTCGCGCTGTACGCCGCCGCATCCATCGGTCGCCGCTACCGAGTACGTGCCCGGGTCAATAGCGGTGAGCGTGGAATTGGTCGAGCCGTCCTGCCACAAGTAGCTCTGGAAACCCGATCCCGCGTTGAAGACAATTGTCGTGTCGGTACACAGAATTATATCCGGGCCGAGTTCCAGCGCCGGAATCGTGCGCACGGCCACCGTAAAGGTGTCGCGCAACTCGCAGCCGTTCGGATCACTGGCAAACAGGGTATAGGTGGTGGTCGCCGCCGGAGTGGCCGTCACCGTGGGGCAATTTGTGCAACTTAGTCCGGCCGCAGGCGCCCACGAGTATGTTGAAAAACCGTTCAGGGAATACCGCACCGAGTCGCCCGGACAAATAATCGTATCGCCAAACTGCGTATCCGAAAGCAGGCTAAAGGAGAAAAACACCGAGTCACGTTGCACAAACCCGCATACGTCGGTCACCTCTACCCAGTAAATACCCGGGTCGGCAGCCGTGAATGTATTGCCCGATGGGCCATCTTGCCACAGGTAGGAGACAAAGCCGGGGCCTGCATCGAACACGACGACAGAATCCGAACACAGAATCACATCCGGCCCAAGGTCCAGCACGGGGCTATTGGGTGGTGTAAAAATAGTGGACGACAAGTTATTTGTGTAGTCGCACTCGATTAAGTTGGTGGTAGGAAAACTATTGAACGAGAAGGGGGTAGGCAGGGAGCCACTGTGATTGACCACGCTGAACACGTCCTGCGGACCGTTCACGCCGGGCAAAAACCAGTTCAGACCCGAGAGTACCCCGCTGCGGCATTGGCCGGGAGCCAGAGGCGTATTGAGAAAAACCAGTGTGGATCCAAGCTCCGAGGTAGCGTTCTGAGTGGGGTCTTTGGGATAAAAGCGCACCTGAAAACTGCCTGTTGCCGGTATGCCTCCAAGGTTGCAAACGGTGTAAAACAAATTCAGTCCGCCGCCCTGACATGGAATACTGTCTATCTGGAACGTCAGGTCGGGAAGATCCGGGCAATTGCTCACAATCTGCTGGCACACAAACTGTTTTTGCGGGATAAAATTTACAGGCGAAGCTACAGGCAAATCAAACGCAAACGTAGGGCTGGCATCCACCGTGGGTGTTACGGCGTAGCTGACAGCATCCGGCACATCCGTGTCGGTTGCGGAAGTCGGCAAAAAAACCGGGCAATTATCGCTGAGCGTACCCTTGGCATCTGCCTTCAATAAAAACATGTTGGACGAACCCAGGACGTCCTTGAATCCGGTGGCGTACAGGAAGTCGCCCAAAGCAACGAGCTGCCCTTGCGCTGTTCCAATAATCCGGTAGGGTGCAGTATGTTCCACTTTGCGTGCCCACTCCAGTTCTCCGTTTTTGTTGGTTTTGAGCAGGAACAGGGAGCCGCCATCGAGAGTACGCCCATACAGTACAAACCCGTCGGGCACGGACACTATTTCCTCCACGAACTCGGTTTCCCATTCGGCGAGGTCAATTTTTTTTACCCACAGCAACGCGCCGTCGAGGGTGTTTTTTTGCAAAAAAACATGCGTGCTCAGCAAGTCATTGCCGGCGTCATTGCCGCTGAACACCGAAACGACAGTCTCGTCTTCCACCACAAGGCCGCGACCGTACAGACGGGCGTCCTGGTTGGGATCAATATGGGAAAGGCGCGTCCACACGGGCGCACCCGTTGCAAGGTCTATACGGAGCAACGTATGCCGCATATCGGCTAAAGCAATACTGCCGGAGCCATCTGTGAACCGTCCGGTGGCGTACAGATCGCCGTTGTGCAGCACCATTTTGTGAAATTCTTCCGAGGTGCCGAGGTTGTAGCGCCAGGCACTGCCAGGCACCATGTTGCCGGTGTTGCGGTCCAGTTGAAAAAACTCGGCATCATCGCCGCCCGGCTGATGCGGGTTGGCATACACGACAAAGTCGCCGCCGGGACCATTTTCCAGCACGCCGACAATCAGCGTTTCGGCGCCGCCAAAAGTTTTGGCCCACAGTGTTTTGCGAAATACGGGATCGTATCGGAACACATAGCCGTTGTCAGGTTGGTCTTCCTTCAGGTTGCCCGAAATGACCAGGTTGCCCTCCGAATCCACGATAATTTGTGAAATCGCGTCGAGGCCCGTGACCCCGACATCAATGTACCGGGACGACACAACAGTGCCTTCCGGGGTTGTTTCCATCAGCACCATGTCCACGTTTTTCATTCCGGCGAAATACAGGTTCCCGGTTCCGGTGGGGCACAGGACATACCCGCGCTCCACCTCCGTTTCCATAAAAAACGTGGTTCCTGGGATGGAGAGGGATGGTTTGGACGACTGAGCCGTCAAATCGGTGGAGCAACACGTGGCTCCGAGCAGGAGTAAAAACAAAAAGCGATTCATGTGGAAAGGTGTTTTTTATGAAAGAAAGGGGGTAAAAGTCTTAGCAAATGTACCATAACCGTCTCGAACCCTGCCAACGAAAAACGGATGCCGCCGGCAAATACCGTAGATTGGCGGCTATGTGACAGTAGCGCCCTATTTTCACGCCCGAAACACAAAACAAGAAAAAACCGCCATGCCGACACTGCTACGCCACACTACCCTACCCTGCCTGCTCTGGTGTTTTTTCGCCACATTCGTCCAGGCCCAGCCCGATACCGTTCGGATCGGCGTTTTTGTCAACGACATCTACGACGTGAATCTGAGCGAACAGAGTTTTTCCGCGCAGTTCTGGGTGTGGTTCAACTACACCAATCCCGATCTGAAACCACTGGAATCGCTTGAAATCCCCAACGCCAAAGCAGTGGATTACCACCTCGAGTTTTTAGAAGAAAAAGGTGGTGTGCAGTGGGCCGGCAAGCGCGCCACCGCCGTTTTGAAAAAAGACTGGGACATCCGGCGGTTCCCCTTCGACGTGCAAAAGATGACCATCGAATTTGAAGAAAGCGACCGCGATATTCAGTCTATGGTATATGTCCCGGATACCGAAAACACCAAGATAGACACCCAATTAAGCCTGTCCAACTGGTACATCGAGCGTTTCGAGATCGCCTCCGGCTCTAAAAAGTACGATACTACCTACGGCGATCCGGTGCTGACCCAGGGCAGCGCGTACGCCAACGCCACCCTGACGGTCTTCATCAAACGCAAAACCCTGGGGCTGTTTTTCTCGCTGTTCACCGGGATGTATGTGGCCTTTTTCATTTCCTGGCTGGTCTTTTTTATTGACCCTGTGGATGTGGACCCGCGCTTCGGATTGTCGGTCGGCAGCCTCTTTGCGTGTGTGGGCAACAAGTACATTGTGGACTCCATCCTGCCGCAATCCACCACCTTCACACTGGTGGACAAGCTGCATATCCTCACATACTTTTTCTTGCTGCTCTGCATCGTGTCGTCGGTGACCTCGTTGCGAATCTGGAAAAATGGCCAGCCGCTCGCGTCGGCGCGTTTCGACCAGCGCGCCTGGAAACTGATCCTGACCCTGTATGTGGTAGCGAATGCCTGGCTTATTCTGAGCGCCAGCCGGGGATGGTAAGGGGAAGGTTAGACGGTTGCTGGTTGGAAAGTTGCTGGTTGGACGGTTACTGGCTTGTTGGTGGTCAAAACACCTTCAAAAAAAACTTTCGTGAGCATTGTTTTCCAAATAAATACTTCCAATATCTTTGGCCATCATTCATAAAAACTAAAAACATGACATTCTTCGAACGCATGAGTAGTGGTTGGCAATTGGCCAAACTCAGCTACCAGACCATCAACGAGAACCGGACGCTGTTACTCTTCCCTGTATTTTCCACGATTGCGCTCATTGTCGTACTGGCTACGTTCTTCGGCGGCACGTTTATACTTGTCGGCGAGGAAATTCAAACCCTCATGAACGACGAGCAATACGGCGGTCTGCTCGGCTACGGATTGATTTTCCTGTACTATCTGGTCAGCTTCTTCATCATTGTGTTTTTCAACACGGCTATGATCCACTGCGCCATCAAAATCCTCAACGGGGAACAAACCGACCTCGGCGACGGCATCTCGTTCGCATGGTCGCGCATTGGCAAAATCCTTGCATGGTCGGCCCTGTCGGCTACAGTAGGTACTCTGTTACAAGTCCTGCAAGAAACTGGCAAAATCGGCCAGATCATAGCCTCACTCATCGGCGTTGCCTGGTCCATTTTGACCTTCTTCGTGGTGCCGGTATTGGTTTATGAAGACCGCAGCGTACTGGATTCCGTCAAAGAATCAGGCCGCCTGATGAAGCAAAAATGGGGCGAATCGCTGTCGGCCAACGTGAGTTTTGGGTTGTTCAACTTTTTAGGCATACTCGTAAGCGCCGCTATTGGCATCGTGTTGGCGATTTATGTCAACGGCGTACTGGGCATTGTTATCGGCGTTTTGCTGATCCTGTTGGTGAGCACTATCGCTACGGCCGCCCGTTCGGTTTTTGTAGCAGCCGTGTACAACCACGTCATCGGCAAACCTACAGGCAACTTCGACGGCGCCGCTCTGGATAGCGTTTTTATTCAGAAATAGCGTTACTTGACAGCCAATGTACCAAACATGAGTCATCCCGAATTTTGAAAACAGTTGAATCGCCCTTTTTTCGAGATATCCGGCGCGTATTGGGCGGGATGTTTTTGCACCCAATGCCGGCGCATGTTTTTTCGATGTCCTTGTTTCCTTAAAAAATTGGGAGTGTTCAGAAAACTGTGTCAGCCCGTTCAGAGCAAATTTAACACAGACAAACGCAGACTGCTACACAGACAAACGCAGAGTGTAACTTATTTAAAATCAAATTTCTGTGTT
>JBGSKO010000133.1:0-10542 GCA_041741155.1 Saprospiraceae bacterium | reverse complement strand
CCAGTGATTCAAATGATTCAAGTAGCAGATGACAACCGTTTTTTGATTCCATTTTTTACCTTTGAACTTCAAAGGTACATGGCTAATAGGGTTTAATGACGATCAGTTACATGACGAAAATCCGCGATGCGTCTGCCCTGCGGCGGAGCCCGATGCCAACCCGACCCGCACTTTGTGCATCCATCCACCTGTCGGCAGTTGGAAACAGTTTTGTCGGCATTCGTTTGGAACTGAGCTCCGCCGCTATTGTTGGTGCAAAGCCAACAATGGCTCGGAAACTTATTTACCTGTTGCTGCAGGAGCCTCCGCCGCCGGGATAGTATCTGCCGGCGCAGCTGCTTCCTCTTGCCAAATCGTCCCTTGTGGTTCCTTCTGATTGGGTGGATTCGTACCCTCCAACGTCAGGATATACGATGCTACCTTTTGCATATCGCTGGGCGAGAGCTGGCTCTGCCACGAAATCATACCTTTTTCCGGCACACCGTATTTGATCACTTTGAATACGTTCTTGATGCCACCACCGTGAATCCAGTACGTATCGGTCATGTTCGGACCAATCAGACCTTCGCCGCCCTGACCGTGGCAAGCAGCACAAACATTTTTGAAAATGAGTTGTCCTTCGCCCAGTGCTCCACTCTCCGTGAGTGCGGTCACGTTGGATTCGTCCACCGCGTTGGCCATGCCTGCCAATGCAACGGCTTGCTGTTTCTTGGCCTGTTCCATTTCCATATTGTATTCCTCTATGGACGACGGTCCATCTCCTCCCCAGTGGTAGTAGAACATATAGCCTACTGCCCAGATAATAGTAAGGATGAACATATTAACCCACCATGGCGGCAAGCGGTTGTCCAGTTCACGGATGCCGTCGAAGTCGTGGTGCGATATGATTTCGCCCTCGCGCTCAATGGGTACCGCGTCTTCCCAGTACTTTTTGCGCATCCTGTCCCAGAAACTTTCGGAGGCCTGTTTGGCCAACTCCGCTTGTTCCGAAGGCAGCGTAACGCCCGATTTGGAAGCCTCCAGGTCCAGCACCCGCTTGTACAGGAACTGGTTGACCTTCACTACAAAGATCATCGCCGCAATGAACAATACGGCCCCGGCAATGGTCAGAACATACGCCATGATTTGCGGCAGCTGATTAGCAGTATCGGCGGGTGCAGTGGTTGCCGCCTGACTCCAAGCAGTGGCCGCAAAACCCAGCAGGAGCAATGTGAAAAGATATTTGGCGAATTTCATCTTTCGATTTTCAATTTACGATTTACGAATTGCGAGTTTTCTAATCATCCAGCGGAAGCCGCGATTCGGCCTCCCAGTTGTTCTTCTTGCTGAAAAATACACGTACCACAGCAAACATGAACGTGCCAAAAAAAATCAGCAAGGCTATGATGCCAAACCACTGGATGCCCTCTACGGATTGAAGCAAATATTTATACATGGCCTATTTCTTTATATCTGTTCCGATGCGCTGGAGGTAAGCGATGATGGCCATCATTTCTTTGGTCTCCATGCCGTCGTCTTTTACACCTTCTGATTTCAGTTTATCCGCAATCTTTTTGGCTTGCGCTTGCGCATCAGCTATCGCACGATCCTCGAATCCTTCGGGGTACGGTGTTCCAAGTTTGCGCAGGGCTTTGATTTTGGCAGGCAAGAGGCTCAGGTCAAGCTCGTCGTCGGCCAGGTGCGGGTATTGCGGCATGATGGATCCGGGCGACATCGTGCGCGGGTCTATCATGTGGTTGTAGTGCCAGCTGTCGGGGTACTTTCCGCCCTCCCGCTGGAGGTCCGGACCGGTACGCTTGCTACCCCAGAGGAATGGACGGTCGAAGATGTATTCGCCCGACTTGGAGTATTCGCCGTAGCGTTCCGTTTCACTGCGGAACGGCCGTACTTGCTGCGAGTGGCACCCCACACATCCTTCGCGGATGTAGAGATCACGACCGGTAAGTTCCAGCGGTGTATATGGTGTGACTGTAGAAATTTTTGGAACCTGGCTTTCGACAAACACCATCGGCATGATTTGTACGATACCTCCAATGGAGATTAAAACGGCGCTCAGAAGCAACATTTGTATCGGACGGCCTTCGATCCATTTGTGCCAGTGGTCGCCGGCAGCTTTTACGTGTGGTTCGCGGGCAGGAGCTTCGGCGGCTTCGTTGGCCAGGAAATTGCCTTGACCAGCCGTTTTTGCCAGATTATAAACCCCAATGATCGTACCTACAAAGAACAGGGTACCGCCAAAGGAACGAATGGCATACATGGGTATAATCTGTGTGACCGTGTCCAGGAAGTTACCCCAGGCAAGCGTGCCTTGTGGCGTAAACTCTTTCCACATCAGGCTTTGCGCCCACCCGGCCCAGTACATCGGAACCGCATAGAAAATGATACCCAGCGTGCCCACCCAAAAGTGGATATTGGCCAACTTGACCGAATACAGTTGGGTGCGGTACATCCGCGGCCACAGCCAGTATAGGGCGCCAAACGTCAGGAAACCGTTCCAGCCGAGCGCGCCTACGTGTACGTGGGCAATCGTCCAGTCGGTGAAGTGGCTAATCGCGTTCAGGCTTTTGATGGAAAGCATCGGGCCTTCAAACGTGGCCATACCGTAAGCAGTGACGGCCACCACGAAAAATTTCAGCACGGGGTCTTGCCGCACACGGTCCCACGCACCGCGCAGGGTAAGCAGGCCGTTGAGCATACCGCCCCAGGACGGTGCGATCAGCATGATGGAAAACACTGTGCCAAGCGATTGTACCCAGTCGGGCATGGACGAGTACAGCAAGTGGTGCGGTCCTGCCCAGATATAGATGAAAATGAGTGCCCAAAAGTGGATAATGGATAATTTGTACGAGTATACCGGACGGTTGGCCGCCTTCGGCAAAAAGTAGTACATCATGCCGAGGTAGGGCGTGGTCAGGAAGAACGCCACGGCGTTGTGCCCGTACCACCACTGCACCAGCGCGTCTTGCACGCCGGCAAAAACCGGATAACTGCCAAACATCGAGTAGGGCAATTCAAAACTCCGTACAATGTGCAGCACGGCGACCGTGATCCAGGTGGCGATGTAAAACCAGATGGCCACATACAGGTGGTCTTCCCGACGTTTGAGAATGGTGCCAAACATATTGATCCCGAAAACCACCCAAACGAGGGTGATCAGCAGGTCAATCGGCCAGGACAATTCGGCGTACTCGCTGCTCGTCGTAAGCCCCATGGGCAGCGAAATAGCGGCGCACAGGATAACCACTTGCCAACCCCAGAAGTGTACCCACGACAAGGTATCGCTGAACATCCTGGCTTTTAGCAGTCTTTGAAGCGAATAATAAATGCCCATAAAGAGGCCATTGCCTACAAAGGCAAAAATCACCGCGTTGGTGTGTAGCGGGCGTAAACGCCCAAACGTGGTGTAGGAAATACCGTATTGGCTCAGGTTTAGTTCGGGAAAAATCAACTGGAAGGCGAGAATCAAGCCTACCAGCATCCCGACAATCCCGAAAATAAAAGAGGCCATCCCAAAGGCCCGCACAATGCGGTTGTCGTACTGAAATTGTTCGATGCGGCTCATAAGCTAGTTAGAACTGAGTTGCGAGTATCGTTTTATTTATGCGTGGATTTTTCTTCTTCAGCTATCTGATTATCAACTAATTCATCGTCAAAAAGCATCCGCACGGAAGGTGTGTAATCATCGTCAAACTGTCCCGATTTGGTAGCCCACAGGTATGCCAACAAAAAACCGACGGCCACAACCAGACTGATAAGAATGAGGACAAAAATGATTTCCATGATCTGTTTTAGCTGAATTTCGGCACAAGATCCGGCGAGGCCGTTTCGGTAGCGGATGACGGCTATCAGGCGCAGGGGTGATATTGATCAAGAAGCAAGCGGGGAGTAAATCAAGACATCACTGTTTTGATGCTTTTACCCTGTCCCCTACCCTATTGTTACCAAACCAAGATGAAATTGCTACGTTTGTGCGTTCTCTCGGCGTTCCATTTCCGCACAACCTTCCGCGCCACTGCATTTTACCCTCCAACCAGAAACCAGAAACCCTCCAACCAGAAACCCCCAAACCTTCCAACCAGAAACCCCCAAACCAGAAACCTCTACATCCCATGCTCCGCCTCTACATCTCCTACGCACCGGCCGACAAACCGTATCTGGATACGCTGCTCAAGTGGCTCAAGCCCTTGCAGGAGAAGTACTTCCTGCATATCTGGCACAACCCCATGCCCTTGCCCGGCGCCAAGATGCTGTACCAGTGGGATAGTATGCTGGATAACCTGGAGCAAGCCCATATCTACCTGTTTCTAACTTCTCCAAAATCCCTGAGCACCGGATACATTGACCAGGAAGAGCTGCCGCGGGCAGTGGCGCGGCAAAAGGAGTTCGGGGACAAATACGTGCGCATTTTCCCTATTTTGGCAGCGCCCTCCCATTGGAAAAAGCACCCCGTATTGGCTAGTTTTAACCCTGTTGGCGGCCTAAAAACGCTTTCCGAATGGAAGCCCGATGACGCCGGCTATCGGGAATTGGTGGGCCAACTGGAGAGCATCGTGCAAGAATTGCGGCGCAACTGGATGGAGGAACACCACCGTATTGGCCTGCCCCTTGATGAATTTTTACGGCCAGAACGGCTGGCACCCGGCGCGCCCACTCTGAAACCAATACCCGGTTGGGCCGGTCTGGTACTCCTGTTCAGTATTTTTTACATGGTCACCAGCTGGTACCTGAGTGGTTGTGCCCCGCGGATGTACCACATGTACGCTCCGGAATCCTTGCCCTACCAGCCGCTGCCGGAGCGTTATCCCCGCGAAAATCCGGTGCAACCGCCCGAGGAAGTACCACCAAGGACAGAATAGTTTTCACACTCAAATATGTCTATGACAATGAAATTCAACCTGTTGACTTGCGCCTATCTCCTTTTGTCCGGCACACAGATCACTTTTGCTCAAATGCCCAATGCCGCGTTAAGCGCCGAATTCGACAAGATTTGCGCCAATGCATTCCCCGCAGACGGTCCCGGCGGCGCAGTGCTCGTGGCCAAAGGCGATCAGATTATCTACCACAAAGCCTTTGGACTACACGACCTCGACAACAAAGCACCCCTGAAGCCGGATATGGTGTTCCGCATCGGGTCGGTCACCAAACAGTTTACGGCCGTGGCTATTTTGCAACTGGTACAGCAGGGCAAAATTTCACTGCAAGACGAAATTACCCGGTTCATACCCGACTACCCCACACAGGGAAAGAAGATCACCGTAGAGCACCTGTTGCACCATACTTCCGGAATCAAGAGCTACACAGATATGCCCTCCTGGACGCCGGCTGTTCAGGAAAAGGATTTTACACCCGAGGCAATGATTAATTTTTTCAAAGACCAGCCTATGGACTTTGATCCCGGCACCCAATATGCCTACAGCAACTCCGGCTACATCTTGCTGGGCTACATCATCGAAAAAACATCGGGAATGTCATACTCGGAGTATATCACCAAAAAAGTATTCAAACCCGCCGGCATGAAGTCCTCTTTTTATGAAAACAAACCGCGTCCCATCTCCAACTGGGCCAATGGCTACCAGCAGGAAGCGGATGGAAAATATCTGCCCGCAGCCATTGTGAGCATGACGCAGCCCTACGCAGCCGGCTCGCTGGCATCCACGGTGGAGGACCTCTACCGCTGGACCCGCGCCGTACACGCCGGAAAAGTGGTATCCAAAGACCTGCTCAAAAAAGCGCACACCCCGAACATACTGCCCAATGGCGTCAACACCCGCTACGGGTACGGCTGGATCATGGGCAATATTCTCGGCAGTCCCACTATTGAGCACGACGGTGGTATCCACGGCTTCCTGAGCTCGCTGATCTACCTGTCCAAAGAAGACGTGTGCGTGGCTATCCTGACCAACTGCGATTGTAACTCCCCCGGCGGAACAGCCGCCAAACTGGCCGCTTTAGCCGCCGGCCATCTGTTGCAGTTCGAGGCACTGCCCATAACTGCCGACGCCCTGACGGCCTATGTCGGCACCTATGAAAATGCAGAGGGCGGAAAACGTATCATCCGCACCGGCGATGGCCAATTGATTTCACAGCGCATCAACGGTGGCACGTTCAACCTGAGCCTCGTGGCCAAGGATAAATTTCGCTTCAGCGACGCCCTGACCGAGGCCACATTCCTGCGCGATGCCGGAGGCGCCGTAACAGGCCTCACCCTCGACAGCCGCTCCATAACCGGTGAACACTGGACACGTACCGGCATTACCGTTCCGGAAGCGCCAACCGAGTTACAACTCTCCGAAACACAACTGGAACGTTTGGTGGGCGAGTACGCCCTTGCCCCCGGTTTTTCTATCGCCGTCACCAGGGAACAGACCCGGTTATTCGCACAGGCTACGGGCCAATCCCGTTTTGAATTGTTCGCCAAGTCCGACCTGCGTTTTTTCCTCAAAGTTGTGGATGCGGAAATTGAGTTCAAACCCGATGGAAAAGGCGGCATTGGAGAGATGATCCTGTTTCAGGGAGGGGCTGAAATGCCGGGAAAACGGATAAACTAAGTCGTTCGGAATTTCCACTTAAAAAACCGCCCCGATCCTGTTGTCAGGACCGGGGCGGTTTTTTATTTATACTCCCATAACTTCATTACTCTATCAATACCAGTCGCTTCGATACCACTGCTCCGCCACTGCGCACACTAACCGTGTATAAACCGGCCGCAGCGCCCGCTTCGCGCAGGTTTACCGGCAGTTTGAAGTCGGCTACCGCTTCCACCTTGCGTTCCCAGATCAACTGACCAAGATCGCCGTAGATAGATACGAGAACAGACTCGCCCGCGAAGGCACCCAAATCAATCCAGACCCGGTCGGTCGTCGGGTTCGGCATCAGGTTTATCGTTTTGAGTGTTGCCTGTTGCGTTTTTAGTTGTTCCTGGTCGCGGTCTGCGCCCGGTGGAGCAACTGGTGCAGCCAGCACGGTTATCAGTTGCGTCGTCAGTGCAGAATTGCCACAAAGGTCATCGGCACGCCAGGTGCGGGTTATGGTATAATCTGCCGCACATCCGCTGCCAGTGGGCGCATTGCCAAGGAACGTAATGTGCACATAGCCGCCGCAAGCATCCGATGCAGTCGGGTTCACCAGTGGCGGGATTGGATCGGTACATTCGATCGTAATCGGGCCAGGTACCGTCACAAATACCGGCGCTCCATTGTCTGAAACCTGTATTATTTGCGTGGAAGCCGTACTGTTTCCACAGGCATCCGTGGCACGCCAGGTACGTCTGATCTGGTAACTACCCGGACATGCGCCGCTCACGCTGGATTGTCCAAGGTAAACGGCCGTCATCATCGTATCGCAGCCGTCGGTAGCCGTAGCCACACCGACCGGTGGAATTGGATCGGAGCAGGAGATGGACTGATTGGATGGTATGACAAGCGTAGGTTTGCCGGTATCCACCACGGTTATGCGTTGTGAGATGGGCATCATGTTGCCGCAGTTGTCTGTAGCCACCCACCGACGGGTAAGCATGAAGCGGTACGAGCAAGTTCCGTTGGTGCGCGTTTGACCGACGTACGTGATCGCTACGTCCGGATCGCAGTTGTCCGTAGCCGTTGGACTGGTCACGGCCGGTATCGCATCGCACTGTACCGTAATGTTGGCCGGCACACTAACAAAAACGGGTTTTTGCGAATCTATGACCGTGATAACCTGCATAGTCGTACGCATGTTGCCGCAGGCATCCGTCGCCGTCCATTGGCGCGTCAGGGTGTATTTGTCCGTGCACAGGACATTCGATACCACCTGGCCATTGTAGGCGATGTTCACGAAGCCGCCGCAACCGTCCGTAGCAACAGGCGTGCCTACTGATGGTATGCTGTTGCATTGCACCGTCACATTGGCCGGCACAAAGGTGAACACCGGTTGGGTGTTGTCGAACACCGTGATGACTTGCGAACAGCTCGCCGTGTTGTTCGATGCATCCATAACCTGGTAGTACCGCGTGACTTTGAAGCGATTTACGCACGTGACATCATACGGCAGGGTGGTAAACAGATGTGACTTCGTTACCGAACCACAGTTATCGCTGGCAGTTACCGTTGATGGCGCAGGAGCCGGAACATTCGAAGCACAACTCACCGTAACCGGATTCGGACAAACAATCGTCGGCAATTCGTCATCACCTACCACCACCACGATACTGCATTCAACCGTGTTGTTGCTCATGTCGGTAACTGTCCAAACAATCGTCGTTGAGCCGGAAGGCAACTCCACGCCGGCCAATGAACTGCTGTTGTTGTAATCGTTGGAAATTGTAGAACCCGGGCAATTATCGTCAAACGTCGGTTCAAACTCGGCGCCAATTACCGTATAGTTGCATGTGCCATTATCAGCATTGCGCGTCAGGTTCGTCGGACAAACCACGTCGGGATCAATATCATCCAGGATTTCAACCGTTGACAAACAGGTATTCGTCCAACCGCAGGCATCCTGCACGGTAAGGGTAACGATTCTCGACCCTTTATCACTGCAATCGAAATCATTTTGCTCTACGCTGATCAACGATACGGTTCCGCTGCAATTATCATAGCTGCCGTCATCTACATCTTCCGGCTCAATAGAAGCCGTGCCGTCTTCATCAAGATAGACCGTAATACTCTCTTTGCAGACAGCCGTAGGTGGCGTTTGATCGCTGCCGCTGCGCGTTACCGTGCAGTTCACGCTGTTGCCGCAGTTGTCTTCGATCATGTATTGATATGTGAAGCTCCACGAGCAGTCGTTTTGAACCGGAGGAGGCTGGTTTCCATTCGACACCAGTGTAACCGACAGGTCGTTGTCGCAGTTGTCGCCGTACAGGGCTTTCACGTCGTCATACAATTGCGTCGCATCCCAGGCCTGGGCTGTACTCAGGCACTCGTTTACACCCGCGATGTTCAACGAACTGCAATCCACGTTGACGTTCACCAGCGCCGGATCTTCCGTGTCGCCGCCGCTGTACGTCACCGTCACCTGGGCTGCAGCGTTCGTGTAACCGTCAACTATATCGTAGGCATAGGTCACGCTCCACAAGCAGTCGTCGCCCGTTGGTGTGCCAGACTTCGTCACGTTCACCGTGCCGCAGTTGTCCGTGTAGAGCGCCGCTATGTCGCTCTCGCTCGGACCCACAGGGATCGCGCTGTAGCATAGATTCATACCTGTTTCGTCTGTCGGCAATGTGCCGACAAGCGTCGGCGCCATATCATCTACCACGGTCACGTTGTACGTGCAGGAACCTTGGTTACTACTGGGGTCCGTGGACACCATCGTGCGGGAGAAGGTTTGGCCGGCATCGTCGCAGTCGAACATACGCACGCTCGGGCCGCCCACCGTGAACGGTCCGTTGAAGTCACAGTTATCGGAGAGACTGACCAAGGCTTCGTTATTGGCGATGGTGTAAACACCATTGTTGTCCAAGGAGATTGTAATATCTTGACACGTGATCGTCGGCGCTTTATCGTCCACCACGGTTACGTTGTACGTGCAGGAACCTTGGTTACTACTAGGGTCTGTGGACACCATAGTGCGAGAGAAGGTCTGGCCGGCATCGTCGCAGTCGAACATACGCACGCTCGGGCCACCCACCGTGAATGGGCCGTTGGAACTGCCGCAGTTATCGGAGAGACTGACCAAGGCTTCGTTATTGGCAATGGTGTACATGCCGTCGTCGTCCAAGGAAACGGTAATGTCCTGACAGGTGATGGCCGGAGCTTCGTCGTCTTCCACGATAATGGAGAACGAGCAATCGTCCATATTGCCACAGCCATCCACCAATTCGTACTCTACCATGTAAGTGCCTTTCCCGAAATTATCGGTAAACGAAGCCCCAGGCGTTACCGCCATCGGGTTACCGTCTATGCGCATGATCAATGTTATATTTCCACACGCAGGATTTACAGTTGGATGATTCCAAGAGATATCTGTGGCGCAGTCACCTGTACCGTCGTCGCTGGTTTGGGCATTCATGTTACCGGAGCAACCAACTAATTCAGAGGGAATGGCTGCATCCAGCGTCCACGTTGCCTTCAAAGTTTCCGTCTCGCAAACATCCGTGATCGTCCACGTCACCTCAATAGCGCCACCCGTGCAATGCGTCGGGCCTGCCGACGGGGCGTCGTCATCAATCGAGGGCGAGCAGCCGCCACCGGCATTAATTGCAGTCGTCTGGGCGGATACCCAAGCCGCAAACGCCGCATCAACAGCCGTTTGGTTTGCATAGTCGCACGACGATTTCGTATCGCCGCTCGGGCTATTGTAGGTCAATGCAGGCGCTGCATCCAGCGTCCACGTTGCCTTCAAGGTTTCCGTCTCACAAACATCCGTGATCGTCCACGTCACCTCAATAGCGCCACCCGTGCAATGTGTCGGGCCTGCCGACGTGGCGTCGTCATCAATCGAGGGCGAGCAGCCGCCACCGGCGTTGATCGCAGTCGTCTGAGCGGATACCCAAGCCGCAAACGCCGCATCAATAGCCGTTTGGTTTGCATAGTCGCACGACGATTTGGTGTCGCCGCTCGGGCT
>JBGSKO010000132.1:0-16641 GCA_041741155.1 Saprospiraceae bacterium | reverse complement strand
TGAGCGATGAGTGATGAGTGACAAGTATGGTAGTGGACACTACGAAACTCATCACTCATCGCTCATCACTCATCACTCATAACTCATAGCTCCTGAAGGACCTCTTGCACCAGCAAACTCAGGTTTGGTTCGGCGGCGCGGGCAATGGCGATGACATCTTCCACGGAGGTCTCCCGGATGGCGCTGGGCGGGTAGGCTACATTGGTTACCAACGACAGCATCAACACGGGCAAATCCTGGTGCCGCGCTACCAGCACTTCCGGTATGGATGACATGCCGGTACAGTCGCTACCCAAGTGGCGCAGCATGGTGTACTCGGCCGGTGTTTCGAGATTGGGACCTTGCATGGCGGAATAAACCCCCTCGAATGCCCGTACGCCGTGTTTTTGGGCGGCTGCCAACGTACGGGCACGCAGGTCGGCGTCGTAGGGTTTCGACATGTCGGGAAAGCGCGGACCGAGGCGTTCGTCGTTTGTTCCGCGCAAGGGATTTTCCGGCAACAAATTGATGTGGTCGCGCACCACTACGATATCGCCGCCGCGCAAATGCGGGTTGACGCCACCGGAAGCATTGGTAAGGATGAGCCGCTCGATGCCCAGCGCCTTCAAGACCCGCACCGGAAACGTAACCTGTTGCATCGTCCACCCTTCGTAATAGTGCAGCCGACCGGCCATTACCACCACGGGATGCCCGCTGAGCAGGCCAAACACCAACCTTCCCCGGTGGCTCTGCACGGTACTTTGGGCAAAATGTGGCAGGTCGCCGTACGGTATTTCGGCGACAGCCTCCACCGCATCGGCGAGGTTGCCCAGGCCGGTGCCCAGAATGATGCCCGTGCGGGGCTTGAAGTCGGTGCGTTGACGGATAGCCGCTACAGCTTCCTGAATTTGATCGTAGAGTTCCATGGCTATTTATTTTGATTGATGCTGTCCGTTGCTGGTTGGTTGGGTTGGCGCCGCCACCAAAGTGCCAGCCCGATGCCAGTTACCAAATCCCAAATTCCCCACCAGGCAGCAATCAGGGCCATACCGCCCAACCCGTTGAAAAAACGAAAAATGAGCAAGAGGCCGAGCGCCGTATTGTGCACCCCTGTTTCGAATGCGAGGGTACGACTATCCTGTTCGGGTAAGCGGTTCAGGCGGCCAAACCAGTATCCCGTGCCCAAACCGAGCGCATTGTGTACCAATACGATTGTGAATGCGTAACCGAGGTATGTTACCATGTTTTCCCCGTTGCCGAGCAAGGCCAGTACCAATATGGAAAAAAAGATGCCAAGCGCCAGTTTTTGTACCCATGGCCGGGCACGGGCTACCAACCCGGGATAGCGGCTATTCAGCCACATGCCAAACAGCAACGGCGCCAGAATTAATTGTACGATGATCCATGCCATGTCGCCCAGACCCAGATCGAACGACTTGCGCAGCGCCTCCGATTCCGGGATAAACCGCGCCCAAAAGAGAAAACCCGCAGGGGTCACCACCGTGGCCAGCAGGATGATAATACCATTGAATGTGACCGACAAAGCCGTATTCGATTTCGAAAAATGCACCAGAAAATTGGTCATGTTGCCCGATGGGCACATGCTCACCAGCACCATCCCCAGGGCCATACTCACCGGCGGCTGAAATGCCCAGATTACCATCAGCGTCAGCACCGGAAAAATCAGGTATTGCGCCACCATGCCCACCGCAATGGACCTCGGGAACTGCACCACTTTCCGAAAATCGGACAGCCGCACATCCAATGCCACACTGAACATCAGAAAGGCCATGGCGACATTCAGCAGCACTAACTGCTGGGGGTCAAAATTGATGCGAAGGGTGTCAACTGGGTGCATAGGCAGAGGTGGGCAGAAAAATCAAGGATTGAGACAGGGTACTTTTTTACCGATATATCCGATAAATCGCGTCGGCGTAATCATCCGAAACAAGTAAGGAACCATCGGGCAGCCATTCCAAATCCACCGGGCGGCCCCATACCTCGTTGCCGGGTTGCAGCCAGCCGGTAGCAAACGGCTCGTATGCCGTACAGCGCCCTTGTGCATCCAGCCGGACGAGGCTCACCTGGTAGCCGATTTTGTCCGTACGGTTCCAGGAACCATGTTCGGCAATCAGGATTTGATTTTTGTATGCTGCCGGCCAGGTGGCGCTCAGACCGAACTCCAGGCCGAGCGGCGCAACGTGCGGTCCGAGCTTTTGTGCCGGCGGCACGAAGTCGCTGCAAGGGCGTTTTTTCCCAAACTCGGGGTCGGGTGTGTCGCCCTGATGGCAATACGGATAGCCAAAATGCAGTCCGTTTCGGGCAGCATGGTTGAGCTCGCAGGCAGGGATATCATCGCCCATCATGTCGCGGCCGTTGTCGGTGAACCAGAGCTCCCCGGTTTGCGGGTGCCAGGTGAAGCCCACGGTGTTTCGGATACCCTGCTGCACGACCTCCGGGCCATCGGCCGGGTTGTCCACATCGAGCCGGGTGATGGTCGCATAGATCGGCTTGTCTTCGCGTTCGCAGATATTGCATGGCGCACCAACGGGCACATACAGTTTGCCGTCGGGGCCGAACGCGATGTATTTCCAGCCATGGTGCGCTTCGGTGGGGTAGCGGTCGTACACCACCACGGGTGCGGGCGGTTTGGCCAGCAGATTTTCAATATTGTCGTAGCGGAGAATGCGGCTCACTTCAGCTACGTACAGACTGCCGTTGCGGAATGCTACGCCGTTGGGCATACGCAGTCCCGTGGCGATGGTGTACCGCTGGTCCGCTACATAGTCGCCGTTGGTGTCGCGCAGGGCATACACATTACCTACTTCGCGGGTACCGACGAAGAGGGTGCCGCCAGGCGTCAGGCACATCGAACGCGCATTTTTTACGCCTTCGGCAAACACCGTGATGCGAAAGCCCTCGGGCAGTTTAATCTTGTCCAGCGGCAGTTTTCCGGAATAGCCCGGTGTCACCGCCGAGGCTGCACTGGAAGATTTTGAATTGGGCGCCGACGGAGCGGTGCAAGCGGCCAGGAGTACGAACGGAAGAAGATAAATCAGGCGCATGTTGTCATTTTTTCGAAAACCCGGCCGTTTACCGGGCGCGGATTGTTTCGGCAAAGGTAACAGCATGCCGCCAAGTTTTTGGCAAACCAAAAAGCCGCACCGGGAACAAGTGTTCGGGTGCGGCTCTGGAAAGAATCATCAGGTTTGGCAGGTGGCGGTTGGGCGGGATTAATTGGATAAACAGGATACGTGCACGGGATTCAATTCGGGATTACACTCCATTTGGTGCGGGTACTCAGGGTGGCAAACCGTTGGCCGAAACCCGGATTACAGACGTATTTTGGGGCACAGGCTTTGGGGCTTTTGGACACATTTCGGTTGGATTCCAGTACATCATGGTTGCCGGTTTTTGGATTAGAGAATCGTGCTTGTTTGCATTTGTTTCCTCCTCTTGTCGCCTGGCATTTCTGACTGTCAACTGTTTTTTGAAATATTTTTTAAAATTATTGTTGCACCAACGCAACGTGACTTTGTGAATATCGGCTTGAACGTCAGGTTTCTCAACTTTCTACACCTTCTCAACCTTTCTCAACAGACCGACACACTATATTTGCCCGGCATTCAGCCACCCCTCCCCGCGCCTTCGATTTTATTTATGGACAACGATCAACTGATCCAGATGATCCGGCAAGGCGGCACGCCCCGCGAACGGGCCGGCCGATACTTGCAGGACAAATACTTTTACCTGACCCGGCAAATCGGGGTGCGGAAACTGCGCTTGTCCTACGACGATGCCAATATGGCGTTCTCCGATGCGCTCACCGAATTGGACTGGAAAATCCGCCAGGGCGAAACCTTCGACGACCTCGGGAAAATGATCTACACCCTTACGCATCGCCGGGGTGTTGACATGATCCGCAAACGCGCGACTAAGACAGGTACAGAGCCATTCGGCAATCCGAACAACACGACCGATCTGCCCGACTGGTTTCTGGATGTCCTGCAAAATTTCGATACCGACCACATCCTCAGCCGCTTGCTGCAGCACGACGACGAAAACGAGCGCCACCAACGCCAACACCGCATCATTGCTTGCGTGCTAAAAGCCCTGGATGAAATGCCCAAAAAACGCCGTGCCTTGCTGGTGAACAAACTGGACGGCTACGACTACGAGGAACTGACACAGCTCCACGGATTCAAGACCGAGCGCGTGGCCCACGAAATGGTTTCCCGGGGTATGGAAAGCTTGCGCGGGGCATTGAAAGATCTTTGCCAACAAAAAGAACCCGTCTGCCGCGACTTGTGCGCCTGGCTTAATCGTAAATCGTAACGCATCCATGGAAAACCTGCAACAATCGCTCATCGAACAATACCTCGACGGAACCCTGTCGCCCGAAGACCGGGCGGCATTCGAGATACAACTGGCCGTGGACCCCGGTTTATCGGCCGAACTCCGGCTCCACGAAGCCGCCCGCGCCGCCGTGGAGGTCCAGAGCATTTTCGACCGGAATGAGACCATTCGCCAACGCGGCCGGCAAAAACTCCGCTGGCGCTCATGGTGGTGGAAAACACTGGATGTGCTCGAGCGGCTGTTCATGCAGCGCCGCGCCGACGGCTCCAGCCAGGTCCGATGGGCGCTCGTCACTGCCCTCGGATTGTCGGCAGCCTTGTTGCTTATTCTGGCCGTCAAACCGGAAATATTTACTCCCGCTGCCGCACCCAAACCGCCGGCCGTCCCAAAAGAGCAAGCCATTATCGCCTTCAATACCCATTTCAAACGCGTGGATTTGACCAATACGCTCGGCGGAGCCGACTCGGATACGCTGTACAGCCGCGCCCGCAGCCTGTATGTCGCGGGCGATTGTGCTGCCGCGCTACCCACACTCAATGCCCTGTTAGCCGACCAACAATTTGAATCCCGCCCCATGGCGCTGCTGCTGAAGGGGACATGCCTGCTCGAATCCGGAGACGCCGCCGCCGCCCTCGAAACACTGGGGCAAGTACCACCCGCCGCCGCCGGCTTATACCAGGATGCCCAATGGTACGCCGCCCTGGCCTATTTGAAACTGGAAAATACCGACGCTGCCTCTACACTCCTGCGCCAACTGGCAGAAAACCCGAAGCACCGGCGCAGCAAGGACGCTGCGACGATACTTGGGGGGGAAGCAAGTAGAAAATAAAGAGGAAAACATCAAAGGGCAACAATTATCCTTGCTCGCCGACACCTTCAATATTTCAGAAACCCTCCAACCAGAAACCTTCCAACCTTATAACCAGAAACCCGCGCGATGGATATTACCGAAGTATTTTACCCCCACGACCGTGCAGGGTGGCGTGCCTGGCTCGAAACACACCACCGTGTAAAAACAGAGGTTTGGCTTCGTACCTTTCGTAAAGCCACCGGCAAACCAACCATTTCTTACGATGATTTGGTGGAGGAGTGTCTTTGTTTTGGCTGGATTGATGGCGTGGTCAAAAAGTACGATGCCGAAAGCGCTGTGCAGCGCATCACGCCACGCAAGAAAAAAACCTTCCTATCCGAATTGAACCGCCAGCGCGTATGGAAACTCCAGAAAAACGGCCTGATGACACCCGCAGGCATAGAGCCGATCCGAGACCAGATCGGCTCGCCCGACGATCCGCTGGTGATTCCCGACTGGGTGCTGGAACAACTCCAGGCGAACCCGCTCGTCTGGGAAAAATTCCAGCAGTTTCCGCACAACTACCAGCGCCTCAAAATCAACTGGATCGCCGAAATACGGAGCGAAAGCCGCCGCGACGAGGCGCAAAAACGGCTGAACTACCTCATCAAAATGACCGGATTGGGAAAAACGTACGGAACCAATCCGTGAACAGGATGAAGCTGCGTGCGCACCTCCGACCAATGCACCTCAACCCCCTCTCAACCCAATAAACCCTTCTCAACCTAAAAGAGAATCACTCATACCGCAACGCTTCGATGGGATCGAGTCGCGATGCCTTCATGGCGGGGTAAAAACCCGATACAACACCGACGACCATACAAAGGGTAAAGCCGAGAATCATCCAGCCCCAGGGTACGAGGAATGAGCCGCCCAGCAACGGGGTCACGATATTGCCAACCAGGATGCCCAAAAAGATGCCAACGATGCCGCCGATCTGGCAGATCACCACGGCTTCGGTCAGGAACTGGGCAAGAATACTTTTGCGGGTGGCGCCGACGGCTTTGTAGATACCAATCTCCCGCGTCCGCTCGGTGACGCTCACCAACATGATGTTCATCAGGCCGATGGCCGCACCGAGTAGGGTCATCAGGCCGATAGCGATGGTGGCGAGACGCAGGTTAGTGGTATTTTCCTTCAGAATAGCGACGATGCTGTCGCTGGCAAAAATTTCAAAATCTTCTTTTTCGCCGGGCCGCAGGCCGCGGATTTGGCGGAACAAACCGATGGCTTCCGATTGCGCCGTCTCCAGATCGGGCGCATTGTACACGGCCACCACGAGGTCGAAGTTGGTATCGGCCGTGCCGTAAATGGCCCGCACATTAGTCAGCGGTGCATATACTGCCCGGTCGGCCTGATTGCCCATGGACGCACCCTTGGAGAGAAGCACGCCCACTACCCGGTAGCGGTTGTTGCCAACCATAATAATCTTGTCAAGGGCTTTTTCCGGTTTGTCGTCGAACAAGGTTTTAACCAGTTCCCGCCCAAGCACCACTTTGGGGTGCCCGTCGTCCACTTCCGCTTTTGAAAAATTTCGCCCAAACTCAATATCCTGCCCTTTGACACTGAAGTAATTTTCGTCCACGCCTACAAACCCAATATTCGGGTTTGTCTTTTTTTCGGCATACTTGACGGTTGCCAGATTTGTGGCATAGTACGAAACGGACACCGTTGCGGGAAATTCAAACCGCTCTTTGAACTGGAGCGCTGTTTCGTACCGGATCGGGTCTCCAGGTTTTTGGCGCCGTCCTCCCTGGTTGCTGCGGGTATCGCCCCATTTGCGCGTGATGCTGAACGAGTTGGCTCCCAGGCCGGAAAAATTATCATTCAGGGAGTACGCGATGGCATCAATAGCCGTCAGGATACCCACCAGGGCCATAATGCCAAAAGCAATGATGAGCAACGTCAGGGTAGCCCGCATCATATTGGCGCGGATGTTCTGAAAAGAGAGGCGAAGTATTTCGGCAAACGACATGGCGCGACTTGGTTGAGATGGTTTACGGGGTCAATGCAATTTATGGAATGGAGAGAAGCGGCCAAATGTAGCGAGATTTGCCGCACGCATTTCCGCCATAAGAGCGGCGATGGCGATTTTTTCGATCAATGCCCGGTTCAGCCGGATTTGCACCACAAAATGAACTTGTTCCGCATACCAACCTGCTTTGCCGCCTACCCCCACCTGATTGTCGCTGAAAGCACCCGGCACGGCGGGGTAAGCCCTGCGCCGTACGAGTCGTTGAACCTGGGAAAAAGTACGGACGACACCCCCGGAAATACTGCGGAAAACCGGCGTAGGTTTTGTGCAGCACTGGGTTTTTTACCCAAAAACCTCGCCTGGAGCAAGCAGGTACACGGCGCGGAAATACGCCTGGTAACCGCCCCCGGCGGCGCAGAGGGCTACGACGCGCTGGTGACACAAACACCGGGTGTGGTACTGGCGGTATCGGTGGCCGACTGCACGCCGGTACTCGTGTACGACCCCGTACTCCAGGTCGTAGCAGCCATACATGCGGGCTGGCGCGGCGCGGCGGCAGGTATTGTTGCAAAAACAGTACAGGTTATGGCCGAACACTTTGGCACCAGCGGGGCAGACTGCATCGCTTACGTCGGTACCTGCATAGACGAATGTTCGTTCGAGGTGGGACCAGAAGTGGCCGCTGCTTTTGAGCTGGATTTCAAACGCCACGACCCCGCTCGAAACAAGTTTTTTGTTGACCTGAAAAAAAACTGCGCGGCGCAGTTGCGCGCTTCTGGATTGCCGGATAACCGGATCGAAGTCTCGCCCTACTCCACCATACTGCACAACTGCGACTACTTTTCACACCGCAAAGAGGGCGGCGTGACGGGCCGCATGATGGCTGTGATCGGGATACGGGACTACAGTTTCTCCTTCAAAAATTGTCCGGTGTAGCTTTCTGCTACCTGTGCTAAATCCTCCGGACTGCCCTCGAACACCAGGTTTCCGCCGGTTTTCCCGCCCTCAGGGCCAAGATCAATCACCCAATCGGCGCTTTTGATGACCTCCACGTTGTGTTCAACAACCAGTACCGTGTGGCCTTTTTCCACCAGTGCATTGATAGCGGTGAGCAGTTTGCGAATGTCGTGAAAGTGCAGGCCCGTAGTCGGCTCGTCGAAGATGAAGAAAATTTTGCCGGCCGTGTTGTCGCGGATGAGGAAGGAAGCCAGTTTTACACGCTGGGCTTCTCCACCGGAGAGGGTACTGCTGGACTGGCCGAGCTGCACATAGCCCAAACCTACATCGTACAGCGGCTGGATACGCTCGATAATTTCTTTTTGTCCTTTGAAAAATTCCAGCGCTTCCTCGATGCTCATGGAGAGCACATCAAAAATGTTCTTGCCCTTGTACTCCACGTCAAGTACATCTTGCTGGAAACGGCGGCCCTTGCACACTTCGCATTCGAGGTGGACGTCGGCCAGAAACTGCATCTCGATTACCTGCTCGCCTTCGCCCTTGCAGGCTTCACAGCGCCCGCCTTCCACGTTGAAACTGAAATGTTTGGGCTGAAAGCCGCGGATTTTACTCAGTTGCTGGCTCGAAAACAGGTCGCGGATATAGTCGTACGCTTTCACGTAGGTAACCGGATTCGAGCGGCTGCTTTTTCCGATAGGGCTTTGGTTGACAAACTCGACGCGGCTGATTTTTTTCACCGGCCCTTCGATACCGTCGAACAGGCCCGGCTGTTTGGCCGGCCCATCGGGCAAATGCTGGAGCAGGGCGGGGTACAGAATATCGCGCACGAGCGTGGTTTTGCCCGAACCGCTCACGCCGCTGACTACGGTAAGGCAATGCAGGGGAATATGCACGTCTATTTTTTTCAGGTTGTGCTGGCGGGCGCCCTTGAGGTGGATAAACTCCGTTGTTTTCCGACGTACATCCGGCAGCGGGATCTGCATTTTGCCGGTCATGTACTGTGTGGTGAGGCTGTTGGGTGCGGCTTGCGCAATGTCGGCGTAGTTGCCGGCAAACACCACCTGACCGCCGTGGAGACCGGCTTCCGGCCCCATATCCACGAGGAAATCTGCGTTTTTGATCACCTCCTCCTCGTGTTCCACCACGACTACGGTATTGCCCAGATCGCGCAGGTTTTTGAGCACCTGCACCAGTCGGCCGGTGTCGCGCGGGTGCAGGCCCACAGAAGGTTCGTCGAGCAGGTACATCGAGGCGGTGAGGTTGCTGCCGAGCGTACGGGTGAGGTGAATGCGTTGGGTTTCGCCGCCGCTAAGGGTATTGGAGATGCGGTCGAGGCTGAGGTATCCGAGCCCGAGTTCTACCATGAAGTGCAGGCGGCCGTGGATTTCCACGAGCAGGCGTTTGGCAATCTGGTGCTCGTGCTCCGTCCACTGGATGTTTTCAAAAAATACCAACACCTCGTCGAGCGGACTTTCGATCAGATCGGCGATATTTTTTCCGCCAATACGCACGCAAAGAGCCTCGCTGCGCAAACGCCCGCCGTCGCAAGCAGGGCACACCGTGCGGCCCCGGTATCGGGCCAGGGTGACGCGGTTTTGAATTTTGTAAGTCTTGCTTTCCAGTTCCTTGAAAAAGGCGTCAATGCCGTGGAAATGCTCATTGCCGCTCCAGAGCAGCTTTTGCTCCGCTTTGCTCAACTGTTCGTAGGGTGTGTGCACGGGAAACTGGAACCGGTGGGCTACTCGCAGGAATTCACTGAGCCACTCGCCGTTTTTTTCTCCCTTCCAGGCGGCAATGGCGCTATCGTACACCGACTTGGATTTATCCGGAACCACCTTATCGGGGTCTATGCCGAGGATGCGGCCGTAACCTTCGCAGGTTGGGCAAGCGCCGTAGGGGTTGTTGTAGTTAAATAATTGTGGCGTCGGTTCCGGAAACTCGATGCCGTCCAACTCAAAACGGTTGTTGAACGGCCGGACCGTTGAGGAGGCATCTTCTGCCAACAGGAGAATCCAGCACTCGCCTTCGCTTTCGAGAAAAGCCGTGTTCACCGAGTCGGCGAGGCGCATCCATTCACTTTCGTCGTCCGGATTGACAATAAAACGATCTACAAGCAGGGTTGGCCCCTCTCCCGGCACCCCGGACGGGATTGAAATCGAGGCCAGCACATCCTCGATCCGCACAATTTCCCCGTCCTGGTACAAGCGGCTATAGCCTTTTTGCAGGAGCAGATTCAGTTCTTGTGCAAGGGTGCGATCTTCGTATTTTTGGTTGATTGGGGCAAGGATCATGCCGCGAGTGCCGGTGGATTGGCGCTTCATGAAATCAATCACATCGCTCACTTCGTGTTTTTGCACGACCTCGCCGCTGATCGGGGAGTAAAATTTACCGACGCGGGCAAAGAGCAGGCGCAGAAAATCATAAACCTCGGTCATGCTGCCCACGGTGGACCGGGTATTGCCCGTTGTGACGCGCTGCTCGATGGCGATGGCCGGACAAATTCCGCGGATATAATCCACATCCGGTTTTTTCATGCGGCCCAAAAACTGGCGGGCATAGCTGGACAGGCTTTCCACGTAGCGGCGCTGCCCTTCTGCGTACAACGTGTCCATGGTGATACTGGACTTACCCGAACCCGAAACCCCGGTGACAACCACGAGTTTATTTTTCGGGATTTTCAGATCTACATTGCGCAAATTATTGGCGCGTGCGCCCTTGATGGTGATATAGCGCGGGTCCACCAGATCGGTTTCCTGCACTTGCCGCTCCAATGCGGCTTCTTTTTCGATTTGTAGCATGGGTTAGGGAATGTGCGGGCGAAGGTCGGAAAAAGTGGCTCAATTGCAGCCGGCCTCCCAGGCGCCCCAAAAAATGGCTAGCCAGACCAGCCCTTTGATCAAAAAAAACAGAAAGCCGGCTACTCCGAGCCGGCGCATCCACCCCTTCCAGTCTTTTTTTTCCATGTTCAGATATTGATTTGGCTCGTTCGGTAATTTCATCTGGCCAACCAAACAGGCCAACGCGTATTTTTGTTGGGCAAAGAAACCGCGTGTTTGCTTTTCATTGGATTGAATACAAAGAAATATCGGACAAAAATGACAAAGCACGAGACGCAGGGCATTCCTTATAGCTGCCCTACCTTTGCTTGATCATTTGAAAGTCCTACGTATTTAGGCGCCTCCTCACCAAAACACGCACACACATACCTTAAAGTTTTATTCAATCGCCGCCTTTTACACATGAAAAAAATTCTCGTTGCCTTGAGTTTGTCCATCGGTCTTGCTTTGCTTGCGTTACCGTCCGGTTGTTATTACGACAATGAAGAAGATTTGTACGGGCCTGCTCTTTCGAATTGCGATACCGTTGGAATGCGCTTTAGTGTGGAAATCAAACAGATTTTTGAGCAAAACTGCAATGCTTGCCACCTTGCTACCTCCGCCAGTTATTCGGGCATTCCTTTTGAGACGCACGCACAAATTGAGGCTGTTGCCAAAAACGGCAAACTGCTGGACCGCATCAACAGCCAATCCGCCCCCATGCCCCAAACCGGACTAATGTCGGTGTGCAACCGCGCCAAAATCGAGGCATGGGTCCGCAGTGGAGCACTCGATAATTAATTATCACCACCAATCACAGACCATGAAAAAAATAGCGCTTATCCTGTTAGCAGTAGCTGTCGTTGGCGGCAGCATCGGATTTTATTTTTACAACAAAAAAGTGCCGAGCATGGCTGGTCAAGCGTCGGAAGTGGCCATTGATGCGACGCAATTGTTCCAGGAATTTGAGGCGAATGAAGATGCCGCCAATGCCAAATATGTAGGTAAAATCGTGACCATACAGGGCGCTGTGCGGGAATCGTCCATCCTGGCAGATGGTACGCCCAAGGTCATTCTTGAAACAGGAAGCGACTTCGGGATATCCTGTGAGTTTGATCCAAACACGAAACACCCTCGCGCTGCGTTTCAACCAGGCGAAAAGCTGACCATCAAAGGCGAATGTGCCGGACTGAATCTGGACGTCCAGTTGGCCCGGTGCGTAGTTAGTACCAATTAACCTTTCTCAACCCCCTCAACCTTCACTCAACCCTTCTCAACCTTTTCTCAACGTTACACAAACACATGAAACAGACACTTTTGATTTTGGCCGTCATCATGGCCTTCGGAACCGCCGCTTCGGCGCAAAAATTTTTCACCCGCGACGCCCGCGTACAGTTTGACTCCGACACGCCAATGGAGAAAATCCAGGCTATCAACAAGAGCGGAACCGCCGTGCTGGATACCGAGACCGGACGCATGGAATGGAAAGTGCTCATCAAAAACTTCGTTTTTGAGAAGTCGCTGATGCAGGAACACTTCAACGAGAATTATATGGAGTCGGACAAGTTTTCCAGCGCCACGTTCAAAGGCGAACTGATCAACCTGAAGGATGTAAACTTTGCCAAAGACGGTACCTACAAGGTGAAAGCCAAGGGCAAGATGACCATCCACGGTGTGGAAAAAGAAATTGAAGCACCCGGTACGATCACTGTTGAAAAGGGCAAAGTGCGCATCAAATCCAACGTAGCGGTGGCTTGCGGTGACTACGACATCAAAATCCCCGGCGTAGTACGTGAAAAAATCGCCAAGGAAATTGCAGTGACCATCGAAGCGGCACTCGATCCTATGAAAAAGTAGGCTTGTTCCAATTTCCTTTCTTCAACAGGAGTCATTCCAAACACTTGGAATGACTCCTGTTTTTTAAGTGCGGCAGGTTGTCCCGTGCAGGTTTTTTTCCAATTCGAAAAAATCGAAAAAAACCGAGTCAATCGCTCCTACCTTCGTGTTCCACACAACACACAGCGATGTATTTTCAGACCATTGTTTTCCAAAAACGCAGGCATATCCGCGGCCTTATTTGCAGTGCAACAACATTGGTCTTTGGCCTTTTGGCGCTTGTTTTGCCCGCCCAGTCCACACACTCCCAACTGCGCACCGGCGAACGCCACTACAATGACAAAAACTATCCAAAGGCTGAAAGTGCCTACAGCGAAGGCAAAAACGACCCGGTAGCGCAGTACAATGCCGGCAATGCAGCTTACCAGCAAGGCAAATACGCTGTAGCTGCGGAGTGGTTTCAGCAGGCTGCCGCCGCACCCTCTTCGGTTCGCCCCGACGCCTTTTTTAATCTGGGAAATGCGTACCTGCAATTGGGAAAATTCCGGGAAGCCATAACAGCCTACGAGCGCAGCCTGCGCTTGCAACCCAACCAGCCCGACGGCAAAAAAAACCTGCAAATCGCCCGAAACAAACTGCGCGAGCAACAAAATCCTCCCCCACCGCCACCCCCTCCTCCGCCACCCCCACCGCCGCCGCCGCCAAGCAATGCGCATGTGGATCTGGCTCGGCAGCCACAAAAGAGGGAGATCCCATCGGGAAACATGACCGCAGAATCAGCCCGCCGCTTGCTGGATGGCACGATCGAACAGGAAGAAATCAAAAATGCCCGACGGTACCGGGCATTGCCGCCGGAAGCAAATCCGGGGAAAACAAAAAAGGACTGGTGAGCAGATTCAGGCGTATGGTCCCTATACCGGGCTTGTTTAGTGCCGCGTCCAGTCAATGAACCCATGAATGTGGCGGTCCAATTTTCCCTTCATCTGCGTTGTTCGTCGGTTACAATATCCCGTATTGCGCCCTCCTCACGCCTTGATGAAGGAAAAATTTGCCTACCCAATCCACGGACCATTGACCGGACGCGGCACTAGTTACCGCTCATCAGTTCGCACGATGTCAGCATCACCTCCCCGTCATCAGACAGGTTTTCCAGCAAGACCGGAGCGATTGAATTCACGTTCCCGGTTCCGGCAGGCATTTCAATTTTGATATAGTTGTCGGTAAAACCGCTGAGCAGCGCCGGGTTTTTGTGCTGTTCGAACAGCACGGGGCGCACGGAACCGAGGTGTTGGCGGTAAAATTCCCGGCGTTTCATTTCCGACAAACCGCGCAGAGCCTGGTTGCGGCGGCGGCGTTCTTCCACCGTCACGGCGCCGGGCATTTCCGCCGCAGGTGTATTCGCGCGTTCGGAGTAGGTGAACACGTGCAGGTACGACACGTCCAGTGTTTGCAGGAACCGGTATGTTTCCAGAAAATCCTCCTCCGTTTCACCGGGAAAACCCACGATCACATCGCAGCCAATGCAGGCGTGCGGCATCTGGCGTTTGATCGCCTCCACCCGAGCGGCGTACAAATCGCGGCTGTATCGGCGGCGCATGTCGCGCAGTTGCTTGTCATTGCCCGACTGGAGCGGCACATGGAAATGCGGCATAAAGCGCCGACTTTCGGCTACAAATGCGATCACCTCGTCGGTCAGCAGATTCGGTTCGATACTGCTGATGCGGAAACGCGGGATATCCACTTCCGCATCCAATGCGCGGATAAGGTCAATAAACATAGCCTCCTTTTTGGGACGGTCGCCTTCAATAACCGCCGTGCCGTTGCCGAAATCGCCGAGGTTGACCCCCGTGAGCACGATTTCCTGTGTGCCCTGTTCGGCGATGCGCCGGGCGTTGGCTACGGCATTTTCCAGCGTGTCGGAGCGGCTGGCGCCCCGCGCCATCGGGATGGTGCAGAAGGAACATTTGTAATCGCAGCCGTCCTGCACTTTCAGGAACGAGCGGGTGCGGTCGCCGAAAGAAAACGAAGCGCTGAAAGTGTTCACGTCGCGCACTTCGCCGGCGTGTACCATGCCCTTGCCCTGGGCTTTGGACAGGTCGTCCACATAGTCGAGGATGCGAAATTTTTCGCCGGCGCCCAGCACGAGGTCTACGCCGGGGATTTCGGCAATATCGTGCGGTTTGAGCTGGGCATAGCAGCCCGTCACTACCACAAAGGCATCGGGCTGGCGGCGCAGGGCCTGGCGGACGATTTTTTTGCACTCCTTGTCGGCCTGTTCCGTGACGGAGCACGTGTTAATCACATAAATATCGGCGCCTTCCTCGAATCGGACGGGCCAATAGCCGCTATCCTCAAACAGCCGCGCGATAGCGGAGGTTTCCGAGTAGTTCAGCTTGCAGCCGAGTGTATGAAAAGCGACAGTGCGCGGTGTGGCCATGTGTGTGGGACTATAAGGGGGGGGGCAAAAGTAGGGTATTGTCGCTATTCCTGGCGCATGATAGCCGCTATCTCCGATTCACGCATTCCCAGCATAGCGGCCAATCGCTTTATCGGCACCCCACTTTTATACATCTCCTGAATGGCTGCCTCAATTTGCTTTCGTTGTTCCGTAATTGTCTGTTCCTTCTCCGTAATGATGCCCTCCTTCTCCGCGATGACATGCTCCTTCTCCGCGATGACATGCTCCTTCTCCGCGATGACATGCTCCTTCTCCGTGATAAGCCTCTGATAGTCTTTGATTTCTTCGATCAAGTCATCTTCCGCGTCCATACTCTGCCGGATGGTCTGGTCGGCTATTGCTTTTTGGAGCCTGCGCAACAGTGGACGGTAGCGTTCGGGTAGGTCGTGCTCGTTTATAGCTAAAAAATGCGGGTCGTCGGTGGCGCTGGATTGATCGAACAGCGCAAGCAACTGCTCCAGTTCGGTGCGGCGGTGTCCTTTCAGGTAGGGAATCTGGATAATCACACTATCGTGCGTCAGGCTTTCGATAAACACCTCCTTTTCGCGAATTTGCTCGCCCGTGGCGGCATCCATGTAGTGCCGATTCACGCGCACGACGGGTGCTTGGGTGTGCTCAAGCGTATGCCCCAAAAAGTAGATGCTGAGGATAGGCAGCGCCTTGCGATACGGGTACTCTGCTGCAGGTTCGCGCACCATGTTTTCCTTGTTGGCGTACTGCTCACCTAAATAGCGGCGAAAACGCATGATATCGCTGGCCAACTTGGCCTTTTGCAACTCGATAATGACAAGTTCCTGGTTGCCGTTTTCGTCCACAATGCGGGCACTGAAATCCATGCGCAGCACGGCCAGTAACTCCCCTACCGGGAAATGGTGCTCCGTGGGTCTGAACTCCAGCGAGACAATTTCCCTGCCGATGATGGCTGACAGTAGGAGTCTGGCTACTTTTTCGTCGTTCATCAGGTATTTGAACACGACATCGTAGATGGGATTGGCTATTTCTACCATAATGGCTTTTAGTTTTATACTGCGAATGTACACATTTTGGTTCCAATGGTTCCAATGATTCAAGGGTATGGAAAAACTTCCTGCCGGCGCTTATGCTGTGGTATCTGCCCTACCTTTGCCCTATGCCACCCGAAGCCGCACCACTCCTCTACCGCGAACTTGTCCGCATCGCCGCACACCCCGACTGGGGGCCGCGCGAGCGGGTATTGGCGCTGGCTACACTACTGGAACGTTTGTTCTTTGAAGCCACCAAACAGGAACAACTGGCCTTCAGCACCTTGTTTGCGCGGATCAGCTATGCCGGGCACCAGTATCAGATTCAGCCCGATACCTTGCGGGTGATCCACCAGTTCCGGCGGGTGGCGGCGCGGGTGCGGGCCGGGCAGGAGAGGGGGGCCTGCGGGCCT
>JBGSKO010000131.1:0-50116 GCA_041741155.1 Saprospiraceae bacterium | reverse complement strand
TCAATGAACTTGATCCGGCATCAAGACCGGAAATCGAAATCTTTACAATCAAACAATTCGTTGATAATCCGTTTCAACTTTCGTTGAACCTTGATTTATAATTTCTTCATTCAGGTCAAGGTATTTTAGGAAGGCACAATTCATCATTCATCATTCATCATTCATAAACTACCGGCACTTTCATCTGGTAAAGCATAAACGCCAGCATGTCGGCAGCCTCCTCCAGCAATTTGCTGGTGGGCTTGCCCGCTCCGTGGCCGGCACTGGTTTCAATGCGGATGAGCACCGGTTTTTCACCTTGCTGGTACTGTTGCAAGGTGGCGGCAAACTTGAACGAGTGCGCCGGCACCACGCGGTCGTCGTGGTCGGCAGTGGTGATCATGGTGGAGGGGTAAGCCGTTTCGGTTACGTTATGCAGGGGCGAGTACTTGATCAGACAGGGAAATTCCTCGGCGTTGTCGCTGCGGCCATAGTCCACCGCCCAGGCATACCCGATGGTAAACTGGTGGTAGCGCAGCATATCCAGCACACCCACGCGCGGGAAGCACACGCCGAACAGATCGGGCCGCTGGGTCATGCAGGCGCCCACGAGCAAGCCGCCGTTGGATCCGCCCTCGATGGCCAGGCGCGGCGGCGAGGTGTATTGTTTTTCCACCAGATACTCCGCTGCGGCAATGAAATCATCGAATACGTTTTGCTTTTGGCACTTGGTGCCGGCCTTGTGCCATTTCTCGCCGAACTCTCCGCCGCCGCGGATGTTCGCCACGACATAAATGCCGTTGTTTTCCAATAATGCTGCCCGCGAAGCCGAAAAACCGGGGGTGACGGGGATATTGAAACCGCCGTAGCCGTACAACAGCGTCGGGTTCTGGCCGTCCAGCGCGATATTCTTTTTTCGGGTGATGAACATGGGCACGCGCGTGCTGTCCTTGCTGAAGTACCACACCTGCTCCGTCGTGAACGCATCCGGATTAAAATCCAGCTTGGGCGCCTTGAAAATTTCAGGCTCCAGGGTATTCATATCCAGCGAATAAATCGTGGTCGGACGCAGGAAAGACGAAAAGGAGAAAAATGCGAGCGCGTCGTCGGGCTTGCCTTGGACCATACCCACGGTGCCAATTTCCGGCAGGGCAACTTCCCGGATCAGTTTGCCGTCGAGGCCGAATACGCGCAATGCGCTGGAGGCGTTGTGCAGGTACGAGCACACGATCTTGCCGCCGCACAGGACGGCGCTTTGGAGCACGTCGTTGCTGTCCTCGGGAATCAGTGTTTCCCAGTTGGCCTCGGCGGGTTGGTTGGAGTTGACCAGGATCAAGCGCTGGTTCGGCGCTCCATGGTTCGTCAGTATCAGCAGCTTGTCGCCGAGGTTTTCCACCACATTGAAGTCGTGGTCAAATTTCGTGCTGACCGGCGTCAGCACAGCTTTCGGCTTGCTCAGGTCTTTGAACGCCAGGGTATTGCCACTGGTGCTTTCGGCAGCGGAGACAAACAGAAACCGCTCGTCGTCTGTAGTGCCGGCGCCGAAGTAATGGTTGGGGTGTTTTTTGTCGTTGTGCACCAGTTTATCGGCGCTCTGCGGGTCGCCGAGTTTGTGGAGATAGATGCCGCTGTTTTGGTTGGCGCCTTTGAGGGCGTCGCCTTTTTTGGGCTCGGGGTAGCGGGTGTAATAAAACCCGTCGCCTGCCCAGCCAATACCGGTGAACTTGGCCCACTGAAGTTGATCGGGCAGCATTTCTCCGGTTTCCATGTTTTTCACGAGAATGGTACGCCAGTCGGAGCCGCCCTCGGAAATGGCGTAGGCCAGGTAGCGACCGTCTTTAGAAAAACTGTATTCCTGCAGCGAAGTGGTACCGTCGGCGCTGAACGTATTGGGGTCGAGCACAAGTGTCGCTGCACCGTCGAGCGTTGCCTGACGGTACAGCACGCTCTGGTTTTGCAGGCCGTCATTTTTGAAAAAATAGTAGAAACCCGCCTTCTTGAACGGTGTTCCGAATTTTTCAAAATTCCAGATTTGCTCCAGCCGATGCTGCACCTTGGCGCGAAACGGGATTTGCTCCAGGTAACCGAACGTGACCGCATTCTGGTCTTTGACCCACTGTTTGGTCTCGTCGCTCTGGTCGTCTTCCAACCAACGGTAGGGGTCCTGGATAGTAGTGCCGAAATAGGTGTCTTGCACCGTAGAATCCTGGCGAGTGTTCGGGTACGTCACGGAAATCGGTTTGAAGTCAAAAACAGGTTTGGGTTTGGAATCGGAGCCGCAGGAGGCCGCAGCGAGCAGAATGGGCAAAGAAATTTTAAAGATTCTGGTTTGCATCGTTGAAAAGATAGTGAAGGGTACTTTTGTGGGCGCAAAGAACGGGCAATTTGATGGATTCGAAGATTCGATTCGTTCGATTGACAGGATGCACCGTAATATTCACTACTACGTTTAGTGTTTTCACAAGCGCAAAATTATGCCCCTGCTCCAAGCACCCTTTTATACTTCATGCACATGAGAAAAAACGTCTTCACGCTGCCCCCTGGAAACAGCACCAGGCTCAACAAGCATTCATCATTCAGCATTCAGCATTCAGCATTCACTACTGCGCTTCGGGTTTTTGTCGCCGTATTTTTTATCCAAACGGCCGCATTCGCCCAACACCCCGATTTCCCCACGCTTGACACCCTGCCTGTGCTCGATTCGCTGCCGGAGTACGAGGTAGCCGCCCTGGCTCGCCGCCTGGCCGATCAGACGAGTCAGGTTCGGGAAGTTTTTGTCCAAAAAGCTGACCGCGCCGCCCTGGAGCGGGAGGTTGCCGCCGACCAGTTGGCCGTATATCTGGCCGACACGCTGGCGACAACGGAGGAGATTGACGCGTTCAAAAAAGCCTTGAAAACTGCTCAAAACATCGAAAAAGCGGCGCTCCAGGAGATTAAAAAAGCCGACAAGGTGCTGGCTTCGGTTCAAAAAGTAGCTGAAATGGAGGGCGATGCGTTGCGAAAAAGTTTGCCCCGGGCATACAAACAAGTAGTTGATCTGATCCCCAAACCAGAGGAGCCGGAAGAAAAACCCATCGCCGAAGTGATCGGTGCGGTGGCCGTTTCCGACCCGTCGAACACCGTGCCGCCACCGGCGCAAGCAGACGAGCCTGTTTCAGAAGCAGAGGCGGCCGCGCAAAAGGCGCCCAAAAAACTGCCCGCAGCCCGTCCGACATTCAAAAAATACGACCCGGCCAACGATGTCCTCCTCAACCCGCCCAAACGGGGATGTACCCTGGTGACGGATACCCGCGACGAATTTTCCGGCGAGCGCCACCGCGAGCTGCAAAAAGAAGAACTGTTCCGCTTTACCAATCCCTCCCTCAAAGCCTACCTGCAGGATCGCGAGCACATTGTGTGCCTGGCCGCCGTGGCCACCAACAGCGGCACACAACGGCTGCAACTCCAGTTCAACATCAGCGATGCCAATGCCAAACGCACTTTTGGCAGCCTGCCAAAAAACGGTGTCGCCGTACTCAAATTCCTTGACGGCGAAACCCTCACGCTCTATAATCTCCGCGCCGACGAAGGCAGCGCCGGCGAGGACAAAGTGACCTACACCTTTACCGGCCAGTACGTCATTGACCCTGGCATGTTCAAAAAAATGCAAAAATCCCTGCTCGACAAGGTGCGCATCGCCTGGGCTACCGGGTACGAGGACTACGAGGTACACAACGTTGACCTGCTGAACCGACAACTCGATTGCCTGCTCAAATGACCAATATGACCCTCGAGCAAAACACCGCACTCCTGCCCTACAACACCTTCGGCATTGATGCCCGCGCGGCCTTTTTCGCCGAGGTGCAATCCGTGGACGACCTGCGCCAGGTATTGCGCGTGGCCCGCCCGCCCCTGCTCGTACTCGGCGGCGGCAGCAATATGCTGTTTACCCGGGACTGGCCAGGAACTGTTATCCGCAACAATATCCGGGGCATCGAGGTCGTGCGGCGCTTCAAAACCCGGGCGTGGGTACGCATCGGCAGCGGAGAAAACTGGAACGGATTGGTGCAATGGGCCGTTGACCAAAACCTCGGAGGCATCGAAAACCTCAGCCTCATCCCCGGTTCAGTGGGCGCAGCGCCGGTACAGAATATCGGTGCGTATGGCGTGGAACTGAAAGATGTTTTCGTAGGCTTGGAGGCCGTCGAATTGGCTACCGGGAAACGCCGGTATTTCAGCCGCCAGGCCTGCCGGTTTGGCTACCGCGACAGCATTTTCAAACAAACGGAAAAAGGGCGCTACTGCATCACCTCGGTCACGCTCTCGCTCACCACCGAAAAACACCGGATCAATACGTCGTACGGCGACATCGCCAAAACCCTCTCGGAGGCAGGCATTGTCCGGCCCACAATCGCCGATGTGCGCGAGGCAGTCATTCGTATCCGCACCGCCAAACTACCCGACCCCGCCCGCATCGGCAACTGCGGCAGTTTTTTCAAAAACCCAACGGTATCGCGCACGGCGCTGGAAAAAATCCGGGAAAAACACCCCGCCATCCCGCACTACGACCAGCCCAACGGAACGGCAAAAATCCCTGCAGGCTGGCTCATCGAACAATGCGGCTGGAAGGGCAAACGCGTCGGCAATACAGGCTGCTACGAAAAACAAGCCCTCGTGCTGGTCAACCACGGCGGCGCAACCGGCGCAGAGGTACAGGCACTGGCCCACGCCATCATCAAATCTGTAGAAGAAAAATTCGGCGTGCCGCTGGAAGCAGAAGTAAACATGTTATAGTTTAGAGGGTTGGAGGGTTGGAAGGTTAGAAGGTTGCTGGTTGGAAGGTTGGAAGGTTGGAAGGTTGCTGGTTGGCGCGTTTCGCCGTGCGTGGGTCTTTTGACCCCGCACAACAATGGCTGACAATCAAGCGGTTGGCGCGGGGTCAAAAGACCCGCACGCGGCGTTTCAAGGTTGAAAAAACACCGTTTACACAGTTTTCTGAACACGCTCTTCTAACCCTCTAACCAAAAACCTTCCAACCAGAAACCTTCTAACCAGCAACCTTTTTCAACCTTTACGGCATGGAAACCACCGCGCACCTGGCGTCAGTTCTGCACCAGTTTTTCCAGTTCGACAGCCTGCTCCGGGCCGAACCGTTCGGCTCGGGCAATATCAACGATACCTACCGCGTCGAGTTTTTGCTGAAACATCAGCCCCAAACCTGGATACTGCAGCGACTCAACCACCAGGTGTTTACCAACCCCGATGCGGTGATGCACAACATTCAGATTGTGGCGGAGCACCTGCACACCCGGCCGAATTTCCCGCTTCAAATCCCGACACCCGTGCCCGTGCCCGACGGCCGCCTCCTCCACCGCGACGCGGCCGGCAACTACTGGCGCGTGTTCCCGTTTTACGAAAACACCTACGCACCCGAGCATTTGCCTGACCCTGCGGTAGCCTACGAAGCAGCCCGCGCGTACGGCATTTTTTTATACGCGCTGCGCGATTGCCCCCTGCACCGCATACAGGAAACCATACCCGGTTTTCACGATACCGACCGGCGGTGGGCGGCTTTTCAGGAAATCCTGAAGCAAAATCCCGTCGGTCGCGCCCAGGAAACCCAGGCGGAAATAACAGCTCTGCTCGCCGCCAAACCCGTCTTTGATGCCGTCAGCACCCTGAAAAAATCCGGCGAACTGCCGCTGCGCATCACCCACAACGACACCAAAGCAGGGAACGTCCTGCTGGACAACACCACCGGCCGCGCCGTGGCTGTAATTGATTGGGACACGATTATGCCAGGTACCGTGCTATCTGATTTTGGCGACATGGTGCGTACCTTCGCCGCCGACCGCCAGGAAGACAAGCCCGGCACCGTGACGGTACGGGCGGATATCCTGCAAGCGTTGCAACAGGGATTTCTGGAACAAACCGCCGATTTTTTGACCGAAACCGAACGCGAAAACCTGTCGCTCGGCGCCCAATGGATCGTCGGCGAGCAAGCCCTCCGGTTTTTCACCGACTACCTGGCCGGAGATGTTTATTACAAAATCAAGTACCCCGAACACAACCTGGTGCGTGCACAAAACCAACTGGCGCTTTTCAGGGCATTGTCCTAACCCAACTACTCATGCGACACCTGTTCCTCACCAACCGTTTTTTCTGGCTGTTCGGCGGCCTTGCCGGGTTGTTTGCGCTGGCGTACCCGTTCGGGTTTTTGTACCCGGTGGCTCAGGCGGCTTTTGCGGTGGCGGTAGCGGCATTGGGCGTGGATGCCGTGCTGTTGTTTGGCCGGCGGCCAAATGTGCTGTGCACGCGGGTGCTGAATCCGGTTTTTTCACTCAGCGATCCCAACCCGGTGACCCTCCGCCTGCACAATGCCGGCAACCTGTACCTGCGCCTCAGCGTGGTGGACGAACTGCCCATACAGTTTCAGCGCCGCGATTTTGAAGAACAGCTCGCCCTGAAACCGGATGCTCGCGCGGAGATCCGCTACGAACTGCGACCACTGACCCGGGGAGTGTATTCGTTTGGAAAAATTAACGTGTTTGCCACCAGCCGACTGGGTTTGCTGGAACGGCGTATTGCTTTTGACCAGCCACAGGAGGTAGCGGTGTATCCGTCCATCATCCAGATGAAACGCTACGAGTTGCGGGCCATGAAGCACATTGCCCACGAAACCGGCATCAAAAAAATGCGGCGCATTGGGCACAGCTACGAGTTCGAGCAGATCAAAAATTATGTGCCGGGCGACGACTATCGCAGCATCAACTGGAAAGCCGTGGGCCGCCGCTCCACCCTCATGGTGAACCAGTACGAGGATGAGCGCAGCCAGCAGGTGTATTGCATCGTGGACAAAAGTCGCGTCATGCGTATGCCCTTCGACGGCCTCAGCTTGATGGATTACGCCATCAACACCGTACTGGCGATCAGCAATATCATTCTGAAAAAACAGGACAAAGCGGGACTGCTCACCTTTTCCGATGTGATGGGCGCCACGCTCAAAGCCGAACGCAGCGCCGGACAGATGAACAAAATTCTGGAGGCGCTGTACCGCGAAAAAGAACGCACCGGAGAATCGAATTACGAATTGTTGTACGAAGCCGTGAGGCGGTTTATCGGGATGCGGTCGCTGCTGCTGCTGTTCACCAATTTCGAGAGTATGCACGCCCTCGAACGCGCCCTGCCCACCTTGCGCCGCCTCAACCGCTTCCACCTCCTCGTGGTCGTTTTTTTTGAAAACACTGAAATCCGCGCACTGGCCAATGAGGAAGTACGCCTGACTGCCGACATCTACCGGCAAACCGTGGCGCGCAAGTTTTTGCAGGACAAAAAGGAAATGGTAACCAAACTGCGCCAGTACGGTATTCAGGCCGTGCTCACCAAACCGGAAGATTTGACCCTGAGTACGATCAACAAGTATTTGGAGTTGAAGTCGCGCGGGTTGATTTGATATTGACTTGCCAGAGTTTTGCGAACTAAACTGTACGTTCGCACGATGTTTGAACATCGTACTCAACCGCTGCTGACCCGGAAAAAGTTTGCCCACCGGGTATTGCGTTATGCTGCGACATCCGCAGGTATTCTCGCTTTTTCGCTGCTGATCGGAATGGCGGGGTACCATTACCTGGCCGGTATCAGCTGGACGGATGCCTTCTACAACGCCGCCATGATTTTGACGGGCATGGGGCCGGCTCTTGACATAGACGCGCTACCGGCACAACACCAAGACCCCATTCGAATCTTTGCCGGGCTATATGCGCTCTACAGCGGTGTGGTATTTCTGGTGGCTTCCGGCTTGATGCTCTCGCCCGTACTGCACCGGTTTTTTCACATTATGCATCTTGACCTAAACGACTGAAGAGCTTCTATATCACCTTCTTTACAACCAAACTTATGCTGTTTCTCGACCTGGACGACAATTTGTCCGAATCCCAAAAACAAACCTTCGCACATCGCTGGGAGCGTTCGCGCCGCCGGGGCATGGTTTTTTACACCCTGCGGATGATTCTATTGACCATGCTTTTTATGAGTTTTGTGCAGCTGTTTGATCCACTTTTTCGCGCCGACCCTTTTTTATCGGATACCTGGACGGCGTGGTCGGCGGCATTTGACCTATCGAGTTATTTATTTATTTCGGTGGTCGCGGGTCTCGTCATTGGTATCGTGGGCTGGTACGGCGCAGAAGAGATGTACAAGCGGTTTCGCCTCTAAACCAATGCACTCTGCAAACAAAAAACACGAAACTGGAATGATAAAGGATAAAACTGAATACGCATGGACAACTACGAAAAACAACAATTTGTCGAATCCTGGGAGGCCCGCCGCCGAAGCGGAAAGGCGCGATTTGTGCTGCGCACAGCTGCACTTTTTGTCGTAATGGTATTTGTTTTATTGGTTCTGTTTGACCTGTTTGATCAGCCTTTCGCCGATGCGCTTTCGAGCAATCTTATGCCACAAAAATTGATTTCCAAGATCGTAGTTGGTGTATTGCTCGGCTTTCTCAACTGGTACTTCATGGAGCGCCAGTACCGGAAACTGCAAGAAAAAACATGAATAACAATGAGAAACAACAGTTCCTCGCGCACTGGACCAGGGTGCGCCGCCGGGGCATAGTACTGTACGTACTGGTCACTGCGATCAGTTGGGGTACGCTTTCCGCAATATTTCTCCGGTTTGTATTTGTACTGCTGGAGCAAGACCTCAGCGCGGCAACACTGCAAGCCGCCTACCGCTCCCGCGATTTTCTGGAGTTCTGGGGCTGGTGCCTGCTCGCCGGCCTGTTATTGGGCCTGCTGTTGTGGTTTTTTTACCGATGGCAGTATAGAGTGATGAGCGATGAGTGATGAGTTATGAGTTATGAGTTCCGTAGAGTACACTACCATACGCATGTACTCACCACTCATCGCTCATCACTCATAGCTCATCGCTCATCACTAAAAAACCAGTGCTCCGCCGAAGCGGAAGTTCACTGCGGCTGATCCGTAGGGCGTTACCGCGTTCAGGACGTTGTCGGACAGGACGAACAGTTGCAGCGGTCCGGGCTTGACCACGATACTGAGGCCGATATTGGCGGCGGAGCGGTCATTCACACCGTACATACCGCCGACTGTCAGCCATTTCAGCGGCGACCAGTGGGCACTCACGCCCACCGAAGTGGCGCTCCGGTTTTTACTGTTCTGGTGGTGCAACACGGCGCCCAATACCCAGCGTTCGGTCAGTTTAAAGGAGCCGCCGACATAGATTCTGGTTGGTAGCGTGGTCGTGAATTCCGCGTCTGTTTTCTGAAATTGCAGTACGTCGTTCAGGGTGTCCAGTGCCGCACCGAAGTCAAGGCTGTCTGTGGTGCCGTTCAGAATATCGGCGCCGGGGATACCGATGCCGTTGTACTCGAACGTGCCCTGGCTGTGGAAATAACTCGCATTTTTCTTCCAGGAAATACTGGCACCGAGGTCGAGTACGCTGGCGCTCAGGGAAAGGCGCTCGCTGATTTGAAACTGCAAACCGAAATCAAACGCGATACCGGTGTTGTCTGCAAACTTGTTTTTGATTTCGTTCAGCGCCAGATCGTAGGTCAGGCCGGCAGTATCAATACCCGAAACGATGCTGGAGGAGTGGAAGGCATAGTCCGTGGTGAGCGACAACTGGTAGATGTCCGAGTCAGTGAGTACCCGAATTTGCCTGCGGGCATCGTCTGTTTGGAGGGCGCCGACTCCGGACAGAAATTTGGCGCGGGCGCCGAGCGTCAATTTGTCGCCAAAACGTTTTCCGAGGCCGAGGTGGAGCTCGTTCCAGGTGGCGGTATTGGCCGTGAAACCAATTTCCAGTGGCTGGCCGATGTACGGTCCGTTTCCGTACCAATATAGTTCCGCCAATGCCTTGGGGTAATTGATCGCGGTATTCACGCGCACGGCATGACCGGCCTGCAAGTACCAACTGCCGAAACGCACCCCGAGGGATACGGTCTCAAAGCGCTGGTCGTAGTGGACATTGTTGTCGGGATCCAACTTGCCGATGGCATTGCCAACGTCCAGAACCAGGCGGTCGCCTTGTTTGCGCAGCAGGTCGTTGTAGGTTACGTTGCCGGAGTGGGCGGCATCGAGTCCGTACGACGGTCCGCCGATCGCGATGCGTTTTTCCGAAGGGAAAAATGCAGGGTTGAGCGCGCTGGCATGCCACAGGTTGCTCTGCTGGTGCAGCAACAGTTCCTGCTGCGCGTGAGCTGTTTGCAACAGAAAAAGAACCGGAAAGAAGGAAAGGATATGGTATAGTTTCATTGTTAGTCAATAGTTTAAGAAAATCCAGAGATGCTGCGGGTTGAAACCCGCAGCTACGCTACTCGCCGCCCAGCCGCATTTTCACTTTCAGCCCCATTTTTACTGTGGTGCTTTGGGTTGCCAATAGTTTAACCGGTACCAGCCCGCCCTCCGCGGTAGTGAAAAAGGTGCGCATCAGCATGGACTTGGATTGGCGCACACGGTCGAATCGGGTGATATCCATGGGTACAAAGGTTTCCGTGCGTTTGGAACCGATCGCGATGCCGTTGGCATCAATGGGCGGCGCCTGCATGATGAACTGCGGGGCGCCGACAAATAGGGAATCTAATGCGTTGCCAACTTCGTCGAGGAAGTACAATTGCATGGCCGTGGCGATAGGCGTGCTGTTTTCCGTAACCAACTTGAACTCCACCTCCTCAATCTTGGCCGTGTCCAGGTCGGTGTAGTCGCCAAAATTCAGATCGAGCGTTTGTTCTGCCCCGAAGTCCTGTACCGAACCTTCCAGCACCAGTTCCACGCTCATACGCAGGGCAATGGTGCTCTTGTCGGTCAAAAAGCCTTCGATGGTTGGGTCCTTGGTGGCGTTGGAAATACCCGCCACTTCATAGACCAGTTTCACCGGCTGGGCATTGAAAATAGTGGCAATATTCGAGTTGGAGCCGTCCAGTACGATATCCGTGTATTTGGTTTGGCCCACTTCCCCGGCAATCAGGGAGGGATAGTTGAAGTCAATGCTGTCGCCAAAAAATACACTGCTTTCCAGTTTGTACTCCTGTCCGTCCTGCCCGATAAAACTGAGGTACTTGACCACACCCCGCGTAGGAAATCCCCAGGAGTTGGACACGGTCATGATCACCTTCGGGTCTTTTACGCGCACGTTTCCTTTCAGGTCGGTTTGGTTGATGTCAATATCAATGGTGTCCAGCGTGAGTGGATATTCCGAGTAGCCCCAGTAGCCTTCCACATACGACAGCGTGAACCCGTTGAGCAGCAGGCCCATGCCCGGTATTCCGGGTGAGGATTCGGGCAGCACAACGCGGGTGCCGTCGGGCGTGTAGGCTTCGTACCGAAAATCCAGGGTATTGCTATCCGAGAGCAGGAGGTGCCCCGACAGGTCGAGCGGCGGCGAAATGAACAACTGCCCGGCAGCCACAGCGAACGGATAGGAAAATACTACTCCGTTCTTCAACATCTGCGGAATGTAGAAGGTGCCGGTTACGGCTTCGGTCAGCTTGTTGCTGATGATCACGTTTAACGTCCCGCTGAATACGTCGGCGCGGTGGATATACACCGAGTCGGGCACATTGAACGGAAAGCGGTAGAAGGTGTCGGCTACCGGAATGGGAGCATCGGGAAATTTGAAAAACTCGAAAATATCCGTTGCCGGTTTTTCGGCCACATCGCCGCTGTAGTACAGCGTCATCGTGTTGTCGGGGTTTACGACGATAGTATCGCCGCTGAGCGTGTCGTTTAGCACCGTAAGCATCAGATCTTGCAGACCGATTGTGGTGGAAAACAGCGGAAAAGCATACTCCGCCGTGCGTTCGGCGAGCTCCACATCTTCCAGGCCAGCTTTGTTGCAGGCAGGATAAAGGCTGCCCACCACCAGAGCGGAAAGCAGCAAGCGCAACCAGTTTTTGAATAGCATCAGAAACAAGAATTGGGTTTGGTGAAAAAATGCCTGGCGGGATTATAAGAAAAAAGCAAAAAGTGCGTCGCAACAGGCTTCGTATGCCTATGCATCAGGCAAAATTTAGAAAATGCGGGCTCCTTAAAAACTAAAACCTACCGAAACCTGCATGGTCACGTTCTGGTCCTTGTCGTCGCGGAAAATCAGGTTTCCGTTATCCGTCACGGACTTGGTGAGGTCGGCGTTGTTGTTGGTGACATCGGCCAGGCCATATTGTACGCGGAAGCCGATGAAGAGCGAACTGCTCATATAGTAGGACACTCCGGCCACCAGCCCGTAGTCGAGGCTGTTAAATAGATTTCCCTTGTCTTCCGGGTAGTCGTAGTACGCGCCGAGCGTCTTGGGCATCTCAATGACGCGGGCATCCACCTGAGCAAGGACGGTTTCCGTGCCCACTCCCAAACCAGGCTCGTCTTTGCGGTAATTGTGGTCCAGATTGAACTCCAAATTGGGAATGCTGTTTCCCAGTCCGGAAGTGCGCCCGTTGGTGTACGACAGGGAACCTTCTCCGATGGACTGCACAAGGAAGCCCGCGTAAGCGCCGCCGAGTACTTCAAAATCTTTCCAGCGCCCATAAGCAACCACAGGGATGTCAATGTAGGCGTTGGTGAGGTTGATGAGGTAGCGGGAGTTTCCGGTGCTCATGGTACTGCCGCCATCATACCGGAAAATGCGGTACGAATCGCCTTCGAAGGTGTATTTCGCGCCTTTTTTGGTGTAAATCAGTTCCCCGCGCACACCGAACGCATCGGTGAATGCATACCCGACCGAAAGGCCGATGTGGAAGGCCGTTATTGTTTTCCAGCTTTCCAGTTCGGCACCGGCAGCATTGGTTTCCGAAGGGCCGTTCATACGCGAAAAGTTGAGGCCGGTTTTGAAGCCATACCGCAATTGCGCCTGCGCAGAGGTGCCTATAAAAAGAGTCAGCAGTGCAACGCTAAAAAAGTGGAGAAGAGCCGTTTTGTTTTTGAAAAAATACGTCATGAAACGAGTAGTTGAATAAAAAAAAGGGACTGTATATCAAGTAAGAATAACATGCCCCAAACGACATGGGGCGGGCAAAAGTACATTTTTCCACGACAAGTACTCCGCCGGGCAAGGCGTACTGTCAAAAGGCGCTACTTTTGCCCGAACTGGCCTTATCTACCCGGCCGGCAGCACAAAAACGTTCAAACATGAAAGATTGGCCACTCTGGGAAGTATTCATCCGCTCCAAACAAGGGCTTAGCCACAAACACGTCGGTAGCCTCCACGCCTCCGACGAAGCAATGGCTCTCGAAAACGCCCGCGACGTGTATTGCCGCCGCAACGAGGGTATCAGCATCTGGGTTGTCGAATCCAAACACATCCATGCCTCAACCGAGGACATTGATGCTTTTTTCGACCCCGCTAACGACAAAATATACCGGCACCCCACCTTTTACAACCTGCCGGACGAAGTCAAACACATGTAAAAAGGTTTCTGGTTAGAAGGTTTCTGGTTAGAAGGTTTCTGGTTGGAGGGTTAGAAGGTTAGAGGGTTTCTGGTTAGCGAACCATCCAACCAGAAATCCTCCAACCAGAAACCTTCTAACCAGAAACCTTCTAACCTTCTAACCAGAAACCTTCTAACCAGAAACCCTCCAACCAGAAACCTTGCAACCTATGTATAATTATATCCTCCACTTGGGCGACAACGCCCTGATTCTTTCCCAGCGTCTCGGCGAGTGGTGTGGCCACGGTCCGGTGCTGGAACAAGATATTGCTCTGACCAATATCGCACTCGACCTGTTGGGACAGGCCCGGATGTTGCTCACCTACGCCGGCGAGATCGAGGGCCAGGGCCGTAGTGAGGACGACCTGGCATACTTCCGCGATGCACATGCTTTCCGAAACGTCTTGCTGGTAGAGCAACCCAACGACGACTGGGCCCACACCATCGCGCGGCAATTCTTTTTCGATACCTACAATTATTACCATTGCCAGGCCTTGCTGAACAGCACCGACGAGCGTTTGGCCGCTATTGCAGAAAAAGCTTTCAAGGAAATCACCTACCACCTCCGCTACTCCAGCGAGTGGACAGTCCGGCTTGGCGACGGCACCGACCTGAGCCGGCAAAAAATGCAGGCAGCAGTGGATGATCTGTGGATGTACACCGGTGAACTGACCACGCCCAACGACACCGATCGCCAGGCTGCGGAGGCAGGCTACGGGGTGGATTTATTGAAAATAAAACCGCTTTGGGACACAAAAGTGCAGGCGGTCCTGCAAGAAGCTACCCTCCAAATTCCGGAGAACACCTGGATGCAACGCGGGGGCAAAGACGGGAGACACACCGAACAACTCGGTTTCATCCTCGCCGAAATGCAGCACCTGCAACGCACCTACCCCGGCCAGCAGTGGTAACCCGCAGTGCGATTACATCCCGAAGAGCCGGGATTGCAGGGTTATTTCCAACTCTTCCAGATGCTGCAAATGCTCCAGATCGAGTTCGATTTTTCGAAACGGGTTGTGGCTGAGTTCGAGGGAGCGGAGTTGGATACACCGCGCCAGAAAATCCGGCAGCGCCTCTAGCCGGTTGTAGCGGGCATTGAGCCGTTCCAGGTTTGGAGAATGGCTCAGAAAACTCAGATTCAACAAGTTACAACGCTGCAAAACCGCCTCGCGCAGTGCCGGAAACGGGCCTAAATGTTCCTCTCCAATCGTGGGGTATCCTTCGAGAATCAGTTTTTCAAGCGTCGGGCAACCAAAAGGCCCGCCATCGGGCACCTGCATGGGGTTGCGTGGGCGCAGGTTTCCTTTCCGAATGATAAGCGTGAGCAACCTGGGCAGCGCAAACAACTCCACTGGAAATGTTTCCACACGAATGTTTTCGATGATAACGGTCTCCAGAGGCAGTTGCAACAAGATCGGCAGCGCGGCGGCCAGGTCAAAATTTTTGTTTGCCGGCAACGCAATGAATTTCAGAAAATCGAGCGCCGTAAGCGCGGGTGAAAGTTCCGCCACATCAAGGCGGCGCAAGTCCAGTGTCTGGAACGCTACCTGCGCATTGCTGCCGGCACCCGGCCGGCTTCGGTGCCACAAGCACATCTTGCTCGCCAGTAACAGGTCGAACAGATCTACCTCGGCACTCTGATAGCGACTGAAGTACTCTGCTTCGTCGTAGTGGTAGGCTGCCGATTCGCGCAGCTTTTGGGCTTGCCGCACCGTCGGTTCAGCAGCATAGCACTGGAGCAGACCCATTGCCCGCGATGCCGTTTCCCGTGTTGCATGAAATACCGCGATGCCAAACAGATAGCCGAGTACCCTGCGGTTGGCGCCTCCACCCGCAATGAGCTCCAGCAACAGCGCACAGTTGTCGGTTTCTGTGTCGCGCAACAGGCGCGTCAGTTGTTGCGTGTAGGCGCCCCCATCATCTGTTTCAAAAAAATTAGTGGACTTGGTCATGCTATGCACACCTCCGAAGTATGGAGGCCTGAGTTGGAACATTTGAGCGTGAAAAAAGTTAGCGGACACGCAGCTATAGCGCCCGGTAGGTAAGGCTCCCTCAAATTGCTGTTTTCATTTTTTTTTGAAAACAAAATACAGGCAAATGGTATTTACTGAAAGCTGCGGCAGTTTTTCCGCCACTAGCGAACAACCGAAAGTTATTTATGGACATTCAGGAAGGCAAACAAAAGTTCATCGAATCGTGGGGCAAGATGGCCAGCGGATGGGGCATCAACCGTACCATGGCACAAGTACACGCACTTTTGCTTATCGCACCGGAACCCCTGACCGCCGATGAGGTCATGGAAGGACTTTGCATTTCCAGAGGTAATGCGAACATGAATATCCGCGCCCTGATGGACTGGGGATTGGTACATAAGCAGTTGAAATCGGGCGAGCGCAAAGAGTTTTTTTATGCCGAAAAGGATATGTGGACGGTTTTTCGCCAGATTATTATTCACCGGAAAAAAAAGGAGCTGGAACCCATGCTCAAGGTGCTCGACGATGTTGTCGGCGTAGAAGCGCACTGCCCCGAATCCGAGTCCTTTTGCCGCGTAGTCAAGGAAATCCGATCCCTCTCGCACAAAGCCGACAAAACGCTGGACGTCCTGGTAAAAGCAGACTCCGGCTGGTTTTCCAATGTATTTTTCCGAATGATCCGGTAGTGCCGAATCAAATCAACTCCCGCAACACAAGTACTTTTTTGATCTTCTGATCGCCGCGTTTGATGGTGAGCTTAATCGTTTTTCCCGGTTTTTTTTGAAACATACGCTGAAGGTCGTTCAAGCTGAAAAAACTGGCGGGGGTCCTTCGAATCCGAATAATCTGGTCATCGCGCCGGATATCTGCCTCTGCAGCGGGGGAGTTCGGCAACACGTTTTGCACCACAAACTCGTTGTACCGCGTCCCCGAAGCAACAAGGCTGAGTCCACTTCGATCATACACAAAGGCCTCGCGATACAGTCTCCCGGGCTTGAGCCAAATCTGGGCATTCTGGTAGTCCAATATTACTTGAAAATGGTTGAGCAGGGCATTCCCCATCAAACCATTGCGACCGTTGAGGTATTCCAGATTCATCGTGGTATCCAGTTCCTGAAAATAGGTAATCACGCCGGCCTGCGTAAAACCACCCAGTGTCGCCTGATGGATACGCCCCGTGAATCCTTCGATGTACCCGCCCAGTCCCATGCCGATGTTGCTGGGCAGCGATTGTTTGGGTGGATAAACAAGCGGGTGCGTATTACTAAACAGCAGGAGCGGAAGCCCTGCCCCGGTATCCAGCAATAACTTCACCGGAGCCACGGAGTCGGGTAGCACCTGAATGGTCGTGTTCAGGTACATTTTGTTTCGAAACAGTTCGACCGGAATCGGAACGAAATCTTTTTCCCGAAGTTTAAATGTCTCGCGGTCGTACAACGTCAGCATACGGCGATCGTAATTGATTTTGATGATGTAGCGCGAAAACACGGTGGCTGACAAAATACCATGAACGTTTACCCCCGCGTATTCCTCAAATCGGAAATAATCATCCTGAAGCACAAGGATATCCTCCGATAGCGCATACATTTTATCCGGAATATCAAACCGGATGCGCCGGGCCAGGTACGCTACGAGCGGCGTTTTCAGGTCGGAACCCAGCACACGGAATTCACGCTCATACGGAATTCGCATCAAATCGCTGATCTCTCGTTTGGTCAGAATAGTATGTTCGGCGCCGGTATCAAAAATGAATTTCAACGGCAAATACCCACCAAAGTTGATCGTGAGGATAATGAAGTTATTGGTGTACTCAAAGGGTATTTCCACGCTTTTCCGATCGGCCACAGCAATAAAACCGGACTGCGCGGTAACAGGACGGAGCAAGGCAAACAAACATCCCAGAATGAGTACCAATCGGGTCATACGACACGGATTAAGATTTGATGATAGCCGGGCGCTGCGACATTTCATGGTAACACAGTACCTCCTCGGCAAAGTAGTGACAAACAATACTGCGGCGGGTGGCGCCGGGGCGCGTAATGGCGCTGCCACCGTGCAGCAGGTTGGCGTGCCAGATCAGCACGTCGCCACGTTTGGCAAGCAACAGTTCCTTTTTCAACCCGTGCCCGCTAATCAACGCCTCGATCTTGTCTTCGTAGCGACGGTTGCTGTTGTCGCCGATGGTGAAACGCGTGTTGCCCGAATCGTAGTCGGGCGTCATCACATACGGCAGCCTGTGGCTACCTGGATAGTAAAATAACGGGCCGGCGTCTTCTGTACAATCTTCCAGAGCTGTCCAGGTAGCAATCAGGTAACCGGGCGGCTCGGTGGTCATGTGGATGGAGTCCGAGTGCGCGCGCTGCTCGCTGCCTTGTACAAAACTGAGCGACTGAAACGGAATGACCGGCTTGCCCAGCAGGAAAGAGAGTACGTGGAGCAGCCGTTGATTTTGAAAAAAATGCTCGTCGGCCAGCCGGCTCTGCTCGTGCAGGTTGAAAATTTTCCGACCGGTGTAGTTGAACCCCGCTTTCCCGGAATCCAACAGACGGTTCACCTCCGCGTTAAGGGCCTCCGTGTCCGATGGACCGAAAAACTGTTCCAATATCAGGTACCCGTCGCGCACGAACTGCCGCACCTTGACCTGCAAGTCGGCATCCATCGCCCGGAACTCGGGGTGTACTTCCAGCTGGTTGAGTGCATCCGGCTGATCGAGCCATGGAACATCGGCATGGTGTGAAACAAAATCTGCGCTACCGATCGGCTCCAGGATTCCCTTACGCACGCCAAAGCGGCGGTACAATGCCCGATTGCGTTTCAGGTATTTAATATTCAGTAAATTATTGAAGACATACACCGCTTTTAGGCTGCGCAGAAAACCGGTGTATTTTTGAAAAATGCGCTGAAACATAGGAAAATCAATCTGTAAAAAAGTAAAAGTCAAAATGTAAAAGTAGCGTGCCTTTTACATTTTGACTTTTACTTTTTACATGTTGACTTCCAGTTTATTAAACCATGTCCTTGACCAGCAACTGGAACCCGTTGCCGTGGATATTGACGATCTCGATACCCGAGTCTTTCGCCAGGTACTTGCGCAATTTGGTCACGAACACGTCCATCGAACGGGCGGTGAAGTAGTTGTCTTCGTGCCAGATTTTGATGAGCGCTTCCGAGCGCGGCGTGACGTCATTGATGTATTTGCAAAACATCCGCAGGAGTTCGGCCTCTTTGGGACTGAGTTTCCACTGATTTTCCTCGCCTGGAATGGCATCGTTGAATGTGAGGATACGCAGGGGATAGTTAAAATGGTATTTACCGATCACAAATTCGCGCTGTTCGTCGCGGGGATCGGCTGCCTTGTTCACGCGTTTGAGTACGGCCTGGATGCGCAGCAACAGTTCTTCCGAGTTGAACGGCTTGGCGATATAGTCGTCTGCACCGATTTTGAAGCCTTGCAGCACATCATCCTTCATGGTTTTGGCCGTCAGAAAAATAATCGGCACCTCGCGGTCGCGCTCGCGGATTTCCTTCGCCAGCGCAAAGCCGTCCTTTCGGGGCATCATCACGTCGAGGATACAGAGGTCATACTGGCCTTTTTTAAAGGCCTCGTAACCCAGCACACCATCGGTGGCCAGATTGACGGTATAGTCGTGCATTTCAAGGTAGGAGCGGAGCACGTCGCCAAAATTTTGATCATCTTCTACCAGCAGGATTTTGTAGTTCGCATTCGCCATAATAAAACCGGTTCGATATAGTAGTTTGTGTTACAAGAGAGGGGAAATGCATGGATTAAACAGTAAAGTCGTCTTCAATTTCACGTGCGGTGCGGCATAAAACCGCCGCAGTGCCGCTTATAACGCACCAAGCCCAAACACAGTATCCCATCTACCCCCGGCACAGGAAATTTGTTAAAATTGTAAGGTGTACCCTGCCGGGAGGTCGTTACAAACCCCTGTTAAAAGAGCGCCTTCGCCAGTAAAGATGCGGCACCGGTCTATTATTTTTCATTGGCGTACCCTGTCGCACGCAACTTCGGATCGCAGAATTTGTCGTTGGCCACTGTCGTTAAACGCGCGTTAATCTTCCATCAAACGCTCCCGCCCGATTTGGATGTACGAATTTTTTCGTAATACCTTTGGCCGCTCAAGTTCTTTTTTCAAACAAAAACCCTTGCCCGTGCTTAACTGTGCGCCGGCAAGGAATGCTAACAAACATTTTGCTATGAAAACAATCCACAACCTTCTTGCCGCTGCCCTTTTCCTGCTTCCCTGGTGCTCTACCACCGCCTTTTCGCAAACCTCCGTGCAGGAAAACGACAAAAAAGTCATCATCACCAAGCGCACCGTTGACGCCGACGGCACCGAAACCACCGAAACCATCATCAAAAAGGGGAAAGCCGCCGAAAATTTCGATGTGGACCGGTACCTGCGGGAAAACCGCGCCGACAATGTCGAGTTGGATGTACGCGTACAGGAAGAAGCCGACACCGATCAGTTGATCATTGTCAAACACGGAAAGGATTGCAACATGGCGTGGGCGGAAGACCTGGAGGACCAATTTGAGAGCGTTCTAAATGGCGAAAAACGCGGCTTTCTCGGAATTACACCAAAAGAAGACGGAAACCGCACAGCCGACGGCGTTGCTATAAATATCGTAAAAAATGCTGCCGCTGAAAAAGCCGGACTGCGCAATGGCGATATTCTGCTCCAACTGGATGCGGTCAGCCTCGGTGATTGGGACGATATCTCCGACTTCATGGCAGACACCAAGCCGGACCAAAAAGTACGCGTCACCTACCTGCGCGACGGCCGGCGTACAACCGTAGAAGTAGCGCTCGGCACCCAGAAAACGGCTGCCTGGGATTTCAACTTCGAGCCTGAAGATTTTAAAGTTGCCATCAACACCCGCGAAAAAGACGCTTGCCTTGGGGTGTACACGGCTGCTTATGAGGTTGGCGACGAAACCGGCGCCCGCATTTCCGACTTCACAACAGCATCAGCTGCTCGCGAAGCCAACATGAGCACAGGAGACGTGATCACCGCTGTAAACGGCACCCGCGTACAAGGACACAACCAGTTGTGGGACGAGATTGCCAAATACCAGCCCGGCGACAAAGTTGTAGTGGCGTTTTTGCGCGAAAATGAGCCGCGCCAGATTGAAGCGTCCCTCAAGGCATGCAACGACAACTCCAATAAGGTTATCCTGAACAAAACAGACGAAAACGGCGACGATGCCCAACGCGAATTTTTCCTCTGGAACTGGGCCGACCAGGACAAAGAGCGCCTGCGCGAACGCCAGGTAATCACCATTCGCCGCAGTACCGAAGGCGATGCCGCCCAGGTGACTCCCGTTCCGGAAAACACGCCCGCTCCCAACCGTGCGCTCCAACTCGAAGGATTTCGGGCGTATCCCAACCCGTCGGTCGGTCAGGTAACCGTGGAGTTCCGCAGCGCAGCACTGCCCACGGTCGTGTCGCTTCTGGATATGTCGGGAAGGCAGCTCTTCCGGGAAGAACTCAATGCATTCGGCGGCGACTATCTCCAGCGTTTTGATCTTTCGGAATTTGCCAAAGGCACCGTGATCATTCACGTTCTGCAAGGCGACAAGGTGTTTACCGAGAAGATCATTCTCAAGTAGCGTTGGCATTGGTAAAAAAAAATACGAGGGGGAAACGCATCTGTGCGTTTTCCCCTCGTTCTTTTGCATCAACAGTCAAAACCTACGTCGTATGCCATCCGTAACAAAAACCTTGTTCATCCTCGGCATTTGCCTGACACTTGCCGCCTGCCAATCCGATATCGAGACCGTGGAGGTCCGGAACGAGTACGGTCAGAAAGAAAAATTTGAGCGTCGGAAAAAAGATTTTGCCAAACACGGCCTCTTCGAACGCTTCCACGAGCAGGGCTACCTGCTGGAAAAAGCGCACTATGCCAACGATACCCTGCACGGCGCCCGCCAGTTTTACTACCCGAACGGCAAACTGGAACGTTCCGAGTCTTTTCAGCACGGGTTACACCACGGACCGGTTGTCCTGTACTACGAAAACGGCCAAAAACAATTGGAGCAGGAATACACCCTTGGCGTCCTGCAAGGATTGAGCACCAAATGGTATAAAAGTGGCGCCCTCATGGAAAAAGTGACCCTGCGCAACAATGAAGAAAATGGCCCCTTCACCGAATGGTACGAAAACGGCAATCTGAAGGCCGAAGGGAAGTACCTTGACGGCGACAATGAGCACGACACGTTAAAATTATACGACACCTCCGGGCAACTCGAACGCACTTTGGTGTGCCAAAGAGGAGCCTGTCGAACCGTTTGGGCAAAAGAATAATACTGAATTACACATGATGAATCAACCAACAGTTGCTTTCCCGGCCGTTTCTTCCAGTACGGTCCTTCCGGGTTTTATATTCCTTAAACGGGTATTTGCCGCGTTTGCACTGCTCCTCCTGCTGCCATTGGGCGGAACAGCTCAGGTTACCGGCGGACAGCATGTTTTTCAGTTTTTGACCTTGTCGCCTTCGGCCCGGATTACGGCGTTGGGAGGTATGCAAATTACCGTCCGGGACGATGATGCAGCGCTTGCAGCAACAAACCCCGCCGCGCTCAATGCTTCGATGGACGGCCAACTGACGTTTAACCACAACTTTTTTCTGTCGGATATCCAGCACGGCTACGCTGCATACGCCACACACTTGCCAAAACTCGGCATTACGGTACACGGCGGATTGCAGTATATAGGCTACGGCGATATCCCGATGACGGATGCCTTCGGCAATGTATTGGGCAAGGTGCGTGCTGCGGAAACAGCATTTGCGCTCGGCGCTGCCCGCCAGCTCAGCCCACGCCTCTCGATGGGGCTTAATATGCGTTTTGCTGTCTCTACGCTCGATGTATACCAGTCCTCCGCGCTGGCTGCGGATGCGGGCCTGCTGTATTCCGACACAACCCGGATGTTCTCCATAGCAGCAGTAGTGCGCAATGCCGGCGCCCAGATCGCCCGCTACAACGACCTCCGGGAAGACCTGCCCTTTGACCTGCAAATCGGCGTGAGCAAACGCCTGCGCTACCTTCCCTTCCGGCTCACCGTCATCGCACACCACCTGCACCAATGGGAAATCCGGCACGATGACCCGCGACTGCGCAGCACGTCCACGATCCTCTTCGGCGGCGGGCAGGAAGAAAGCAGTGGAAACCCGGCGTTGGATAATTTTTTCCGGCACTTTATTTTTAATGGCGAGTTTTTGCTCGGGCGCAACGAATCGTTCCGAATTCGACTGGGGTACAACCACCTGCGCAAAAAAGAACTTACCGTTAGCAACTACCGGAGCCTTGCCGGCTTTTCCGGCGGCGTCGGCATCAAGGTTCGCCGCTTCCGTATTGACGTGGGCTATGCCGCCTACCACCTCGCCGGCGGAGTTGTACACTTCGGGGTAGGCACCAATCTGAAAGAGTTTTTCTAAGAGCCTGGTCTTTTTGATTACTGCACCCGACTAAAGCCCAGCGCTTTGAGCATCCAGTCCGGCAGCGGCTTGGCCGGATTCGAGCGCGTATTCAGGTGCAAATACCACTTCAGCTTTTTCAGAATAGGCATTTTGTGCGTTTCCACAAACTCGATGAGCGTGCCGTCGGGGTCCTCAATGTAGGCAAAGTGGCCGGCAGCCTCCCCCATATCGAACTTGCCGCTGGAATCCACCGTAAACGGATGGCCCTTGGACGCACATAATTCCTTCAATTTTGCCATACCTGTCACGTCAAAACACAGGTGAATAAAACCCAGATCGCCCCAGTAACGATCCTGGTAGATATGCGTTGGCGTACGACCGGCATCCATATTTTGCACGAGTTCGATCTCCGAATCGCCGATCAAGCGGCTGAATGGGCCGAGGCGTTTGGCGCTGTGCCCGAGCAGTACCCGACGATAGACGCCATCGCTGCCATCCAGCCCGTTCCAGTCCGAAAACTGTTCGGTTCGGTCGTACCCAACCCAGTCGTATCCCAGTATTTCCTGGTAAAAAGGCAGCGCGCGATCAATGTCCGACACGCCAATCATGCAGCCCAATATCCCGCCCGTAAGGTGGGATCGGCTACGGGAAAACCATTCATCGCCGGCAACCACTTCGAAGGGATTCCCCCACGGGTCTTTGACATAAAAATGTTCCCGGCCGTCCGGTCGCTTGGTTGGTTCGCTCAGCAGATTGGCTCCGCGCGCTTGCAAATCGCGGAAACACGCCTGTACGTCCTTACATTTTATTTTGGCAACAAATATCCCCAAATCGCCCAATTGGGGCACTTCTGTGGGGGGGACGGGCGTCCGATTCGTGTATTGCCAAATTTCGATACCGCCTCCGCCTTGCAGATTGAGCGCCAAAATGGCGTGGCGTTCCTGCGGATTCCCCCCGGTGTACGGCAACATCAGTCCAGCTGTGGCGGCTTCTTCAAAAACGGGCACATCTATGCCAAAATATTCGCGATACCAGGCAAATGATTTATGGACATCGGAGACCCCGATTCCTATTTGTTGAATTCCTGAAATAAACATAAGGGCGCGAAGGTAGAAAAGGTTTTAAGACTGCCGCGCTACCTTTGCCCACTTGGAACAATACGGACTTATTGGCTACCCCTTGGGGCATTCTTTCTCGCAGCGTTTTTTTTCGGAAAAATTCGCCCGCGAGGGTCTTGCCAACGTACGGTATGATCTGTTTCCACTGCCCGACATTGCAGAACTTCCCGCACTGCTGACCGCAAACCCCAACCTGCGTGGCCTGAACGTCACCATTCCTCACAAGGAAACGGTGCTGCGCTACCTGCACGATCTCGACGAAACCGCCCGTGCCGTGGGCGCAGTTAATACCATCCGTATCCGCAACGGCAGGCTCCGGGGTTTCAACACCGATGTCACGGGATTCGAACAATCCCTGCAACGATGGCGCACCGAACTGGGGCATACACCCATCCCCCAAGGGATGCACGCGCTTATCCTCGGTACCGGAGGCGCCGCCAAGGCAGTGGCGTACGCCCTGCAAAAGATGGGAATTGCATATACATTCGTTTCACGATCCCGAATAGGCCCGCAACACCTGTCCTATACCCAGCTAAATACTCTTTCAGCCCGCGATTTCACCCTGGTCGTCAATGCTACCCCGGCAGGAACCTATCCCGACGTGGATGCCTGTCCGCCAATTCCTTTTGATGTACTTGACGAGCGACATTTGGTATTTGATTTAGTTTATAATCCTGCCGAAACGCTACTTTTGCAGCGTGCCAAAACCAAAGGCGCAGCGGTAAAAAACGGACTGGAAATGTTGCAGTTGCAAGCCGAAGCCGCCTGGAAAATATGGCAGGAATAGCCCGCTTTACCACCTTTCCTTAACCATCTCAAACCAGATCTGATGCGTACCGCACAAGACCACCCAACCACCCCAGCGACAGATAACCGCGCTCCAATTGTGGATTTTTCCAATACCGAAATCGCCTTTTCGCACCTCAGCGATACGGAGCTTAAAAAAACAGCCTGGCTGTTTCGAATGATGAGCCGGCCCTGGTTAGTCAAGTTTGGCTCCGGGCCTACGCTTTGGGCCGTGGAAAAAGGGCTGCCCCTGGTTCAAACAATCATCCGACACACCGTTTTCCAGCAGTTCGTAGGCGGCACTACCCTGCTCGACAGCCAGCGGAATGTCGAGCGGCTCGCCGCTCTAAACGTACTCACTATCCTGGACTACGGCGCCGAAGGCAAGGAAGCGGAACTCGACTTCAACCACACCATGAACGAGAACCTCCGGGCAATTGATTTCGCCTCGCGCTCCAAACATATCCCCGTCGTGAGTACGAAGGTGACCGGTCTGGCTCGATTCGGCTTGTTGGAGCGCATTCAAAACGCCAAAACGCTCACCCGCGACGAACTGAACGAGTACCGCAACGTGCTCAAACGGATTGACGCCATCTGCTACCACGCCGCCCAAAAGGGCGTATCCGTGTTTATTGATGCGGAAGAAACCTGGATTCAGGACTCCATTGACCACCTTGTTTGGCTGATGATGCGGCGGTACAACCGCGAACGCGTAGTCGTTTACAACACCTTTCAAATGTACCGCACCGATCGCCTGCGCTTCCTCATGGAGAGCTACGACCGCTCTCGCGAAGCAGGATTTCTGCTCGGCGCCAAACTGGTGCGCGGCGCATACATGGAAAAAGAACGCCTCCGTGCCGCCGAAATGGGCTACCCCGACCCCATCAACCCCGATAAAAATACCGCCGACGACCACTACAACACCGGTGTGCGGTTTTGCCTCGACCATATCGAACACATCGCCCTCTGCAATGCCAGCCACAACGCCGGCAGCGCCTTACTCCAGGCCGAATTGATGGAGAAAAAAGGTATCCCCCGCAACCATCCGCACGCGCTGTTCAGCCAACTGCTCGGCATGAGCGACAACGTAACCTTCAACCTCGCCCGGGCAGGCTTCCGCGTAGGCAAGTATGTCCCCTACGGTCAGGTGCACGACGTAATTCCATACCTCATCCGTCGAGCACAGGAAAATACTTCCGTCACCGGCGATGCCGGACGCGAACTGATACTGATCCAAAAAGAAATGAAACGGCGGTTTGAGGGGTAAAAAATGAAAGAAAACAAACCCTTTCTCCGCGGGCGCGGCGCCCAAATCAACCCATCCTCCCAGTACGAAAAAATCGTGCGGGATGAGCAACCTGTGGACTGGGCGCTGCACGAAGCCGACTGGGAGGATACCGATCTGCGCACCGAGTACCTCGAAACGCACCCCAAAACCATCCTCAATCGGGTGGAAAGCCCGGACATTCCCGGCGAATGGAGCATGAATCCCTACCAAGGCTGCGAGCATGGCTGCGTGTATTGCTACGCCCGCAATACCCACCCCTACTGGGGCTTCAGCGCCGGACTGGATTTTGAGCAAAAAATCCTCATCAAACGCAACGCCGCCCAACTCCTGGAAACAGCGTTTCAGAAAAAATCCTGGAAAGCGGCGCCGGTCATGTTTGCCGGAAACACGGACGTGTACCAGCCCGCCGAGCGCAAATTCGGTATCACCCGCGCCTGCCTGGAGGTGTTCTGGAAATACCGAAACCCGGTGAGCGTCATCACCAAAAACAGCCTGATCCTGCGCGACCTCGATTTGCTCAAACAACTCGCCTCGGAACGCCTCGTGCATGTCGCCATCAGCGTCACCACCCTGAACGAGGAACTGCGCCAGTTCCTCGAACCGCGCACCGCCACCGTGGCTCAGCGCCTCAAAACGGTGGAAACGCTCACCGCTAACGGCATACCCACTTTTGCAATGCTGGCGCCCATCATCCCCGGGCTGAACGAACACGAAATACTCGGTATGGCCAAAGCTGTCGCCGATTGTGGCGCCCTCGGTATCGGTTATACTATGGTGCGCCTAAATGGCGACATCGGGCCTATTTTTGAGGACTGGCTGCGCAAAACCATGCCCGACCGGGCCGACAAGGTGCTAAATAAAATCCGCGAAGCGCACGGCGGCAACCTTCACGACCACCGCCCCGGCGTGCGTATGCGAGGCGAGGGCAAGATCGCCGAAATCATCCGCGACCAGTTCCGGCTGGCACGGGAAAAGTACTTCGCCGACCGGAAAATGCCGGCGTACAATCTGGATTTGCATGCACTGCACAAATCGCCGCAAATGCGGTTGTTTTGAAAAATTATTTTTACCCCACAACCTCCGCCACCAGCATCCCCTCTTCTATTGCACGTTTGGCATCCAGCTCCGCTGCCAGTTTGGCGCCACCAATGCGGTGTACGCGCACACCTGCCTGCTCCAGTGGCACTTGCAGGCTGTGCAGTGAATCTTGTCCGGCGCAAATGATCACGTTGTCCACCTCCAGTACCTGCGTAGCGCCATTTACGGTAAGGTGCAACCCGGCATCGTCAATTTTATGGTACTGCACACTGCTCCACATGTGCACGCCGCGATTTTTGAGCGTCAGCCGGTGCGCCCATCCGGTCGTCTTTCCAAGGCGTTCGCCAACCTTTCCTTTGGAACGCTGCAACAGCCATGCCTGCCGCGGAACGGAAAAATGTACGGGCTGTGTGAGGCCGCCGCGATTGGGGTTACCTGGCTGATTGGCGGACTGGTAATTCGGTTCGATGCCCCATTCCTGGCGGTAATGGTCGAGCGGGTCGGTGGGTATGTTTGTCGGTTCGGTGAGGAACATGGCCACGTCGAAGCCGATACCGCCCGCGCCGATGATGGCTACGCGCGGGCCGACGGGTTTTCCATGCAACAGCACGTCTATATACGACAGCACCTTGGGATGCCCGATGCCTTCGATCGTTGGTACACGAGGCGCCACACCCGTGGCCAGCACAATCTCCCGGAAACCTTTTTCCAGCAACTCGTCGGCACTGACGCGCGTATTCAAATGCAGGTGTACCCCCGTTTTTTCGATCATTTTTCCAAAATACCGCAAGGTTTCGCAAAACTCCTCCTTGCCGGGGATACGCTTGGCCATATTGAACTGCCCGCCGATTTCGCTTGCAGCTTCGTACAAATGCACCTCGACGCCCCGCGCTGCCAGTTCGGTGGCACACGACAACCCCGCGGGTCCGGCGCCAACTACGGCTACCCTGTTCTGCGTTTTTGGTTTTGAGTTTTGGGTTGAAAACTGCGTTTCGCGGCAGGCGCGCGGATTAACTAAGCACGAGGCCTCTTTGTTGGCAAAAACATGGTCGAGGCAAGCCTGATTGCAGGCAATGCAGGTATTGATTTCGTCGGCGCGGCCTTCTCGGGCTTTTTGGGCAAAGTCGGGGTCAGCCAGAAAAGGGCGGGCCATACTCACCATATCGGCTTGCCCTGCGGCAAGAATTTCCTCGGCTTTTTCGGGGGTATTGATGCGGTTGGTGGCAATGAGCGGGATGCTTACTTCGCCGCGCAGGCGTTCGGTTACCCATGCGTAGGCGCCGCGCGGCACCAGCGTAGCAATGGTCGGAATGCGCGCTTCGTGCCACCCGATTCCCGTATTGATAATCGTAGCACCGGCCAGTTCGATGGCCCTGGACAGCACAACCACCTCTTCCCAGGTACTGCCCTCCTCCACGAGGTCGAGCATAGAAATGCGAAAAATAACGATAAAGTCCGGGCCGGTTTGTTCGCGCACGGCGCGCATAATTTCCAGCGGAAAACGAATTCGGTTCTCGAACGAACCGCCCCATTCATCGGTGCGCTTGTTGGTGCGCGGGGCAATAAACTGGTTGATGAGATAGCCTTCGCTGCCCATAATTTCCACGCCGTCGTAGCCGGCTTCGCGGGCAAGGGCGGCGGTATTGGAAAAGTCGCGAATCGTGGCGCGGATGAGGCGCGGCGACATTTCCCAAGGGCGAAAAGGCGAAATACGCGTTCGGATCGGGCTGGGCGCCACCAACATCGGGTGCATGCCGTAGCGGCCGGCGTGCAGGATTTGCAGACAAATTTTTCCACCCGCATCGTGTACCGCTGTGGCAACTACACGGTGTTTTTTTGCCTCGGCATGACCGCTCAGTTTGGCGCCGAAAGGCGCCAGCCAGCCCTGCCGGTTGGGCGCTACGCCACCGGTAACCATCAGCCCAACCCCTCCTCGGGCACGAGCGGCAAAGTAGGCCGCCAGGCGGTCCAGAGATTTGTGTTCCTCCAAACCTGTGTGCATGGACCCCATAAGAATACGGTTGGGCAGGGTGGTGAAGCCCAGGTCAAGCGGGGAAAACAGGTGGGGGTATTGCATGGTCAGAAACCGAAGTTGACGCGCGAAAGGATTGTGTTGGCGATACATTGTCCGGACAGTTGTCCCTCCTCGCAGGCCCTGCGGAAATGCACACCGCCGAGGATTTGGCTGAGTACGGCATCGTTACCCGCCTGGGTCAGGGAGCCGAACGTACGTTCCGGCAATACAAAGGGGCCGCCTTCCGGGGTAAACAGGGGGCTGCCCAGGTGGGTGCGGTCCACAAAACCGATATCGCCAAATGTGCGGATGAGCATGGTCGGGCAAGCGCCACCCATAACCGCAGATTCGGCGGTATAGTCTGGCGACGGCGCTGTGAACACCAGGGGCGTCCAGGCCGGGTCAATATTTTCGCGGATGTAGGTGACAGGGCGCAGCAGGAAATACTTGTATTTGACAAACCAGGAGGCGGAGTAGCCATCGGCCACGGCAAAACCCAGGAGGCAATATGTTTTGGCGCACACAGCCAGGTTGCTGCCTTCGCGTTCGAGCAATTGCTGCGCGATGCGCATCCAGTGCCCCGCAGGTGTGCTGGTACGGCCGGCTCCATCTTCCCAGTGGTAAACAATAGCCCGATTGGCGGGCGAGCGTTGCACGTCGTACACTTCTTTGGCTTGCAGAAAAAGATCGCTGGCCGGGTCGGTTGAGAATGGAAGTGGTGGCAGCGGTTCGCACGACTGTGCATTATCCAGAACGAACGTGCGTACCGTACCCCAGAGCGGTTCTACCGGCGCCTGGCCGAGGGTGGCGGGGTCCCAGTACCACTGATGCTCGGCATCGCGGGCAGGGATCGTTGGCTGCGCGATATTTCGGATCACGTCGCGGCCGTCTTTTCGGATACGGTCCACCATACGCAGACCGATACGGGTACCGAGGTCTTTGGAATCCGCGCGCACTTCTTCACTGAGGCCCCGCTGCATCATGCGGTCTTCTTGCACTGCCGACAGTACCTCGACCTCGCTCCGTTGAGTATTGTTGATACCTTCGACAAGGTTCGGAAAAACGGCACGCATGGCCGTACACAGTACAATGCCCCAGTCATACTCCCGGTCGGTGTCGAATGCCGGTGCGGTATAATCGTTGATCTGACCGCTCAGGCTGCGTCCGTCTTCGATGCCCCGGCACACTGCTTCCCATGCCGTGAGGCCGAGGTAGCCATATACGCGGGCGGCTTGCGGGCCATGCAGGTTATTTTCCCGGATCATTGCGGTACCCAACGTGATCCATTCATGGGCAAGTTGGCCCTCGTACCGGATCGTTTTGTGGGTGAGGGAGCGGAATGGGATCGTTTCGCCGGCTTTGTCGCAGCCAAAGGGGATTGCCCCAAGGCACAGGAGCAAGAGCGTAGTGATTTGTTTCATTGTACTGTAATCAGTTTTATAGCTTTTACGCAATGCGCATTTTGCCCGGTATGAGAATACGAGTTGGATTATCCACCCGTGGTAACAAGAATTTTGCCAACCCGAAAAGGGTATATTCGAAACGCGCTTTGTCAGGTACCCGACAACGGCTTAATCAACCGCAAATGTAGGGAAAGAAACCACTGAAAGGGTAGTTTAGCCGACATTACAAGCCTTCGTTTGGTATGGAAATTGCCACCGTACCTTGTACTACATTACACAAAAATATGACTAATCCAGCCGTAAAATCTCTGAATATACTTATCGCCGACAACCATCCAATTTTTGTGGAAGGGCTGCGCAACGTCTTGTCGGTTCCTGCCGGCAAGTACCTGTTTCAGCTCAAAGGCGTCGCGCAGAACAGTACTGGTATTGGAGAAATGCTTGGCAGGACAAACATTGATTTGTTGTTGATGGACATGAACCTCTCCGACAGCGAAGGTTTGAATTTGCTACCCGCCCTGAAAAAGGCATACCCGCACCTCCGTATCCTGTTGTTTACCTTCAGCGACGACGCCCGGCTGATCAAAGCCGCCTTTCGCGCCGGCAGCGACGGGTTATTGCTGAAATCCACCTCGCGGGATGAACTGCTCCGGGCGGTTGAAGACGTCATGGCCGGCAAAACATTTCTGGGACGCGGCATTTCCCTTACAGAGCATATTCCCGGCATGGGCGCGGATTCGGTTCTTCCCGAGAGCCGTTTTGCCCGGAAGTACGGCCTTACCCGCCGCGAAATAGAGGTCATGCGCTATATCGGCCAGGTATTGAACAACAAAGACATCGCCGACAAACTCTACATCAGCGACCAGACGGTGAGCGTGCACCGCAAAAACATCATGCGCAAACTCGGCGTAAATAATACTGCCAGTTTGATCAAAATCGCTTTTGAGAACCACCTCGTCTAACGGCACTAAAACGGAACGAAACCAGCCCAAACAGTACCGCTAAAAAAATCACCGCCCCACAAGAGCGGTTTTTTGAATTTGAGGCACTGTTTTTGCAAAGCCTGAATTTGCCCCGCAAATTGGGCCAGCTCTTTGTAAAACGGTGTACCCTTTCATTTCTTTGCAGGGAAAAACCGACAGGAGTCTCATTCGAACCTAAATCATAATCCATGTTTCTTCAAAATATCTTTTCATTTAAACAATTTGAACCTAATCACATGACAAAAGCGAATTCTACCTTAGTCGCTAAAGTGTGGGCTTCCCTTCTTGCACTCGTCATTATCCTCTCCACCGATACCGCCGTCAATGCCCAGTGTACGCTTGTTTGCAACAACCTGGTTCAAATTTCCCTTGACGGAGACTGCGAGATTGAACTTGAGCCCGACATGATTCTCGAAGGCGGTGGTTGCCCAAACGGCAACCTGGTCGTTGAGATCAAAATAAATGGCGCATGGGTGCCTGGTGTACTCAACAGCAACCACATCAATCAAACTATTCAAACCCGGGTGCGCGACCTTAGCAGCGGCAACAATTGCTGGGGCTATGTTTTCGTAGAAGACAAACTGGCGCCGCAACTCACCTGCACCAACATCACCCTCTCCTGCGGAATCACCACCTACACTCCGGCCTACATGGAAAACGAGCTCGGCATCGCCGAAGCTTACCCGGATATAAATGAAAACTGCGGCAGTGTCACCACTTCCTATCTGGATAACTTCACGGATCTGGGTTGCAACGGCACGATCAATGGCCTGTCCAATATCAGCGCGTACGTCCGCCGTACCTGGACTGCTGTGGACGAAAGCGGCAACTCCTCCAGCTGTACCCAGTACATCTACTTCCAGCGCCGCAATGTCACCAATGTGATCTTCCCGGCCGACATCACAGTGTCTTGCGAAGACCCGAGTGCGGATCCGTCCATTACAGGCGTACCCTATATTTTGGACTTCGGTGTCGAGTTCCCGCTGTACCCGCAGAGCACCTTCTGCGAGCTCAATGTGGTGTACGCAGATCAATTCCTGCCCATTTGCGACGGCTCGCGCAAAATCCTGCGCACCTGGACGGTGCTGGATTGGTGCCTGCCCACCACCCCGAACCCGCCATTTACCAATCCGAAGTACTATATCCAGCTGATCAAAATTGAAGACAGCCAGGGTCCGGTTATTGAATGCCCGGACGATATGACGATCAATACCAATCCTAATGATTGCCAGCGGGACTTTGATCTTCCGGACGTTATCATTGAAGATGCCTGCTCGCGCATCAACTCCATCCAGGCGGTTTATTCCATCAATGGTGTTGGCCAAACGCTGAACGGTACGATCGGAAATTTCCCCGGCAACAACTTCTGGCTCCCCGACACACTTGGCATACTCGGTTTCGCCGACAACCTGCCCTTGGGCACAACGGTGATGACATACATCGTCCGCGACGATTGCGGCAACCAATCCACCTGCCAGTTTAACATTACCGTTGAGGACGAAACACCGCCCACGGCTGTCTGTGACGAGTTTACCCAGGTATCGCTCGGCAACAACGGCATGGTCCTCGTCAATGCTTCTACCTTCGACGACGGTTCGTACGACAACTGCTCGCCTGTAAAATTCAAGGCCCGCCGCATGGACGCGAACGGCTGCCAACCGAATAACCGTTTCGACGATCAGGTGAAATTCTGCTGCGAAGACATCGGCGATACCATTACCGTGGTTTTCCGCGTGTATGATATTCAGGTGCCCGCCGGTGAAGTATCCCTGGAGTTTGGAGAATGGAATTCCAACGATTGTATGGTGCAGGTTTTTGTGGACGACAAGCTCAAGCCCTCGTGCAACGCGCCGGCAAATGCTACTGTTTCCTGCCAAAGCTTTGACCCAACCCTCTGGGCATACGGTTTTGCTACAGCCAGCGACAATTGCTGCATAGACACCATCACCGAGACCCGCAACCTGACACTGTTCGACACCGTTTGCAACCGCGGCACCATCACCCGGACCTTCCGGGCACAGGATTGCGGCGGCCTCAGCAGCACCTGCACGCAGCGCGTGATTGTGAACTACAACCAAAACTACTTCGTACGCTTCCCCAACGACGTGATCGTCACGTCTTGCGACGGCACCGGCAACTACGGCCAGCCGACGTACTTCGGCGAAGACTGCGAACTGCTCGGCGTGTCCCACCAGGATGTCATCTTCACCGTGGTACCGGATGCCTGCTACAAAATCGAGCGCACCTGGACGATTATCAACTGGTGTACCTACAACCCGAATATCGGTTGCATTGACGTGCCGAACCCGAACCCGAACGCCATCACCAACCACCCGTCCAACCTGCCCGGACCGATCGTGTCGGCCGCCGGTACGCAGTCGCCCTGGGCGCCAACGGTAGTGGCAATCAACCCGGGGGAGACACCGACCAACTACTCAATCTTCTGGAGCGCCAACGCCAACTGCTACAAGTACAAGCAGATTATCAAGGTGATTGACACCCAGGCTCCGATCGTAGAAAACTGCCCGGTCAGTCCGGTCGAAATCTGCGATTTGACAGCCAACAGTAACCAACTCTGGAACGAAATGTACTGGTGGGATGCCACCACACAAAGCCATGACTTGTGCGAAGCCCCGTCCGACCTGACCATTACGGCTACCGACCTGTGCTCCGGCTCCAATGTCAATGTCCGTTACCTGTTGTTCCTCGATCTGGACAACGACGGCACGATGGAAACCGTCGTGAACAGCGTGAACCTGCCGGGCTTTAACACCATCTATTACGACAACGCCCAGAACCAGAACTTCGGCGGCGGCACTGCGCGCCAGTTTGACCAACGCGCGGTACCTGCCAATCAGAAATACGGTTTTGCGTTGCAAACGGTCGTTAGCGGCAGCAAACTGCTGGCCAGTGTACGCTGGAATACCCAGCAGGCGCAAAGCACCTACACGGTGCCCGAGTTGCCCTACGGCACACACAAGATCAAGTGGATCGTGGACGACGGTTGCGGCAATGAAAAGGTGTGCGAGTACACGTTTGTCGTCAAAGACTGCAAAAAACCCACCGTGGTTTGCATCAATGGCCTGAGCGTAAATATCATGCCGACGAAGATGATCACGCTCTCTGTGGGCGACTTCCTGCAATACACCGAAGACAACTGCACGCCCGCCAACAAATTAGTGATCGCTATCCGCAAGGCAGGTGCCGGCACGGGCTTCCCGACGAACCCGAACGGTACGCCACAAACGTCTGTCACGTTTGACTGCACCGAACTCGGCAAGCAAAATGTCGAAATCTGGTCGCAAGACCTCGCCGGAAACGCTGATTTCTGTGGTACGCATGTCATTGTGCAGGACAACATGGGTGCTTGCGGACCGGCCGGGTCGAACGCAACTGTAGCAGGTGCTCTGAAAACAGAAGCCGACCAGGGATTGGCGGACGCCAACCTCCAGTTGGTCGCGATCCTGCCTACCGGTCAACCGCCCGTATCGCTTTCGACTGCGACGGACCTGAACGGCCTGTTTGGATTCAACGGTGTGTTACCGCTCAACTCGAACTACTCGCTCACGCCGACCAAAGACAACGACCCGCTCAACGGCGTTTCTACGTTTGACCTGGTGCTCATCAACAAACACATCCTCGGTCTTGAGCCGCTGAACAGCCCGTACAAAATGATTGCTGCGGATGCCAACAGCAGCCGCTCGATCACGACCTACGACATTGTAGAACTGCGCAAACTGATCCTCGGCATTTACAGCCAACTGCCGGCAAATAACAGCTGGCGCTTTGTGGACAAAGGTTACCTGTTCCCGAACCAGGCCAATCCGTTCCAGGATATTTTCCCGGAAACGATCTCCGGTGTAAATGTGCAGTCGAGCCAGTTGGCGAATGATTTCGTTGCTGTTAAAGTCGGCGACGTGAACGGCAACGCCGTTGCAAACCTCACTTCCAGCAACGACCGGACCAGCGGCACGGCCTACTTTGATGTTGCCGAGCGCTCGGTAAAAGCCGGCGAAGAATTCGTGGTACACTTCCGTGCTGCCGAACCATTGGCCGCATACCAGTTTACCCTTGACTTTGCCGGTATGGAGATCGTGGATGTGACGCCCGGCGAGAATATGACGCGCGACAACTTCGCCGTCTTCGCTCAGGACAAATCCCTGACGGTTTCTGTGGACGGTGGCAACGGCTTCGCTGTACGGTTCCGCGCTGCACAGAACGGCCTGCTCAGCAAGTTGCTGACGGTCGGCAGCCGTATTACCAAGGCTGAAGCCTACGACAAAAGTGGTGAAAACATGGACGTGGCTTTCCGTTTCAACGGCGCCAATGGCACCGTGGTTACCGGCGCCGGATTCGAGTTATTCCAGAATACGCCGAACCCGGTACGGGGCACCACGAGCATTGCGTTCAATCTGCCGGAAGCCGCCGAGGCCACACTGACGATCAGCAATACTGAAGGCCGCATTGTAAAGGTGCTGAAGGGCAGCTATGCCAAAGGGCTGAATACGGTGACGCTCAACCAGGCCGAACTGGCAGCAGGCATCCTGTTCTACCAACTCGACACACCCACCCACACTGCAACGAAGAAGATGATTGTGCTGGGAGAATAAAGCTTGATCCATAATTAATACTCGATCCCCAAATCGTTGTTTTGCAACGGTTTGGGGATTTTTCATTTTTTATTCATCATTTCTCCGGCCTGAAATCCGGGAATCATCCGAATTTTGGCCCGCTTTTTGAAAAGGTATGATTGGTTGTTTGTATTCCCGTAAACAACCCAGTTTTTAATCCATCACGGACTTGTTGTTGTCATCCCGGCAACTGCTTTTCATCCGCAACCAATTGTTCTTCCCATGTATCAACGCATCATGCCACTTTTGGCAGGCCTCTGGCTTGCTATTCTTCCAAGTACTTCGGCGCAAGTGGGTTTCTCCCTGCCGGTGGTCAATGACGTTGACCCGGGGACGAACATCATCTTACCGCTTACCGTATCCAATTTTGACAGCATTGGCGGTATCCAGTTTGTCATTCAGTGGGACACGCAAGTGTTGACCCTGATCAACGTGATCAACTACAATTTGCCGGGCATGTCAAATGAGGACTTTGGTCTTCTGGATGCGCCAAACGGTATCCTGCGGTTTGCCTGGGAATCCCCCTTCATTAACAGCGGAGTAACTGTTGCCGACAGCACCGCCATTTTTCGCTTGCGGTTCCGGGCAGTTGGAAACAACAACCAGGGGTCGTCCATCATTTTTACCGAAGTTCCACCCACCGAATTTGAAGTGGTTAAAGCGGGATACCCGCCTTTCGGCATCAACGACTGCACCCTGGAGAATGGTTATGTGGCCATAGGTTTTAGCGTAAGCACCAACTGGGTGCAAGGCCGCAACACGTTACCCCTGACGATTTCCCCCAATCCTTTTTCTACGATGACTACGGCAACATTCGATCTGGATACTGCTGCAGATGTCTATATGGTACTTACCGATGCCTCGGGGCATCCGGTATTGGATAAAAAAATGTCACTTCCCGCGGGTCGGCATGGCACGGAAATTGCCTCCGATCAATTACGCGAAAATGGTATTTATTATCTGATCCTTCGCACGAATACGCATTTGTGCATCCGCCCCATAGTTAAACTTTGACAACCTTTTTTCTTCATCATCATCCCTTTTCCGCGTTAAAGATGAGACCGATTCTTACACACATCCTCTTGTTTGGTCTGTTTCTGTTGACCCTTCCGGTTTACGGACAATCTCTGATCACGACCTTCTCGCCAGCCACTACCAGCGCGCCCATCGGCGGCTCGGTTGCCCTCCAGCTGCGGGTACAAAATTTCACAAACATCACCTCGCTGCAGTTCCCGATCACCTATAACAGCGCGGTGCTACAGTTTGTATCCATCAACAACTCCACGCTGCCGGGCTTCGCTCCGTCGAACTACAACGCCACCTCGGGCAAAGTCACGATCTCGTGGTTTCCGGATCTGGCTATGTTCCCGAACGGGTTTACCCTGGCCGATAACAGCGCCATCTTCACGGTGAACTTCAACGTGGTAGCCACCGGCTCCACCACGGTGAACATCGCCAACACATCCCCGGGGATCGAAGTGACGCGCAACAACCAGGTTATACCGGTCAACTTCAGCGCCGGCGGCTCCACCGTCAGCGCCGCCAACAACGGCGGCCCAATGAACGGCTTCAACATCATCGCCAACACGATCCAGATTCCGCAGGGTCAAACGGCTTGTATGCCCGTGACCGTAAACAACTTCACCAATATGGTGTCGGCTTCGTATGTCATGCACTGGGATCCTACGGTACTCCAATTCCAGAATACACAAGGCTACAACCTTCCGGACCTGAGCGCGTCGAACTTCAATGTGTTGCCGGTAGGCTCCAACAACCTGTTGATGAGCTGGTTCGACCAGTCTCTGATGGGAGTTACCCGCGCCAACGGCGCCAGTATTTACGAGGTGTGTTTCAAAGGCATCGGCCCGACAGGCAGCAGCTCTATGGTTACAATTGACGGCATCGGGTTCCCTCCCGGCGGCGGCGACGCCGAGGCAATCAACACCCTGAGCCAAAATGTATGGACGGCCGGCTCCGGCATTTCCGACACACTCTTCGTGGTAGCCGGAGCGCCCGATCCCAATGCCGTACGGTTTACGGCAGATAAAGACACCGTGGCAGTAAATGACACCACCTGTATAGATGTCCGGGTTAAAAACTTCCAGGATATCATCTCGGTACAATTTGGCATGACGTACGACCCGGCGCTTATCCAGATTCAGTTGCCGATTCTGTTTGGCAGCAACCCGCTGGGTTTGTCCGGCGCCAACTTCAACACCAGCTTGCCTGGCGAAATCAAATTTACATGGTTCGATCAACAAGCCATAGGTCTTGACTTACCCGACAGCACCGTTATTTTCTCCATTTGTTTTATCGCAAAAGGCGCTGCCGGCTCCACATCGCCGTTCAATTTTGTCAGCTTGGCCGGTCTGCCGATAGAAGTAGTGAAAGAACCCGGCGGTGAGGTTACCCCGAACATGGTCAATGGGCATGTACATATCACCGCTTTTGTAGCGCCGATAATACAGGCCACACCGACGGCTGCATCCTGCAATGGGTCTGCTACCGGTACGATATCTGCCACCCTGTCACAGGGCGGCCCGGCTACCAATTATTCCCTGGCAGGCCCGAGCGGCCCGATGACCTCTACCAATACCAACCCGGTCTTTAACAACCTGATGCCCGGCACCTATACCATCACAGTGACCGTGGTTGGAGGAGCCACAGCTACCAGCACGGCTGTTGTTGGCCAGCCGGCGGCCGTATCGGCCAGCGTCTCTGTGAACAACGCCACCTGCAACGGCGGCCAAACCGGAGCCATCACCCTGATACCCGCAGGCGGCACACCGCCATACACGTACAATTGGGCAGGCCCCGCGGGTTTCCCCGGCTCTACCGTCCAAAACCCGACAGGCTTAGGCGCCGGCAGCTACACCGTTACGATCACCGACTCCAGAAGTTGTACGTTCGTTTCCACCCCGGCGATCAATGTCGGACAGCCGTCCGTGATCCAAATAGCAACCAGCCTGGTCACCCTGAGCCATGTCACGTGCTTTGGGGTAAACAATGGCTCTATCGGACTGCCTAACCCCACCGGCGGCACTGCGCCGTACTCCTACGCATGGTCGAATGGAGCCACCAGCAAAAACATTTCTTCCCTGGCGGCCAACACCTACACCTTGACCATCACGGATGCCAATACCTGTATCAGAACGTTCCAATACACTGTAACCGGCCCGGCTGCGGCGCTGACCATAGATACTGTCGGTATAATATCGCCCGTCACTTGCTTCGGCGCCAACAATGGCGGCGCTACAGTAGATGTAGCAGGTGGCACACCACCGCTTGTAGTTTCATGGCGGTTGGGCAGTGTGGGCGGCACGGTCATTGGCAGTGGCAATACCGTGAACAACCTGGTACCCGGCAACTATTTCCCCGTGGTAACGGACAAAAACGGCTGCACCGCCACCATGGCTACGTCTGTAGCTGTAGGCGGCCCAACAACGGCCATTACCGCTAATCCTACGGTACAAAACGTCAATTGTGCCGGCACCAACACCGGCGCCATCACCCTGGCGCCCGCCGGTGGCAATGGCGCTCCGTTTACCGTAAACTGGTCCGGCAACCAAACCGGCCTGCAAATCACGAGCCTGCCCAGCGGAACATACTCGCCCACCGTGACGGATGCTTCCGGCTGTACGGTGCAAATTCCATCCATCACCGTGACTGCTCCGCCGGCGATTGCTATTGTTGACTCGACCATCACGCCGCAAGATGGCCTGGCACTCGGTTCGGTTACTCTGGATGTCGTAACCGGTGGCACGCCGCCGCTCACGTACAGCTGGGCAGGCCCCAACGGGTTTACGGCTGCCACGCAAAATATCAGCGGCCTGAGCTTTGGTATCTACACCGTAACCATCACCGACGCCAACAACTGCACCTTAGTGGCTATTGCGGAAGTGACCAGCACCAACGTACTGATCGCCACTACTGCCAGCCCCGTCAAGCCTTCCTGCAACAACGACGGCTGCATCACCTTCAACATCCCGGCAGGAGCGGTTGGGCCAATCACGATTGATCTGGTCAACCAGCAATCTCAGGACCTCAAAACCTATTTCCCCGACAAGGATACGTTTAAAATCTGCGGCCTTGCCGCCGGAGCGTACGTAGCAACGATCTACGATGGCGCGGGCAATTCGTTTACCTTGAATCCGCTGATTCAGGTATCCCAACTTCAGCCGGCTATTGTCAGCGATTCGCGCGACAATCCTTTCGACGACTTTAAAAACGGTTCTATCACCGTAACGCCGATCCCGCAGAACGCAACCATGACCTATCTGTGGGACAATAATACCACCGCTAACACCCGTATGAACCTGGACTCCGGCACCTACGTCGTGACGGTGACGAACGTAGTATCCGGCTGTACCAGCGTATATGCATTCACTCTGAAGCGTACGTACCAGCCGTTCCAGTGCAGCATTACACAGAATACCCCGGCAACCTGCCTTACGTCGAACAATGGTTCTGTAAGTGTATCGGTATCGGGCGCCGACGGCCCAACATACTCCTTCGCATGGGGTGGCCCGAACGGATTCACGGCCATTACGCAAAACGTGTCCAACCTGCTTCCCGGGGTGTACAACTGTACGGTCACCGACGAAAGTAATGTGCAGCACGTCTGTCCGGTAGCCACAGTAGGCTCGCAGTCTCAGCTCGCAGTTACCAACGTAAACGTGCTCTCGGACTACAACGGTTTCGAGGTAAGCGGTGCAACGGTGTGCGACGGCAATGCCGCAGTGGTTTTTGCCGGCCAATCGGGCACTACAAGCATAAGCTGGAGCAACGGTATTTCGGGCGCTACGAACAGCACTCTTTGTGGTGGCGCGTACGCAGTGACGGTCACCGACCAATTGGGTTGTACATCCACCTGGCAGGGCGACCTGACTTTCCCGCCGTCCGTTACAGGCAATTCCAATATTCTGAGCAATTTCAACGGCTACGGTGTGAGCTGCGACGGCTACTGCGATGGCCGCGCCAGCGTCAGCGCGGTGGGCGGTGTGCCTCCATACCGGATCAATTGGCCCACCGGTCAGGTGGATGTAGATGTACCGCTCGGCGGCATTTCCCAGGCCAACCAACTCTGCGGCGGCGATTACACGGTAACCATCACCGACAAAAACAACGTCTCCACGGTATTTACCTTCACCATCTCCGAACCGGATGCGCTGGTGTTTGAGTTTGCCTCGGTAGCACCCGAAACCTTCACCCTGTGCGACGGCGAAGTAATCGCCTCTGTACCTGCCGGTGTAGGAACCCTTTCGCTGGTGTGGTCCACCAGTACCGGTAAAAACGGTGAGGGCGTTCGCGCCGAAGATTTGTGTGCCGGGGAAGAAATCACCTTCGTGGTGCAAGACCAGAACGGCTGCACGGGTACAGGTAACTTCCAGGTCCCCTACCCCAGCGACGGCTGCCTGCAAGTGCGCCCGATCGTGACGCCGGGATCTGCCGACGGCCTGAACGACTACACGCTCATCACCTGCATCGAGGATTACCCGAACAATACCTTCGAGGTGTACAACCGCTGGGGCCAGCTCGTTTATCAAACCACCGGCTACAACAACGGCAGCAACCGTTGGGAAGGCCTCACTCCCGGTGGACAACTGTTGCCCGACGGCGTCTATTTCTTCGTGCTCAAGTTTGTGGACGACGACAACCTGGACCGTCAAGTGAAAGGATACATCAACCTCCTCCGATAACCCACCGATTTTATCACTATCATCCCTCCTATCGATTTTAATTATGAAAAAGGTACTCTATACCCTTCTGTTTGGCCTGTTTACATTGGCTGCTACGGCACAGGAACACGCCATTTACTCCCAGTATCAAGTGTTCCCCAACCTGATTAACCCCGGTGTTGCCGGTTTTGATAACTCCTATTTGTTTTTGGCCAATGCGCGCAGTTCATGGTCGGGTTTTCCCGGCGCACCGCAGACCTACACGTTTTTGTACAATGGACCGGTAGGGGATAAACTTGGTTTGGGCGGCAGTCTTTATTCGGAAAAAATCGGCGCGCAGAACGTCACCCGTGTACAGGGTATCTACTCGTTCCGTTTTCAGGTGCAGCGCGCTAAAATCGGTTTGGGCCTGACCACAGAGTTTCTCCGCCGCCGTATTTCGAGCGATGTGCTGAACAACCCGATCGTGGATCCGGGCGACGGCGTACTGGAAGGCGCCGTGGACGGCCAGCGTCTGTTCACTTCATCGTTTGGCGTACATGCGCTGTTCGACGACAAAGTATTTGCCAGCCTCGTGCTGCCATCCGCTATCCGCGCCCGCCTCGACGAGATTCCGCTCGACGACCCGCGCACCGAAAGCGGTTCCGGCATTCAGTACTACATTGTCCAACTGGGAACCACTGTGGATATTCCGCAACACAACTTCAAACTGGTGCCTTCCATCGCTATCCGCAACGTGCGCGATGTGCCTTTTCAGGTGGACCTGAACGTACAGGGCCGGTTCCTGGAAGACAAACTCATTGCAGGCCTGACCTATCGCCCCAACTCCGGCGGCTCGATGGCCTTTATGATCGGATCCCGCTACAACAGCTTCAACCTGTTCTATACCTACGACGTATCCTTCGGACCGTTCCAGCAGTACAGCACCGGCTCGCATGAGTTCACGGCGGCGTACAGTTTCATACGCAAAAAGCCGCGCGTACCGCTGGAGAACACGAATTTGTACCAGCAGGGGCAGTGAGGTTAGAGGGTTTCTGGTTAGAGGGTTTGAAAGTTTCTGGTTGGAGCGTTAATTAATAATTATGGCAGCGGATTGTCAATGGTGCGCTGCATTCAAGATAAATTGTCTTTAACAATTGGTTTTTGGGATTGGCCTCTCCGCGAAATGTCGCTGGGGGGCTTTTTTTATGGTCAGAATGATTCCCTCCAACCAGAAACCTTCTAACCAGAAACCTTCTAACCAGAAACCCCCACCGCTGAGTATGCCCGGGCGATTTCTGCGGCCAGTCGGGCGTTGTTGCACACCAATTCGATATTGGCCTCCAGGCTTTCTCCGCCGGTCAGTTGTTCGATACGTGCGAGCAAAAAGGGCGTGATCGCTTTGCCTTTGACCTGAAGTTTTTCGGCATCGGCCAGGGCATCGGCGATGGCTTTTTCCATGACAGCGGCATCCAGCGCGTACTTGGCAGGCACGGGGTTGGCGATCACTACCCCACCCTGCATGCAGATCCCCCATTTGACGTGCAGCAGCCGGGCGATGGCATCCGGGGTTTCCATACGGTAGTCCACCTTGAAGCCGCTTTTGGGGGTGTAAAACGCGGGAAGCTCGTCCGTTTGGTAGCCCAGCACCGGCACCCCGAAGGTTTCGAGGTATTCGAGGGTCAGGCCGAGATCGAGGATACTTTTGGCGCCGGCGCACACGACGGCCACCGGCGTACCGGCCAGTTCCTGCAAATCCGCCGAAATATCCATACTCGCAGCAGCCCCGCGGTGTACGCCCCCGATGCCGCCGGTAGCAAACAGACGCAGCCCGGCGAGGTGCGCCACGATCATGGTGGAAGCCACCGTAGTGGCCCCGCTCAGCCCCTGGCTGAGGAGATACGGAATATCCCGTCGGCTGGTCTTGGGGATGGCAGCACCCGCCCGGGCGATCCGCTCGATCTCGTCGGGCGCCAGTCCGGCCCGGAGCCGGCCGTCCAGAATGGCGCAGGTAGCGGGTACGGCGCCGGCCGATCGGATCGTTTGCTCCACCCGCAGGGCCGTTTCCATGTTTTTGGGATAGGGCATACCATGGGCAATTATGGTACTCTCCAGCGCTACAACAGGGCGCCCCTCGTCGAGGGCTGCGCGGACTTCCGGGGAGATGGTCAGGTAGTTTTGCAACATCGTTTATCGCGTTTTTTGACAAAAAGTATGCTTTAAAGGTAACTACTTAGGCATGGGGCAGCGCCCCATGCCTAAGTAGTTACCTTTAATGAAGGATAATCACCTTCTGTACTGCGGTGCCATTGCTATTCCGGGAGCCGGCCTCGAGGTAGTACACCCCCGAGGGCAAGTGCCGCACCGGCAACAGAAGCGGGTTATTCCACCAGTTGTCTGCCGGAAACTGAATTTCCTCTACGACCCGTTTATAGGCATCGTACAGACGGATATGAGTTGGCCACCCGCCTTCCACCTGAATGTACAGAATGTCGGAGACAGGGTTGGGGAAGGTGCGGAGCAGGAGACGGGGGAAGGGGAATTCGGGATATTCCCCGCATGCTGATGAATACGGACTGTGGCCATGATAAAAGGCCTCTTGCACTAAATTTTTCTCAACGACAATACTTTGAAACCATTCCTGCAGCGGTTCAGTGGTGTTGGGATAAACAACAGCCATAAAACTCACTCGATTGATTTCTTGCGGGTTGAAACGTTGATAATTCCAGGAAAGCAGCCCTCGCCGGTCTCCGGGCGGGTTATTGGAATTTACTTCCGTCCAGTTACCCGGCGTGTAGGGGTTCCCATCAAAGGCCCGCATCGTTACGTTGATACTGGTAGGGTCATAACCCATCCCGCCGACGGTAATCGGCGAGCCGTCGCGCCAACGACCAGTGAGATAATTATAGAATTGGGCAGGATCAGTGGGAGCGATCATAGCTGCAGGCAGATTGCTATTAGACGGCCCGATGGGGATAAAATGCGCCTCCGAGATATACCCTTGGTCATCCGTTGGGAAGCGAATAGCGCTCACCATCAGTAAAGACGCCTGCTCTTCAAACCCACCTGAATCCACGGCCGCGCCATTGTAGGCGAAGTAAGAGTCCCACCTGCTGCCGTGGTAGTCGTCATTGGGGTTTCCGATATCAGGATTCAGGTACAACCCAACCATGCACGAGTCCAAGACTTCCATGCCGGTATTTTGCCATTTTAAGGACATAAAAAAGCCATTTTCAAAGATTGCACTTGCCGAACAATCCAACAGGAACAAGTCGCCAAGCGCTTGAATGGGCTGGATAATATTGGACGTATTGGGAGCTCCGACGCCATCGGAATAAAAGGTAAAGCAATACAGTTGGCTTGGCAACACTTCGAAGTTGCCACTTTTATCGAGACATTGTGGATAATCACCCTTATCCGGCTCGTATAGGCCATTTCCATTTCGATCCTCAAATCCGGCAGACAATTGAAAGGTATCCGGCAGCGCAAATCCATTGTACTGCTTGAAAAACCGGTTTCCCTGCCCGGGCCATGCAAAAATGGCCTCGATGGGCTGGTCAATGATCGCGTTGTCGGAGTAGTCCACTGCGTGTTGTTCGACCTGGTCGCGGGTGACGCCCCATATTTTTCCCGAGCCGGGTACACCGGCTATGCCTGCCCGGAAGTCCGTGGCCCGCGGCTCGAATTGTTGGGCGGCCAGCGCCAGCGCTCCACTGTTGGTTATCCCACCGAACCACATTCCCGCATCCTGTACCACTTTCACCCATTTTTCCTGCCCGTCGGGCAAAACATGGCGGTATTGCACGGCCCCGCCGGGTGCGCCGGAATACAAACTGCCGTCGGCACGCAGGCAAATACGCAGGTTACCCGCTTCAATCCAGAGCGAGTCGGTGTCGGGGGCCTGTGCTCGGGCAACGGTACCGAGCAGGGCCAGCAGGAACAGGAAAAGAGTTGATTTGGACATTGATCGATTGATTCGATTGATTCGATTGATTCGATTGATTCGATTGGTAAAATGAATCGCCATAAAAGTCGCATTTCTCTACCGACACCGGCCGGACAATTTTTTTTAAAAGTCAGGTTCCTGAGGGGCCGACAATAGCGGGGTTTCGGTACCGAAAAATGCTATTTTTGCCGCTCAAACACAGCATACCTCGTCAAGCATGGCAAAAAAGAACGTACCCAACCGTCCGCAACCCAAGACACAACCACAAGCAAGCAATCCGGCGAAGGCCGCCAGGCTACAAACCGCAGCCGGCAGCCGCTGGGAACCCGCCGGGTGGCTGCGCTGGGCGCTTATCGCTATGGCTATCACGGGCGCGTGCTACCTGCCCTCCCTGTCCAACAAACTCGTAAACTGGGACGACGACCCGAACATCACCGAGAACCCGAACCTGATGCGCATAGACGGTGAAAGCCTGCGCAACATTTTTGATATCGAAAAAGGCGCCGTCATCGGCAACTACAACCCGCTGCCCATTTTCACTTTTTACCTGGAAAAAATGGTCACGGGCGAAATCAACACCACGCTCATCCACTTCGACAACCTGATCCTGCACCTGCTCACCCTCTTTTTTGCCATGCGGCTCTTGCTGCACCTCGGAATAGGAGTGGGTGGAGCCTTTATCGGGGGCTTGTTGTTCGGCATACACCCTATGCGGGTGGAATCGGTCGCCTGGGCTACCGAGCGCAAAGACGTGCTGTTCGCCGTGTTTTTCTTCGCCGCCCTCATGTATTATGTGCGCTGGATCAAAACCGAGGACAACGGCAAACGAACGACCCTGTATATCGGCATGCTCGTGCTGGCCATCCTGTCGGGTTTTTCCAAGGTGCAGGCGGTGACGCTGCCGCTCTCCATGCTCGCGCTGGACTACTGGTTCCGCCGCCCGATCAACTTCAAACTAATCTGGGAAAAAACGCCCTTCTGGCTGGTCTCGATGACTTTTGGTTTGATCAACCTCTACACCCTGAAACAGGCAGGATCCACGGAGGACGAGATCACGAACTTCAATATTCTGGACCGCCTGTGCATCGGGGCATACTCGTTCTGCGTGTACCTGTTCAAGTTATTCATCCCGCACCCGATGTCGCCCCTGTACCCCTACCCCAAGCCGCTGCCAATCTGGGTGTATTTGTCGCCTATTGTGTTTTTCGGCATCTGGTACGGCATCTACCGTTTTTGGAAGCAAGACAAGCGCATGTGGGTGTTTGGCACGCTGTTTTTCTTCTTCAATGTCATGTTCCTCTTGCAGGTACTGGGTGCGGGCCAGGGCTATTTGGCCGACCGTTTTACCTACGTCCCCTACTTCGGATTCTTCGCCATTGCCGGCTGGTTGTACCACACCTACACCACCGAAAACCCGAAGATGCGCAGCAACCTGAACATTGTGGCTGGTATCGTTTTTGCCATTTTTGCCATCTGGACGGTGCGCCAGATCGGCATCTGGAAAAACGGCGCCACGCTGTGGACACATGTCATGAAATACGAAAGCGACAAAAACTCCCTGCCCTACTGGAACCGCGGACAGTACTTGCGCAACCAGGAAGGCAACTACGAGGCGGCGCTTCAGGACTATTCCAAGGCTATTTCCATTGAGCCCAAAAACGCAGAGCTGCACAACAGCCGGGGCAAAACCCACTTTGACATGGCTATGAGCGGCAAGTACAAAGGCCGGGAAGCCGAGCTAACGCAAAAAGCCATTGCTGATTTTAACGAAGGATTGAGCAAGACCAACCTGAAATCCAAAACCAAAGCCGAAATGTTGATCAACCGGGGCGCCGCCAAAGCATCCCTGGGCAACCTGCAAGAAGCACTGGTGGATTTGAACGAAGGAGTCAAGACCGAGCCGACCAATAAAAACGGCTACCTGAACCGCTCGCTGGTGTATTTCAACCTCCGGCAATACGAGCTAACGATCAATGACTATACGGAATACCTGAAAATAGACCCTTACGCTGCCAATATCTGGTACGAACGGGGCATGTTGCGCCGCACATTAAGCGCTCCCCAGGAAGCGCTGTCCGACCTGAACCGCTCCCTCCAGCTGGACCCCAATCTCGGCATCGCCTACCTGGAACGCGGTCGGGTACACGCCATATTGGGCAACAAGGGCGCTGCCCAGCAAGATTACCAGCGCGCACAGCAGATGGGTTTTCAAATCCAGCAGTATGATCAGGATTTGTTGAACCGGTAAGTGCACAAACAACGTCGGCGAGGTTTGGAACCTCGCCGACGTTCAGGTTCCAAACGCTCGCCGATGTTCCGTGGAGCCATCGGAGTTTAAACGCAACTATAGCGTGTTAAAACTTCGGGTGGTGCTTTTGACGATTTATCTTTGATTGCCCGCCCGGTAATTCAACTAATTCCAATCCATGCCAACTTTGCAGACGACCGAACCAGGCCCAGCCAAATGCAGGCGATCTGTTTGGAGTGTTTGATGCAAAAGGTAATCAAGTAGTCCCTATCATTTATCAAAGCATACAATTGCTGGATCGCAACGGGGATGCAGGCGCCATGGCGCTCTTGAGAGAGAATAACAGTTCTTCACGAGTATTATTTAACAAAGATTTCAAACAGGTCAAGGTGTTTCCCGGAGAGCCCATCATTACCAGCCTGTACGCCCCCTATTACAAACTGAGCGATCGAAGAAAGGAGGGGCTGATAGACAGCCTCGGAAATACGATCATCCCAGCGGAGTACGAACAACTGCGCTTCGTATCAGGCCGTGTGCTGGCGGCCAAAAAGAACAATCGATACGGCTTGCTGGACGTGCAGGGTAATATCGTGGCGCCCTTCCTGTACGATGATATCCTGTCCGAAACCGGCAAGAATATCAACGCTTTATATAATGATATGAGACGGCATCAGGAAGTCTTCGTTGAAATAAATGAACAAAGCGCCGTTCAACTGGTATTGAAATGTAATGTGGTCAACTACCCCAAGCTGGCACAGGATTTTTATAATTTGCGGCACACTATCCGATGTACAAATTGAATATACGCATGCATACCAAGTTAAGCACCTTTCTTCCGGGATTGTTATTCCTGATATTCACCGGATACGCCACCGGGCAGCACCATGTAGTATTCGATTTCCCCGCTCCAGTACCAGGATTTGCCGGTGGCTCCCAGGTTGCCGGCGACAGTAAGGAGCGCATTTTGATTGCCGGCTCGGACAGGAATATATATCGGACGTACGAAGGATACAACACGGATGAGTACGCGCTGTGGCGTTACCTGCCGGATGGACAACTGGACAGTTCTTTTGGAAAAAATGGACAGGTGTTTCGAAGAATCGGGGACAAAACTGCCGGTATCATCACGATGAAAGTGTTGCCAGACGATAGAATACTCACTATGGGCTATTTCCAACGGCAATTACGCAAGGGATTTCTGGTCGGGCGTCATTTACCGGATGGCGCTTGGGATACACGCTTGGGAGAGGATGGGATGGTATATTTCGATATGGGCTATGCTGCCGAAACAGAACTACGCTTGGGGTGTATGCTGGCACTACCGGATGGAAAGATACTGGTTTCCGGTTACCAAAAAACAAGACCGGATGGCGGGCACGAATTTTTTATGTACCAATTGCTGCCGGAAGGTCATCGCGATAGTAGCTTCGGAACATTCGGTGAAGTGCGGATACCGGTGGAAAACGACGAGTTCGTGCCCGGTTTGGCAAGCGACGAAAAGGGTAACATATTGGTAGCGGGGTCAAGGAGAGTATCACAAACGGGGTATAAGTATGTCGTTATGCTTCGTCGTTTTTTACCGAACGGTCAGTTGGATTCTTCGTTTGCCGATCAGGGTACGCGCATTTTTGAGGAAACGTCGGAGTCGTACCTAATCCGCGATATGGTATTCACACCTGAAGGCCGGATGCTCCTGACTGGCGGCTGCAATTATGGAGATAGTACGGATGTATTCTTGCTTGAGGTAGATCCGTCCCTACCCGTACCAAGGCATTTACGGGAGTGTAACCTACAAGTTTTTAATATTGGGAAGCAGCCTTATCGGGAGCATGTAATAGGATTACTTTTGCTCAAGGGCGGCGAAGTGCTGCTGTACGGATGCACAGGCGAAAAAAGTATTGAAAATTATTACATGGCACTTAGAGACAAGGGGCTGATGGCAGACAAGTCTTTTGGCGAAAACGGGGTTTATATTCAGCCATGGTGGAATATCGGTTTTTTCGACAAGATTAATCATGCGGCAATCATTGGGAAGCGCCTTTATTTCGCCGGCGCTATGCCGCGTAAGACGGAGTTTGATCCGAACTGCGTTTTGGGCATCGGGATAGATTGGCCGTTGAAAAAGTAAGATATTATATACCGTCGGCGAGGTTCCTACCGCCGATCCTCGGCTACGCATAATTCCCGTCG
>JBGSKO010000130.1:0-36502 GCA_041741155.1 Saprospiraceae bacterium | reverse complement strand
CAACCCGCGCAAGTATTCGGCGTGTTGTTGTAGTTCCCGTTGTGGCAAGCGGCACAATCATTCGCGATGACCGCATGCGCGCCGTTCAGCTGGTAGTAATTATTGTGAATCGAAAACGTAGCCGGCTCCCAACCGGTTGTGGTGTGACAGGATGCGCAATCTGTCGGTATGGCCAGGGCCAAGTGGTTCGGATTCGTGCTTTGGTTGTAGTTCGGCGTGTGGCAGCTGGCACACTCCTTGGGAGTGCCCGCATATCCAGAAACGTGGCAATCAATACAATCTACAGTCAGGTGGGCGCCTGTCAACGGAAAATTGGTGTTGCTGTGGTCAAATGAATTGCTTGCGTCCCCTGTCGGATGGCAGGCAAGACAAGCAGGACTGTTGTATGTATATCCATTAACCCCGTTGTGTTGATTATTTGTTTCCGGATTGGTATGGCAACTGGTACAAGTAACCTCCGCAAAGTTTGACGGATTGGTATGGCAGTCGAGGCATTGATTCCATTCCCCTTGGTGTTTACCACTGTAAATCGGGAAATATTTTACGTCATGATCAAATGTAGCGGGCATCCAGGCGGTCTCGCTGTGGCAACTGGCGCAGTCCGTTGGAAACTGTGCTGCAGCATGGTTGGGGTTGTTCGTTTGGTTGTAGTCACCAATATGGCATCCTGCGCAGGTGTTTGGCGTACTATTATAGTTCCCGTTATGGCAGGCGGCGCAATCATTCGCAATAGCAGCATGCGCCCCGTTCAACGGGTAATAATTGTTATGCATCGCAAATGTGGCCGGCTCCCACCCAGCAGTAGTGTGGCAAGATGCACAGTCCGTCGGTATCGCAAGTGCAACGTGGTTCGGATTGGTACTCTGGTTGTAGTCCGGCGTGTGGCAGCCTGCGCAAGTATTCGGTGTGTTGGTGTAATTCCCGTTGTGGCAGACATTACAGTCACTCGAAATGGCAGCATGCGCACCCGTCAGTGGATAGAAACTATTGTGGTCAAATGTAGAGGGTATCCAGGCAGTCTCGCTGTGGCAAGTGGCGCAGTTTGTGGGAAACTGTTGGGCGACGTGGTTCAGGCTGGTTGTCTGGTTGTAGTCCGGCGTGTGGCAGTCTGCGCAGGTATTTGGCGTATTGGTGTAGTTCCCGTTGTGACAAGCGGCGCAATCATTCGCAATCAGAGCATGCGCCCCGTTCAACGGATAGTAATTGTTGTGAATCGAAAATGTAGCCGGCTCCCAACCGGTTGTAGTGTGACAAGTCGCACAATCGGTGGGTATTGCAAGCGCAACGTGGTTTGGATTCAAGCTTTGATTGTAATCCGGCGTGTGGCAGCCTGCGCAGGTATTTGGCGTGTTCGTATAGTTCCCGTTGTGGCAGGCATTGCAGTCATTCGAAATGGCAGCATGCGCACCCGTCAGCGGATAAAAACTATTGTGATCAAAAGTAGAGGGCACCCACGCAGTCTCGCTGTGGCAAGTGGCGCAGTCCGTGGGAAACTGTTGGGCGGCGTGGTTCGGGTTGGTTGTCTGGTTGTAATCGGGCGTGTGGCAGCCTGCACAGGTATTTGGCGTATTGGTGTAGTTCCCGTTGTGGCAAGCGGCGCAATCATTCGAAATGGCGGCATGTGCGCCGTTTAGCGGATAAAAACTATTGTGGTCAAGTGTAGTGGGCGTCCAGGCCGTTTCGGTGTGGCAACTGGCGCAGTCCGTGGGAAACTGTTGAGCGGCGTGATCAGGGTTGGTTGTCTGGTTGTAATCCGGCGTGTGGCAGCCTGCACAGGTATTTGGCGTATTGGTGTAGTTCCCGTTGTGGCAAGCGGCGCAATCATTCGAAATGGCGGCATGTGCCCCGTTCAGCGGATAATAATTGTTGTGAACCCCAAAAGTAGCCGGCTCCCAACCCGCCGTCGTATGACAACTCGCGCAGTCCGTGGGTATGGCAAGCACGGTATGGTTCGGGTTGACACTTTGGTTGTAATCCGGCGTATGGCAACTCGCACAATTCGTTGGCGTTCCGGCATACCCGGAAGCATGACAATCGAGGCAGGCAGCCGACAAGTGCGCACCGGTCAACGGGAATTGCGTCTTGCTATGATCAAAAACATCGTTGACATTCCCTGTTGGGTGACAGGCAAGACATGCAGGGCTATTGTACGAATAGCCATTCACCCCAGTGTGTTGATTATTTGTTTCCGGATTCACATGGCAGGTCGTACAGGTAAACTCCGCGAAATTTGACGGATTTGTATGACAATCCTGACACAGATTCCACGTCCCCTGGTGTTTACCACTGTAAATCGGGAAATAGTCTGCATCATGCTGGCTGTATTTCGCCGGCATCCAATTAATATCTGTGGTATGGCAATCGGTACAATTTTGCGAAAAATTGGCAACCTGGTGCTTCGGATTCACCGTAGCCTCAAAATCATTTTTATGGCAGGATATACAATCAGAAGGTGTATTTGAATAATTCCCGTTTGTATGGCACTTGGCACAATCTGCAATGTCGTGTCCCTTGGTTAACGGGAAAAAATCGTGCTGAACCTTATCCGTTTTCCAGTCGAAACGGGTGATATCATGGCACTCCGCACAATTCGTGGAAAAACCGGCGGCTTGGTGGTTAGGATTGGTCGTGGCGGCAAAATCGCTGCGGTGACAATTGATACAATCATTTCCGATACGGTCAAACTGCAAACCAGTTTCGGATTTATGACAGTCCGTACAGGTGGCAAGAGCGTGGGCGCCAACAAGAGGAAAGCCGTTGTCGTGGTGAAGTTCAGTAATATTGTCCACCAGCCAGTGCTCTGTACTGTGGCATCTGGCACAGTCTTTTCCGACCGTTCCGCTGTGCATATCCGTGTGGCAAGAAACACAATCGGAATTCGCATCTGAAAAAACCAGACTCTCATGGCAAACCCTGCAATCTACCCGGATGTGTTGTCCTGTAAGCGGAAAACTGGTTTTGGCATGGCTGAATCGGGAAGTATCCGAGCCGATCTGCCAGCCTGTTGTTTTGGAGAACACAGGACCGGTACGATCCCATGCATTAAAAGGTATTTCCCAACCGGCAGACGTGTGGCAGTCGGCACAATTCACCTTGAATTGAGCGCCGTGTGGGGACTGCGAAAACAGGTTAACTGTCAGTCCAAGAACGATTAGTATTGACAGTAATTTATACATTTCATCTCAATTTCCTTTTGGATGACACGAAAAACAAGCCGGACTTGAATAAGAATAACCGTTTACTCCCTGGTGATCATTATTTGTCCCCGGATTGGTATGGCAAACCGTACAACTGTACGCGGAATAATTTCCTGGCGTTGTATGGCAGTCTACACATTTATCCCATTCTCCTTTGTGTTTACCACTATAAATTGGAAAATACATGTTATCATGGTCAAAAGTTGCCGGTTCCCAGGCTGTTTCACTATGGCAACTGGCACAATCTGTCGGGAATTGTGCTGTTTTATGGTTCGGGTTATTGGTTTGATTGTAATCGCTAATATGGCAACCAGCACAGGTATTCGGGGTGTTATTGTAGTTACCATGGTGGCATGCAGCACAATCATTGGCAATACTTGCGTGCGCTCCTTTCAACGGGTAATAATTATTGTGGATGCCAAAAGTGGCCGGCTGCCACCCAACAGTGGTATGGCACGACGCACAGTTCGTTGGAATAGCTAAGGTGACGTGGTTCGGATTGGAACTTTGGTTGTAATCCGGCGTATGACAACTCGCGCAATTCGTCGGCGTACCGGCATACCCCGATGCATGACATTCTATACATGCTGTTGTCAAATGCGCGCCTGTCAATGGAAAACCAGTTTTTCCATGATCAAATCCATCATCTTCACTACCGGTTGGGTGACAGGCAAGACAAGCTGAGCTGTTGTAAGAGTACCCATTCACGCCATTGTGATCATTATTCGTTTCCGAACTTTTATGACAAGTTATACAAGTAAATTCGGCATAATTTGATGGATTTGTGTGGCAGTCAAGGCATTGATCCCATTCTCCTTTGTGTGATCCACTGTATATAGGGAAATAATCTGCATCGTGCTGCGTGTATCTTGCAGGCATCCAGTCCAAATCTGTCGTGTGACACTCGATACAATTTTGAGAAAAATTGGAAGTCTTGTGGTTTGGAGTGACCGCATTTTCATAATCGTTTTTATGACAAGATATGCAATCAGATGGTGTATTGGAGTAGTACGGGCTAGTATGACATCTGGCGCAATCCGCAATATTGTGTCCCTTGGTCAGCGGAAAAAAATCATGATTTACCTTGTCCGTCTTCCAGTCATAACCGTTCGGATCATGGCATTCCGCACAATTGGTGGAAAAGCCGGCTCCCAGGTGATTGGGGGTAGTGGTGGCCGTAAATTCCGCACGGTGGCAATTGATACAATCATTTCCAATGCGCTCGAATTGCAAGCCGGTTTCAGATTTATGGCAATCCACACACGCTGCAACAGCATGTGCTCCAACAAGGGGGAAACCATTATCATGGTGTAGTTCTGGAATATAATCCACCAGCCAGTTCTCTGTATTATGGCACCTCGCACAATCCTTTCCAACCGTTCCATTGTGCATATCAATGTGACAGGAAACACAGTCGGTATTTGCATCCGAAAAGACCATACTTTCATGGCAGGCTCTGCAATCCACCCGGACGTGCTGACCGGTAAGCGGAAAATTTGTTTTAGTATGACTGAATCGGGAGGTATCCGAGCCGATCTCCCAGCCTGTTGTTTTGGAGAATACAGGGCCGGTACGATCCCATGTATTAAACGGTATATCCCAGCCGGCAGACGTGTGGCAGTCGGCACAATTGATTTTGAATTGTGCACCGTGAGGGAACTGTGAAAACAGATTGACAGTCAGCCCTAAAAATAATATTACAGATGACAGTCTATACATTTGAAACTTTTCATTTTATATTGAACAACAAGTTCGCCGTTCATTTCTGTTGCTTTGTGACAACTGGCACAAGCCACCTTGGCATGTTTTCCATCTAACTTAAAAGCCGATTTGTTGTGATCAAATTTGACTGCATCCCAATTATTAAATGCATGACATCGCACACAATCCGTAACACCCTCTTTCTCAAATTGCTGGCCATGCACGTTTTTATGACAAGCAGTACAGGTGGTTGAAGTATTTGCAAATTGTTGATACCGCTGGGGAAGCTTGCCCGCATCGTCTTTTTTACCATGACAAGCCATACACGGTTGATTTGCATGGGCGCCTAATAATTTGAATTTGGTTAGTTTATGATCGAAATGATTCTCCTGCCAGTTATCATTGACATGGCAACTCTCGCAAGACTGATTGGGATAGTATTTTTTGTCTATAAACCCGTCATGAACATCCGTATGACAATCCACACAGCGCTCCCCGATATTCCTGAATTGCCACTTTTTTGTATCCGGTTTGTGACAGTCAACACACGGCGTAGCAAGGTGCGCGCCTTTCAACGGGAATTTGGCCTTATTGTGGTCGGCGATGGTGTATAGGCTATTCGTAAAACCATTTACCGTGTGACACTTGGAACAATCCGGACTTAACCCCAGTATCGAAGCAAGTTGTCCTTCATGGTAATCCTTATGGCAGGCATCACAGGTTAAGTGTGGCAACGGATCCGTAAAACTGCCCTTGGTGTGGCATTTCTTACAGTCCACAGTCATATGCTTCCCTTCCAGCGCGAATGCCGTTCGACTGTGGTTAAATTCTTTCATAGAACCGGAAGTGGCCCGGAAGGAGTTCTCATTATGGCACTCCGCACAATTGCTCCCAAATTTATTCTCATGCACATCTTTATGGCAGCGCACACAATCATTGGTTGGCACACCAAGGCGGTCTTGAAAAATGGTTACCGGGGAGGCATTCATATTATGACATCCGGCACAGTCCACCAGTTTGTGTTTTCCTTTCAGCGGGAAATGGGTTTCGCTGTGGTTGAATTTTTTCATGCCACCTAACGCGGAGAATGCCTCTTCCAAATGGCACTGTTTGCAGTTTGTTCCCAGGTGAGAATCATGCGGGTCCTTATGACAACTATTGCAATTACTGAATGGAATTCCGGTAAATTGCTGGAAGGCCTTACCGTTGCGCGGTTCTTTTTTGTGACATTCGAGGCACGCAACAGTTTTGTGTTTTCCCAACAACGCAAAGTCTGCCTTATTGTGGTCAAATTTTGTAGCCGGGGAAAACGCTGTTGTGGAATGGCATTTTGCACAATCAGTGCCCAGTGTTTTTTGGTGGGAGTCCTCATGGCAGGTATTGCAACTCCGGCTTACACCCAGAAAGGTTTTGCTTCTTTTTTTCATCTCCCGGTCTTCTACAAAATCGGGTTTATGGCATTGGCGGCAATCAATGGGTTTGTGCGCCCCGGTCAACTCGTAACCGGCCAGGGTATGGTTGAATTTGTTTTTATCAAAACGGATGATATCAAAATTTCGGCCGTGGTGGTCGCTATGACATACGGTACAATCCTTCCCTTTGACGTCTTTCGAGGCATGATAACCCGACCCGCGATCCATTCTGGTTTTTATTTCTTTATGGCAGTTCAGGCATTTTTCATTAGAAACCTTATTTCCCAAATCATGGCATTTCGTACAGTTGAATACACCTTCCAAATCAGCATGCGCCTTCGTCAAATCTCCGGGCGAAATTTGCGCTCCCACCTTTAGAACAAAAAAGATGAAGATGATGGCGATATGTATATTTCTGCAGTTCAATTGCGGTTGTATTACAAGGTGCCTTATTTGCGGTGTTTTTTCATGGTATATCCAAATCGTTTGGTGATTTCCACCCCTGCTTTTTGCAAAAACTCTGTTGGCAATTCGCCTCCGGCAAAAATGTAAACCAGGTCATTTTCCAAAACCAGTTGCCCCTCATCCGCTGTTGCCATTACAGCGTTTTCGGGCTCCAGTTTTACCAGATTAGACTTATACTTTACATTCAAAATACCTTTGTTAATAGCTTCCGTCAGTTTCTCCCGATTTTTGGGTTTCAATCTGCCGAACGCCTCACTCCGGTATGAAATGACAACGTTGTTCTGTTCTGCCAGAGAAAGTGCTGCTTCAATTGCGGAATCTCCGCCACCGACAACAATCACCTTTTTCCCGCTGATATTTTCCGGTTCCAACAACCGGTAAGCCACTTTCTCAAGGGTTTCCCCTGGAATGCCCAGTTTGCGCGGTGTGCCGCGCCGGCCGATAGCCAGCAGCACTTTTTGAGTATTGAATGAATCTCCTTTGTTGGTGACCACCTTGAAATGGGTCCCCTCCGGGACAATACTCTCTACCTTCGTATTTTCTGTTATTTGAATATTGTTTTGTGACAACACTGTTTGCCACAATTGGAGCAATTCCGTCTTGCTGGTATCAAACAGTTTAACTTTCCCGTGTAGGGGCAAGTCCATCGGCGAGGTCATCACAATTTTGGAACGCGGGAATGAAAAAACGGTACCGCCCAACGTATCCTGATCGAGCGTCAGGAAGTTGAGACCATGTTTTTTTGCCATCAGGGAAGCGGAAATACCTGCAGGCCCGGCGCCGATGATAATGAGATCATACGTAGAGGCATTTTTATTTATGCCTGCCCGAACGATGTTCTCTACCGCAGCCTGGCCTTGCTCCACACTATTTTTAATCAGACCCATACCCCCCAGTTCGCCAGCAATGTAAATGCCTGGCATATTAGTCTCGAATTCCTGGTTGACATGCGGCAGATCAACCCCTCTTTTTTCCGTTCCAATAACAAGGGTTATGGCTTCCACCGGGCAATTGTGAAAACAGGCCCCGTGACCCACACAATGAGATGCGTTAATTAAAGTTGCCCGGCCATTCACAATCCCTAAAATATCCTTTTCCGGACAGACAGCCACGCAGGCGCCGCTTTTGATACAGGTATCTAAATCGATAACCGGGTGAAGTGACACCGGTTCGTGCAGCCCCTCCTGTTTTGCTTTTTCAATTTTAGCTTCTACTTCCCGTGAGGCTTTTTTTAATTTTCTCAGGTAAACAAAAACAATAACAGCGCAAAACAGCAGAACAAATGCGTAGATTACAATTTGTTCGAAAAACATCAGATCTGATTAAAAAATCCATCGGTAGCCGAAAGCAAGTGTGATTACTACGTGAACAACCATGATAATCAACATAATAAGGGCAAACGGTAAATGCGCTACATGCCAATACTTGAAAAGGTTTTGCATGGTATGCAGCCGCTCAATCCGGTTGTTCAACGAAATTTCGCTTTGGACAAACTGTGCTACTTTAAGCACGTGGTTTTTTGGGAGATTGTTGTCTCGAAGGATTTTTTTTACCCTCCGAATTGATTTTTTGTCTTCAAAATACTTGCTAACCATGCCCGTCAACAGGTTTCCTCCGGACTCCCCGGCGGTTACGGTCGTGGATTCCAAAATAGCATTGTAGCTCGACTCCTGCAAGCGGTACGTATCCTTCAAAATTTCTTCCAGATTGGTTTTCATGGCTTTAACCTCGTTTAGGCTCAATGCTCTCCCCTCAATCGTCCGCGGAATCTGAATGTAAATAAACCGGCCGATGACCCCGCTCGCTACCACCGCCACCATGCTCCAAAAACTGATGGAAACAATGCCGCCAAACTTAAACGCTGTGTGAAACAATACCATGACGGGCCCCACACTGCACAAAAAAATATGAAACTCCAGCCAATACTTCAAGCGGCCAAAGCGTGCGAGGAACTTGTACCTTTTCCGAGCGATGTAAGAAAAAACCCCGATAAGGATCAACAGCGTGCCAATGATCCCTAACCCGTGGCCAAAAATGCCACTCGGTTTGAAATAGGCATGATCCGGGTGGTAAAACCTTTCCTCCAAACTCGTAGAGTAGTAGGAGTATCCTACATAAGAAAGGTACAGCGTGACTAAAATTCCAATGCTGACCAGCATGGAAATGTAAAAACGATGAACTGCTGGTGTCATGATTAAGTCGGAAATTGGTTGACTGCAAATCTAATCTTTAATACCGGCTATTACTATTCGGCGCGGCACTTACATGACAGTTTGGACAATATTTAAACTCCGGCACTTTTATCCCGCCGGCGTGTATATAAAAGCCGGAATCAAGAACAACCTGTAAAGCTATTTTAGGACGAGACAAACCTTCCAACCAGAAACCAGAAACTGTCTAACCAGAAACCTCCACCCCATCTCACTCCCCCACTTCCCAATACTCCGGCTTCGTCGCTTCCGTCTGCTGCCGCCAGTACGCCGGCGTCACTTTACGGCCGTCAAGTGTGCGCAGCCGACGCTGGTACACATATACCACCGGGTTGAAGACCAGGTCCGGCGTTGCTACCGTATAGGTCGTCGGGATGTCTTCCGTTGCGCCGGGAATCTCTTGCACGATAACGGCTATGCCGTTGTGCTCCAGCAATGTTTTCAAAAAATCGGCCCGTTCCCGGTTTATATTCTTTTCAACGTAGGTGACCGTTTGTCCGTCAAGGTCTCCAAATTCGTGTTTGCCACTTGTTAATTGCATAATCCCTGATTTTTTATTTTACAAGCGGACACAAAGCCTTTTATACTCCGCGCCTCTGCGTCTCTGCGGTGAATTTTTTTAATTGTTCAAATTTACAAGCGGATACAAAGCCCGAAAATATACTCATATACGTCGCTCGATACCCCCAACACCACGATACCCGCCACACAAATCAGCAGGCTGGCCCGCATCCAGTTGTCGTTTTGAATATACGGCAGGGGTGTTTCGCTCTTGCGCAAAAACATCGCCCGCACAATCAGCAGGTAGTAGTACAGGCTGATCACGGCATTGAGCACGGCAATCAGCAGCAACAGGTAGTACCCCGATGCCGCCGCCGACATGAACAGAAAGAATTTTCCGAAAAATCCGGCCAGCGGCGGTATGCCGGCCAGTGAAAACAGCGCCAGCAGCATAACTAACGACAGCCGCGGGTTCACTCGGTAAAAGCCCTCGTAATCGTCCATGTTCTCCTTGCCGGTGGCCGCCGAAACCGCATGCACCACGCCGAAGGCCGCCAGGTTGGAAAAGATGTACACCAGCACAAAGTAAATAATAGAGGTCCGGCCATCCTGTCCGCCGGATAAAAAACCCAGCAGGATAAAACCGGCCTGTGCGATGGACGAAAAAGCTAGGAACCGTTTCAGGTTTTGTTGCCGCAAGGCAAATAGGTTGCCGATCGTCATGGTCAGCACTGCCAGCAAATACAGGGCGCTGGTCCAGATATCGGACAATGCGGGCAGGAAGCCCAGCAATAAAATCATCAAAATAAAGACGGCTGCACCCTTCGAAACCACGGACAAGTAGCCCGCCACCCCCGTTGGAGCCCCTTCGTACACATCGGGCGTCCAGAAGTGAAACGGCACCAGGGATATTTTGAACGCAATGCCGGAGAAAAAGAAGAGGAAGCCAAGGGTTTGCAAGCTATCGCCGGTCAGCTGCTGCGACAGGCTTGCCAGCGAAAACGTGCCGGTAGAGCCGTACAGCAAGGAGATACCCATCAGGGTGATCGCGGAAGCAAACCCGGCGCTCAGGATCATCTTGATACCCGCTTCGGCCGATCGCATCCGGGTGACTTCATAAGCCGCCAGCGCAGCGATTGGTAGTGTGGACAATTCCAGCCCGATAAACAACATCAGCAGGTCACCGGCAGAAATCATGTAATACATGCCCAGCAGCGACGACCAGAGCAGCAGGTAAAATTCGCTGACCCGTTGCTCCGGGACCAGTTGTTTTTTTACCCACCCGGCGGTTTGCAGCAGCACCACCAACACGCCCAAATCGAGTATGTTTTTCAAAAAATGAATCAGCGAATGGGTGCGAAACATCCCCCCAAACGAGGAGCCTTCTCCCATTGGCAACCACCCGGCCAGAACATGAAGGCCGAATAACGCAATGGAAATCTGAACGATTCCGCTTTTGTCCCGTCCGGTATAATAAATTTCGGCGCAGGTGACGATGAGAATCACAGCCAGCAGCTGCAATTCATGGCGCATGAGTAAAAGTTGTTCCCAGTTCATGTACTTTAGTATTAAAAACGGTCTTTATCGGCGTTACATCCCCAATTGCCGGATAACGGGTTCAAGACTATATCGGATCATTTCAGATAACCAGAGCGGCGCCATACCAATCGCCGCAATGGGCAAGAGCAGCAGCAAAGCGCCTGTTTTTTCATACCAGCTCGCCGCCGGCAAATGGGCATACTCCGGATTGGTGATCGGCCCCATCAGCATGGCGCCCACCACGCGCAGGATATACACGGCCGTGACTACAATGGCAGACACCGCCAGGATGGTCCACACCCGGTGAAAGCTGTCCGCGTGCTCGAATGCGCCGAAGAAAATACTCATCTCCGCCACGAAGCCACTCAGCCCCGGCAGCCCCAGCGACGCCAGACCGGCAATCACGTAGCAGGCAGAAATAAAGGGCAGCACTTTCATCAAACCGCCCATTTCCTGTACGATCCGGGTGTGCGTGCGTTCGTATAACATGCCGATAAGCGCAAAAAAGAGCGCCGTCATCAGCCCGTGGGAAATCATCTGGAGGATCGCGCCGTTCATGGCGGTTTTGTTCAGCATCAAAATGGCAAACAACACCAGGCCACAGTGACTGACCGAGGAATAGGCATTGATGAATTTCAGGTCCGTTTGCCGGATCGCGCCAAAAGCGCCGTAGATCACACTGAAACCGGTCAGAATAATAAAGAACCAGGCCATTTCGCCGGCAGCCTGCGGCATCAGGAAAACGGCTACCCGGTAGCAGCCGTATCCGCCCAGTTTCATCAACACACCGGCGTGCAACATCGAAACAGCTGTAGGCGCAGAAGCGTGGCCGTCGGGCGACCAGGTATGGAACGGGAACATGGCGCCGAGTACCCCGAATCCGACAAACGTCAGGGGGAAAAACAGGCGCTGTGCCTCTACCGGGATACCGGATGCGGCTATTTCCATCAAGTTGAATGTATGCTGCCCCTCAACGCCCGTCGAATTAAAATACAGTCCGAGCAGGCCAACCAGCAAAAAGGCCGAACCGCCCATCAGCATGAGGGTGAGTTTCATGGCTGAATACTCCTTCGGGCCGCTGCCCCAAATCCCGATCAGCAGGTACATGGGAATCACCGCTAATTCGTAAAAAAGGAACATGGTGAAGAGGTCCAGTGTCACAAAAAAGCCGAATACGCCGGTTGCCAAAGCGATCAAAGAGACAAAATATTCCTTGGCCAGGTCTTCCATTTTCCAGGAAATAAACACGCCGGCAAGTGATACAATGGCCGTCAGCAGGATCAGGGCTACCGAAACGCCGTCAACCCCCAGATCAAACCGAATATTGAGGGGCGTGAACCAAAGGTAGCTGCTGGTAAAAAGCATGTCTGCTGTATTCCCGGCTGCCCGTTCCTGCAAAAAGGCGAACAGGAGGTAAAACGCCGCTACAAACTGCAGCCCCATGCCGGCGGCAGACACCAACCGCGCCTGCTCTTTGCCCTTGCTGAACAAAAGCGCCAGAATCGTCAGGGTGGGGATGATCAATATCAGGAGTAAAATATTCATAGCTTATCGCTTCAACCAATAAATGAATAAAGCAGCCAGTGCTACCGTGCCCATCACAAAACTGAGGGCATAGTGTTGCACCTGACCCGATTGAATCCCTTTGATGGCCCGGGCAGCCCGGGTCGTCAGCCAGGCAATGCCATTCATAGAGGCATCCACTACATTCCGGTCAAACCAGGCCACCGGCCAGGCAATACCTTTGAACAGCACCTTTTTCGTTACTGCCTGATAGAGTTCGTCTATGTAAAACTTACGCGACACGGTGCGGTACAAGCCGCCCAGACTTTCGGCAATGCGGTCGGGCTGCGCGGAAGGCTTGCGATACAACGCCATCGCTGCCAGAATACCGGCGACACTGATCCCGCCCGCCGTAAGGGCGATGGTGAGATCGAGGTGCGAACCTACGGGCAGGTGGTCTGCCGTAACAAAATGTCCAAAAGGAATAAATCCGCCAACGGTACTCAGTACGGCCAGAAGCATCAGCGGAACCCACATAGCCGCCGGGGCTTCGTGGGGGGTGTGTTCATACCGGCGATCCTCGCCCCAGAATATCCGGAAATACAACCGGAACATATACAATGCCGTCAAACCGGCCACCAGCAGGGCTACGCCGTACAGGACCGGGTTTTTGTGCATGGTCGCAGTCAAAATTTCATCTTTGGAGAAAAACCCGGCAAACGGCGGAATACCCGCAATGGCGAGGCAGGCCACCAGGAAGGTGCCGTGCGTCAGGGGCAGGTAACGCCGCAAACCGCCCATGTCGCTCATGATATTGCTGTGTACGGCGTGAATAACCGCTCCGGCGCCCAAAAAGAGCAGGGCCTTGAACATGGCGTGGGTAAACAAATGGAACATAGAAGCTGTAAAGCCCAGCCCCGCTTCGGCGCCGTAGCCGGACACCCCAAGCGCCATCATCATGTATCCGATCTGCGACATGGTGGAATAGGCCAATACCCGTTTGATATCTTCCTGCGTAATCGCAATCACGGCGGCAAACAAGGCGGTAAACGCGCCGGTCCAGGCCACTATGTCCAGCGCAGGGCCGTCCGACATGTGGTACACCGGGAACAAACGCGCCACCAGGTAAACTCCCGCAACCACCATCGTAGCAGCGTGGATCAAGGCCGAAACCGGTGTCGGGCCTTCCATGGCATCCGGCAGCCAAATGTGCAGCGGGAACATGGCCGACTTACCCGCGCCGCCCATGAAAATGAGTACCAGCGCCCACGTCAGCACCGAAGCCCCCATAAACGTAGCGGAAGCCGCTTCGGCAATGCCCGATCCGTCCGGATTGGTCAGCGCAGCAAAGTCAAACGTGCCGCTGTGCCACGAGAGCAACAGAATGCCAACCAGAAAACCGAAATCGGCAAAACGGGTCACAATGAAGGCCTTTTTAGCCGCCGCCACCGCAGAGGGTCTGTCGTAATAAAACCCGATCAGCAGGTAGGATGAAACACCCACCAGCTCCCAGAAGAAATAGATCTGGAACAGGTTGGTTGCCAGCACCAGGCCGTACATGGAAAAACTAAACAGCGACAAAAACGCGTAGTAGCGGGCAAAACCGTGCTCGCCTTTCATGTATCCCAGGCTGTAAATATGCACCATCGAGGATACCACTGAAATAACCACCAGCATCATGACGGAAATGGGATCCAGCAGGATACCCATGTGTACATGTAAGGTGTCACTGAATTTCAACCAGGTAAAATCGAGGGGCGTCACGGTCGGCCAACCGCCCTCCGGTGGTGCACTGGCGAGAAAATACTGTGCTGCCGTGTACAGGCTCAGCACCAGCGTAGTCAGGATTCCGCCGGTTCCAATCCACCCGGCCAACTGGGGCCGGATGCGAAGGCTCGAAACCCCCGTCAGCAGGAAGACCAGAAAAGGCAGGAGGACGATCCAAATCGTATAGCTATAGCCTTCCATCCTGTGTTAGTGTTTAAGTGTATTTACGTTTTCCACTTCCACCGATTTAATACGGCGGTAGAGGTTTATGACAATCGCGATCGCCAGCGCTACCTCGGCAGCAGCCACGGCGATCAAAAACAGCGTGAAAAATTGCCCGGCCGGCTGCCCCGGATACAGGTACTTGTTAAAAGCCACAAAGTTGATCGCCGCACCGTTTAGGACAAGTTCCAGCGACATCAAAATCGTGATCAGATTTCTCCGCGTAACAAATCCGTACACACCGATAAAAAACATCAGCGTGGAAACGGTCAGGATTTCGAGCAAACTGACTCCGGGTATCATAGCGTCTTATTTTCTTGATTTTCGTTGCCGGCGAGGTGGTGCTTGGCGATCACAATGGCGCCAATCATGGCTGCCAGCAGCAGGATACTGATCAATTCAAACGGCAGCAGATAGCCTCCGTCTCCGGGCGTGAGCAGCAGCTCGCCCAAGGTATTGAGGTCGCTGCGTTCGGGTGCCTCCACCCGCGTAAACGGACTGGTGGACAGCAGGTGCAACATCATCGCCGCACCGCCCAGACACACTATGCCCGCAGCCCCGGCCCGCAGCCACGACGGCCGCTCCATCTTGTAGTCAATCTCATGGGTTAGCAGGATCGAAAAGATGATCAGCACCACGATACCACCGGCGTACACCGTCAGCTGCACCGCCCCCAAAAAATGATAGCCGATCAGGAAATAAAAGCCGGCGATAGACGCCAGCATACCGAACAGATAGACGGCGGAGCGCAGCAAACGCTGGCTCAATACCGACATCAGGCTGAAGGACAGCATGGCAAACGCCAATATGTAGAAAACGATCTTTTCCATTATATCCGTTGAGAAAGGTTGAGAAGGTGGAGAAGCTGAGAAGCCTTTTGCAGTTGCCTTTCGATCTACTCCACACCTTTTTCCAGCTTGGAGCCGGGGCGGTTGAGTACTTTAGTGAGTTGCGAACGATCAAAAACGGCGTGTTCAAAATTTTTACCCATTTTAATCGCATCGGTGGGGCAAGACAAAATGCAGAGGTTGCACATGGTGCACATAGATAAATGGTACACGAATGTCTCCAGCTGCTTTTTCTTTTTGCCCGTTTCGGGGTCTTCCCGGCGCGCCCAGATGATCTCGATGGTGCCGTTCGGGCAAGCCACTTCGCAGGCGGAACACCCTGTACAGCGGTGTTCGTTGAGGTCGTTATGGAGCAGGATCACCTCCCCCCTGAACCGATCGAACATCTGCAGGGTATCGCGGTTGTCCGGGTATTCCTGCGTAATAATTTCCTCCCGCGCATGGGCAAAGTACTTGCCGGTCACGCCCATGCCGGTCATCAGCCCCCGGATGGTTTGATAAATTTCCTTGAAGTATTCAAATATCGCACTGAACATCGTTCCGGATTTTCTTTTAAAAATGCCAGCCCAGGTACACCAGAATGGCCATGAGGATGAGATTCATGAGGTTAAGAGGCATGAGGTATTTCCACTCCAGCCGGAGCAATTGGTCAATACGAAGGCGCGGGAACGTCCATTTGATCCACATCATGAAGAAGATGATACCGCCTACTTTCACAAAAAACCAGATGATCGGCGGTATAAAATCCATAATGTGGTTGAACGCCTGCCAGTCCCCGATATGGAGTGGCATCCAGCCACCAAAGAAAACGGTTGCAGCGATGGCCGCCACGATAAACATGTTCACAAATTCCGCCAGGAAAAAGAAGGCGAACTTCAGCCCGGAATATTCCGTGTGAAACCCCGCTGTCAGTTCCGATTCGGCCTCCGGAAGGTCGAACGGGCCACGGTTGATCTCCGCGATAGAAGCTGTGATAAAGAGGAAAAAAGCCGCAATCGCCGGGATGTGCCCCTTGAAAATCCACCAGCCGTTCGCCTGGCTTTGAATAATTTCAGACAACTGGAGCGTACCGGTCAGCAAGACGATGGTGAGTAGCGAAAGCCCCACCGATAATTCATAACTGACAATCTGCGCGCCGCTGCGCATGGCGCCAATGAGCGCGTATTTATTGTTACTCGACCAGCCTGCCAATAATATACCCACCACCCCGATAGACGAAACAGCAATGATAAAGAGCAGACCAATGTTGATGTCGAACGCCTGCAAGCCCGGCGCGATCGGTATCAGCGACAATACCATCAGCGACGCAAGGGAAATAATAAAGGGCGCGAGATTAAAGAGCAGTTTGTCGGCTTTGTTTACCGTAATCGGCTCTTTCAGAAGCAGTTTGATAGCGTCGGCTACCGTTTGGGCCGTCCCCTGCCATCCTACGCGATTGGGGCCCAGGCGCAGCTGAAAAAAAGCGCATACGCGGCGTTCCACATACACCAGAACCAGACCCAGTATGGCATAACATCCCAGATAAATCAGGATGATGATGGTCCAGATCAGGGCCATTGCAACTCCCGGACTGAACTGCGCATGCAGGAAGTTTCGAATGGAATCAACAAGCGGTGTAAAATCGTACATATAGAAACAGCTTTATCGGTCTATATCAGGCATTACATAGTCAAAGGTGGACATGATAGCAACCAGGTCGGCAATCTTGCACCCCCGGGCTACTTTGTCGAGTACGAACAGGTTGGAAAAACCCGGCGAGCGGAATTTCAGGCGGTAAGGGCTTTTGTTGCCATCGCTGATGATGTACACCCCGAAATCTCCGCGGGCGGTTTCCACCCGCTGGTAAAATTCGCCTTTGGGCAATTTGATCACCTGCTTGGTGGGCACCTGGAATTCGCCCTCGGGTATATTGTCAATCAGTTGTTCAATGATGGAGATAGACTCCCACATCTCGAGGATCCGCGCTTTATAGCGGGCGAAACAATCGCCTTCGGTAAGCAGAATTTCCTTGAATTCCACCTGCGGATAGGCACTGTATGGTAGCCGCTTGCGAATATCGCAGGCAAATCCCGATGCTCTCCCGGAGGGGCCCGTAATGCCGTACGCAATGGCATCTTCTTTCGACAAGAGTCCCACGCCTTCCGTTCGGGAGCGCAGAATCGGGTTATCGCTCAACAAGCGATCGTATTCGGGCAATTTGGTGCGGAAGTGCGCCAAAAAGTCCTTGGTTCGTTGTTGAAAATTGGGATGGATATCGAACATCAAGCCGCCGGGAACATTGTAGTTCATCGTCAGTCGTGCCCCGCAGGTTTCCTCGAAGATGTCGTTGATCATCTCCCGGTCCCGGAAACCATACAAAAAGGAGGTAATAGCGCCCAGGTCCATGCCCATTACACCCCACCAGAGCTGGTGCGAAGAAAGGCGTGTGAGCTCGGACACGATCGTCCGAATCACTTTGACCCGCTCCGGCACTTCTATTTGCAGGGCCGATTCGATAGCCAGGCAAACCGCCTCATTGTTCATGTGGCAGGAGAGGTAATCCATCCGGTCGGTCAGGTGAATGATCTGCCGGTAGGAATCATGCTCGCACATTTTTTCAATAGACCGGTGGATATACCCGATATGTGGTTCCACTTTCCGAATGATCTCCCCGTCAATCGTCAGTACTAAACGCAATACGCCGTGTGTGGACGGGTGCTGGGGGCCCATATTGATGAAATACTCCTCGGTAGAGAGTGCTTCGATTCCAGGTTCCGTAAGTACGAGCTCGCTCATAATTGGATCATGTTGATTTCGTCTTTGTAATCTTTTCGGAGCGGATACCCCTCCCACTCATCGGTCAGCAGGATCCGGCGCAGGTCAGGGTGGTTGTTGAACCGTACCCCGAACAGGTCGAATACTTCCCGTTCGTGGGGATCTGCCGTTGGCCAGATATCGCAAACGGTGTCCAGCACGGGGTCTTCACGCCCGTCGGTGCGCGCTTTCAGTACTATTTTATGACCATGGATCGTGGATTCCAGGTGGTACACGACCTCCATGTGTTCAGGCCAGTCCACACCGGTGAGGCAGTACAGGTAATCGAAAGCGGTTTCTTGATCCGTTTTCAGCTGCCGGGCAAATGTATGGAGCGCTGCAGCCGGTACCCTGACATGAAGAAACTGTGTTCCTTCTTCCCATTCCAGCCCCTCCGCCCATTCGGAAAGTACGTTTTTTAAGCCTTCGTTATCCATTGTTGGTTGGTCCGTTTCTGTTTACAATGTTTACACTAAAAACCTTCTTCAAAGCCTTCGGCAGGATTTTTCCGCGTCAGCATACTTTCCTTTTTGATCTTCTCCTGGAGTTGCATCAACCCGTACAGCAGGGCTTCCGGGCGGGGCGGACAACCGGGGACGTACACGTCCACCGGAATCACGTGGTCGGCGCCTTTTATGACGGAATACGAGTTGTAGTAAAATGGTCCTCCCGAAATGGCGCAGGCGCCCATGGCAACCACGTACTTGGGATCAGCCATCTGGTCATAAAGCCGTTTCAACACCGGCGCCATTTTGTTTACAATGGTGCCGGCGATTACGATCAGGTCGGCCTGACGGGGCGTTGCCCGGGCGACCTCCAAGCCGAATCGAGACCAGTCGTGCCGCGACGCGCCGGTGGACATCATTTCGATGGCGCAGCAACTGGTGCCAAATACCAGCGGCCACAACGAATTGGCCCGGCCCCAATTGACCACAGTATCAAGGGTGGTGACAAGGATATTGCCGCCATTGCCTGCGCTAATCACGGTGCCCAGTTCGTGCTGTTGATATTGGGGCGCTGAATCAGGTGTCGTTATTCCCATACTAAAGCTTTTTTCTTCCAGGCATATAGTAGTCCCAACCCAAGGATCAGGATGAAAATGATGGCTGAAACCAGGCCGGTCAGGCCTATTTTATGCATGACTATTGCCCACGGTACCAGAAAAATCATTTCTACATCGAACAGCAGGAAGAGAATGGCAAACAGATAATAGCCTACCTTGAACTGCACGTGGGTCGGCCCCTGCGTCGGAACCCCGCATTCATAGGGTTCCAGTTTCTGGGCGTTTTTAGAGGTGGGGGCCAGTAGTTTGGCGGCAATCATGCCGCCACCGACCAACACTACTGCAGCGATAAAAAATACGATAATTGCTTCGATTCCCATGACGATGCCGGTTAAACGGTGTAGGTCTCCCCGGAGAACAGTACGTCGTCCACGGTTTTGAATTTGGAGCGCTGCTTGGAGGCGTTCACCTGTACGTCAACCCGCTCTTCGTACGACGGCATTTCCACACAGCGGAAGATGCCCACGGGCAATGGATACTGAAGCTGGGTAAGCATAAAGTGCATGGAGGGGTTCGGGTCGTAGGCATCATGGACAATGATATCCGCCTCGGTGATTCCGTTTTCGCCCAGCGTGACGGCTTCCAGTTGCCGCCCGTTGAACCGGACGCCCTTGTTCTTTTCTTTCCCGAAAAGCATTTTTTCACCATGCTTCAGGTACAGCAGCATATCCTCGCGAACGGATTTATCCACCACATTGTCGAAGGCGCCGTCGTTGAAAATCACACAATTCTGGAGCACCTCCACAACCGAAGTCCCTTTGTGCTTTTCGGCCTCCACAAAGATGTCGGCCATGTCGTTGGGATTGTTGTCGGGCACGCGGGCATAAAACTGCCCGGCGCTGCCCAACGCCAGTTCACCGAAATTGAACGGCGGCTGGGTATTGCCATACGGAGAGGACTTCGTCTTTTGACCGATGTCGGACGTAGGAGAAAACTGCCCTTTCGTAAGCCCGTATATTTTGTTGTTGAACAGAATGATATTCAAGTCAATGTTCCGCCGGATTGCATGAATCATGTGATTGCCCCCGATCGCGAGTCCGTCGCCGTCGCCGGTAATGACCCAAACACTGAGTTTCGGATTGGCCAACTTGACCCCGGTTGCAATACCCGGCGCCCGGCCGTGGATGCCGTGAAAACCGTAGGTATTCATGTAATAGGGAAAACGGGAGGAGCACCCGATCCCGGACACGAAAACGAAGTCTTCGCGCCGCCGCCCCATCATGGGCAAGGCTTTTTGCATCGCCCGCAGGATGACATAGTCGCCACAGCCAGGGCACCAGCGCACTTCCTGGTCGCTGGCGAAATCTTTGAAGGTATAGTTTGGCAAATCAGACATAGCTGTTAATTTCGATTGAGTAAAAAAATGGTCCGGATAAAAGCAGACCGTTTAGTGCAGCAAAGAAGTTGTTCAGGATTTTTGCAGTAATGCGCCGAGATGCTCATTGAGTTCCAGTACAGTGAAAGGCAAACCTTGCACCTTATTATATTGCATAAATTGAAACTCAGGGAATTTACTGCGCAGCAAGGTAGCGAATTGCCCAAGATTCAACTCACACACCACAATTTTTTTAAACCTGGACAAAACCTCTCTGGTGTTGCGTGGCATTGGATTCATGTAGTTGAAATGAGCCAGCCCGATACTGTGTCCCGTTTCATGCAAACTTTTTACGGCCACGTGCAAGCTGCCGTAGGTACCACCCCACCCGATTACCAGCAGATCGCCGCTCTCGGCGCCATCCAGTTGCAACTCGGGAATAAAGTTTTCGACGCGTTGTACTTTTTCGGCGCGCCGTTTCACCATGTGTTCGTGGTTGTCCGGTTCGTAGCAGATGTGGCCGGTAAAATCTTCTTTTTCCAAACCTCCGATCCGGTGCTCAAAGCCTGCCGTACCGGGCAAAGCCCATTGGCGCGCCAGTGTTTCCGGATCGCGCAGATACGGCATCCAGTCTGCTTCAGTACCAGGCGCCGGAGCGGCTGCCGGTTTGATCGCTTGCATATCGTTCACGCTCCGGATGCGCCATGGCGCCGAGCCGTTCGCGATATAACCATCGGTCAGCAGGATCACGGGCGTCATGTGTTCCATAGCTAAGCGTGATGCCTCGTATGCAAAATCGAAACAGTTGGCCGGCGTGGAAGCTGCAATCACGATAACCGGGCTCTCGCCGTTCCGACCATACATGGCCTGCAGCAAGTCGGCTTGTTCTGTTTTGGTGGGTAACCCCGTCGAGGGACCACCCCGCTGCACATTGACAATAACAAGCGGCAGTTCGGTCATCACAGCCAGGCCAATGGCTTCGCTTTTCAGGGCAAGTCCCGGGCCGGAAGTCGTGGTAATGGCAAGATCGCCGGCAAAAGAGGCGCCGATCGCCGAACAAATACCGGCAATTTCATCCTCGGCCTGAAACGTGACCACACCAAAATGCTGGTGCGCACTCAATTCGTGCAGAATGTCGGATGCCGGGGTAATCGGATAGGACCCCAGAAAAAGTTGCTTGCCCGATTTTTCTGCCGCAGCCAGGAAACCCCAGGCCGTTGCCATATTCCCCATGATGATCCGGTAGGTCCCTTCCGTCATTTTGGCCGGCAAAACGGTAAATGCAGACGGAAGCAGTTCCAGCGTTTCGGCATAGTGGTACCCGGCTTTCAGTACCCGGACGTTTGCCTCAAATATGTTTGGCTTGTGGCCGAATTTTTTTTCTAAAAACTTGATGGTGTAATCCAACGGGCGGCTAAACATCCAAAAGACCATACCGAGCGCAAACATGTTCCGCGTCCGGTTTATACTGTTGTTGTCCAGTCCAATATCCTTGATTGCCTCCCTCGACAATTGGGTAATCGGCGCCTTGATGATGACGTACGACCCCATGGAGTCGTCCTCCAGCGGGTTGCGGTCGTAGCCCGCTTTGGCCAGGTTTTTGGACGTAAATTCATCGCTGTCCACAATGATGGTTTTCCCTTGCTGGACGGCATTAAAATTCGTTTTCAGAGCGGCAGGGTTCATGGCCACCAGCACGTCCACGTCATCGCCCGGAGTTGAAATTTCAACTTCGCCGATGTGTACCTGAAATCCGGACACGCCGTAAATGCTCCCTTCCGGGGCGCGTATTTCCGCCGGGTAATTGGGAAAAGTGGCGATATCATTCCCCAGCATAGCCGAGGTATCCGAAAATTGGGAGCCCGTCAATTGCATCCCGTCGCCCGAGTCACCAGCAAATCGAATCACCACGTGATCCAGTTTGATTTTGGCTGTATCCGAAGCGCCAACAACCGTTTTTTCGTCGTTTGACATATCTGTTGTGCGTTTTTAAATAAAAGCGAAGGTAAATCCAGCCAAATTAGGGCCTGCATGACTTAGATCATGGCAAACAATGACCTTGAAAATCACTGTATTTTTTCGAAGCGCCCTAATATTGCTGCTGAATTGAATGGTCCTCCGGGGCTACCCGGCAACAAGAATTAACATAAAAAGAACTGACTTATGGCTATCAAGATCACGGATGATTGTATCAACTGCGATGCATGCATTTCTGAGTGCCCCAACAACGCTATCTACGAGCCTGGTGAGGCTTGGCATTTGTCCGACGGCACCGGTTTGAAAGGAATGGTAAAAGACCTCAACGGAAATATGGTGGACGCCGACGCGCCCCACGATCCGGTGTCCGATGAATTTTACTACATCATTGCAGATAAGTGTACCGAGTGCAAAGGGTTCCACGAAGAGCCGCAATGCGCCTCCGTCTGCCCGGTAGATTGTTGTATCCCCGACGAAAGTCACGTCGAATCCGAGGAACAACTCCTCGGTAAAAAAGCATGGATGCACATCTGATCCCGCTCCATTCAAAGGGATCAAAAACCTGCCGCCGGGCATCCCGGCTGATTGTGACGGGGTGACTGCCAGTCACCCCGTCACTTAGCATTATTTTACCCCCCCCGCAACATAGCGCGGGCAGCGGGGTTTCGGGTTATACAAAACTGCTCTTCCCCGTATTTTACATTTTCAGACATGAAAAAGGTTATAACCTCCGAGTCGTTGTACCTAAATCTCCCGTCGTTCCATTTTGCCGATTTGTTTCAGGCAAACAAACTGGCCGAACTCACCGATATCTTTTACGCCGAAGTTCGCGCTCAAAACCCGGCTCTTTTCGAGCGGTTCGATGCCTATCGAAAAGTAGAAGGCAAAGACTTCGATGTGACGGAAACCTCTGCCATTCTGGTTGAAATGGCGCCGTATCTCGACACTTTTGTAGCCAAAATCTTCGGTGTGGAGGAGGAGATGAAAACCAAAAAAATCATCGCCGGCCGGGAACGTATCCTGTTTAAATTCAGGAGAGATTTTTTCAACCGACGGGCGCTGAAAAAACACAACGGAGATCAGGCCCAAACATTCGACGGAGCCGCCCTCAACCAACAACTTGAAGCCCTGAAAAAGGGGTTCACCGGTATTCCAGCCGATGATGCCGAACTCGAAACAGCCGCCGGGTTTTCCGAATTATGGGAAATCGAGCGCACCATCAAAGAACCGCTCACGGAGGAAAGACGCGCGTACCTCACGGCGTACTGGAACCGCCTGAAAAACGAAGACGCCCTGGCGCAAATACTGCCCGAAACAGACAGCGAAGAGGCGCTGAAACAGTTCCTCACCGCCGCACTCACCGTCTGTGAAAAATGGCTCGTCTTTCACTATTTCTATGAAACGCCCGACGTGCGCCACTGGGTGATGTTCCAGCAACCCCGAAAAGTTGATTTCGAACACCTGGTAGAGCTCGACGTCATTCAGCCAGGGTTTAACATCGGATTGGCCGAATACTACCGCCGTCGCGACGGGTTCGACCTCACCGACATGCGTTACGAACCGCGGGAAATCATGCGCGAAATTGATTACTGCGTTTTTTGCCACGAACGCGACAAAGATTCCTGCTCCAAAGGCTTTCCCGACAACGGCACATTCAAAAAAAATCCCCTGGGCAACCAACTTAAAGGGTGCCCGCTCGATCAGAAAATATCGGAATCCAATCTGGTGGGCAACAGCGGCGAAGTCATCGGCGCGCTGGCCATTATCATGATTGACAACCCGATGTGTCCGGGTACCGGCCACCGGATCTGCAACGATTGTATGAAATCCTGTATTTACCAAAAACAGGAACCGGTCAACATTCCGCAAATTGAAACGCGCCTGCTCACCGAGGTGCTCCAGTTGCCGTGGGGCTTTGAAATCTATTCGCTGCTCACCCGCTGGAACCCGCTCAACGTACAACGCCCGCACGCCCTGCCCTACAACGGCAAAAAAATACTCGTCGTCGGGTTAGGCCCCGCCGGCTATACCATGGCGCATTATCTCCTGAACGAAGGATTTGCCGTAGTTGGAATGGACGGTCTGAAAATCGAACCGCTCCCGGCAGAGATCGCCGGAGCTGGCGGCACCGGATTCCATCCCCTCCGCGATTACGCGGCTATCTATGAAAAACTAAGCGAACGCATTCTGCTCGGGTTCGGCGGCGTGTCGGAATACGGAATTACGGTGCGCTGGGACAAAAATTTCCTCACCGTCATTTACCTCAACCTCCTTCGCCGGGAATTTTTCCGCCTGTACGACGGCATCCGTTTCGGCGGCACGATCACCGTGGACGATGCCTGGGATATGGGCTTCGACCACATCTGCTTTGCTACCGGAGCCGGCAAACCCACGTTCGTTTCCATGAAAAACAACCTGATCCGAGGGATCCGCAAAGCCAGCGATTTTCTGATGGCGCTGCAGCTCACCGGAGCGGGCAAGAAGGATTCCATGGCGAATTTGCAGGTTCGGCTGCCGGCACTGGTTATCGGCGGCGGCCTGACGGCCATTGATACCGCTACCGAACTGGTCGCCTACTACCCCGTGCAGGTCACCAAAATCAAACACCGGTACGATACCCTCTGCGCGCATTATGGCGCCGAACAGGTGACCGGCATGTACTCGGCCGAAGAAAAAGAGATCCTCGATACCTTTTTAGAACACGCAGCCGCCGTGGAAGCGGAGCGGGAGCGCGCAAAACGGACGAATGAAAAACCGGATTTCATCCCGCTTATCCGGGCCTGGGGAGGCGTACACCTGTACTACCGGAAATCGCTGAACGATTCGCCGGCATACCGCCTGAACCACGAAGAAATCATCAAAGCGCTCGAAGAAGGCATTGCCATTGTAGAAAAAACGTCGCCACTGGAAGCCGTTCCCGATGCATTTGGCGCTTTAAAAGAAATGGTGTTTGAGCGCCTCGACGTGGTGGACGGGAAGTGGAGAAGTACGGGCGAAACGCAACGTATTCCCGCCCGAACACTGATGGTAGCCGCCGGCACCGTCCCCAACGTGATGTACGAACGCGAATACCCCGGCACCTTCCAACTCGACAAATGGAACGAGTTTTTCCAAAGTTATAAAATGGAAAACGGCGGGCTGATCAAAGCGGAAAACGGCGAAACCGGGTTCTTTACCTCCTACGAGAAAGACGGGAAGTACATCTCCGTTTACGGCGATAACCACCCCGTGTACCAGGGCAACGTGGTGAAAGCCATGGCCTCGGCCAAAAACGGATATAAAAAAGTGGTGGACTTGTTCCGCGCCGAACTGCGGCAGACCGAAAGCAATGGACACGAAAAAGCTGCGTGGCACGCGTTCACATCCAGCCTGGATGAGCAGATAAAACCCTACGTCGTCCGCGTAGAGCGGCTCACGCCGACCATTACCGAAGTGGTCGTACATGCACCGATTCAGGCGCAAAAATTCCAGCCGGGCCAGTTTTTCCGCCTCCAAAACTACGAGGTAGATGCACTGCGGCTCGAAGACACCCTGCTCCTGATGGAGGGTCTGGCGCTCACGGGAGCCTGGGTGGACGTGGAAAAAGGCTTGCTCGGCATGCTCGTGCTCGAAGTCGGCGCCAGCTCCCGGATGGTGAGTATGCTCAAACCCGGCCAGCGGGTAGTGGTCATGGGGCCCACCGGCACGCCCACCGTAGTACCCGAAAACGAAACCCTGCTCCTGCTCGGCGGCGGCCTCGGCAACGCCGTATTGTTTTCCATTGCCAAAGCGGCGAAAGAACGGGGCTCCCGGGTTATCTACTTTGCCGGCTACAAAAAAGGCGCGGACTTTTACAAACGGGAGGAAATCGAAGCGTCCACCGACGTGGTCGTGTACAGTGTGGATGCCGGCGAACCCATCCCCGCGATACGGCCACAAGACAAATCCTTCGTCGGGAACATCATACAGGCCATGATTTCGTATGCCACCGGCCAGTTGGGCGAGGTACCGATTCCCCTGAGCGACGCCTCCCGCATCATTGCTATCGGTTCCGACCGGATGATGGCAGCCGTCAGTGCAGCCCGGCACAACGCCCTGAAACCGTACCTGAATGCGGAACATGTCGGCATCGCTTCGATCAACTCCATGATGCAGTGCATGATGAAAGCTATTTGTGCGCAGTGCCTGCAACGCCACGTAAACCCGGAAACAGGGGAAGAAGAATTTGTTTTCAGCTGTGTGGATCAGGACCAGTGCATGGACGATGTTGATTTCCAAAACCTGAACGCGCGGCTGCAATCAAACAGCGTGGTTGAAAAAATCACGGACAAGTGGCTGGATTATATTTTTGAAAAGCACGTGGTAGAGCGCTGCTAATACGGAAAGGAGTTACCCATACGCCGGCCGAACCATCCAGCTCTGCTTGCCGGGTTGGCGCCACACGATCCACCAGAAAAGAAACAGCACCAGCAGTGCGGCTGCAGCCGTCACCGTCCAGGCAGGAATAGTGCCCCGAAGGTTCACCAGCACGCCATTGTCGGGGAACCGGCCGAAGCCGAGCAGCGCCGGAAGCCGGAACCAATAATAACACGATACTGCCGTGGCGGCAAAAATATTGATGAGTCGTTGCTCCTGTTTTTTCGGCAGCAGCCACTCCAGGGTACCATACAACGCCGACGTGCAGGCGGCTCCGGCAAAGGGAATCAGGTATATGTCCGGCAAGGACGCCCAACCGGCCCACACCGGTTGGTCCGGCACCTGAAACCAGCCCCACACGAACCCGGGAAATCCGCCCACCATCAGATAACCGCCGATGCGCTGCTGGAGCATTTTCCGCACCGTTAATGGATGGATGCCCGGAGTAGAATCCGGACAGGGCGCTACGCATTTCATGCAACTGGAGCAATGCGCATTGGGAACGCCCAACCCCGCCTTGCTGCTGTACATCCGCTCTACCGGATGCACCGGACAGAGGCTGTTGCACCAACCACTTTTCCATTCGTACCGGTAGCCCATCCAAAATGCCAGCGTGCTCACGCCGATCAGCAGCAGCGCCGTACCCGGACCATTCATATTTAACACTGCGTGGCGCAACGGTACGATCAGGTATAACGCCACGATTGCCGCCAGGCCCAGCCAGGCTTGAAACTCCGCCGACATCTTCTTTTTTTGGGAAAAACCCAGCCGACGCGGCAACAGCGCCGTTATGGCCAACGGGCAAATATTCCGCCATACTCCCGCGCCGACGACCAGCAGCAACGGCGCCACCGGAATCAGGATATTCCACATCAACAGCACCCCCAACCCGGGAAAAAACAAGAGTGCCGCCACGATAACAATACCCACCACCCAAACTGCCGCCTGAGCGACTTGCCACCACCGAAGGACGCGGGGCGAAAATGAATGGTCGGGGCCGGCTGGAGAAGAAATAGAAGCCATGCAAAAAAGTGCTTTCAATTACTGGACGCGCCACTAACGGCAGGCGGCAAAGATCGTGTTTCCCCGCTTCAAAAAACAAAGGACCTTTACGGTTGATTTTGGTCACTGGCGGCGCTAACAGCGAGGTTTCAAATACCCGTTCTATCTTTGTTGCCACACCAGGTTCAACAGTACAGCCTAAGATGGAAACCCATGGCGCACAACGAAAATACCAGAGTCAAAATCCCGGCAATCCTGCACTTACACCGGCTGGGCTTTGAGTACCTTCCTTTGTCCCAGGCCCGGTGGGACAAGCAAACGAACATCTTCACAGATATTTTCAGAAAAAATTTCTTCCGACTCAATCCGGACACCGATGACGCGCATGTAAAACGGGTACTGGAGGACTTGACCCTGGCGCTGGATTTTGAAGACCTGGGACAAGCATTTTACAAAAAATTGGTCGGCCATCCGGATTTCAAACTCATTGATTTTCAGAATTTCAATAATAATGCATTCCATGTCGTCACCGAACTGGAATGTGAACACGACGGCGAAAATTTCCGCCCAGACATCACCCTGTTGGTCAACGGCCTGCCGCTCGCGTTTGTGGAAGTGAAAAAACCGAACAACCGGGACGGAATTCTGACCGAACGCGACCGTATCAATACCCGTTTTCAAAACCGGAAATTCCGAAGGTTCATCAACATCTCCCAGTTGCTCGTTTTTTCGAACAACATGGAATACGACTCCGAATCCATCGTGCCGATTCAGGGGGCGTTTTATGCAACAACAGGTAGGACGGAAGCCATTTTTAACTGTTTTCGGGAAGCGGAAAACCCGGACCTGAACGCGCTGCTGCACCCGGAAGACGACGCAATAGAGACTTTTGTCCTGAAGGATAACAATCTCGCCATCATCAAACATTCGCCGGAACTGGCGACCAACAAAGACCCCAACACGCCCACCAACCGAATCCTGACAGCGCTGTTCAGCCGCGAACGTTTTGCGTTTTTGCTGCGCTACGGCATTGCCTATGTCAAAGAGCAAAACGGCCTGGAAAAGCACATCATGCGCTACCCGCAGATGTTTGCAACCAAAGCCATTGAGCAGCGCCTGGAAAGCGGCGTAAAAAAAGGCATCATCTGGCACACGCAAGGCAGTGGCAAAACCGCGCTGGCGTATTATAGCGTACACTATCTGACCGACTATTTCCAGAAAAAGGGCGTAGTGCCAAAGTTCTATTTCATCGTGGACCGGCTGGACCTGATGGTGCAAGCCAAACGGGAATTCGACGCGCGCGGACTGATCGTACACACCGTCAATTCAAAAGACGAACTACAGGCGGATTTCCGAAAAAAACAGGTCGTTCACAACCTGAAAGGCGAACGGGAAATCACGGTGGTGAATATCCAGAAGTTCAAGGACGACCCGGAACTCTTGAAACCCAAAGACTACAACATTGACACTCAGCGGATTTATTTTCTCGATGAAGTACACCGGAGCTACAATCCGGCGGGCAGTTTTCTGGCCAACCTGTTCAACTCCGACCGCGATGCCATTTTGATCGGCCTCACCGGTACGCCACTCATCGGGACGGACCGGAAATCGCGCGACACCTTCGGCGAGTACATCCACAAATATTACTACAACGCCTCCATCGCCGACGGCTACACGCTGAAACTCATCCGCGAGGGCATCGAAACGAAATACCGGATGCAACTGGAGCAGGCCCTGCGCGACGTGGAAATTCTGAAAGGCGAGGCAGACAAACGCGTCGTGTATGCCCACGAAAAATTCGTGGAACCGATGCTCGACTACATCGTGCGCGATTTCATGGACAGCCGCGCGCGATTCGGCGATAACACCATCGGCGGCATGGTCGTCTGCGACAGCTCAGAGCAGGCCAAAAAATTGTTCGAAATTTTTCAGGAAAAATACGCCCAACCCCTGCTGACCGTGCAAACAAAGGAAACCGAATACGCCCTCGCCGCGGATTCGGCCCCTACTCCCGTTCTGCACGGGAAAAAGCGCCCGCTCTCGGCAGCGCTAATCCTGCACGACATTGGTACGAAAGAAGACAGAAAAACCGAGGTGGAAGACTTTAAAGCCGGTACCATTGACCTGCTTTTCGTGTACAATATGCTCCTGACGGGCTTCGATGCCAAACGCCTGAAAAAACTCTACCTCGGGCGCATCGTCAAAGACCATAACCTCCTGCAAACCCTCACCCGCGTCAATCGTCCGTACAAAAACTTCCAATACGGCTACGTCGTGGATTTTGCCGACATCCGCAAGGAGTTCGACGCCACCAACAAAGCCTATTTCGAGGAGTTGCAACAGGAACTCGGCGACGAAATGGAATCCTACTCCAACCTGTTCAAGTCTAAAGAAGAAATTGACGCCGAAATCGCCGAAATCAAAGAATTCCTCTGGACATTCGACACCGGAAACAAAGAGATTTTCTCCCAGCAGATAACGGCTATTCAGGACAAAAAGCAGGTACTCGAAATCAAAAAAATCCTGCAAAACGCCCGCGAACTCTACAACCTGATTCGATTGCTGGGTCATCACGAACTGCTCGAAAAACTCGATTTCCAGACCATCAACGCCCTGCACACTGAAACAACCAACCACCTGAACAACCTCAACCTGAAAGATGCCCTTCTGAACAAAACGGATTCCACCAACCTGCTCAACGCCGCGCTCGAAAACGTGCTGTTCCTGTTCCGAAAAGTCTCCGAACATGAAATGGTGCTGGCCGACAAACTAAAAGACACCCTGCGCCAAACCCGCGAAACACTCGCCGGAAACATGGACCAGCAAGACCCGGAGTTCGTGTCGCTCTACGAGGAACTGCGGCGGCTGTTCGACAAAAAAAACCTCGATGAAATCACCCAGGACGAAATGGTCGCCAACATCGGGGCGCTGCGCGACATCCACGACCGCGCCACCGAACTCAACCGGAAAAACAACCTCCTGAAAGCCAAGTACAATGGCGACGCCAAATACGCCCGCATCCACAAGCGTATCCGCGAACAGGGCGGCACCTCGCAACGTGAAAGTGACCTGCACGAAACCCTGCTCCGGGTCAAAAGCCAGGCCGACGAAAAAGTACTCGTCAACCACCGCCTGCTCGACAACGAGGGCTACTTCTCCCAAATGATGATGCAACTCGTCCTGCAAGGCTTTTCAAAAAACATACCCGCACTCACCCCCGACGCGGCCAGGTTTATCAACCTTTGCGTCGTAAAAGAATACACCCAGGAATTTAGAGGACAACCCGCATGGTAACACAAGATTTTGCCGCCCATACAAAAGAACTGATTGACAACCTCAAAGGCATCTGCACCTCCTACGGGCTGGGCAACGACGGCAACGAGTTCAAGATCATCACCCAGGTCTTCCTATACAAATTTATGAACGACAAGTTCGGGTACGAGGTCAAACAACTCGATGCCAAACTTGCCAAAGCCGAAAACTGGGAGGAAGCCATCGCCCGGTACTCCGACGGCGAATACGAAATGCTGCTGCTCGGCATGAACCCCGATAGTGCCAAACTCAAACGCGAGCACTTCCTGTCCTACCTCTTCAACCACCAGAACGCCCCGGATTTCGCCAAACGCTTCGACGATACCCTGCGCGACATCGCTATTTTCAACAACGAGGTTTTCTCTGTAAAAACCGGCACGGGCGCCAAAATCACCCTGTTCGACGAACTCAGCCAGTTCATCTCCGACCCGTCGCAGCGCGACCCGTTCTGCAAGGCCCTCGTCAACCAATTGGTCAACTTTAGTTTCGAACAGATTTTCGAACAGAAGTTCGACTTCTTCTCCACCATCTTCGAGTATCTCATCAAGGACTACAACAAAGACGGCGGCGGCAAATACGCCGAATACTACACCCCGCACGCCGTAGCCAAAATCATGGCCGACATCCTCGTGGACCGGCCCGTGCAAAACGTCGCCTGCTACGATCCCTCAGCGGGGTCGGGTACCCTGCTGATGAACCTCGCCCATGCCATCGGCGAAGACCGCTGCACCATTTATTCGCAGGATATCTCCCAAAAATCCTCCGGCATGCTGCGGCTCAACCTTATCCTGAACAACCTCGTACATTCCATTTCCAATATCATCCAGGGCAACACCATCCGCGAACCGTTCCACAAAAAAGGTAACCGGCTGATGCAGTTCGACTACATCGTGTCCAACCCGCCGTTTAAACTCGATTTTTCCGACTTCCACGCCGACCTTGACAGCAAGGAAAACCACGAGCGGTTCTTTGCGGGCATCCCCAACATCCCGAACAAGGACAAGGACAAAATGGCTATTTATCTGCTGTTCATCCAGCACATCATGCACGTGCTGGCGCCCAAGGGCAAGGCCGCCATCGTGGTACCCACCGGCTTCATCACCGCCCAGAGCGGCATCGAAAAGAAAATCCGCCAAAAACTCGTGGAGCAAAAATGGCTGCGCGGCGTGGTTTCCATGCCTAGCAACATCTTCGCCACCACCGGCACCAACGTGTCCGTGTTGTTCCTCGACAAGGCCAACACCAAAGGCGACATCGTACTCATGGATGCTTCCAAACTCGGCACCACCGTGAAGGACGGCAAAAACCAAAAAACCCTGCTCTCGCACGCCGAAGAACAGCGCATCATAGACACCTTCAACCGCCACGAAGCGGTGGAGGACTTCTCGGTAGTACTCTCCTACGACCAAATCCGGGAGAAAAACTACTCCTTCAGCGCCGGGCAGTACTTCGAGGTAAAAATCGAATACTCCGATATTACGCCCGCCGAGTTCCAGACCAAAATGGATGGTTTTACCCAAAATCTGGACAGCCTGTTTGCCGAATCGGCAAGGCTGGAAAAAGAAATCAAGAAACAGTTGGGGAGTTTGCGGTATGAACCGCCAAAAGCGTGACAGCCATGCTTAATCTGGATAAAACACATATTTTTCGAATCACGCACATAGACAATATCCCGCATATTGCCCACCATGGCATTACCCATGCAAACTCTGCAAACCGAAACGGCAACTACCGACCAATCGGCGATAAAACGCTGATTAACTCCAGGCGGGCCCTCCCCGTCGCAACTGGAAAAAGACTGGGTGACTTTATTCCTTTTTACTTTGGCCCGCGCATGCCCATGTTGTACGTCATTCAAAAAGGCTACAACTATGTGGACATGACACCGCCAGAGCACATCGTTTATTGTGTTTCCAGCATCCAAAAGGTGCTGGATGCCGAACTCGACTTTTTGTTTTCAAACGGACACGCCGCAGACGGACTGACTACTATTTACACCAGCTCGGATATTGGCAGCCTTGGTGAACGCCTCGATTTTGAGGCTATTCACGCAAAATTTTGGAAAAACGAGGCCGACCTTGACTTGAAAAGGCGAAAAGAGGCCGAATTTTTGCTGGACGGCGACTTACCTTTGTCAGCCATCGTTGGTTATGCCGTGTATGCGGAATCCGCGAAATCCAAACTCGAAAACTGGGGCATTCCGCCTGAAATGATCGCCGTGAGACCCAACTTCTATTTCTGAAATGATCCAATACCGCACAGGCAATCTGCTGGAAAGCGAGGCTCAAGTCCTCGTAAACACCGTCAACACCGTGGGTGTCATGGGGAAGGGTATCGCGTTGCAGTTCAAAAACCAGTTTCCGCACAACTTCAAAGTGTACGCCAAAGCCTGCAAGGAAAAATCCCTGCAGATTGGCCAACTCCTGATAGTCGAAGACCAATCCCTGCTGTATGGCAAAAAGGTCATTGTCAATTTTCCTACCAAAACGGATTGGAAAAAACCCTCCGAATACCAATATATCGAACTTGGTCTGGTCGAACTGGCTAAGTTTATTCAGGACAATCATATCCAATCCATAGCCATCCCCCCGCTCGGCGCAGGCAACGGCGGACTGGACTGGTCCAAGGTCAGGCAACTGCTCGAAAAACATCTCGCCCATCTGGACTGCCCCATCTGGGTTTACGAACCCACGCAGGAAATAAAGGAAGTGCTGCGTAAAGAACGTGTCGCCCTCACCCCCGCGCGAGCCATGCTCTTGGCCGTACTGTACGATCTGGTGCGCAACGGTGAATTCGTCTCGGAGTTTGCCAGCGAAAAAATCTGTTACTTCCTCCAGCGCTTCGGCGCCACCGATACCTTCCGGCTGGATTTCCAGCCCAGGTTCTACGGCCCGTACTCCGGCAAAGTCAAACACGTCCTGTACTACCTCAACGGCAGTTACCTCAGCGGCTACAGCAGCAAAGACAAAAAACCCTTCGAAGAACTCAGCCTGATGATGGATGCCGAACCCGACGTGCTCCGGTACCTCGACCAGAGCCAACTGCAGCGTGAGCGCGACATCGTACGCCAAGCCAAAACATTCCTCGCCGGCTTTTACAGCAACTTCGGCCTCGAACTGCTCTCTACCCTCGACGTGATCGTGCAACAGGAAAAAACCGCCGACCTCGAAACCATCAAAAAAAGCCTCGCCAACTGGAGCAGCCGCAAAAGCAAGATGTTTGCCAACGACGCATTCCTCGAAAAAGGACTACAGAAACTGGCTGACCTGCCGCCCAATTTTTAACCCATCCCTTTTGCAAAAAAAATCGCGCATGAACCAGAACCCCACTATCGCCCACCAATTAGTTGCCGACATCCGGCAGATGATTGACGAATCGCGGATCGCGGCAAGCCAGTTCGTGAACGCACGGCTGACCCTCCTGTACTGGAGCGTAGGCAAACGGATTAACGAAGAAATTCTCGGAAACGAACGCGCCGAATACGGCCGGCAAATTGTCGCATCACTGTCACGACAATTGGAACTGGAATACGGCAAAGAATATTCAGAGAAAAACCTGCGACGCGCCATGCAGTTCCAGCAGGTTTTTCCCGATTTTGAAATTGTCGTATCACTGATGCGACAATTGACGTGGTCGGTAAGTGGCCGAGTACATCACCGAGTTTTTGCCGACCGAACTGCTGAAACAAAAACTGCATCAGTTTGCCCAATCCTCCCGCAAACTGCTCGAACACAAAAAGGAGTTGAAGTATGAACCATGAACCCGCCACCCACCACGCGCTATTCGACAAAATAGCCGCGCTCATCCAGCAAGCCCGGCAAACCGTAGCCGCCGCCGCCAACCTCGCCATGGTGCATACCTACTTCGAGGTGGGCCGTATGATCGTGGAAGACGAACAGGCCGGACAAACGCGGGCCGCATACGGGAAAAATGTGCTGAAAGACCTGTCCCAACGCCTGACCGAAACATTCGGAAAGGGGTTTTCGGAGGTTAACCTGCGGCAGATTCGGAAATTTTACGAGGTTTTTTCAATTCAGCAGACACTATCTGCTGAATCCGGAAAACCCCGCTTCCGGCTCTCCTGGTCGCACTACCTCCTGCTTATGCGCATCGAAAACCCGCAGGAGCGCAGTTTTTATGAAATAGAAGCCGCCCAAAACCAGTGGAGCCTGTCCACCATGCCACCCAGGACAGATGCATCAAAATTGAACATGACCTCGGAGAGGTCAAACATTGGTAGACGGTTTTATGATGTATTAGCGACCTCGGAGAGGTCGAACACCACCACCATCAATAATATGCGACCTCTCCGAGGTCGTTTAAAAGACACGAACGAACATTTTCTACCAATGTTCGACCTCTCCGAGGTCATGCCCGCTTTTAAGTTGCCTCGCATCACCATATTTCCCGACAAACATCTGCTCCAACAAAAACTCGCCCAGTGGATCGTCGAATACGAACAACAACACCCAAAACCATCCATAAAAAGTACGCAGGGAGGGCGGAGAAGATGAAGAGGAAAGCAACACTAAAAGAAGTTTCCCTTTTGATAACTAAAGGCACTACCCCAATGACTGTCGGTGGGCAATTTGTTAAATCGGGTATAAACTTCATTAAATCGGAAAGTATCACTGACACCAAGTATTTGAACAAAGCAGTTTTTGAATATATAGATCGAGAAACCGATTTAAAACTGAAACGATCTCGACTGGTTACCAATGATTTATTATTTTCTATAGCAGGCGCATACCTTGGAAAAATAGGAATCGTCCGCGAATCCGATTTGCCTGCAAACACCAATCAAGCGGTTGGAATTGTCAGATTAGATAAAAACAAAGTTGATGTAGATTATTCGTACTACTATTTTTCTCAAAAACCGATTACTGAGTACATCAATAAACTATCATCCCAATCTTCTCAACCAAATTTGAATTTGGACCTTTTGGGGAAATTAGAAATTGAACTAAAAGACCTCCCCACCCAACGCCGCATCGCCGCCGTCCTCTCAGCGCTCGATGCCAAAATCGAACTCAACCGCCGCATCAACGCCGAACTGGAAGCCTTAGCCAAAACCCTGTACGACTACTGGTTCGTGCAGTTCGACTTCCCCGACGCCCAGGGCAAACCCTACAAATCCAGCGGGGCTTTGTTGCATGAATCAGCCGGCGGAGCCGGCTTCCCCCAACCCAATTAAAGGTCAGGCGACTTTTACGGCTATAGGCGCGGCGATCTGAATTAATTTATTCAATATGGCCACCTTGATGGCGGCTTCTGTTTTCT
>JBGSKO010000129.1:0-32548 GCA_041741155.1 Saprospiraceae bacterium | reverse complement strand
CAGCAATAAACATATTTACCCTTTTCCCCTTTGAGAGATATTCTTTATTCACTAATAATTCAGATTGGTTCCACCAAATAGCGGGTGAAATCAAAATGTAACTGGAAAACAATCCAGGGCTATTTAAATAAGCATAAAAACCAAATAAACCGCCAAAAGAGTGCCCTAAAATACCACGTGAAGAACTGTTAACTTTGTATTTGCCTTCAACTGATTTAATGACTTCATCCTCTAAAAATCGTAGAAATTCTTCTGCCCCGCCTGTAGTTTTGTCGTTCAATTCTACATTTCCCTGTTTGATGGATAATTTTAAGGTAGATTTAGAAGGAGTAAAATCCATATTTCTTTGCCTATTCCAGTCTTCGTCATTTCCTATAGAGGATATGCCCACTAAAATTAATTCATCCAAATTATTCTCTGTGCTCTTATTGGATAAGCTCTTTATACGGTAACATCCTGGTACAAGATCTTTTAACCACCAGGCATCTAAGTAATAGAGAATTTTATACTCATTTTCAGGCTGGTAATCGGGAGGCAATGTAATAGTTAATTCATACGGCTTACCATCTTTATTTTTAACTTGTTGAATAACCGTAACGGGTGAACTACTGTCAAATGTATATTTTTGAGCATGAATATCCGTCACTATAAAAAGCAAAGGAAATAATAGAACTGTAAATAGTTTAGTCATGGTATTTATTTTTGATTTCATTCGTTGTGTTTTTAGCTGACGCATAACGGTTTCGGGCTTGGCGAAGGTGGCGATTTTCACCACAAATGCTGATGCGGAGAACCAAACTTTTATTAACCACAAATGTGTCTGCGGAGCACTGAACCGCCACTTTTGCCAAACCCGTGTTGTGCGTTCGTACTTGTTGTTAATATTTTCGTTCAAAAGACTTGCCATTGAAAAAATACACACCATTGGGACCTCCACCAAACCACAATTCACCTGTTTTGCTTTTGTAAATAATCCAAGTCATGTCACCATCGAGACCATCCGCTTTAGTAAAATTTTTCACGGAATTGCCATCATATCTCCATACACCAGACTCTGCAGTCCCAAACCAAATATTCCCTGACGCATCCTCACCAATGGAAAAAACTCTGTCCAAGGAATTACTATTGGTGTCTTCTTTTCTTAATTGATGTTGTTTTGTAAAAGGGATGAATTCTTTACCATCATATTTTAATACTCCGATGCCCCCAATTGTACTACCCCCACTATTATTTCCAATCCATAGATTGCCTTTGCTATCTTCCATTATGCATCGAATATGCAAAGCTTCGGTTGTGCCATTTAATCCTATTGAGTCATTATTAAACATTTTAAATTGCTTACCATTATACCCAATCAATGCACCATAAGTCCCAAACCAAACCGTTCCATTTTTACTTCTTACAAAATTTGTTGAAATTGAATAGGCATTCTCTTGCCCTGATTTTGTTTTAACAGGAAATGTGCGATAAAAAAGCTTTTGTCCGTCATATTGATACACACCGGGTGTCCCTTCAAGTTTATTATAGCCAGCGGTTTCATCGCCTTTAAACCATAGGTCACTATAAGTTAATTTCCATTCGTTTATTGAATCATAATTTCTTTCTTTATAAACAGTTATTTTTTGACCATCATAAATACTTAATCCTATCCCACATTCAAACCATATTATGCCATTTTTGTCTTCATAAATACTCCTTACTTGATTGTCACTTAACCCGTTTTCTTTTGTGAAGTACTGGAGTTCCCCGTTATGAAGTAAACACACTCCTTCGTTGTAACTACCAAACCAAATATTTCCTTTACTATCCTCTAAAATTGAGCGAACTCCTGTTGTGTATTTCAACAATTTGTTGTCAGTTTTAGTCTGTACTATCTGATTTTCCTTATTTGATTGACTTTGACTATTACAAGAGATTGCCGCAATAATCAAAAATGTGTAGCAAAGAATAAATTTGTATTGTCTGTCTGATTTTATTTTCATTCTAACGGTGTTTTTTAGTATGACGCACAACTCTTAAATATGCGAAAGTTTTGTCGTACTTTTTGTATTTTCAAAGCCAACAATACAAAAAGTACGACAAAACCGTACCTGCTTTGCAGCTTTAAAAAATCTTTGTTCGCGAATCTCCTTTCTTAAGGGAAGGTTGCTAAAAAACCCAACCGGAAGTCCACGGCCTGCGTTCACCCCCCCGCTTCCACCATCTGCTTATACTTCCCCTTGCTCTTCCGAATCCTTACCGCCACCACTTTGTATTCCGGGCACAGCGCCTCGGAGTCGTGCTCGTCGGAGGTGACCACGTTGAGCGTCATTTCCGGGAAGTGGAACGTGGTGCTGATGACGCCGGGCCGCACCTCGTCGGATACCCGGGCTTTCACGTCCACCTTGCCGCGCGGCGATTCCACACACACCATGTCGCCGTCGGCGATGAAGTGTGCGGCAGCATCGTCGGGGTGAATGAGCAGCACGTCCTCGGTGAGGATTTGCGCGTTGCGCGTGCGGCGGGTCATGGTGCCGCAGTTGTAGTGCTCCAGCTCGCGGTTGGTGGTCAGGATGAGCGGGTAGTCCTTGCCGTTTTGCTGCGTCTCGTTGGATTCGCGGTAGTCGGCAAACTGGAACGACCCAAGCCCGCGCTTGAACGATTCGATGTGCAGAATTTCGGTATCGGAGCCGTCGGGTTTCACTGGCCACTGCTTGCCGTTTTCGCCTAATTCGTCCCATTTCACGCCGGCGAAGAACGGCACGATCTGTGCGATTTCTTTCAGGAGCGTTTCCGGATTGTAGTCGGCTTGTGCATAGCCCATGCGGTTCATTATATCCGCTACGATCTGGCCGTCGGGCTTGGTGCCGGGGAGGGGTTCCACCACTTTGTTGACGCGCTGGATGCGGCGCTCGCCGTTGGTGAACGTGCCGCTTTTTTCGAGAAATGAAGCGCCCGGCAGCACCACGGTTGCGTATTTGCAGGTTTCGCTGAGGAAAATCTCCTGCACGACGAGCAGGTCGAGTTTTTCCAGAGCGGCCACGACCCTGTTGGTGTTCGGGTCGGTTTGCACCAGGTCTTCGCCCATAACCCACATCGCCTTGAGCCGGTTGTCGAGGGCAGCCTCGTACATCTGCGGGATTTTGTAGCCCACGTGCAACGGCAGTTTGGCGTGGTAAAACTCCTCGTACATGTTGTGGAATTCGGGCTTGGTCACGTCGAGATAGCCGGCGCCCTGGTGGGGCTGGCAACCCATGTCGGCGGCGCCCTGCACGTTATTTTGTCCGCGCAGCGGGTTCACGCCTACGCCGCGCCGACCGATGTTGCCGGTCACCATGGCGAGGTCGGCGATGAGCATGACCGTGAGCGTGCCTTGCGAGTGCTCGGTGACGCCGAGGCCGTGGAACGACATGGCGGCCTCCGCCGAGGCATACGTGCGGGCGGCGGCGCGTACCTGTTCGCGGGATACGCCGCAGGTTTTTTCTAATTTGTCTATGTCAAGTCCGAGTATTTGTTGGCGGAAACCCTCGTAACCCTCTGTGCGGGAGGCGACAAAAGTTTTGTCTTCCAGCCCGTCCGTGATGATGTAGTACAGCATCATTTGCAGCAGCGGCACGTTGGTGCCGGGGCGCAGTTGCAGGTGGTGGGTGGCGTACTTGGCCATTTCGGTGCGGCGCGGGTCAATGACGATGCTGGGGATCCCCTTCATCGCCACTTGTTTGAGTTTGGCGCCGGTGACGGGGTGCGCATCGGTCGGGTTGGCTCCGATGATCATGATGCACTTGGTGTATTTCAGATCTTCAATGGAGTTGGTGGCGGCGCCGGTGCCGAAGGTGCGCTGCATACCGAGCGCGGTAGGGGAGTGGCACACCCGCGCACAACTGTCAATGTTGTTGGTGCCGATGACGGCGCGGATAAACTTTTGCATCAGGTAGTTTTCCTCGTTGGTGCAGCGCGCCGAGGAAATGCCGGCGATGAAATCCGGGCCGTGTTGGGACTTGATGGCCGTGAGTTTTTCGGCAATAAAATCGTAGGCCTCCTCCCAGGTAGCGGGCACCAGTTCCCCGTTGCGGCGGATGAGCGGCGTGCGGATGCGGTCGGGGTGGTCGTAAAACGAAAAGGCAAAACGGCCTTTCAGGCAGGTGTGGCCCTGGTTCACCTCGGCGTCGTAGGGCGCCTGGATGGATTTGACTTTGTTGGAATCCACGGCCACTTCGAGGTTGCAGCCCACGCCGCAGTAGGTACAAACCGTGCGCACCTTCTCGGCGGTGGCCACGGCTTTGGACTCGAAAATATCGGAAATAGCCGAGGTCGGGCAGGCCTGTGCGCAGGCGCCGCAGCTCACGCATTCGGACTCGAAGAAACTGGTATTCAGTCCCTTGATGATATGGCTGTCGAAACCGCGGCCGGCCATACTCAGCACGAACTGTCCCTGTACCTCGTCGCAGGCGCGCACGCAGCGCGAGCAGTTGATGCACTTCGACAGGTCGGAGGTCATGTACGGGTGGCTGAGGTCTTTTTGACGGTCGAGGTGGTTTTTGCCGGCGGGGTAGCGCACCTTGCGGATACCGACCTGGGCGGCTACGTCCTGCAGTTCGCAGTTGCCGTTGACCTCGCAGGTAAGGCAGTCGAGCGGGTGGTCGGTGAGCACCAGTTCGACGATGTTTTTGCGCAGTTTCTGGATGCGCGGCGAGTCCGGAAAGATGTGGTAGTTCTCCTGCATGGGGGTATGGCAGGAAGCCATCGCCTTGGCCGGGCCGTCGGGGGAGAAGGCTACGTCCACGCTGCATACGCGGCAGGCGCCGTACGGGTCGAGGTTGGGCGCGTCGCAGAGGGTGGGCACGCTGTCTTTTCCGGTGTGGCGGCGCAGGAAGGACAGGATGGTTTCGCCGTCGCGGATGTCGTGGGGTTTGTTGTTGATGTAGGCAAATTTTCCGGAACCCATAGTGGTGGTATTGATTCGATTAATTCGATTGGTTCGATTGATACGATTGGTTCGATTGGGGGCTTTGGGTCATTTATCAGATTCGCTTTCAATAATTTCGGCAATGACTGCCTGAATATCCGGGATTTTGTTTTTTACTACATCCCACACAATCGTATAGTTTACCCCGATATAGTCGTGAATCAGTTTGTCCCGCATACCGGCAATATTGCGCCAGGGAATCTCGTCCCAATCCTGCTTAATATCTGCCGGAATCTTCTTCGTCGCTTCACCGATAATCTCCAAACTTCTCACGATTGCTCTTTTGAGGGTTTCATTTCCGAGTAATTCTTCTTTGGTCATATCGTATGTGACCACCTCGGTTATGAACCGGCATTCATCGTAAATGTGCCTGAGATATTCAATTGGCAATTTTGACATACTCAACCGTTTTTAGAATATGTGGCCCGATGTACGGACTAAGGCCTTTGGTCGTCACAACCTCAACTTTGTGTTCGTTAAAAAGTGCTTCCAGGAGCAAGCAGGTCGCCATGAAGTTGTCGAATGTTTCCTTGCCTTCCTCAAAGTCAACCAGAATATCAATATCGCTGTCCTTAACCTGTTCCTGACGGGCATACGACCCAAAAAGGCCGATTTTGCTGACGCCGTAATCTGTGAAACGGGTGGCGTTACGCTTGATTTGTTCCTGTATGGTACGCTTGGTTAGCATGATCAAAATTCTTTAGCACAAACTTACGGGAAAAGTGGTGCCCGTCTGAAGGTGTTGGGTTTTCTGGGTTGGCTTGGGGTTTTCATCGATGGGGGCTTGCGATAAGTTTCGTGTCGGAGATCGGAGCCCCTCACAAGCATATCGCGTTTTGGATTAGAATGCAGAATGCTTTTGCTGGCGGGGTTCATTATCAAACAAATCAATATTGTTGACCTCTGCTATCTGCACAATTTTTTCAAGAAGATCAGCGACATCACCATCCTCGTGACCCAGTCTTGCTATAATGTGGTATGATCTTTTTCCGCATACTTCCGCTTGAGGCCTCCTTCCTTCAATTGTCCACCATGTACCATCTAAATACCCTTCGTCGCTTTCTAATTTCTTATGCAATGTCCAGTACCGCGTTCTGTAAATCGAATTCAACAGGTCATTCCAATTTTGTACCGATATCCTTTTCTCAATTGTTTCAGCAACCTCTTTTTGATAATCTCCTTTGGAAACAAGTTTCTTGACAATAATTAAAACAACATTTTTCTTTTTTTCAATTCTAATAATGCCAGAGGTATAATTTCGAATTAGCACAGTATAAGTAAACCTGAAAGCTTCACAATTTAAATTACTGAGTTCTGGCTCTTCATAACTTTTCATTTCCTTATTGAAGAACTCTAATGATATTTTTTTTTCAGAATCGTCTTTGGTATAAATTTCATTTTCATATTGGCGGCAAGGGTCGCAACTAGGCAACACTATCGCCCAAAGTAAGATGACAATTCCAAGGATTATTTGAAAAATCCTCATGCTTGCGGTTATTTTTTCAATTTCTCAAGCATACCAGCAATCTCACCTTGAAGCGCCGGCAGATCATTCTGAATTATCCCCCAAACAATTTCATCATCAATTCCAAAGTACTCATGGACAACGAGGATTCGCAATCCAATGATTTGTCTCCAGGGCACTTGTGGGTTTTTCTCCCGCAACGGTAAGGTGATTTTTCCACAGGCTTCTCCAATAACTTGCAGTTGTCTGATGCATGCATCCCGCATCATTTGGTTTTTCAAAAACACATCAAAACTCGCATCGAGCACATAACCGTTTATCGTTTCGATGGCATCCAGCGCGTGCTGGAGCCGCACCTTGTCCCCCAACTTATCTGGCATAAATCAGTTTTTTTTCCCGATCAATAATTGGCTTTAGGTATTTGGAAACACCCTTCGCCGATACCAAATCCACTTTTTTGTGCAGCAAGTCTTCCAGTTCGAGTTGCATTTGTACAAAAAGCAATCCAATGCGCTGGCTGTAATCCAGTTCCACCAGAATATCTATATCGCTGCTCTCTCCGGCTTCTCCCCTGACATAGGAACCAAACAGATACGCCTTGTTCACCGGCTTGTCTGCCAGGTACATTTTTATCACTTCAAGGCTTGATTGGTCGAGTTGCATGATTCAATGTTAAGTGAAATACGGCTTAAGTTCAGGTTCAAAATACATCAACGCATTCTTCACCGGCAGCGGTAGCCCGCCTCCCAGCGCGCAGAGCGAGCCGATTTCGAGGGTTTCCACGAGGTCGTTGAACAGGGTGCGGTCAATGCGGTAATCGGAGTTTTGGGCTTTGTGGAGCATTTCGGCGCCGCGGGTGGAGCCGATGCGGCAGGGGAAACACTTACCGCAGCTCTCGTGGGCGGTAAACTCGAACAGGTGCTCGATGTACTGGATCAGCGGAAAACCCTCGGGAATGCACACCACGGAGGCGTGGCCAAGCAGGAAACCGTTTTGAGCGAAGGACTCGAAGTCCACCGTGAGGTCGTCAATTTTGTGTACCGGCACGAGGCCGCCGAGCGGGCCGCCGATGTGCATAGCCTTGACCGGATGCCGGAAGCCGCCGCCGAGTTGGTGCACGACCGTAGCCAGGGGTGTACCCATGTCCACCTCGTACAGGCCGGGCTGGTTGAAATGCCCGTCGAGGCAAACCAGTTTGGTGCCGGTGGAGCGCCCGCGGCCGATGGCGGCGTATGCCGCGCCGCCGTGCTGAAGCACAAATGGTACACTGGCCAGCGTCTCCACGTTGTTCACCACGGTGGGTTGGTTGAACAGGCCTTGCTGGGTAGGGTAGGGGGGGCGCACCCGCACTTCGGGGCGTTGCCCTTCGATGGACGACAGCAGGGCCGTCTCTTCGCCGCAGATGTACGCGCCTTGTGCTTCGATGATTTTGAAATCGAACGAAAAGCCGGAGCCGAGGATGTTGTCGCCGAGGTAGCCGGCCTGCCGGATTTCGGCGATAGCGGCGCGTATGGTGCGAATGGATTCCGGGTATTCGCCGCGGATATACAGCACGCCCCGCTGGGCGCCGATGATATACCCGGCGAGCAGCATGCCGAGGAGCAGGCTGTGCGGGCGTTCCTCCATGATGTAGCGGTCGGAGTAGGCGCCGGGGTCGCCCTCATCGGCATTGCAGACGAGAAACTTGATGTCGCCGGGTGTGTTTTTGCAGGATTCCAGTTTAAACGCCATCGGGAAACCCGCACCGCCGCGCCCGCGCAGGCCGGAGGTTTTGAGTTCGGCCAGCAGGTCGTCGGGAGATTTTTTCAGGGAATCTATCAGTACCTGATAAAAAGCCTCCAAACCCGGGAACGCTGCGGTGAGCACGGGCGTACCCTGCGCGATGGCGCGGTAGGTATCCGGGCGTGCTTTTTTGTCGGCTTTTATGGCTGTGATTTGCTCGATGGCTTTGCCGGAGTAGTTGTTTCCGGCGTAGTTGAACGCGTTGTTTTCATGGCAGCGGCCGAGGCAGCACATGGTGCCGATTTCGTTGGCGGGGAAATGCTCGCCCAATTTTTGGGTCAGGGCATCCTGGGTACCGGCGGAAAGGCAAGCGCTACCATTGCAGACATAGACTTTTTTGCCCTGGTTTTCGGGGCGCAGGAAATCATAGAATGTGACGCTGGAATAGACGTTGGCATCGCCGATGAGGAATTCTTCCGCCAGGCGTTTCATTTCTGAGGCAGGAACGGTGCCTTGTTCGGCGGCGGCGCGGCCGAGGGCCTCGAAAAGATTATCATCCAAGCCCTTGCGGCCGGAGAGGTGTCCGATATTTTTTGACATGACAGGTTTGTATTCAGTTTTGTTCGTTCATCTCCTTATGTACTTCCAGCACGATGGCCATAGGCACATCCAACAGGCCGGCAGTTTGCTCGGGCGAATATCCGTGTACCAGCAGCTGCCGGATGGATTTTTTTATGCCGAGCAGTTCGCCTTCCAGTTTACCTTCCAGTTTGCCTTCCAGTTTACCTTTTTCGACACCTTCGGAGAAGGTTCTTTCTAATGTATTCATGGCTATATTTTTTAAGTTTTTAGGCATGGCGTGTGCAATTTGAACTTTTTCCTGAGGCTTCAAATCTGAATGCGAGAACAAATATACGAAGATTGACTGTGCGTAAAGTTGTCCGCGCTCCAAGTTCATCGCTTCGGCAAGCAGCGTGAAAATTTCTTTAGCATTCCGAAGGATGTGCTGCTCATCCCAGATGTGCTTCATGAGCAACAGACCAACCTTCAGCAGATTCATTTGAACCCGCATAATATCCCCATTGCATCGGTAAAGGACGCATTTTCCAATTGGAGCCGATCCCAATCCAGGGCTTCAATTACCGATTTTGGCAAAAAATGACGAAAAAAAGCCTCAGCAATGTCTTTTTGACGAAAGGTTTCCTTGAAAAATTCGTCGTGCGGTTTTTGTAACGGTATAGGCATGGCGGTTTAGGTTGGTTATATTTCAGGTCCAAATGTCCAAAAAATTCAAGTTGCCGACAAAACACCCCCTTCGTTTTATTCTGCCCGGCAATTCCCCGTACTTTCGCCAACCAATCAGAGCTGTTTGGCGCCTCCAATATCTATTCGTCGCGTTCCACACAACCTGAAAACCCAACGACCCGATTTTTTTACCCTTCTTGCCTTCAAAACCGTAATCCACGCCATGACAAATTCCACATCCCTCGCCCGCGTACTCGGGCTACTTTTCCTGCTACAACTTTGCATCCACTCCGTGGCAGCCGCTGAAACGTCTCTTCGATTTGGTGCCTCCGCTGTGCAACGCAAAACGCAAAACCCTAAACCCAAAACTCAAGAGAACTGTCCGCGCCCGGAACTGCTCCAAGCCGACCAGGTAGCCGACTCTACGGCCCGTCTAACCTGGTCGGACGTGGGCGACCGGTATGAAATTGAGTTGGTGACCGGAGGGGCGGCCTTTACGGGTGTACCCAGCCTGGTTGTCAACGCGGATCCGCCGTTTGATGTGACCGGCCTCACACCCGGAGAAAACTACCGGTTTCAGGTGCGCACGGTGTGCGACGACACAACATTCAGCGTGTGGTCGGCGCCGCGCAGTTTTATTACCGACCTGAACAACGCCCGTCCCTGTCCGCTGAACCTCGACCTGCGCGATACCTCCTGTACCAATATCCAGATTTTCAAACTGCACGTGGACCAGGCTCCCGGGACGATCCTTGGCACGAATGTGCTCCTGCACGCCGTGCGCCTCATGGTGGAGCACCCTTGGCGCTCGGACCTGAACATTTGGCTGCGCGCACCAGATGGCACACGTATCCAGTTGATCGGTGGCTTGAACGCCGGAGACAAGAATATCGGCAATCCGCAAGGCGCTGTATGTCCACAGTTTGTGGAACTGACCGACGATAACTCGGTGGGCCGGCCCTTGAGCGCCGCCGCCGAACGAGACAACATCACGGGATACTACGTGCCGGTGGAAGCATTGGCTACGATGCATACCGGCCAAAATCCCGTCGGGGTGTGGCAAGTCGAAATCTGTGACAACAAGGCCGCAGATGTGGGGAAACTTCGCTTGTTCGAACTGGTTTTTGCGCCTTCCGACTGCCCGCCGGTTTTCCAGTTGGCCGTTGCAAATGTGACGGAGACAACGGCAGATATTTTCTGGCAAACCGATGCCGTGGGCGACAGCCTCGTGATCGAGTATGGCCTGGCGGGTTTTATCCCGGGAACAGCGGGAACGCCGGGCACCGGCGGCACACGTATCGCCTTGGCACAGCCGGCAGCCGCGCCCGTGCAGATCGCCGGTTTGCAAACGTTGCAGTTATATGAGGTTTATGCCCGCCGCCGGTGTGCGCCCGGGCTTTGGGGGCCTAATTCCTATAAAGCTACTTTTTTTACCAATTGCACTCCGACATTGCTGGAAACGGTGGACACGCTGCCGATTTGTGCGACGGGTTGCCCCGACCCCTGCCCGTTGCCCGATGTGTGGCAAAATGTGCCGGGTGACGATTACGAGTGGAAAGTTTATACCGGTCCCGGACTCACCTTTCCCACCGCCGGCCCACCCGCTGCGCCGGGGGGCAGCGGCAATTATTTGTACTTTCGAAATGCCTGCTCGCCTACGGGCGCCTTTGGCAAAACGGCTATTTTGCGCACACTTTGCATTGATGTGGAGGCGTCGCCGACCCAATCTTGCCATTTTTCCTTCGACCTGTACATGAACACAACCTCCGGCCAGATGAGTACGCTGGCCCTCCAGGCTTCTACCGACGGTGGGCAAACGTGGAGTACGGTGCACACATGGAGTGGTAACCGGGGGAAACAGTGGCGGCGTGAGTACGTCAATCTTGGTGCGTACGATGGGCAAATTGCCCTGTTCCAGTTTGTCGCCACGGGCACTTTTGGTGCGTTCGGCGATATTGCCATGGACAATCTCGCTTTTTATGGCTCTCTGGAAGCCGGTACGCCCGACTATGTTTTTTACGGCGACACCGACTCCGACGGCTTCGGTAGCCCCGACGTGCGGGTGATCTCCTGTTTCCCCGTAGCCCCGCCCGGGTATGTGAACACGGACGGCGATTGTGACGATTCCGACCCGTTGGTGTATCCCGGCGCGGTGGAAATCCTGTGCAATCAGAAGGACGAAAATTGTAACGGAATGGCCGACGACTCGGTTATTCCAGTACCCGCTACGCCTCTGAGTGTGGAAATTTGCCGGGGCGCTTCGGCCACACTTACGGTCACCGGTACACCAAACGGCGTTTTTTACTGGTATGATCAACCGACAGGCGGCACACCTGTCGCCACAGGTACGAGTTTGACCAGGACCAATTTGCTCGCTACCCAAACCTACTTTCTCGCCGACTCGATCACCGGACCAGGTGCGGGTTGCGCCAGCGCAAGAGTGCCGGCTACCATCACCGTGCAACCCAATCCTGTGTTGTCGCCCATTGCTTCGCCGTCCATCTGCGCGGGCAGTACGTACAATCTGGCCAACCTGCTGGTGACGGACACGGCAAACACGAACGGTAGCCTGACGTACCACAGTGCTACGCCCCCAACACCAGCCAATCAATTGCCTGGGTCGGTTGTGCAGCCCGGTTTTACGACAACATACCATATCCTGAGTACGACCGCTTTCGGCTGCAAGGATGCAGAATCTGTGGTGGTAACCGTATTGCCCAGCCCGGAGGTACAAATCGCACAGGGCGACTCGGTCAGTGTTTGTCGCGGGCGAACGCTTCAGCTGCAAGCGCTGGAGTCTGGCGTGGGCGCGCCGCCCATCGGTTATGCGTGGAGTACGGGACTCAATTTTCCCAATATCCCGGTACCTGCGGGCAATACACCGAATGTGACCAACACGTACACCGTCACCGTTACCGACGCCAATAACTGTACCGGTACCGACCAGATCAAGGTGCGTACGCTGAATAATGTGACCCAGACCGCTATCCAGTCTGTACAAAATGTAAGCATTTGCGGTGGCAATGACGGCAGCATCACGCTAAGTCCCCTGAATGGTACGCCGCCGTACACATTTGCCTGGGCAGGCGGTATGCTCACCGGCATAACGGACGCAGGCACGATTTCCGGGCTGGTGCAGGGCAGTTACCGAATCACCGTAACGGATGCCACCAATGCCGGTTGTTCCATGGTTATGCCCCAGATTGTACTGAATTCTCCCGGGTTGGACGTCGTGCTGGATACCATCATCCATCCGGCCTGCCCGGGTGCGCTTACAGGTTCCATTATACTGGATGTGAGTGGGTTAAGCCCGGTGATTACCTGGAGCAACCAACAAACCGGAGCAGCCGCTACATTCCTTGGCGCGGGTTCCTACAGCGCTACCATCACTGACGGGAACTGTTCGCAAGAACTCCTCAACCTGGAGGTCGTTTCGCCGCCACCGATAGATATTGTTCAAAATGCTTTGGAAAATGTGCAGTGTTTTGGCCAAACAAACGGCGCAATTGACCTGGCTGTGTTTGGCGCCACGCCGCCCTACAATTTCCTTTGGTCCAACAACGCCACAACGGAAGACCTGGCTAATTTACCGATGGGAAATTATCAGTGTACCATAACAGATGCGAATAGCTGCACCTACACGTCGCCGCAATTTATCCTGACAGAGCCGCAATTACTCACGGTGCAACCCGACTCTCAGGTGAACGTGCGTTGTTTCGGACAAAGCAGTGGGTTCCTGCGCGTAAAAGCGTCGGGTGGAGTGATGCCTTACCAGTACCTCTGGAATACGGGGGCCACAACGGCTGCGCTCGGAAATGTTCCGGGCGGTATTTACGACGTGACAGTGACAGATGCTAACGGATGCACTGCAAGTTGGTTGGGCGTAATTTCCCAGCCCAGTTCCCTGCAAGTGGAGGTTGTCAATACCGTGCCACCAACCTGTATCGGCGCTCAAAACGGCAGCATTGAACTACTCCTGGCCGGCGGGCAATCGCCTTTCCTCTTCAACTGGAACACAGGTGGCAATACCGCCAAAATTCAAAATCTCGGTGTCGGACAATACCGGGCTACCATAACCGATGCACAGGGATGTTCTTTGGTTACGCCGTTCTATACATTGACAGCACCACAACTCCTGTCCATTGCTTTGGATAGCTTGCATAACGTTGCCTGTCGGGGCGATCAAACCGGCTTGATTGCTGTAAGTGTGGGCGGCGCGGTTGGTCCGGTAACGGCAACCTGGAACGGATTGCCGGATGATCTGGTCCTGACCAATGCAGCTGCCGGGCAATATATCCTGCAGGCGATGGATACCCGACTTTGCACGATTCTGGATACTTTTTCCATCACGCAGCCTGGTTTTTCGCTCAGTATCCTGCTGCAGGAAGTGCGCAACGCTTTGTGTGCCGGAGAACCAACCGGCAGCGTGTCGGTGCGGGTGAATGGGGGCACGCCGCCATACCTGTATAAATGGAGCAATGGTTCTACCGCACCGAACCTCCCAGCCGTACCCGCCAATACCTACAGCCTGACGGTTACTGATGCAAATGGCTGCACACGTGTATTGTCGGACGTTGTGGTTGGCGAGCCGCCGGCGCTGCAGGCCACTGCTACGGTGCAGCATATTCCTTGTTTTGGAGTACTCACCGGCAGCATCCAACTGACTGTTGGCGGAGGTATACCCGCCTATCGGTATATATGGAGTACGGAAGACACCACGCAAAATATATTCAATCTGACGGCCGGTGCTTACGCTGTGACGGTACTGGATGCCACCGGTTGCGCGCAGGTACTCACGAACCTGACAGTGATCAATCAAGCCGCCAATTTTACCTTGTCACAGCTTTCGATTCAACCCGTTTCCTGTAATGCCGCTGCCGATGGAGAAATCGCGGTGCAGGTCAACAATGGCACCCCGCCGTATCAGTTTTCCTGGTCGGCGCCAGTGGGTTTACATGCCAATGTCCCGGTGCCCAAAGACACGGCGCATGGACTGTCTGGAGGTGATTTTCAAGTAACCGTCACCGATGCCGCCGGGTGTACGGCCGTTTCGACGGCGTTCAACATCGAAGAGGCGCCGCCGTTGCAACTGAACATCAGCAGTATTGCCAATATCATTTGCAAGGGCGATTCTACCGGGTCCATTACTGTGCAGATATCCGGCGGAGTGCCGCCATACAGCTATCTGTGGAACAACGGCTCAACGCAACCCGGGTTGCAGCAAACACCGGCAGGAACCTACCAGCTTACCGTGACAGATGTGCGCGGTTGTACCCTCGTGTCGGCCTTAGCCACGGTACATGAGCCTGCCGAAGCGTTGGAAATAGTACTGGACGATATTTCTCCGGACAAATGCGGAAAAAACGAAGGGGCTATTGCACTGCACGTTACAGGTGGCATGCCGCCCAATAATTATGTGTGGAGTAATGGTTTGATGACAGCTTCTATCGGAAACCTGCCGCCGGGAACGTATCAACTGACCGCAACCGATAACCTCGGATGTGTCCGCGTATCACCGAACTATGTAATTGTGCAGCCGGCTCTACCGCTGGCAATACCCGCTGCTACGATTGTTGATGTACCCTGTCGGGGCGATAGCACGGGCGCCATCGTGCCAACTGTTACCGGCGGTACGCCCACGTACCAATATGCCTGGAGCAACGGCGCAACCAGCGCCGGCCTGGTGAATATACCCGCCGGAAGCTATGTTTTGACCGTATCGGATGCAGCCGGCTGTTTTGATTTTTGGAACTTCTCCGTTGTACAGCCGCAAACGGCGCTAACAGCCACCTGGACAACCGACTCCACAGCCGGCGGCTGGACGGTAGTGCTCAGCCCGCAGGGTGGCACGCCATTGTACAATATCACCTGGGATGCTGCCACGGGCGGGCAAACAGGTCTTTCGGCCTCGGGCCTGGCAACGGGCATGTATGCTGTGACTATTTCGGATGCGAACGATTGCGTCCGGATACTCCAGATTCCGGTCGGCTCGGTAAGCAGTTCAAAACAACCCGATGTATTTGCCGGGGTGCTGTTGGCGCCCAATCCTACCGCCGGGCGGTTTCGGCTGACGGTTGAACTGGGCATACCTTCTGCAATGGATATTCAGGTTTTCTCCAGTCTTGGCCAATTGGTGACAATGGAGCGAATATTGGAAAAAAATGACCGACACGAGGTGCAGTTGGACTTGGGTAGCCGGCCGCCGGGTATTTATCGGGTATTGATGCGGCTGGATAACGGACAGTACCGGGTGCTTCCGGTGGTGAAAGTGGCTACGCCGTAACCGGCGCCCACACCTTTTTTTAAACCAAAAAGGATATGCTTCGTTTCTTGTTGCGCGGCATCGTAGTACAAGACCGCGTAAAAAGTATAGTGGCGTAGTTGCTAAGTAAGAGCATATCGCAACTGTGGCATTGTACACAAACAACCGAGTATCAAGACAAAAATGGCAATCGAAAATCCAAATTCGCTCACACCGATACGTCGTCTGGTTCGGCTGTTGGCCAAATACCGGCGCGAGATTCGGTACATCATGTTGTACGCCGTGGTAGCCGGGCTGATCAACCTGTCGCTGCCGCTGGGCATACAGGCCATCATTGGTTTGATCGCTGGCGGCGGCATTTCGGCCTCCTGGGGCCTTCTGGTTGCGTTCGTAATCGTTGGGGCTGTCATCACGGGCGGGCTCCGGCTGTTGCAGTTGTCCATTATGGAACACATGCAGCGGCAGATTTTTACGGACTCGGCTATTGAATTTGCAGTTCGTATTCCCCGTCTCAATCTGGAATTGCTGCGTAAGGAGTACCTGCCGGAACTGGTCAACCGGTTTTTTGACACACAGACTATCCAGAAAGGACTTCCCAAAATCCTGATTGACGGCAGCACGGCCATTTTACAAATCCTGTTCAGCCTGTTACTGTTGTCTTTTTACCACACCACATTTGTTTTATCCTCGCTCCTGCTGCTCGGTGTGCTGGGAGTATTGTTCTGGTGGACGGCGCCGTTGGGCATGGCTTCGAGCCTGATGGAGTCCAAGTATAAGTATAAAATTGCCTATTGGCTGGAGGAGGTGAGCCGGGTTTCTGCTACGTTCAAACTCGCCGGTGAAAATCGTTTTCCGATTGTACGCACCGACGACCTGACACTGGATTACCTCGACGCCCGGGCAAAGCACTGGCGGATATTAGTCACTCAGTTTAGCAGTAGTATCATTTTTCGGGCCTTGGTGATGGGCGCTTTTTTGATTTTGGGTAGCCTCTTGGTTATGAGCAATGAACTGAACCTCGGGCAGTTCGTTGCCGCCGAAATCCTGGTTATCTTTATCGTTGATTCGGTGGAAAAACTGATTCTGTTGCATGAAACAGGCTACGACGTGCTCACCGCCACCGAAAAAATCGGGCAGGTGACCGATCTGCCCATCGAACGGGAAGACGGTGTGCGCGTGGAAGATTTTTGCAACAACCAGCAACCCCTCGGTGTGGAACTGCGCAACCTGTCGTACCAGTACAGCGATGCCGATATGCCCGTACTCAAAGACTTGACGATGCTCATTCAGCCCGGCGAGCGGGTCGCGATAACAGGCTATCCAGGGTCCGGCAAAAGCACCCTCACGCAAGTGCTATCGGTCATCAAACGCGACTTCACCGGCTCGCTGCTTTTCAATGGTTTGCCTAAGCAGAACATCAACCTCCGCAGCCTGCGCGAACATATCGGCGACTACTCTTCCCAGGAGGATATCTTTCGGGGCACTATTCGCGAAAATATCACATTGGGTCGCTCGACGATTTCCCTGCAACGTGTGCTGGAAGTATCTGAAAGTATTGGTCTTACGGAGTTTATACGGCAAAACCAGCAAGGTATTGACACCGAGCTACTACCCGGTGGTAAAAACATTCCACGCAGCATTATCACCAAAATTTTGATCGCCCGCTCTATTATCATCCAGCCCAATTTGCTCGTCATGGAAGAGCCGCTGGGCAATCTTACGTTCCGCGACCGCCTGCGCATCGGCCGTATGCTGACCAACCCCAGCCAAAACTGGACGCTTGTTTGCGTCACCGCCGATGCGCTGCTGGCTTCTCTCTGCGACCGCGTTTTGGTGCTTCAAGAGGGGCGAATCGTATTCGAAGGTAGTTTTGACAACGTTCAAAAAACAGAACACTACGAGCGCATCTTCCGGGAAAAACTCAATCCCAATGATGAATAACAGCTTGCAATTCCGAATTCCTACACTATGCTGAATATCACCGACAATATCGTCCACTGCGAGGAGGATTTACAGGGGCTGGAGGCCCCCAAACGGAACAAGCTGGCGCGCTGGCACGTTTCCGCACGCAACTTGTTTTTGGTCCTTTTAGCCGTGTTTTTGATTTTTCTGCTCCTGCCCTGGACCCAAAATATCCAGGCTACCGGAAAAGTAACCACGCTGCGCCCTGAGCACCGCCCACAAACTATTCATGCCACCATTGCCGGCAGGGTCGAGCATTGGTACGTTATGGAAGGCCAACAAGTACAGGCAGGCGATACCATCCTTTTTCTGTCGGAGGTCAAGTCCGACTATTTCGACCCCGACATCGTGGAGCGGGTGGGCAATCAGGTGTCGGCCAAGGAGGGCGCCATTTCTTCCTACGACAGCAAGGTGGGCGCGCTGGAAGATCAAATAGCTGCTATGGAGCGCGAGCGGGCCAATAAAATTGAACAGATTGGAAACAAAGTGCGCCAGGCTGAATTCAAAATCGAGTCCGATCGGGCCGGCGTGGAGCAAGCCAAAGTGGATATCCAGATTGCCCGGCGGCAGTTCGACGGCATCAAAAATTTGTACGACAAGGGGTTGAAATCCCTGACCGAACTGGAAGACAAAAAAGGGAAGTTGCAGGAAAGCGAGGCCAAGATGATTAGCGCTGAAAACAAACTGGCTTCCAGCCAAAACGATCTGGAAATTTACAAAACGGAGCTGCTATTGACCCAAAACGAGTACGCCAATAAAATCGCCAAAGCGCAGAGTGACAAGTTTAGTACCCTGTCGGAAAAGTTTGACGCCCAGGCTTCCGTCAGCAAACTGCGCATCGAACGCGAAAACTACAGTCGGCGCAATAGTTTTTACTACATAACCGCACCGCAGGATGGCTATATCATGCAGGCCATCACGCCGGGCATTGGCGAAATCGTCAAGGAAGGCGACCCGGTGGTGAGTATTCTGCCTGGCGATTACGAGTTGGCTGTTGAAATATTCATCCGTCCCATGGACCTGCCCCTTATCAGTGTCGGTCGGCAGGTACGCTTCTTGTTCGACGGCTGGCCCGCGTTTTTTTTCAGCGGCTGGCCGGGAATTTCGCTCGGTACTTTTGCCGGGCGCGTGGCGGCTATTGACCGCAACATCAGCAGCAACGGTAAATTCCGCATCCTCGTAGCCCCCGACCCAACCGAGCAACCCTGGCCCGATGCACTCCAGGTGGGTGGCGGCGCCAAAGGCATTGCGCTGCTCGACAACGTCCCGCTCTGGTACGAGTTCTGGCGTATTCTAAACGGATTTCCTCCGGACTTGTATCAGGACGGTGCTTCCGAGGACTCGAAAAAAGACAGCGGTCTTGCGCCCAAAGCCCCAATCAAAAAAGCGAAGTAGTGGGAATGATAAATGATGAAAGATGAAGGATGAAATTTTTATCGCGCCGGGTAAAAAACTCAGGCGCCCTGCCGTAGCGCTAAGGTCTTTTTATAAAGCAGAAATAAACCTTGCTTGGGCTCGCCCGGCGAAAGCAACAGGCATTGCAGTAATCATCATTTGCTTGTATACACTTGCCTTACCGGCCCAACAACCAAACGCCTGGGACTGGACGTCTTTCCGCAGTGAAGTGCTGCGCGAGCATCCACTGGCGCGGCAGGCTGATCTGTTTGTAGAACAGGCACGTGCCGGTCTGCTGCGTGCCAAAGGAGGCTTCGACCCCAAGGTCTATGGCGCATTCGACAGCAAAAATTTCAACGACAAAAACTACTTCCAATATACCGAGGCGGGTGTGAAATGGCCGACCTGGCTGGGTTTGGAATTTAAAGGCAACTTCAACCAGGCATCCGGCGTGTTTCTGAACCCGGAATCCAAAATTCCCACTGCAGGACAGGTAGCCGCAGGATTTAACTGGACGCTCGGCCAAGGGTTGCTCCTGGATGACCGCCGCGCCGATCTGCAACAAAGCCGCATCGGCCTGCAACAAAGTACGGCCGAGCGCAGTGCCGCCCTCAACGACCTCCTGCTCGATGCCGCCAAGGCCTATTGGAATTGGGTAGCCGCTGAAAATGCGGTGCGCATCTACGAGGAAGCCCTGCGCCAGGCACAAATCCGCTACGAGGGTATTGTGGAAAGTTTTGCACAGGGCGACAAGCCTGCTATTGATACCCTCGAAGCATTCATCCAGGTACAAAACCGAACGCTGGACGTCAACTTCGCCCGGGTGGATGTGCAAAACGCCGTACTGGAATTGGCGAACTTCCGCTGGACGGCCGACGGCCTACCCGCCGGGCTGGGCATGCCCGGCGAGCCGGAGTCGCTGGTTGCGGGAGCCTACCAGCCGCTCGAACCTACGGCCGCCGAAAATTTGCTCCAAACAGCCCTGCGCCGGCACCCCTCCCTGCTCCTGTACGACGCCAAACTCCGTGCGCTCAGCGTGGAGCGCCGGCTGAAAACGGAAAAACGTAAACCTGTACTCGACCTTGGCTACCAATTGCTGGGCGATGGCTGGCAGTTTTTCTCTACACCTGGCGTGGAAGGCCCCGGTGTATTGGCCAATGATATCAAATGGAGTGTGCGGTTCAGCTATCCCTTGCTCAACCGCAAGGCACGTGGCGATTGGCAGATGACGCAGGTAAAAATCGCCCAAACAGACCTGGGGTTGCAGCAAAAACGCCAGGAAATTGAAAATAAAGTCCGCCAATACACAAACGAGCGCAACGTACTCGCCAGTCAGGTGGCGCTCTACCGCGACATCACCGCCAACTACCGCGCGTTGCTGGACGGCGAAAACGAGAAGTTTCGTTTCGGTGAAAGTTCGGTGTTCCTGATCAATACCCGTGAGCAGCGCTGGCTGGAGGCCCAAATCAAATATCTGAAATTGCTGGCGGCTTTCCGAAAAACGGAAGCCGGGCTGCAGTGGGCAGCGGGTGATCTTTAGGCGTTTTTTAAGTAGAAAACCAGAGCAGCCCGGACTATTGAAAATCGCGCTCCCTGCGCATGGCTTTTTTGTCTGATAGCCGCCGTTTATCTTCAAGGCGGGCGGCTTTTACGCCGGGCGGCGGGGTGGAGTGTTTGCGCTTTTTAGGTTGAATCAACGCCGTTTGTACCAGGCGAAGCAGTTTTTGGGTGGCCATGAGTTTGTTGGCCAACTGGGAGCGTTTGGTTTGGTTGGTAACCGACAGGATGTTGTTGCCGGAAATTTTGCCGGCCAGTTTTTGTCGGATCAACTCCCGCTCTGTTTCAGATAGCGCGGCAGACGCTGCTACGTCCAGGCAGGCCTCCACCTTCGTCTCTACTTTATTGACGTTTTGCCCGCCCTTGCCGCCGGAGCGGGACGTGCGGTAGGAGATTTCTTGTAGCAGTTGTGCGGTATTCATGGGAATCGTTTCGGTTTGTCGTAGGCTATGGGTTGTTGCGGGGATCAAACCTTTAGACGGTGTAAAAAGTTCGGAGCACCGGAGCGTTCAAGTTGATTAACGACAAAAGAAAAACCCCCGCCGGATTTCCGGCGGGGGTTTTAACATGGTATCACTTCAAATGTCGCGTTGGCTTAGGCCAATTTAACATTGACTGCGTTCATGCCTTTTTTGCCACGCTGGGTGTCAAAAGTGACGGTATCGCCTTCGCGAATGTCGTCAATCAAACCGCTAACGTGAACGAAGATTTCTTCGCTGGTGCTGGAATCAACAATAAAACCAAAACCTTTAGTTCCATTGAAAAACTTTACTGTTCCACTGTGCATTGGTAAAAAACTTTAAAAAATGATGTTTGGCAATATGCCGCTGCAAAGGTGCAAACTATTTTTATGTATTACCATATTTTTTTTTCATGTTGTTGATTTTTTGCTGCTGTTTTTTTTAAATCATTTTCTTCTGCCACTCAAAGCGCAGGGAAAGCCGATATTTGCGCCCCAAATCAGCCAATTGGCAATACCTCGTACAACCTTCCTAAACCCTGTCAACCATTCTCAACCAGATATTGAACATGGAACTGTCCACCCGCTACACCCCTTCCGAAGTCGAATCTCGCTGGTACGAGCATTGGGAAAAATCCGGCTATTTTCACTCTACTCCCGATGACCGCGAGCCGTATTCCATAGTTATTCCACCCCCGAATGTGACCGGCGTATTGCACATGGGGCACATGCTGAATAATACAATACAGGATATTTTGATCCGAAAAGCACGGCTCGACGGCAAAAATGCTTGCTGGGTACCCGGCACCGACCATGCCTCCATCGCCACCGAGGCGAAAGTAGTACGCTGGCTACGCGAAGAGAAAAAGTTGCGCAAAGCCGATCTTACCCGGGAGCAGTTTATGGAGTACGCCTACCAGTGGAAAGATAAGTATGGCGGCATTATTCTCCAACAACTCCGGCGTCTCGGCGCTTCCTGCGATTGGGAGCGCACGGCTTTTACCATGGATAAAGGGTACTACGAGGATTGTGTTGGGATGTTTGTGGACTTGTTCCAAAAGGGCAAACTATACCGCGGCCTGCGAATGGTAAACTGGGACCCCGAAGCCAAAACGGTACTCTCCAACGAAGAAGTGCTGTACAATGAGGAGCAGGCCCAATTGTTCCATATCAAATACTTGCTGGAAGGCTCGGATGATGCGGGGATCGTGATCGCTACCCAGCGCCCGGAGACGATCTTTGCCGATGTGGCGGTGGCTGTAAACCCCAATGACCCGCGCTACAAACACCTCGTGGGCAAAAACGTCCGGATTCCGCTGATTGACCGCCTTATCCCGGTTATTGCCGACGACTATGTGGATATCGAGTTTGGTACCGGCGCACTCAAAATCACCCCGGCCCACGACCCCAACGACTATGAAATTGGCCAGCGCTACCATCTTGCGGTCATTGACACCCTGGACGATGATGGCCGCCTGAACGACCAGTGTGCTTACACGCCTCTTGTTGGTCTCGACCGTTTTGAAGCGCGCAAGCGCATAAAACCCTTGCTGGAGGAGCACGGGAACCTGGTAAAACTGGAAGACTATATCACCAAAATCGGGCGCTCCGAGCGCACGAACTCCGTGGTGGAGCCCAAACTTTCGCTCCAGTGGTTTGTGCGTATGAGCGATCTCGGCGCCCCGGCTCTCAAGGCTGTGCTGGATCGGGAAGTGCAGTTCTATCCGGATAATTTTCAGAACCTGTACCGTAACTGGATGGAAAATCTGCGCGACTGGTGTATTTCCCGACAACTGTGGTGGGGGCAGCGCATACCGGCCTGGTATCTGAAATCGGAGGGGCTAAACAAGGAAACCCATATTTTCGTGGCCGAATCGGCGGACGCTGCGCTGGCACAGGCCCGTCAGGCAACCGACAACCCAAACCTTACGCTCGCCGACCTGCGGCAGGACGAGGATGTACTCGACACCTGGGCATCTTCCTGGCTCTGGCCGATCAGCGTGTTTGACGGCTTCCGGCAACCCGAGGGCGAGGTGGCTTATTACTACCCGACAGCCGTATTGGTTACGGGCTGGGACATCATCTTTTTCTGGGTAGCCCGCATGATTATGGCTGGATACGAGTACCGGGGCGAACGTCCGTTCAAGGCCGTGTATTTCACGGGAATGGTGCGCGACAAGCAACGGCGGAAGATGTCGAAATCGCTCGGAAATTCCCCTGACGCATTGAAACTCCTGGACGACTACGGCGCCGACGGGGTGCGCTATGGTCTTATGTCGAGCGCAGCAGCAGGCAACGACATCCTGTTCGACGACAAACTCTGCGAGAACGGACGCAATTTCAGCAACAAACTCTGGAACGCGTTGCGCCTGGTAAAGGGCTGGCAGGTAACGGATGTCGCCGAACACGAGGCCGATACCCGGAAAAATGCATTGGCTGTGCGCTGGATGCGGGATAAATTTAACCAGGTACTGACCGAGGTGGAGGGACATTTTGAAGCGTTTCGCCTCAGCGAGGCCCTGCTTGCATTGTACGGGTACATTTGGGACGACTTCTGCTCCTGGTACCTGGAAATGATCAAACCCGGGTTTGAAAAACCGATTGACCGGGCTACCTACGAGGCAACGCTCGATCTGTACGCCGACCTGATGGTGGCGTTGCATCCGTTTATGCCGTTCATTACCGAGGAAATCTGGCACCAGCTGCGCGAGCGGACGCCGGGCCAGGATTGCATGATGCAGACTTATCCAAAGGCAGGAACATGGGATGAAGCACTGATCCGACAGGTTGAGTCGGCCAAAGATGTGATTACCAAGGTGCGCGAACTGCGCAATCAGAACCAGATCAAACCACGGGAAGAACTTAGTGTAACGGTTCAAAACAGCGACTCCGCCCGAGCGCTGTTTGCCTGTGAAGGACTGCTGGAAATGGTGGTAAAATTGGCGGTACTGGCGAAACTCGACTTGCGCGACGACGAGCCTGCCAACTGTAAATCGTTCATTTCCGATACGGAGAAATACTACGTCGAGATCAATCAGGAAATTGATGTTGCTGCAGAGCGCGTCAAAATTCAGCAGGAGCTGGAGTACCAGCGCGGCTTCCTGAAATCCATAGATGCCAAACTCAGCAATGAGCGTTTTGTGGCTGGTGCGCCTGCCGCAGTGGTGGAGAATGAGCGAAAAAAACAGGCGGATGCACTGGCGAGGGTCGGGATATTGGAGGAGTCGCTGGGGCGATTACCCCAACAGTAAGACCCGGTGCTATTCCGCATGAAACCTCCATTGTGAACAAATTACCCGAGATGACTTGGCCTACCTGGTCACATACGTTTTTGCTGCGCTGCCTGATTTTTAGCGCGGCATTGATGCTTAGTGCATTTTATAGTATAGTTATGGCGCCCTCGGGTATTCAGTTTACCTTCAAAGATCAAAAACTAATACTGCTTTATCCCATGCGTCGGGACCCCGGTACACTTGGTCGAAGGGCAGGTTTGTCCAATGCCCAGCTTGACACCCTGAGCAACTGGTACAGTCCAGTGCGCAAGTATGTGGAGATCATCCGGCAGGATCACCCCCTGCAGCCGCATTATGGCATCGCTTTGGGATTCGAGTTTGATGGGGAATTCAACGATTACCCGTACACCCCGGCGTATGCCAAACTCCAACTCAAAGATTTCACCTGGGGTGGGGTGGAGTTCAGCCTCGTGGACTCGTGTAATTTTACCGGCGTATCCAATGACGTCAGTAACGACCTGAGCATTCAAGTCGAAGGGTACCAAAACGATACAATATTCGGGCGTTTTTCAGGCCTGTTGTTGAGTGCCGCCGGCCCTATGGCGCAACTGGACAGTGGTTACTTTCGAGTGTTTGTACATCGGGTGGAGTAGAGGGGCGTCTACTGTTGACAATCAGCAGTTGGCCTATATTCAGCAACAAATGATACTTTTGCGCTGCCAAGCTATTTTCGATTGGCCAATAACCAAAACCGCCAATACTCAATATGATAGTAGATATATTCATTACCATTTTTCTGGTTTTCCTGAACGGTTTTTTCGTGGCAGCAGAGTTTGCAATTGTCAAGGTGCGGTTATCGCAAATACAAGTGCGTGCCCAGGGAAACGTCATGGCTCGTGTTGCAGAAAGTGTCGTATCCAATCTGGACAGCTATTTGGCCGCTACGCAGCTGGGTATCACCCTGGCGAGTCTCGGCCTCGGCTGGATCGGGGAGCCTGTCGTCGGAGCAATTGTGCAAAAAGTAATGGAGTGGATGGGAATGCAGCCAGATCCTGAATTGGCGCACCGAATTTCCTTGCCTATAGCCTTCGCGACGATTACTGTGCTGCACATTGTTTTTGGTGAGTTAGCGCCGAAATCGCTGGCAATTCGTTTCCCTACCCGCACGACGCTGTGGGTAGCAGTACCCCTGAAGGCATTTTATTTTATTTTTCGGCCCTTCATCTGGATGCTCAACGGACTGGCCAATTTCATCCTGAAAATCATCGGCATACAACCAGTACCGCATGCCGATATACATTCGGAGGAAGAACTCAAAATGATCATTTCGGAAAGTGCCGAAGGTGGCGCCATTCAGGCCTCCGAACGCGAGCTGATCCAGAATGTATTTGATTTCGATGAGCGCCTGGTCAAGCAAATATTCACCCCGCGCACCCAGATTGTGGGTATGGCGGCCGATACTTCCCTTCAGGAGGCTATTTCGTTTGCACTCAAGGAGGGGTACTCCCGTTACCCCATCTACGAAGATTCCCTGGACCAGATTATCGGATTTATACATGCCAAGGATCTGCTGATGGCAGCAATGGAGAAAAACGGGAGGTCGTTGCGGGACCTCATGCGTCCGGTGCTGTACGTCCACCTGAATAAAAAGATCATACACCTGCTCCGGCAGTTTCAAAAAGAGCGCCGGCAACTCGCCGTCGTAGCCAACGAATTCGGTGGGACGGTAGGTCTGGTCACCATGGAAGATATTGTGGAGGAACTGGTTGGGGAAATTCAGGACGAGCACGACCAGGAAGTACCATGGGTAGCTAAAATCGGAGAAAATTCCTGGCGTATTCTTGCCCAAACAAATCTGGAACGGATTAATGAGAGTCTGCCGGAACGCTTCCCGCTGGATGATGACTACGAAACGCTGGCAGGCTTAGTGCTAAAAACCCTCGACAGCATACCCGAAGAAGGCTCCCTTATCCAGGTCGGCGGATACGAAATCAAAGTGCTGAAAATGTATAAAACCAGCCCGGAGATAGTGGAAGCAACATTGTTACTGCCGGAGTAGTAGCGTCATTCCTACAGAAAAAAGGAGGGGGACGCGCCGTTGTGGTGCGTCCCCCTCTATTGTTGTTTGTTGGTATGTTGTATTAGCCGCGGGATTTCTCCTCTTTTTTCATTTCGGTGCCCTGAGCCGGCCTGTCGCCAGGTTTGCGGGTGCCAGGAGTTTTGTTTGTAGGCGCTTTTTTAGGTTGATCCGTATCGGGGCGTGTTTTGCGGACACCATCAGAATTATCATCGCTTTCTTTTTGGCGACCGTCTTTACCCCCTTTTTTACCATTGTTACCTTTTTTACCTTTTTTGCCCTTCTTGTCCTTATCCTTCATGTTTTTATCGCCACCTCTTCCTTTTCCGCTGAACGCAGCGCCGTCTGACTTTTCTTCAGCTTTCTGAATTTTATCGGTTTGGTCTTTTTTCGCTGCCTTTTCAGTTTTACCGGCAGGGGTGGGTTGAATTGGCTGGGTTGTTTGAGCAAGTGCTACAAATGCAGTCAGCACTACTGCGAACACGGTCATAATGAACTTCTTTGTCATGGATAAAATTGATTTTGTTTTTGAATAGGCTTTGTACGCCGGAAACGCCCCCAAGGTACCGCCTCGGTAAGGGCTTAACAGAAATTTAAACAAAAAGTCCTCGAATGTGCCCGAATCGGATTTCCTTTGAGAAAAAAAGCAGCATGACCGATCGCCGCAATTTCATTCGCCAAACTGCTGCCCTGCTGGGTGGTATGGCCCTGCATCAGGATGCCCGGGCCGCATTTTTTCCGGAAGAATCGTTCTTGCCCCAAACCAGCGGGTTCAAAAACGCCGGCTCAGAGGAAGATTTTTGGCGACAAATTCGCCTCGCTTATTCAGTCAGTCCGAATATCATCAATCTGAATAATGGCGGGGTGTCCCCGGCGCCAAAGGCATCCGTAGAAGCGCTGGACCACTACAACCGGATGTGCAACGAGGCGCCATCGTATTATATGTGGCGTATTCTGGACCAAAACCGGGAGCCGCTGCGCTACAATCTTGCAGCGCTCGCCGGCGCCGACCCGGAGGAAATCGCGCTGAATCGAAACGCTACAGAGGCACTGAATACCGTCGTTTTTGGCCTTACCCTGAAAGCAGGCGATGAGGTGGTCGTGTGCAAATACGATTACCCCAACATGATGAACGCCTGGAAACAGCGCGAAAAACGCGACGGTATCCAATTGGTTTGGGCCGATTTGGAATTGCCCAGCGAAGACGAAGAAGCGCTTGTGCGGGCATATACCTCCAAATTCACCAACAAGACCCGTATTGTGCACCTTACACATGTAATCAACTGGTGTGGACAGATACTTCCCGTTCGGAGAATAGCCGATGCCGCCCACGCGCGAGGCATTGAGGTGGTGATAGACGGCGCGCACTCTTTTGCGCTGCTGGACTATAAAATCCCCGACCTCGGCGGCGACTATTTCGGCACCAGCCTGCACAAGTGGTTGTGCGCCCCGTTTGGCAATGGTATGCTGTGGATCAAAAAAGAGAAAATACCGAATGTCTGGGCGTTGCTCTCCAATGACAAACCTGATGGTGGCGACATCCGCAAGTTCGAGAGTCTCGGAACGCGTAGTTTTCCGGTAGAAATGGCCGTTGGCTACTCCCTCGACCTGCACAACCTGATCGGTACCGCGCGCAAACAACAGCGGTTGCAATACCTGAAAAACTACTGGATGGAGCAGGTACGCGATGTGCCTGGTATCCGGTTTTATACCTCCATGCATCCCAGGTGGGGCTGCGCGATTGGGGTATTTGGTCTGGAAGGAAAAAAAGGAGGCGAAGTATCGGAAATACTCTATCGGGACTGGAAAGTCCATACGGTAGGGATCGTTTGGGAAAAAATAGATGGTGTGCGGGTCACGCCAAACGTCTATACCACAGAAAGTGATCTGGATAAACTGGTGGCGGGTATTCGAAAAATAGCGGCGCAACACTGAAAAAAGCCGGGTGTTTGAAGTGCCGGCTGCTACCTTTGTGGCGCATTTTAAGACAGACTTTCCAGGTTTTAAAACCTGGAAAGTCTAAAAAAAACAACCGCCATGCCCACACACATACTTTTTTCCATAGAAAATAACGTCGCCCGGATCACGCTGAACCGCCCGGAGGTGTTCAATTCCATGCACCACGCCATGCGCATGGAACTGCTCGAAGCCCTCGAAACCTGCAAAAATGACCCGGCAATTCGCGCCGTTTACCTGACCGGCGCCGGCAGGGCGTTTTGTGCCGGTGAAGACTTGCAGGAGGTCACCGACCCCAACGGCCCGTCGCTCACGGAAATCATTTCTACGGGGTATAACCCGATTGTGGTGGCGATCCGGGCGTTAGAAAAGCCCGTTGTGTGCGCCGTAAACGGTGTGGCAGCCGGCGCCGGCGCCAACATTGCGCTGGCGTGCGACATTACAGTGGCTACGGAGTCGGCTTCGTTCACGCAGGCGTTTTCCAAAATAGGTCTGATCCCCGATAGCGGTGGCACCTGGACGCTGCCGCGGCTCATAGGCATGCAACGCGCCACGGCGTTGATGATGCTGTCCGGCAAAATTTCTGCCACCGAAGCGGCCGACATGGGTATGATCTGGCAGTCCATTCCCGACCACGAGTTCCCGGACGACAGCCTGAAGATAGCCGAAACGCTGGCACAGATGCCTACCAAAGGACTTGGCCTCACCAAACGCGCCTTGAACCGCTCGTTTGCAAACGATTTTACGGCTCAATTGGCTATAGAGGACGAACTGCAAACGGCTGCCAGCCAAACGCACGATTACCGCGAAGGTGTTGCAGCGTTTTTGGAAAAACGGAAACCAGTTTTCAAAGGGGCGTAATTCGCGTACACGAAGCATGATTTTTCCAACAGGAAAGGGGCGGCGACGGCGAAAAGATTTCGTGCCGGCGCTTCTGATCACACTCGCTATTGCCTTTGTTTTCAGCCCGCAATTGCGGTACACGCTGCTCTCCATTTTCGACTATCCCTTCCATTATCAGGAATACAAGGAGTTTGGAATTCGGATTCCGACCGGTTATTCGGTGCATGGTATTGACGTGAGTCGCTACCAAAGTCGGGTGGATTGGGAGCGCGTGGCAGCTATGCGCGTGGGCGAAAAGCGCGTGCACTTTGCGTTTATCAAGGCTACGGAAGGTACGTGGATGCAGGATGCCTGGTTCGATTTCAACTGGACCAACGCGCGGCGCCGGGGAATTATCCGTGGAGCATACCACTATTTTCACCCCGACTTAAGCCCGGCCGATCAGGCCCGGCACTTCACCAGTACGGTGCGGTTGCGCTCCGGCGACCTGCCGCCGGTAGTGGACGTGGAGGAGCGCCGCGGCATGAATCGCGAGCAAGTACGTAAGTTCACCAAAGATTTTCTCGACAGGCTCCAGCGCTACTACGGAATCAAACCGATCGTGTACACCAACCGGGATTTTTACAAAAACCACTTCGCCAACCAGCCTGAATTCAAACCATACATTTTCTGGATAGCGCACTACCATGTAGCCGATCTGGATATGCCGGACGACAGCAAGTGGCATTTCTGGCAACACAGCGACCGGGGCCGTGTAAACGGCATCAATGGCGACGTTGATTTCAACGTGTTTTACGGCGATAGTTTGACCCTGAAAAGGCTGTGTATCCCCTGATATTCGGCGGGTTCAAACCTGCCGCTACGTTGCCCGTTACTTTTTGTATTTCCGGATCGCCTCCTGAATATGCTCCTTGCGATTTTCGGGGTCCGGGTGCGTGCTCTGAAATTCCGGGGTGCGGTTTGGGCCGGCGGCTTGTTTGAGCACTTCCATGACGTGGATGAGTTGCTCGGGGTCGTAGCCGGCCTGGAGCATGAAGCGTACGCCGAGGTCATCGCTTTGCAACTCCTGGTCGCGGCCGTACTTCATTTGCAACATATTGGACACCATTTGGGCAATGTACGCCCCACTGTTGGGACTTTGCGGGTCGTAGGTGGCCATACTCACGGCGCCGGTCAGGCCCTGAGCGAGTTCCATTTGCGCCAGTTTTTCGGCGCTGTGGCGCGCCACGACGTGGCCGATTTCGTGGCCAAGCACCCCGGCCAGCATATCCTCGTTGATGGATTTGCCGTCGGTGGAGAGGCGGGCGAGCAGGGCGGCGGTGATAAAAATTTGGCCGCCCGGCAGTGCGAATGCATTGATCGTTTTTTGATCGTTCAACAGGTGGAAATCGAAGCGGCCGCGGTAGTCTGTTTTGGCTGCCTCGGTATTGTCCACCAGGCGGCGGCCCACCCGAAGCACCATCGCGTCGTATGCGGTGCCTTGTATTTCGCCGCCCATTTCAGCGATCATCTGGGGCGCGCTCTGCAGGCCCATGGCAATTTCCTGATCCGGCGAGAGGCTGAGGTGTTGTTTTTCACCGGTAATCTCGTTGAACGAGCTGTTGCAGTAGTACTTGGAAAGCGCGAAGCCTGCCAGTACGAGGGCGATGAGTATTTTGGAGGACGCTCCTCCGCGTTGGTTGCCGGACATAGTGATAGATTGAACAATGATTACAGGTTGATAAGATGGTGCAAGTTTAGTGTCTTTCTACCGTTTTTTTACAACTGAAATCCTATCCGGATACCTGCTTCAAATCGAAACCGCTTGTCTTTAAACGATTGTTCTCCATTGCCCGACAACATGTTTGCATCGAAACCGACATCTTGCCTCGTATTGTTGCGCAGACGGACACCGCCACCAATAAACCACTCGAAAGTTAGTTTAGGATAAAGACTCTGCGATCCCCAGTGTACCATTAAGTCCACATTTTTTACGGACTCCTTTTGCGTTTCGTCAGGTGTGTACTCTATGTAAGGCAATCCTTCGCGAATTTTTTGTACGCTGTAACGCTGTATGGAGTAGCGCAATACAGGGGCAACATAAAACCCTTCGTATCCATCACTTTCAAAAAAAAGGCGCGGAGAAAGCGAGAACATAGGGCCTATACTGGTTGTTCGGATGCTGTAGTCGCTATAATTGTCCTGTACGTCATTTGCCCATTGTTCGCTTATTTCAGAGATGTCTCCATTTCCGTCATCACTAAGTTCGGCCAGCAACTCATTATATCCATCCCAAAATGGTGAAAATGTAAGCCCGGCGCCCACTTGCAGGCTAAGGTAATCCGTGATTTCTTTTTCCAGTTCAATAGGCTGGCGACCAAAAATAAAGGCCGTTGGGCTGGTTTTTAGAATCACGCCTTTGTACACTTTCTCTTCTTTACTGCTCTCGGGTTCACTGCCAAAGTTAATGATCTGAACATCAGATTTAGCTTTTTTATCCGGGTTTTGGGCCTCGGCAAAGTTTGTGACAACAGCGGCTAAAAGAAGCAGGCACGCGGTACGCATTTTCATATTCAGTCTTATTTTAGTGAGTAGAAGTTGTTGTTTCATCGTTAATAAGCAGCGTTAACACACTTTTCGAAGTAATCCCTGATATGATCTGAACACCGGCAAGAAAACTGAAGGAGAAAGCGTTACTGAAAACATTTATTTGTAAAATTGCACCTAAATTATCTCTAAATCTATTTGCAAACGTACATGCTATGTTCAACAAAATCATTGCTCTTTGCCTCATTCTGCCGGCCGGTTTTTCCATGCTGTTCGCACAAAAAACGACGGTAAAAATAAGCCCGGAGTTCAAACTCTCCAAATCCAAAACCTTCGAGAGTCATCTGTTCTCGGATGCTACAGGGCATTACGTTTATTTTTATGACTACATAGGAGGGGTGCCGCTCAATAAAATCAGCAGCACGACGGTATTGGAAAAGTATGACTCAACATTCAAGCTGGTGTACAGCAAAGAATATAAGGCAGATCGCAAGGGTATTGCTTCGCTCGGCATGCGCTATTTCAACGGTCAGTTCGTCTGGCTTTTTTCCGAGCTTAATAAAAAAGAAGACTACATCCGATATAGCATCCTGCCGATAGATCTGGAGGGAAAGCAAGGAAAACCGAAGGATATTGCCAGATTTAAGTATGAAATCCGCGACGACCTCCCAACAGTGTCCTGGAGTATATCAAAGGATTCCAGTAAACTACTCTACTTGGCAGCGTCTGACAATGACAAGGATGACCAAAAATTTGGAATTTAAGTACGTGGACAAAATTATTTAATAAAATTAAATTCACTGAATTGAATAAACAGGTCTTTACCGACGGCCCCCAAAGCCAGTACTGTTGCCAAAAATAGCGATTGACTGCTGATGTAGTCCTCTGGCTTTAGCCAAC
>JBGSKO010000128.1:0-23484 GCA_041741155.1 Saprospiraceae bacterium | reverse complement strand
TTGGCTAAAGCCAGAGGACTACATCAGCAGTCAATCGCTATTTTTGGCAACAGTACTGGCTTTGGGGGCCGTCGGTAAAGACCTGTTTATTCAATTCAGTGAATTTAATTTTATTAAATAATTTTGTCCACGTACTTAATTCGGAAACATGTTAACTGTTTTTATTTTTTTGTTTACTTATTATCGTCGAACTATTGCACTCCCGCACCACAACGGATAAGTAAAACCCGCACTTCGCAATAAGTACCCCACGAGGACTTATCACGCAATGCGCCTTTTTACTTATCCATCCGGTGCGTCTAAGCCCGCTACATACGAAGACGCCCCCGCATCCGGCAGCAGGGCCGGAAGCGGGGGCGTGGGTCATCATCATGTTGGCGGGTTTTTGTCCCATTGGTATTTGTTTTGGCGCCCGAAAGGTAAAATGTCTGTTTTACTTGGCAAAGCGACGCACAAAGAAAATTTTTAAGATGTAAAAATCGTCAATTGGGCTTTTGATCGTGTCCCAGCCCTTGTGCGAAATGTGCGTGTAGATTTGTGTGGTTTTGCTTCTCTCGTGGCTCGGCACTTCCCGCATGTAGCGCAGGTTTACGCCTTTTTTCAGCAGGTGTGTGACCTCGAAATTTATGCTGAATCTGCCAAATGTAGCCTGCCTGCCGGCTTGTCCTTTTTCCGTCCACATGGTGCCCTATCTTTGCCCTCAAAACCGATCCGCTCATGCGCTTAAGCCGCCTGCTACTTTTTCTCCTCCTGCCCGCCCTGCCCGCCTCCGCCCAAATGTGGAACGGCACGGACACCCTCTACGGCAACGAGTGGATAGACCACGCCAAAACCTACTATAAAATCCGGGTGGCCGACGACGGCGTGTACCGCATCCCGTACCAGACGCTGACCGACGCTGGGTTCCCTGTAACCACAGCGCCCGCAGCAGAATTCCGGCTGTACCGCTACGGCCAACAGGAACCCCTGTTCGCCACCACCGACGGCCCGCTCGGCCCGCAGGATTTCGTGGAGTTTTTCGGCGAAAAAAACCGCGACGCCCTGGACCGACACCTGTTCGACAATCCAGACGCCGACAACCTCAATCCCTGGTACAGCCTGTTCAACGACACGGCCGCCTACTACCTCGTGTGGGAACCCGCCACGCCGCCCCTGCGCTACACCCCCGTACCCAACGACCTTACCAATGCCCCCCCCAAGGAACCCTGGTGCTGGTCGGTAGCGGGTTTCACGTACAGCAATGCCCTGTTCAAACGCCGGATCAGCAACGAGGTCCTGTATTCCTGGTTCAACGGCGAAGGCTTCGGCACCTTCGAGATGAACGATTTCACGGTGAATATTTCCCTGAAAAAGCTGCTCGCGGGCGGCCCGGACGCGCGCCTCACCACGCGCTACGCCTGCAACCTCGGCGCCCACCAGCAGCGCCTGACGGTGAACGACAGTCTCGTGGCCGAAGACCAGTTTTCCAACTGGCGTGTCGTGCAGCACGACCGTACCATACCGGCGGCCAACCTGTTGCCCGAAACCAAAGTCCGCCTGGCCTCCGCCATCGGCTCGAACGACCGCCACAGCACGGCGGGTGTTTTTATCCGCTATGCCCGCCAGTTCGATTTCGAGTTCGCATCCACCGCAGAGTTTTTCCTCGACCTGCCCGCCGACCCGAAGTACTTAGAAATCGCGGCGTTCAATACCGCCGGCGGCGCGCCGGTACTGTACGACCTGGTGAACAACCTGCGCTTCGAGACCCTTGTGCAGGGCGGCTTGGTAAAAGTCGTGCTGCCGCCCGCGTTCAAGGACCGGCGGCTGTGGCTCGCCAGTCCGGTGAGCGGCATCCGCACAGTGAGCGCGGTGCAGCCCGTGCAATTCCGGGACTACCAGGCGGAACCCGCCGACTACGTCATCCTGTCCAATGCCGCGCTGTTTCAGGACCCTTCCGGCGGCGCCGATCCCGTAGCCGCGTACGCCGACTACCGCCGCAGCGCCGCCGGCGGCAGCCACACGGTGACCGTTGTGGACGTGAACGAACTGTACGAGCAGTTTGCCTACGGCGTGCGTTTCCACCCGCTGGCAGTGCGCAACTTCGTGCAGTTCGTTTGCAAAAAATGGCCCGCGCCGCCCCGCCACCTGCTGCTCATCGGCAAAGGGCTGGACTACGACCGCTTCCGCCGCCCGGACGCGCAAACCAGCCTGGCCGACTCCTTGTTTTTTGTGCCCACCTACGGCAGTCCGGGCGCCGACCAGTTGCTGGTCATGCGCGAAAAACGGCTGTCCGACCTGCTGGTGCCCGTCGGGCGCATCGCCGCCACCAAACCTTCGGACATCCTGGCCTACCTCGACAAGGTGATCGAACACGAGCAGGTATTTGCCACTGCCCCGCAAACGCTGGCGGGCAAGGCCTGGATGAAACGCGTGATCCACAACAGCGGGGGCCTGGCGGGTGAGGCGGCGTACATCCGAAACTACACGCAAAGCATGGCCGACGAGATCGGCGCCAACCGCATCGGCGCCGACGTACACACCTTTTTCAAAACCTCCAACGACCCCATCCAACTGTCCAGCTATGAGCAAATGCTGGAACTGCTCAACGGCGGCGTGTCCATCTGGATGATCTTCGGGCACTCGTCGCCCAATGCGGTGGACTTCGACATCGGTGCGCCGGCGGTGTACAACAACAAGGGCCGCTACCCGCTGATGATGATCATGGGCTGTTTTTCGGGCCTGTGCTCGACGCCCCAGCAGGGTATCGGCGAGCAGTTTTTGCTGGCGCCCGACCGCGGCGCGATCGCTTACTTCGCGTCGGTGAATTTCAGTTTTGCCGATGCGCTGCACACCTTCGGGCGCACGTACTACGAACGCCTTGGCGGGACCGACTACGGCAAAACCATCGGCGAGGTGCTGGCCAATACCGTGGCCCAACTGAACCAGACCGGCTACCCGGCTTTGGCCGCGCTGCTCCACCAAAACCTCCTGCAAGGCGACCCGGCAGTGCGCCTGCACCAGTATTCCGGCCCCGACTATGTGGTGGACAACCAGTCGGTGCGCTTCGAACCCAATCCCGTGAGCCTGGAGCAACCGACCGTCCGTATGGAGTTCGACGTGGTGAACATCGGGGAAAACACCGGCGGGCAACTGCCGTTCCGGATCGAGCAGCGCCGCCCCGACGACACACTGCTGCAGCGCCTGACCGACTCCGTGGCGGCGCCGGCTTTTCGGAAAAAACTGACCTACGACCTGCCCCTCGCCGGCAGCCAGGTGGGCCAAAACCGCCTGCTCGTGACCCTCGACCCGGACCAAATCCTGGCCGAGCAGCCCCAGGCCGCCCAATTCAACAACATCCTCGAAGATGCCTCCGGCGTGCCCGGCGCGCCGCTGTTTATTTTTGCCGACGACGTATCGCCCATCGCCCCGGAAAACTACGGCATCGTGCGGAACAGCCCGCCGACACTCTGGGCCTCTACGCTGAACGCCAACGCCGCGCCGATGCGCTACCTCTTCGAATTGGACACGCTGGAAACCTTCGACAGTCCGTTTCGGCAAAACGGCGAGCTGGTGCAGGCGGGCGGGCTGCTGCGCTGGCAACCGCCGGTGGCCTTGCAGGACAGCACGGTGTACTACTGGCGCATCGGGCGGGACAGCCTCGTGGACGGGCAAATCCCGTGGCGGCAGCGCTCGTTCGTGTATCTGCCCGGCAGCACGCCCGGCTGGAACCAGTCGCATTTCGGGCAGTGGGCCGAGGGAGAATTTATCAACCTCGAAGCGCGGGACAGTACCCGCTCGCTGGAGTTTGTGAACAGCGCGGGTTTCCTCACCATGAACGTGGCGTACCGCAACCGCGACAAGTTTCCCGGTATGCAAAACGCCTACTACGAGGGTTTTTTCGGCGATGCCGGATTCAATGGACAAGGGCTTGTGAGCGGGGTGGCGCTCATGCTGCAAGACCCGAACACCGGCCACTTTGTGCCCAACCCGCCAAACAGCACGTACAACACGCACCCGACCCGGGTGAAATCGTTTTTTTCGTTCAACACGCAGGACTCGCTGCAGCGTGCGGCGCTGCTGAATTTTATGGAAAATGTGATCCCGGACAACTACATCGTCGGTTTTCTGGCCCTGCACCCGTGGAACGACACGGTCGGTTACGCCCCCCGGCGCTGGGCGGCGGACTCTGTTTCCTACGGAAAAAACCTGTTCCAACTGCTGGAATCGCAGGGCGCCAAAGAGGCCCGCGCGCTGGTGGATTACACCACGGGGCCGAGCCCGTACGGGTTTATTTACCAAAAAAACAATCCGGCGTTCGATGCGGTGGACACCATCGTTTTTCAAATTGACTCCGTGCTGAACCTGCGGCGCACGTTCCTGGCGAAGTGGTCGGTAGGGCAGTTCGAGACGCCGCCCATCGGGCCGGTGCGGGCCTGGAAAAACCTGCACTGGAGTCGCGCGGGATTTGACGACCCATCCGACGAGGCGGTATTGTCCGTGCTGGCGGTGCGCGAGGGCCAGGCCGATACGCTGCTTTTTTCACTGGAAAACACCTACGATCGGTCGCTGATGGATATAGCAGCCGCGCAGTTTCCCGTGCTGAAATTGCGCTATGCAGCCCGCGACACCCTTGCGCGCACGGCCACGCAGTCGCGTTACCTGCGGGTGCTGTACGATCCGGTGCCCGAGGGGGCGTTGCACCCGGTGGCCTTGTTTGATTTACAAAAAGACACCCTCCAGCAGGGCGAGCCGGGGCGTGTAGCCGTAGCGTTTGCGAATGTTTCCGATGCCGCGTTCGACAGCCTGTTGGTGCGCGTGCGCCTCGAAAACGAGGGTGGGGTGGGGCAGGACGTTCTTGCCCGATTCCGGCCCCTGCCGGCGGGCGACACCCTGCACGCCGTGGTGCCGTTCGACACCCGGGCGGATACGGGGCCGCACCGGTTGCTGGTGGAGGCCAACCCTGCGAATGACCAGCCGGAACGGTACCATTTCAACAACACCCTGCTGCGGGAGGTCTGGGTAGCGCGCGACGTGCGCAACCCTTTGCTCGATGTGACGTTCGACGGCCGGCATATTCTGGACGGCGATATCGTGTCGCCGCAGCCGGTAATCGTGGTCACGCTGAAGGACGAGAACCGTTTTCTTGCCATGTCGGACACGGCGGTATTTGCGTTGCGGTGGGTGGGGCCGGACGGTGTGGCGCACCCGCTTTCGTTCAGCGACCCGACGGTGCTGTTCCTGCCTGCCGACGCGGCCAACCTGCCGGGGAAAAACCGCGCGCGCCTGGAGTGGCGGCCGGCGTTCACGGAAGACGGCGAATACCGCTTGGTGGTGAACGGCCGCGACGCTACGGGCAACATTTCCGGCGCGCTGGACTACACGGTCAACTTCCGGGTCATTACGCGTTCGTCCATTTCCAATTTACTGAACTACCCCAATCCGTTTTCGACGCGCACCTGTTTTTACTACACCCTCACCGGTGCAGAAACGCCGCGGCATTTCAGGCTCCAGATCATGACCGTGAGCGGGCGCGTGGTGCGGGAGGTGACGGAAGCCGAGTTCGGACCCCTGCGCGCCGGCACCCATGTCGGCGATTTTTGCTGGGACGGCCGCGACCAATACGGCGACCGGCTGGCCAACGGTACGTACCTGTACCGCGTTTTTGCCAAAAAAGCCGACGGTTCGGACTTCGAGTTTTTTGAAAATACGGCGGTGGACGGGTATTTCCGGGGAGGAGTAGGGAAGATGGTGCTCCTGCGGTGACAGCATTTGCCGTCAGTAGAGCGTGTTTAGAAAACTGTGTCAGCCCATTAAGAGTAAATTTCACACAGACAAACACAGACTGCGGCACAGACAAACACAGAATGTAACTTATTTAGAATCAAATCTCTGTGTTTGTCTGTGCCGCAGTCTGTGTTTGTCTGTGTGAAAAATATCGCTCGGTAAGTTTGACACAATTCTCTGAACACGCTCCGTCAGTATGTAGTTCGGGGAAAGTGCCGGGTAGAGCGCACCGGGAGTACTCAGGGAATTGTTTAATTTTTTGTCTTTAAAGATTAAACAAATGGCCTGTGGACGGGTTTACACTGCTCTTTTGTCTTGCCATAGAACAAAATCATGTCCAAAGCCATTGTTATCGGAGCTGGCATTGCGGGTCTGGCTGCGGCCCTGCGTTTGCGGCACAAAGGGTATTCCGTGGAAGTTTTCGAGGCCAATGCATATTCCGGGGGCAAACTGCATGCTTTTGAAAAAGACGGTTACCGCTTTGATGCCGGCCCTTCGTTGTTCACCATGCCGCATCTGGTGGACGAGCTATTCGCCCTTTTTGGCCTTACCCCGCGCGAACATTTCCGCTACAAGCGCAAGGAGGTCGTCTGCAATTATTTTTGGGAGGACGGAACCACGTTTTCGGTGTCGGCAGACCAGGAGGTATTTATCCGCGAGGCTGCCGAACGTTTTGGAGTACCCCCGGAGCATTTGCAGCGCTATTTGGCCCGCAGCCGCACCAAATATGACTTGACGGCCGGCATTTTTTTGGAAAAATCCCTGCATCGCGTCGGCACCTATTTGACGAAGGACACGCTTCGGGCTTTGGCGCAGGCCTACAAATTAGACCTCGGGGAAACCCTGAACGCTGTGAACGCGCGTTTTTTTGACAGTCCGCACCTGGTGCAATTGTTCAACCGCTACGCCACCTACAACGGTTCTTCGCCCTATCAGACCCCGGGAATCATGTCCATGATTCCGCACCTGGAAATGTATCACGGGACCTATTTCCCGGAAGGGGGCATGCATGCGATTTCGCAAAGCCTGTATCGCCTGGCTGAGCAGCAGGGCGTCCGGTTCTTTTTCAACACGCCGGTGACAGGTATCCGGCACGAGCGGGGTAGGGTAGTGGGCATAGCAGCGGCGGGGACTACCTTCGACGCGGATGTGGTGGTATCCAACATGGACATTTTCGCTACGTACAAAAACTTGCTGCGCGATGTGCCTTCACCCCGGCGAATACTGCGGCAGGAGCGTTCCAGTTCCGCGCTTATTTTTTACTGGGGGATCGAGCGCAAGTTTCCACAACTCGATTTGCACAATATCCTGTTCAGCGCAGACTACCGGGAGGAGTTTCGGCAAATTTTCGATGCGCACCAGTTGTCCGACGATCCCACGATTTACCTCAACATCACCAGCAAGGACCAACCTGCGGACGCGCCCCCGGGTTGTGAAAACTGGTTTGTGATGATAAACGCTCCTGGCAATTTCGGACAGGATTGGGATCGGTTGAAGGCAGTGGCACGGCAGCAAATTATTACAAAAATTAATCGTGTGCTTGGGGTGCGCCTCGAAGACCATATTGCCGTGGAGGAGGTGCTGGACCCTGTGGGCATTGAGCGGAACACCAGTTCGCACCGGGGGGCGCTGTACGGCGCATCGAGCAATTCCAGGTTTGCCGCTTTTCTGCGGCACCCCAATTTTTCCGGCCAGTTACAAAACCTGTACTTCTGCGGCGGCTCGGTGCATCCCGGCGGGGGCATCCCGTTGTGTTTGCTTTCGGCCAAAATTGCCACAGACCTAATTCCGAACAGATGATTGCTATACCAGAACTTCGCCGCATCCATGTCCCGCTCAACAAACAGCTGCTCTCCGTTGGTTTGGTTTGGCTTTTTTATGTGTCTGCCATGATCGGTATCACCGTGGGGTTTCAAGACTGGTTTGTGTCCAAAACCCCGTTCACCCTGCTGCTGACCTTTGCCCTTCTGGTCTGGAACTATCCCGTTGAAACGCGCCGGCAGTGGCTGTTCATCGGGATATTTTTTGTGGCCGGAATGGCTGCCGAATGGGTAGGCGTACACGTGGGGTTGCCCTTCGGGGTGTACCACTACGGCCAAAATTTAGGTCCCAAAATGGATGGTGTGCCCTGGTTTATCGGGGTCAATTGGGCGGTGCTCGTGCTCGTCACCGGGAGTATGGCCAATGCCTGGTTTCGATCGGTGCCGCAGCGTGTCCTGTGTGGTGCGGCACTTATGGTGGGGCTGGATTTTTTTATGGAATACTCCGCGCCTGTTTTTGATTACTGGGTCTTTGCAGGCGGCTCGGCGCCGATAGAAAACTATGTGGCCTGGTTTGGTCTGGCTGCCTTGCTGCACTATATTTTTCAACGTGCACGGCTGCGCGGAGACGTCTATTTCTCGGCACATCTGTTTGTCGCGCAGGTGGTGTTTTTTGTTTACTTCGCTATCATACTGCCGTAGGGCCTCGCAGCGATTACCGGGTTATGTCAAATCCGGGAGCGGATTTTTCCCGCCCCACGTACCGACCGATCGGTAGGGCTGGAACCGCCCAAACAATTCCTCGGCGTACCAGTCTAAGGCGCGTGTTTGGGCTATTGCGGCACGGTGTTCGGCACTTTGATAGGCGAATGCCCGCAGAGCCTCCGCGTTTTTCCACAGGCTGAACGTGGCCATCTGTACGATAGGGGCTTCGCCAATACCTTTGGTAAACAGCAGCCCCGCATTATCGCGCAGGGGTTGCTGCGAAATGGGCACGTATTTCCAAAAGCGGTACAGGTGGCGCAGTCGGATCGTAGCTCTTGTGATGACGGCTACGTATGGATTTTCGGCATCCTGGTCAGCGGCGGGTGGGAATGGGTTTTGTCCTGCCCAGGCGCCTTTGCTGGCGGTACTGCGCAGGTAGATCGTCCAGCGTTCGCTGCTGTGTGCCCGGTATTTATCCATGAGTTGGGATTGTTGGAAAAAACGCGCGGCATCCGCTTCGGTTTTCCACACTTGCAACAAGGCGTACACCGACCAATCGGGCAACGGGTGGAAGCCATCGCCCTTGCCGCTGCCGAGCAGTTTGTAAAAGGAGAGGCCCTTGCTGCGGCGCAAATCCGCGTGTGCAAACTGCATCATCCCGAATGCCCAAATTTTTTGGCGTAACGAGGTGTATCGAAAAAAGGTAATGGTGGAGATTGGGTGCATATCCGTTTTGGGTATTTTACGAAAGGGAAGGAAGGTAGTACGATTTCCTTGTCAGATATTATTTAACAACAACCGGGCGGAGCGAAACATTTGACCTGTCCAAACAAAACAAAAGGTCGCAGGTTGATTTATTACCTTTGATGGGGCAAAATTATGCCTGTATCCAAAACCGCAGCAAAGCCGCAAGGCTTGCTCATAAACAGCACGAATCTTTACAATCAACTATGATTCGGAGGGAAGCGCATACCTCACAATTACACGCTATGTGTTGGAGAAAAAAGTTGAATAATGCGGAGTGAAATGTCTGAGGGCTTAAATGATAGTCCATTCACCGTACTTTCGCCGGCGCAAGTTTGACCTGCTTTTCCAATCATGCCCAACCAACAACCCGCCCTGCTCTGGCAGCCCGACGCCCGCACCCGTGAAAACGCACACCTCCAGCACTATCTCCAGTGGCTGGCACAGGAAAAAAACCTGCCTTTCGACGACTACCACGCGCTGTGGCGCTGGTCGGTGGACCGTCCTGATCTGTTCTGGGAAACGGTGTGGCAGTACTTTCGGGTCATCGGCCACACCCCGTACCGGCAGGTGCTTTCCGGAACGGAAATGCCCGGTGCGCGCTGGTTCGAGGGCGCGACGCTGAACTACGCCGAGCATATTTTTCGACAAAAAAATGATACCCGCCCGGCACTTTTGTTTCAAAACGAACGCGAAGACCTTCGCGAAATGTCCTGGGCCGAACTGGAACGCCAAACGGCGGCCATGGCCGGTTTTCTTCGCGAGGCCGGTATCGGTCCGGGCGACCGTGTGGCGGCTTTTTTGCCCAATACGCCGCACGCTGTGGTGGCAGTACTGGCCTGCATGAGCATCGGCGCTGTGTGGTCAAGTTGTTCGCCCGACTTTGGCGCCAACAGCGTAGCCGACCGTTTTGTACAGATCGAACCCAAGGTGTTTCTTGCCGTGGACGGCTATGCGTACGGCGGCAAGTCCTTCGACAAACGCGAGACCGTGCGCGAAATCTGCGCGCTGCTGCCGACGCTGCAAAAGGTCGTGTTCATTCCATGCCTCGACGAAAACGCCCGCCCCGACAACCTGTCCAACGCCGTGTTGTGGGACGATATCTTGCATACCCACGCAGACAAGGCCCTGTACTTCGAACCGCTGCCCTTCGACCACCCGATCTGGGTGCTGTACTCGTCGGGAACCACGGGCGTGCCCAAGGCCATCACCCATTCTCACGGCGGCAACCTGCTGGAGCACCTGAAATACCTGCATTTTCACAACGACGTACACCCCGGGGAGCGCTTTTTCTGGTTCTCCACCACCGGCTGGATGATGTGGAATTTCACCGTAGCCTCCCTGCTCACCGGCGCCACGGCGGTGTTGTACGACGGCAGCCCCGGCTACCCGTCGCTGAATGTGCTGTGGGAAATGGCTGAAAAAGCCCGCATTACCCATTTCGGTACCAGCGCACCGTATTTAGTAAGTTGTATGAAAGCCGGGCTGTCGCCCAAAAACACATACGATCTGTCCGGTTTGCGCAGCGTTGGTTCCACCGGTTCGCCATTGCCGCCGGAAGCGTTTGGATGGGTATATGAGCACCTGAAAAGCGACGTGTGGTTGTCGTCCATGGCCGGCGGTACCGATGTGTGTACGGCCTGGGTGGGGGGTAATCCCCTGCTGCCGGTGTATCAGGGTGAAATCCAGTGCCGCTGCCTCGGCTGTGCCATGGAAAGTTGGGACGACGACCGCCACCCCGTACCGCCCGGCGAAGTGGGCGAGATGGTCGTCACCAAGCCCATGCCATGTATGCCGGTGTTTTTCTGGAACGACCCCGACGGCGTCAAGTACCGCTCCAGCTATTTCGAATATTACCCGGGCGTGTGGCGACACGGCGACTGGCTGTGCATCACACCCCGCGAGTCGCTCGTCATCCTTGGCCGCTCCGACGCTACGCTCAACCGGCAGGGCGTGCGTATCGGAACCGCCGAAATCTACCGGGCCGTGGACAAAATTCCCGAAATCCGGGATTCGCTTATCGTCAATATCGAACGCCCCGACGGTTCCGACTGGATGCCGCTTTTTGTGGCGCTTTCTCCCGGCGCGGTGCTGGATGATGATTTGAAAAACTGCATCCGCAAGACCTTACGCACGGACTACAGCCCCCGCCACGTGCCCGACGAGATCATCGAAGTGCCGGATATTCCGTACACCATTTCCGGAAAAAAGATGGAAACGCCGGTGAAAAAAATCCTCCAGCGGAAACCTTTGGACAAAGCCTACAACTCCGACTCCATGAAGAACCCGGAGGCGATGGCGTTTTTTTTAGAAATGGCCTTTGATTAAATTGATTCGATTGTTCCGATTGATTCGATTGTTCCGATTAGTCCGATTGATTCGATTGTTCCGATTAGTCCGATTGATTCGATTATCGCTGCGCTTGGTATTTTTACCTATTGTATGCATACATTTATTACTGATTGTCTGTGGGAAGAAGACGAAGTATCCTCCGGCTTCAAATCGAACCAATCGAACCAATCGAATCAATCGAACCAATCGAATCAATCGAACCAATCGAATCAATCGAATCAATGCACGATTTCCTTCAAACCCGCACGACCCGCGTCCTGCTCGATGTGCGCGCACCGGGCGAGTACGCGCAGGGGCACATCCCTGGCGCGATCAGTTTTCCGCTATTTTCGGATGAAGAACGGGCGCTGGTAGGCACGGCGTACAAGCAGCAAAGCAAGGAGGCTGCCATGTTGCTGGGGCTTCGCATCGTTGGACCGAAAATGGAAGGATTTGTGCGCGAGGCGCAAAAACTGGCCCCGACGCGCCAGTTGGCGGTGCATTGCTGGCGGGGTGGACAGCGTAGCCAGAGCATGGCGTGGCTGTTTCGGCAGGCCGGTTTTGATGTAGTGACCCTAGAGGGCGGGTATAAGCAGTACCGCCAGTACGTCCTGACTGGTTTTGAACATACGAGTATCCGGATGGTGGTTATTGGCGGTAAAACCGGTACGGGAAAGACTAAAATTTTGCATGCTTTGCGCGATCAGGGCGAACAAATTCTGGACCTTGAAGGCATAGCGCACCACAAGGGATCAGCTTTTGGCAGCATCGGCGAGCAGCCGCAGCCCACGGTGGAGCAGTTTGAAAACAACCTGTTCGACGCGATCACCCAACTGGATCAAGGCCGACGGGTGTGGGTGGAAAATGAGAGCCGAAGCATCGGTCGGGTGTATATTCCGGAGGCTTTTTGGAAACGCTTGCGCGGAATGCCGCTGTTCAATATCGCGGTGCCGCAGCAGTCCCGCATTCAAAATCTGGTGTCAGATTACGTCGGTATTTCGGCGGAAGAACTCGAAGCCGCTTTTTTACGAATTGAAAAAAAACTCGGTGGGCAACACCTGAAAACGGCGTTGGATGCCCTCCGGCAAGGCGACTATGCCACTGCCGCGGAAATCGCGCTGAACTACTACGACAAAACGTACCGGTACGGGCTGGAAACCAGCACAGCATCGGAGATTCGGATGCTCGAATTTGAACACGGCGATCCCGAACAAATCGCGCGCGAATGCCGACAGTTGGCAGACGATGGAGGCGCCGGCTGAAAACCTAAAAGCAGTACCTTTGTTGGCACAATTCAAGTTTTCCCACTCAACCACCTCAACCCTCTCAACCACCTCAACTCTACCCGTCATGCATTACCACAGCCTGGGCCAAATTCCGCCCAAACGCCACACCCAGTTTCGCAAACCCGATGGTACCCTGTACCATGAGGAACTATTCAGTACCGAGGGATTCAGCGATCTGCATGCCCTGCTTTACCATTGCAATGCGCCCACGCAAATTGTACAGGTGGGCGATCCGTTCAGTATTGCGCCCCGCACGGTACACGACAAGCAGTTGAAACACCGCTGTCTCAAAGGTTTTCAGGTGCAGCCTGAAGATGACTATTTGAAATCGCGCAAGCCGGTTTTGGTCAACAACGACTGCAAGATTATCCTTGCCGCACCGCGCAAGAGTATGACCGATTATTTTTTCAAAAACGCCGACGCGGACGAGGTGATTTTCATCCACGAAGGAACGGGCACCTTGCGCACGATGTATGGCAACCTGCGCTTCGAGTATGGCGACTACCTCGTGGTGCCGCGCGGAACGACTTACCAGTTGCAGTTCGACGGGCCGGATAACCGCCTGCTCATTGTCGAAAGCACCGGCCCGATTACGACGCCCAAACGGTATCGAAATTCCTACGGTCAACTCATGGAGCACTCGCCGTTTTGCGAGCGCGACTTCCGCAAACCCACCGATCTGGAGACCCACGACGAGCGCGGCGACTTCCTGTTTTTTATCAAAAAACAAGATAATATCTACCCTTACCACTACCTGAATCATCCCTTTGATCTTGTCGGCTGGGATGGTTTCGTGTATCCGTTTGCTTTTTCGATCCACAATTTTGAGCCGATTACGGGGCGCGTACACCTGCCGCCGCCGATTCACCAGACTTTCGACGGCCACAACTTTGTGATCTGTTCCTTCGTGCCGCGCCTGTACGATTACCATCCGCTGGCTATTCCGGCGCCGTATAACCACTCGAACATTGACTCCGACGAGGTGCTCTATTATGTGGACGGTGACTTCATGAGCCGCAAGCACGTTGAGCGCGGTATGATCACCCTCCACCCCGGCGGTATCCCCCACGGTCCACACCCGGGAACCGTGGAAAAAAGTATCGGCGCCAAGGAAACCCGGGAGCTGGCCGTCATGGTAGATACGTTCCGCCCGCTCCTGATGACGGAATATGCGGCAGGTATCGAAGATCCGGACTACTACAAATCGTGGTTGGGATAGGAGGGATATAGGGAACTGTAATTCAATAAATCTGATCAGTTATAGATTTCCAGACAATCCTGTCCGGCATCTTCAAGAAAAGTTTGAATTAATTCCGCATTGCGCAGGATAACTTTGGCTAAAAAACTGGTAGAGCAATTACCCGTACGTAGCCAAATGATTTTCGGTGGGGGACCATGTTCAAGCAAAAGACTGTAAAAATCTTCATCTTGGGTAAGTACGGCTGTAAAGCCTTGTTGTCGGGCAGAAATAAAAATTTGATAATCAGAGGCGTTGGTTAGCCCAAGCGCCTTGATATGCTCCACTTCGGAAAATGTATTGGAAATGTGTTGGAGTAGCCGGAAGGAGATATTTTGATCAACAAGAATTTTCATTGATACCGTTAGGCTGCGATGGTGGTACGCTGTTGGCGCATGGCAGCAAATTCGAGTGCTGCCACCAAGTCTTCTTTTGTAAGTTCTGGAAAATCGGACAGTATATCATCAAATGACATGTCGGAGGCCATCCAACGCAAAATGTCTTCTACCGTTATGCGCATACCCCGAATGCAAGGCTTGCCACTGCGTTTTCCCGGTTCAACGGTGATGATGTTCTTATAAATGTACATTTTAGCGTAGTTTCGGACAAAGTTACAGGGTTTTAAAGCTTTATCCCCACAAAAAAAATTGCCCCGGCTCATTTGCCGGGGCTTTAACCAAATCAAACTTTCTGTGTAAGTTTCTTAATCTGTGTGCCAAGGGTTGTTGGCTTAAATTCTAATAGCCCCGAAAAAAAACGGCTTCCAAGGGATAGACCCTCGGAAGCCGTTGTCGTTGCATCATTTCGGTAGTCAACCGTTTTAACCCTGTCAACTACCTGAATTTATCGGCCAAGGTGGAAGTGCTCTCAATCATCCCAACGCTCTCATCCATCTCAACCCTCTCAACTATGCATATACTCCTCAATCGGTGGGCACACGCACACCAGATTGCGGTCGCCGTAGGCTTGATCAATGCGGCCTACGGTTGCCCAGAACTTCCAGCCCTGGCGCAGATAGGGTAGCGGGAATGCCGCTTTTTCGCGGCTGTACGGGTATTCCCAATTGTCGGCGCTGATGACCTCGATCGTATGCGGTGCGTTGTGCAGCATATTGTTTTCGTGGGTGTATGTGCCGGCAGCGATTTCATCTATCTCCTGCCGGATAGCCAGCAGCGCGTCGCAGAAGCGGTCGAGTTCGGCCTTGCTCTCGCTCTCGGTCGGCTCGATCATGATGGTGCCGGCTACCGGGAACGACAGGGTGGGCGCGTGGAAACCGTAGTCCATCAGGCGTTTGGCGACATCCTCTGCGCCGACGAGTGCTTTGAACGGGCGGAGGTCCACGATCATCTCGTGCGCCGAGCGGCCGTTTTCACCGGAATACAGAATCTGAAACGCACCTTCCAGTCGCGCCTTCATGTAGTTGGCGTTCAGGATGGCGTACCTGGTGGCATCGGTCACACCCTCGCCGCCCAGCATTTTGATGTAGGCATACGAAATAAGCAGGATGCTGGCGCTTCCCCACGGTGCCGCGCTCACGGCATTGGTGCCTTGTGCGCCGCCGATTTCGGCGAAAACGTGCTTGGGCAGGTAGGGCGCCAGGCTGTTGTTGCAGCAGATGGGACCCATGCCCGGGCCGCCGCCGCCGTGCGGGATGGCGAACGTTTTGTGCAGGTTCAAGTGGCACACATCCGCGCCGATGGTAGCCGGACTGGTCAAGCCTACCTGAGCGTTCATGTTGGCGCCGTCCATATAAACTTTGCCGCCATACTGGTGAATGATGTCGCAAATGTCTTTGATGGATGTTTCAAAAACCCCGTGTGTGGAGGGGTAGGTTACCATCAGGCAAGACAGGTTGTCTGCATGTTGCTCCGCCTTGGCGCGCAAATCCGCCACGTCAATGTTGCCGCGTTCGTCGCAAGCTACTACCACGACTTCCATGCCTGCCATAACAGCGCTGGCAGGGTTGGTACCGTGTGCGGAGGACGGGATGAGCGACACATTGCGGTGCCCTTCGTTGCGGGCCAGGTGGTACGCCCGGATGATCATCAGACCTGCATATTCGCCTTGTGCGCCGGAGTTGGGCTGGAGGGAGCAGGCTTCGAAACCGGTGATTTCACAGAGGTACTGCTCCAGTTCGCGGATGACCTTCTGGTAGCCGGCCGTTTGGGATGCCGGCGCGAAGGGGTGAATATTGGCCCACGCTTCCCAACTGACCGGAATCATTTGCGTGGCCGCGTTCAGTTTCATGGTGCAAGAACCGAGCGAAATCATGGAGTGCATGAGCGACAGGTCGCGGTTTTCGAGCCGCTTGATGTAGCGCATCATGTCGCTCTCTGTGTGGTAGCTGTTGAACACCGGGTGCGTGAGGTACGGCGTGTCGCGCTGCAAGGGTGCAGGAACAGCCGATGCAGAAACCGGAGCAACCGATTTGGCGCCGAACAGCCCGGCGATTTCCGTCAGGTCGTGCTCCGTCACCGTTTCATCCACACTGATCTGCAGGCCTGTTTTGTCGTAGAAGAAGTTGATGCCTGCATTTTCCGCTTTTTGCCGGAAGGAGGCGAGTTCTTCTGCGGGCATATTCACCCGGATGGTATCGAAAAAATGTTTGTTTGCGATCGTACGTCCCGCACTTTCCAGCGCAGTCGCCAGTGCTTTGGCCATTTCGTGGGCACGCGATGCGATACCGCGGATGCCCGCCGGGCCGTGGTAAACGGCGTACATGGCGGCCATGTTGGACAACAGGGCCTGGGCGGTGCAGATGTTCGAGGTAGCTTTTTCGCGGCGGATGTGTTGCTCGCGGGTTTGCAGGGCCATGCGCAGGGCGCGGTTGCCGTGGCGATCCACCGACACGCCGATGAGGCGTCCGGGAATCTGGCGTTTGAAATCCTCGGTGGTGGCGAAGTATGCTGCGTGCGGGCCGCCAAAGCCCATGGGTACGCCAAACCGTTGGGTATTGCCCACGGCGCAGTCGGCGCCCCATTCACCCGGCGGTTTCAGCAGGGCGAGGGAAAGGATGTCGGCCGCCACGCACACATAGACTCCATGCGCTTTGGCTTTTTCTACAAAAGCGCGGTAGTCCTCCACGGCGCCATGCATGTTGGGGTACTGCAAGAGTACACCGAAGGTTTTTTCAGAAAACTCGTATGTACGCCAGTCGCCTACCACCAGTTCGAGGTTTTGCGGCAGCGCGCGGGTGCGCAGCACGTCAATGGTTTGCGGAAAAACCGTGTCGGCCACGAAAAACTCGCGGGCCTCTTCGCCTTCCTGGGCGCGTTTGTTTTTCTCGGCGTAAAACATGTGCATGGCCTCGGCGGCGGCAGTGCCCTCGTCCAACAGGCTGGCGTTGGCAATGGGCAGGCCCGTCAGGTCACAAACCATGGTCTGGAAATTGAGCAGGCTCTCTAATCGGCCCTGCGCGATTTCGGCCTGATAAGGCGTGTACTGGGTGTACCAGCCCGGATTTTGAAACACGTTGCGCAGCACAACCGACGGCGTGATGGTGCCGTAGTAGCCCATGCCGATGTAACTGCGCACCAGGCGGTTGAGTTGGGCGGTGGCTTTTAATTCGGCCAGATACTCGTACTCGGACTGGGCAGGCGGCAGGTTCAGCGGCTTGGAGAGTCGGATGGAGTCCGGCACGGTTTGGTGGATCAGCTCGTCAAGGGAACGCACGTTCAGGAATTTGAGCATTTCCTGAAGGTCATGGTGGTTAGGCCCGATGTGCCGATTGACGAACCGGTCGGGATGCGGAAAATGACTCATCGCGGATAAGGATATTGGTTGCGAAATATGGTGGAGAATGCCTGGTTTCGGAGGGCTTTGTTAACAGCGCGAAGGTAGGTATTGTTCGGTGAGGAGGATGTAGGGTAGGGGAAGGAATTTTTCGCCAACCGTAGCCGGCCTCATCCTACCTTTGCCCAAGCCGAATCGCCTTGAAACATGACCGAACCACTAACCATCCTGCAACAATTCTGGAAGTACCCGGCTTTTCGCCCGCTTCAGGAGGATATTATCCGGTCGGCGCTGGCCGGGCACGACACGCTGGCGCTGTTGCCCACGGGCGGCGGCAAGTCCGTATGCTATCAGGTGCCGGCGCTTTGCCAGGACGGTCTTTGTATTGTGGTGTCCCCGCTAATTGCCCTGATGAAAGACCAGGTTTCGCAGCTGAAACAACGCGGCATACCGGCCGCGGCTATCTACGCGGGCATGAGCCGCCGCGAACTGGATATTGTTTTTGAAAATGCCTGCAACGGCGCCTACAAACTCCTGTACCTCAGTCCCGAACGCCTGCAAACCGACTTCGCGTTGGCACGCGTCTCCCGCATGCAGGTGAACCTGATGGCGGTGGATGAGGCGCACTGTGTGAGCCAGTGGGGCTACGATTTCCGGCCGCCGTACCTGCAAATTGCCGATTTCCGACAGCGCTTTTTACCGCAAACGCCCATTCTGGCGCTCACCGCGACGGCTACATCGGAGGTGGTGCGCGATATTCAGGAAAAACTCGGCTTCCGGGAGGACCATGTTTTCCAGCAAAGTTTTGAGCGCGATAACCTGTCCTACTCGGTTCTGTACGAATCCAAAAAGCGGGAAAAACTGCTCGGCATTTTGCAAAGTGTGCCTGGCAGCGGGTTGGTCTATCTGCGCAGCCGGGGCGAAACGAAGGAAATCGCCCGCTTCCTCCAGGAGCAACGCATCAGCGCCGATTTTTACCACGCCGGTCTCACCATGGAGGAACGCAGCCAGAAACAGGAGGCGTGGATTGCAGGGCGCACCCGGATCATGGCCTGCACCAACGCGTTCGGTATGGGTATTGACAAACCCGATGTGCGCCTCGTGGTACACCTGAACCTGCCCGATAGCCTCGAAGCCTATTTTCAGGAGGCGGGCCGGGCGGGCCGCGACGGCAAAAAATCCTACGCCGTGTTGCTGTACGCTCCCGGCGACGCCGAAACCCTGCGGTTTCACCTGAAAACAGCTTACCCGGAAATGGAACTTGTCCGGCGGGTGTACCAAGCGCTGGGCAGTTTTTCCCAGTTGGCGATCGGGGGCGGACTGGGCGAGAGTTTCCCGTTTGATTTGCAGCATTTTTGTTTGACCTACAAATTCGAGCAGGGGCCAACCTTCGCCGCACTAAAACTGCTCGAACAGGAAGGCTGGATCGCACTTTCCGATGCGTCGGGGGCCATGCCGAGGGTGTTTATTTCCGCATCGCGGGAGGCGCTGTACGACTACCAGTTGCGCAGCAAGCAGGCCGATACCGTTACCAAAGTGCTGCTGCGGGCGTACCCCGGTGTGCAGCGCGAGTTTGTGGAAATCAGTATTCCTTCGGTGGGTCGGTACGCCAAAATGGAAACGGAAGCGGTGGTGCAAACCCTGGAAAACGCACAAAAAGAAGGCATTCTGGACTACCAGCCTGCGCAGGGACAGCCGTTCCTGACCCTGACCCGAGCGCGCGTGGCGGCCGAAAACCTGAATATTGATATGGTGCGCTTCAATTTCCGCAAACAACGCGCCGAGGTACGCACTGAGGAGGCGATCCGCTACGCCGAAACGCGCAAGTGCCGCAGCCGCCAGTTGCTGGCTTATTTCGGGCAACGCGACAGCAAACCCTGCGGTATCTGCGACGTGTGCACGGGCCGCAACCAGTCCGAGGTGCCCGAAGATGTGTTCGAGGCGTTGGAGCGAAAAATTATTTCCGTGTTGAAAATGGAAAAACTACCCGCAAGCGAAGTGGTGAAGGCTTTTTCGGCCCGGCAGCAGGAACAAGTGGAAAAAGTGCTGATGTACCTGCTGGATGAGGGGCGGCTGGTGGAAGAGGAGGACGGGAAATTGAGGGTGGGGTAGTGGGCCGGGGGAGGCTGGAGCGTAAAAAATCAGAAGTTCTGAAAGAGCATACCTTGCGCCGTCCAGTCTAGAAGTTCGAGTTATGCTATGGCATAATCCCCCATACGAGATCGGGCGTACGGAGGCTGGAAACCGACCACAATATCGCTTTTGGGTATGCCCCTTTCAACCAATTGTTCTGCCACGCGCAAGTCCGTTCCATCGTGCTGTAGCCAAACCCGTCCGTTGGGCTTTACATCAAGGTGCAGAAAACTGGTGTAGTGCCATTGTTTTCCCTCCCAACCGACCGAAAAAAGCAGGTAATGCCCGTGCTGGTCGTCGGTAATGATCTGATTTTCGATACCATTCTCTTCAACAGGCATCATTGCAGCGATCTCTGAAACCAGTTCGCGCACGATTTTTTTATATTCGTTTACTTTATCCATTGTACGATGGTTTGTGTGATTTCGTCGTACACCAAGAGGTTGATTTGGTGTCGCTTGGCCAAGTTTACAAAAAAAAGATCATCAAAAAACCTGACATAAAATCGTTCAGGCATTGCCAAATACAACTCTCGATCTGGTTCTTTTTCTTCGAGCGCCGTCAGGTACACAATGAATTGACCAATAGCGTCTTCAAAGTCGTCCAAGTCCGAAGCCCCCAGAAAACTTTTAATTTCAACTGCAATTTTTTCACCAGCCCGCTCCGCACCCAACATAGTTTGTTCCGCACCTAAATCAATATAGCCCTTGCGCCTGCCGATTCGAATAAAATAAGGGTCATGCGTAATTCTCCAGCCGTCTTTCTCTAAAGCGGCGCGTACTTCGAGGTGATATTTGTCCTTTATCATTTTGAGCAAAAAACGTACGACATTGTTGCTTCGAACTACAAAAGTACACCTTTAGCGCATGAAAATTTATTGCCGTCGGACAAACCAGCCGAACGACGCCGGAGCTACTGATAAAACGCGGCCATTCCCTACCTTCGCCCCATGCAAGCACCCATGTCCAACAAAGAAATCGCGTACGCCTTCGATGAACTCGCCAACCTGCTCGAACTGCACGAGGACAACGAGTTCAAAATCCGCTCCTACCGCAATGCCTACCTGACGCTGCGCAAACTTGACCGCCCTTTGGCCGAGCTCAGCGACCCGGAGATCAAGGGCATCAAAGGTATTGGCCCGGCCATCAGCGGAAAAGTGCGGGAACTGCTGAGCGGCGGCAAGATGAACGCCCTCGAAGAGGCCCGCGCCCAAACGCCCCCCGGGGTGGTGGAAATGCTGCAAGTCAATGGTTTTGGCCCCAAAAAGGTGCGCACCGTGTGGCGCGATATGGGCATCGAGAGCATCGGCGAACTGTGGTACGCCTGCAACGAGAATCGCCTCGTGGAGTTTAAAGGCTTCGGCCTGAAAACACAGGACGACCTGAAAAACAAACTCGAATATTATTTGCGCAGCAAAGACAAACTACACTACGATGCCGCCGAGGAAGAGGCCGATTTTGCAGGAGCCTGGATCACGGGCAAAGTCCCCGGCGCGTTTGTCAGCCCCGTCGGCGAGCTGCGCCGCCGCTGCTCCGTAGTGGAGCAACTCGAACTGCTGGTGGGTTTCAACGGTCCGCTCGACCACATCTTTGACGGCCAGACCCTGACCCTGGAAAAAGACGAACCGTGGATGTTTCATGCCCGCCTGGAAAACAACACGCCCGTGCTCTTGCACCGCTGTCTGGCGGAAGAGTTTGGCTCCAAATTGTTCAAACTGACCGGTAGCCCGGCGTTTGTCGAGGCGTTCGCGCAGACGAACCCCGGGCTGCATTTCAAAGGACTGCGCACGGAACAAGAGGTGTTTGAAAAAGCAGGACTGCCCTATATCGCCCCCGAACTGCGCGAATCGCCGGCTATTCTGGACCTCGCCCGCGCCGGCCAATTGCCCCACCTGATCGAAGAAGCCGACATCCGCGGCGTGCTGCACGTGCACACGACCTGGAGCGACGGGTTGCACAGCCTCCGCGAAATGTGCGAATACGCCCGCGAGCTCGGTTATGCCTATATCGGTATCACCGACCACAGCCAGTCGGCTTTTTATGCCAACGGCCTCAAGCCCGACCGAGTACTCGCCCAAATGGCCGAAATAGACGCGCTGAATGCCGAAATGGCGCCGTTCCGAATCCTCAAAGGCATCGAGAGTGATATTTTGAACGACGGGGCGCTGGACTACGAGGAGGCTATTCTGGAAAAATTCGACTTCGTGATCGCCTCCGTGCACAGCAACCTGAAGATGACCCGGGAAAAGGCCACCGAGCGCATCGTGCGGGCCATTGAAAATCCGCACACGACTATCCTCGGCCACCCCACCGGACGGCTGCTGCTCAGCCGCGAGGGCTATCCGCTCGACTGGGATGTCGTGTTCGGCGCATGTGTCCGTTGCGGTGTAGCCATTGAACTGAATGCAAACCCGTACCGGCTGGATATGGACTGGACGCTTATCCCCGAGGCACTGCGTCGGGGTATCCGCATCAGCATCAATCCCGATGCGCACAGCAAAGAGGGCATACACGATATTCGGTACGGGGTGCTTGCTGCGCGGAAAGGCGGACTGACTGCGGCAGGGTGCTTGAATGTGGGGGAGGATTTCGGCAAGGCATAAAAAAAACTGCCCGTCCTGTAGAAAGACGAGCAGCCCGATCAATTTGAAAACGAAATAAGAGCGTGTTTGATTAAATCGGCTGCGAAGGTAACGGAAATGTTGGCTTTGCATAACCCCTACATGGGGGTTGCCTTCGGAGACTTCAGCTTTTTAGCCGGATAAACCCTTTTTCCAGGCAATACTCTGCAAAGTCACGAGCGCTTCTAAAATCATACACAAACAGGGTTTTGGCTTTTCGTAGCAGGTTGGCGTTGTATTCATGCAGCGTATGGCGGGACCAGGCCTTCTCTTGCAGCACTTCTTCGGTCTTTTTGCCGGCGGCGTAAAGAGCAAGCAAGTCCAGTTCCGCATCCGTAAACTCGTCAATCAGTTGAAGGGACAGTTGGGAGACGAGTTGCTCTTCCAGATCGCTCTCTGTCATATTTCGAATTTGGATACTGGCTTCCATGGGGCGCAGGTTTTTGGGCGACCATTTTCCCTCCCTGTAAAAGGTCTGCATATTGGTCACGATACGGCTTTCGGCATCTACTTGTACGATAATGGAGTTCATATTAAACCAGAAGTATTGTCCATCGTGTGCCTGCAAGGGAAGCGGTATCCGATACGCTGCTTCCATAGGATTGACCTTATCTTGTTTGAAAATGAGGTTGTAGGCCGCAGTGCGCCAGCGCATATAGGGCAAAATATAGTCGGGGTGTATTAGTCTGAAAAAATCTTTTACGGAGGTCAAATTGCGTCCAAAGATTTCCACATCCCCTTCACAGTGCGAAATAGTCAGGGTTTTATAGTCAATCATTTGCCAAAACGCCATGTTGGGGTAATCGTCCCGGAAATGCCGCAAACGAGTCAGAAATTCTGAAAAAGCCTCTGGAGTAAGGTTTACCGGTGGTCCGACTGCCTCCCGGTAGGAAGCAGAAGGGCGTTCGATCAGGCGTTCGAACAACTCGTCAAACGGTTGGGAGCCAGGCATAGCAGGATGTTCTGTGCGGTTAAGAGGAGGCCATTTGACAGGGCGGCAAAGGAAGTGAAAAAATGATGAATGATGAATGATGAATGATGAATGATGAATGATGAATGATGAATGATGAATTGTGCCTTCCTAAAATACCTTGACCTGAATGAAGAAATTATAAATCAAGGTTCAACGAAAGTTGAAACGGATTATCAACGAATTGTTTGATTGTAAAGATT
>JBGSKO010000127.1:0-19666 GCA_041741155.1 Saprospiraceae bacterium | reverse complement strand
TATTTTGCAGCGTCTGCGTCTGCCTGGCAGATGTGTACAATTCGGAGAGGCATTGTATTTAAGTTTAGCAACTCAAATTTACATGTCTCTCCTTTTTTTAACTATTTCCCTCATGCTGAAAACTTGACGGCGTGAGGTATATATACAACTTTATCTTGCTGCCGTCATAGATGCCAACGATATGGTTCCACTGATTCAAAAGGGCATCACTTACACTGGAAACCATCTGCTCCGCCCCTCCGGAATTTACCCAAAACTGCCATTTTTTATCTTGATGCGGGCCCAGGAGGGCATAACTCCGATAGTTTGAATTAATATGCGAGCCTTTGGAAATCACATGTTTGTTGTCTTCATAAGCCCTTGGAAAAACCCATGCAGAAATACTAACCTGCGCAGTGGGTGATATACCCGGTGAATGGTTAATGTTGATTTGATCGTCTACGCCATCAAAATTGTAGGCTTTATTGGGTTCACCTTGCTTGTTTGATGTTAAAGTGGCTCCCTGTACGGAACCATTGTTCCCATTCCCACTCGCATCCTGGGCATCTCCATTGAATGGCCACCATGCTTTCAATCCTGTGGCCAGATCGTTCTCCGGGGCTTCACCTCCATTTGACAGGTCGGACACTATGGAAAGCGTCACTGCCTGTCCGGCGCAAACGGTAGTATCATTTTGCGTAATATAGCAAGTTGCATTAGCAAACCTAACGGGCCTATTTGCATTTAAAATTGACATCATTGGGGCACGCAGGAGATGTAAAGAATCTGTTGCACCTACCGGAGTTGACAAACTAAATACGGCGATGTGCAATATGAAGTAGTATGTGAACGGAGCATGGTTCATTTGCGAGAACAATCTGTTTTTTTTCATATTTCAATAGACAATATTTCAAGTTTAATGTTTGGGTTCACGTCTGAATTTTAAAGCTACGCCAAGGTGCATATCTTAGAATGCGTAAATGTTGCTGTAACTCTCTATATCATTTTTATGATTCTGGACGTAATTCATTCCTTCGTCGGTAAGCAAGACTTGGTAATTCCCTGGAATAACGGCAATTAGTCCTGACTTGAGTAACTCTGCAACTCCCGTAAGATATGATGGATAGTCGGTTGCATTTGGAAAGACAACGAATGTCCATCGTTTGGAAGTATCATCTTTAAAGTGTTGGCGTTGGTAGCGCCACAGAGTTGCTAATATTTTTTGCGCGTCAAGCGAAAATGTATTTTTTGATTGGTCAAGCGGAATATTTATGTTTGGCGGAATTGGTTTTTCGGTCATGCCTTGAGTACGGTCGTGTGTTTCTCCCTCCAATATACCTGGGATGTTGAATTTTTTGAAGAATAGAGTTAACCAAGGTAACGAGCCAAGTGCAAGAAGCCAGATAGTTTGTTGGTCAACTAAGAGGCATGGATAAAAAATTCGGGCAAGTATAGTGGAAAGGCATAGTATCGTGATAATGATGGCAACAGTACGCTGCCATTTCGTCATATTAACTTCAGATTTGTTTGCCATCGTAAGTTGTTTTAAAAGGTGATTGAACTCCTTAGGGAGCAGCAGTATTAAGTGGTTACGGTGATTGATTCTATTCAGGCCACTTCAAAGCCCTTTTCCCCCACAAATCTACTCCCCCCCACATTTCTGCGTCGCCCAAAAAGCACCAAAGGCCCTACCGCACAACCAAAGGTCATATACCGTGATATTCGGTCGAACGCTGCTACCTTTGGGCTACGGTATGCGCCACTTCCGATACTTCTTTTGCGTCCTGGTTGCCCTTCTGGGGGCCTCGCCGAATGCGGCGGGTCAGCGCTTTGCACTGCCGTACACCCACTACACCATCCGCGACGGACTGGCCCAGCAACAGGTACGAGCGTTTCTGGAGGACTCGCGCGGCTACATCTGGATCGGTACCAACGGCGGCCTTACCCGCTTCGACGGGCGTACACTCGTGCCGTTTTTGCCCGGGGACAGCTTTTTGGGCACACCGGTTTCGACCATTCTGGAGGCATCTGATGGTTCTATTTGGTATAGCTCCGGTGCTGTTGTCTATCGCTTTGACGGGCGTACCGAAACTGCGCTACCCATGACGGAGGCATTCTGGCAGTCTGCGGAGCCAATGTTGTGGACCCTCATCGCCCAGCAGAGCCGGCGCTTGCTGGGTACTCGATTTCCGGCGCTCCGCAACCTGAGTGACCAATACCTCGTTCTGGCGGATTCCGATGGCGCAGCCATTATCATTGACTGGAAAAACAGACAGTGTCACCGCTGCTTAGAACATTGCGAGACTACCCAGCTGCCCGCCGACTTCCCTGCCAGCGGCGGTGCCGACAATTCCCGGCGCTACGTAGATTGCGGGAACCGGTACTACACCTGGGCTTCCGGCAATATGACCCTTGTGGCCGATTATCTGCCCAAGGCCGACTCTGCAAGGGTACTCCACCCGCTCGCGCCTGCGGTTTTTCACTTCAATACACGCATCAAAAGCACTTACTGGTATCGCTCCGGCGACAGGTACCGGCGTTTGCAGCCGGGCGCCTTCAACCGGATTGATAAGATTTTTACCGATAGCCAGGGGCGTATCTATGTCGCTACGGATGAGGGTTTTGCGGTGCATTACCCCGACGGGCCCGAGCGCGTTGAAGTGCCCGGCGCGCGCTACCCCTGGTCGGTACTGCCGGATTCTACTGGGGCTGTCTGGATCGGCTCTTACCTCGATGGGGTGCTGCGCGTCGCGCCGGGATGCGGCGGCGTCACGTTGTTTCCGCTACCGGAGAAAAACCAAATTCTGCATCAGATTTTTCCCGGAAAACTCCGCGGGCCGGACGGAGCCTTGCTTTTCGGTGGATATAGAGGGTTTTATTTTTTGCGAAAGGACCGGCCGGTGCTGTTTCGACTCGGCGAATCCATTGAGGCGCTCGCCTGGAATGCCCGACGCGGGCAATACCTCGCAGCCGGCAACAATATTTACTGCATTGATCGCACGTTGCAGTCGGTACTGCAAACCATCCAGTTGCCGCTTGCACTTACCAACGGCGATGGTCTATCCGCGCTGGATGCGGCACCTGACGGCACGATCTGGGCCGGTGGCCGTGGCGGCGTCGCGCATATCCGATCCGACGGGGGCGTGCGGAAGTTTTTTCAGGCGGTTGCCCCGTGTATCGGTTTACTAACCGATGCAAACGGTATCCGTTGGGCAGGGTGCGGCCTCGGGCTATTTCGGTATGACCCCGACGCCGACGGCTTTTTACCGGTGCTGTCCAAGGTGATCCGCAGCACTGTCAACAGCATGGTTTTGTTGCCCGGGAACCGGCTGGCGGTGGTTACGGATGTGGAACTTCTGTTGCTTGATATAAGTACTCCTGCCACTCCCGATCTGATCGGTTACTGGACCCACACCAATGGTTTTCAATTGCTGGAGGCTTCCGAAAACGGCAGCAGCTACGACGGCGCCTGTCTTTGGATTCCGGCAGGAACGGGTATTCAGCGTCTTTGCGATCCCATTACAGGCAATATAGCCGACATTGCCTGTCGCCTGCGGGTGGATCGGCTGGGTGGGAAACGGGTATTGCTCGGCGACACTATCCCGGCTGTCGAAACCGACGGCAGCGCTGTAGATGTTGATCTTAGCCTGATCAACCTGAGTGCCGGAAGATTCGTCGTGGAATACCAATGCGGCAATGCGGACTGGAAAATCGCCGACGATCTTCGGGGTATCCATATCACCGGCCTGGAGCATGGCGCGAACACGATCCGGTTTCGCGTCCGAATTCATGGCTTAGACGCGGAGAAATGGCCAGGCACCCGATGCGTGGTAACTGCCGCCCTGCCTGTTTTCCAGCGAATGTGGTTCAAATACTTATTTGCAATAATCGGTGTGGTACTCGTAGCGGCGCTTTTTTATAGTATCCGAAAATCGAGACAAGCACTGAAACTGCGGGGATTGCTGCATCAAACCCGCCTGAGTACTGCGCAGGCACAGATGAACCCGCACATTTTTTTCAACCTGCTCAGCTCTTTGCAGAACTCCATCGCCAACCGCAGTAAGGGCGAGGCGTCGGCGCACCTGGTACGCCTTGCCCGGCTCATGCGCGATGTTCTGGAATTGTCCATGCCGGCAGAGAAGGCTTCATCTTACCCGTTTCCAACTATATCGGTGGCCAACGAAATTGCTTTTCTAGAAAACTATCTGAGTTTGGAGGCTATGCAGCACGAACCACCCTTCCGGTACGCAATTCGACACACCGGCCCAACGCCAGCGGAGGCGCTTGTCGTGCCGCCGCTTTTGGTACAGCCGCTGGTGGAAAATGCCGTACTGCACGGCATCCGGCCTCTTGTCGGGCGGGCCGGCTCGATTCAGATCAGGTTTGGGGAAGTTGGGGATTTTTTGATCATTACGGTAGAAGATGATGGTGTTGGCATAGATGCTGCCGCCCATCCGTCCGTAAGAATCTCCCGTTACCGCTCGCGGGGAAGCGAATTGCTTAAACAACGACTACAGCTTATTGGCAAACTGGGGTTTTCAGCTTCTATATCCGTTCATCCGCGTAGTGCGGGCGGTACTGTTGCTGAAATCCGAATCAAAAAAATGTATGCGCATCATCCTGATTGAAGACAATCCGCAGGTTCGGGAATTGGTCAAAAGTCTGTTGGCCGAACACCATCCGGAGGCTGTGGTCGTCGGCGAAGCCGATGCTATAGCCAACGGCCACGACCTGCTTACCCGGGTGCCGGCAGACCTTTGGTTGCTTGATATCGAATTGCGGGACGGCAGTGTTTTCGCGCTGCTCGACGGACTCGAACCGACTTTGCTGGAAAACACCGCGTTGGTTTTTCTTACCGCATTTGGTACGTACGATTACGTTATTGAGGCGTTGCGGAAGTCTGCTGTGGATTATCTACTGAAACCTGTTGACCCAGAGAAACTCAGTGCAGCGCTTGCGAAAGTGTGGGCTAAATTGCCCCAACGCAGTTTGCACAAACGGCTGGATGACCTGCGCGGCATGCTTCAGAACCAGTTAAAACCTTTGCCTAAAATGGATAAGATACCGCTGTTTCTCCCAAGAGGAATTGTTCGCTATGTTGCTGTGGATGATATTTGCTACATCAAGGCAGATAAAAACATGGCATACGTCTACACGGCATCGGAACCAAACAAGCAAATTAGCACGGTGCGAGGGCTTGGCGATTACAAAAGAACGCTCATTGACCGGTGCGGCTTCGTGCTGATAGAGAAGAGTTTATTGGTCAACAGCAAGTACATCGCCCGTTACGAGCCATTGGAGCGATCAGTGGAATTGACGGACGGCACCACGGTTTCCGCCTCCCGGGACGGCGGGCGGCAGTTGCTGGAGTATTTCCGATCCATTTTCAGGACCGGAGGTTGATAACGAGGATGCAGCGGAATCGTGGAATTCCCTTACCCACCCACCCGCGCCATTTCCCGAAACTTCAAATTAGGCGCCGCAAGGGCTTGGGTAATGTACAAGGCATGGTTTATTTTGGCCTGTTTCGACAAATCCTGAAGCAGGTTTTCTTGAAACTCCACCTCGCGGAGGATAAGCGGCTCTTTGGCAAGGCGTGTTTCAAGCGCTTCCGGGGAAAGATCATGCGGGTACTTGTCGCGCTTCTGAACGTACAGGCTGAGAGAGTCGAAGGCGATGGCAGAGCAAACTTCGATGTGTTTTGAGTCCTGAGTACGGGCAAATGCAAAGCACTCGTACAACATGCTTGACACGTCCAGTGCAAGCGAAGCCAGCATATTACCCCCGAAATCGTCCATGTCGGGGGTTACGTTTTCGATGAGATCGTCAATAATTTGTACTTCTTCCCGGTCGTGTTTCTTTTGAGCGACGATGTCTTTGAGTAAGTCAATGCCATTGAGCAAAACCATCGGGTTACCCCATTGCTCAATCAGGTGAAAGGCAAAGTAATTTGGCAGAAATCGCTCGGTGAGCATCACCCCAAATGCCAACTGGTGGTAAGGTGGTAAGGCGCGAATGTTTTTGTTGATCGAATTACGCGTGTTGCTATCCCCAACGGCTGTCGTCGTATGGCGCCTTTTGCGCTCATCCTCAATGAGGTTGTGCAGTTCTTCGGCTCGTTCTGTTGGATTTTTTCTTCCGGGGATTTCCATAGCCGGTATCTCCTAAAAAGTAAATTAAACGGCCAAAAGTAAACAAATTCCTGTGCATAGCTTGCGTCGAACTTAAAAACCAACGGCGCCATGCGGCGGCTGTTCGAGCGGAAAGGGTTTGTGATCAGTGCCGGAGAGGATGGGGCGGATGCGGCGGAGATGGGGTTGTGAGTTTTATTCACCCACCAGCGCTCCGAAATCATCCATATCAGAGGTTACATTTTCGATGAGATCGTCAATGATCTGTACTTCTTTCTGGTCGTGTTGTTTTTGGGCAACGATGTCTTTGAGAAGGTCAATACCGTTGAGCAAAACCAGCATTGACCCATAAAATTGAAAACCTTCTTTTGTTGTTTTTGTTTAGGTGATTTTTTGTCCAACTATTTGTTAATTAAACTTTTAAATAAAATTTTCATGAATAAAAAACTCATTGTGGTATTTGGCGCTACTGGCGCTCAAGGCGGCGGTTTAGCCCGCGCTATCCTCGCTGAACCCGCTGCAGGGTTCGCTGTCAGGGCTGTTACCCGCAAGTCGGATTCGGATGCTGCAAAGGCGCTGGCTGCAGCCGGCGCGGAAGTTGTCACAGCCGACCTCGACGATCCAGCAAGCGTCGAGCGTGCCATGAACGGGGCTTACGGCGCATTTTGCATCACTAATTTCTGGGAACATTTCTCCCCCGAAAAAGAACTCGCGCAGGCAGAAACGCTGGCCACCGCTGCCGCTGCCGCCGGGTTGCAGCATGTAATCTGGTCCACACTCGAAGACACGCGCAAAACCCTTCCCGTCGGAAGTGGGCAAATGCCCGTACTCATGGGCAAGTACAACGTGCCGCATTTTGATGCCAAGGGCGAAGCAAACCACTTCTTCCTTGATCGTGACCTACCTGTTACTTTATTAAATACATCGTTCTACTGGGACAATTTCATCCACTTCGGCATGGCGCCATCGGCCGGCCCGGATGGAAATCTCGCCATCACCTTCCCAATGGGCGATGCCAAATTGCCCGGTATTGCAGCGGAGGACATTGGTCGTTCTGCATTCGGTGTGTTCAAGGCAGGTGTCGCTGCCATTGGACAAACCATTGGGATTGCCGGCGAACACCTGACCGGCGCCGAGATGGCTGCTGCTTTCAGCCAAGTGATGGGCAAGCCTGTCGCCTATAATGCCGTCTCCCCTGAAGTCTATCGTAGTTTTGGGTTTCCGGGCGCTGACGACCTGGGCAATATGTTCCAGTTCAAGCGCGACTTCGAAGCCGATTTTTGCGCAGCGCGCAGCGTAGAGAACACTCGTAAACTCAACCCGGCTTTGATGAATTTTCAGCAGTGGCTGGAGGCAAATCGTGCCGCGTTTTTGAAAGAATAAGTATTTGTCAGATCAACAGCCTTGTGTTTTACCGACGCCTTTTTGAATACAAACGGCGTCCTGTTGTGGCTGATTCGATGCAAGTAATTTCATTGGATGGCCGGTTATCCGATATCAATGGGTGTTTTACGGCTGATCAGATGCCCGTGATCAGTGATAACTTCAAAAAACATTTCCAATGGCGCGGGAGAGGCACGATGCCTGCCTCGGAGAAGAAACGTATTCAAATGCTGGCAGAGCAGGCCCACCGACAGGGAAAGAAATTGCGCTTCTGGGCTATTCCCGATAACCCGAATGGTTGGAAAGCATTACTTGAAGCCGGTGTGGACCTAATAAATACGGATAACCTGACCGGGTTTCGAAAGTTCCTGACCACCAAACGGGCAGTCTCTTTTTAAACGGAATACTTAATATGAACTTAATGGCGTAGAGGCCACCTGCCCCCGTATTAGTCTACAATTTTGCTGGATCAACCATCACATCATTTCACCAGTAAAAATTGTACAACCATGCTTACCACAGAACAATTCGAGTCCGAAGAAATCCTCGCCGCAGTAGCCAGTTCCGATGATCAGGACGGCGACATCATTGAAACACCGGAAAATGAATCTGACGAATCCGACGAAACGGAAGAAATGGATGAAGAAATGGATGATGAGCTGGAGGATGAAATGGATGAAGAGGCTGATGATGAAGAGGCAGATAAGGTGGATGATGTTGAAGAAGAGGCTTAACCTTGCGCGGTTAGGAATCATTGTGTGGTTTGCGCTGGACGCGGTTCGTCCTCCAGCGTGGGGGGGGGCACATTGTCCCGAGCGTTTTCGCAGCCGACGCACTCGTTATAGTCACGCACCCAGCGATTAAAAATGACATTGGCGGCATTGGCTACGTCGGGTTGGGTTATGTAACCCGGCCCGACGGCGCCTTGCGCGCTGGGCTACGCATAGTTCAGTTGAAGCCGACCGCACAAGTCCACAGCGTTCATGTATTTGGGTGAACTCATCGAATTTGGCGAGACGCAGCAAATATTTGAACAGCCCGCACACGATCTGATACGAAATTACGTGCAAGGGCATTTTGGATAATGTTCGGAACATAAAGGCAGATAAAAATCTACATCCGCACCACTTTCCCGCTTCCCAGTATCATCCCGGCCTCCAGCAAATGCACGGTGTACACCCCCGCCGCCAGCCTGCCCACGGATATTTCCTGCTGTCCCTGTCGGATATTGCCCACACGCAGTGCTTCGCGCCCCTGCACATCGTAAAAAACGAGCGTGGCCGTGCCCTCAAAAGCGGGCAACCGAACCGTGCAGACGTCTTGCTGGATGGGATTTGGAAACACCGACCACTGCATCATCGGGGTTGTTGGTTGTGCAACCACATCGGCGGTTTTTTGCGGTATCGTATCTACAAAGCAGGTCAGGTGCTCCAGCAGTGCAGTGGTCCGCAGCCAATAGTTGTTGAGCTGAGGGGCGAATGCCGCCTGGTCGTAGATATCGCCATGGCCACCGCCGGGGACTTTTTTCAGGTAGCTCCACACGCCCGCAGATTGTGCGTGCGGGTGTAGCACGCCTGTTCCTTCCAGGTAGGCGATGTTGGCAGCCACGCCGGTGAGGAACGGTACGGTGCCGTCGGCAGTGCCGTGCATACCGATCATGGGCGGTTCGCCGGCGTTGATCCAGGTGCGGCGGTAGAGGCCCCCGGACATGTTGACGACGGCTCCAATTTCGGATGAGTACGTCTGGTTGGAGGGGCTGCCGCTGTTGCCGTTGAAGCCGCCGTTGTTGGCGATGATCGTTTGCATGAATGCGGGTATGTTGTCCGTTTCGTCCAGGTAAGCGGCGTGCAGCGCAGCTACGGCGCCGGCGGAGTAGCCGCCCACGAAGATGTGGTCAGGATCGGCGCGGAACAGGTTGGCTGTAGCGGCATCCTCGCGGAAAAAACGCACGGCAGCCTTCATGTCGCCCACCGCTTTTACAGCGGTATCCATGATTTTGGTGGAGTCCGGGATGCCGAGCGGGAATACCGGGAACAGGCGGTATTGGATGGATGCGGCCACGTAACCGTTTTTGGCCAGGAGTTCGCCCCAGCGCGCCATGTCGGATTTATTACCAAATACAAAACTGCCGCCGTGTTCCAGCACAATTACCGGACGCCGGGAGGCGGTGTCGCCCTCCGGCTCGTACACATCCATCGAGAGGGTGACGGGCTGGCCGAGATGGTTGGTGGCCGGGGCATAGGGTAAGGTGGTTTTTTTCACCGCCGCAAATACCGGCTTCTTGTAGCGGGCGCCGTCGCAGGCGGGGTTTTGGGCTTGCAGCGATGAACAGCAGAAAAGGGCAAGTGCGATAGTTCGAAGCAAAAATTTCATACGTAGAGCAGTTTAGGAACGGTGCTGGAATAAGGGTACAAATTTAGAGAGGCGTTTTGCTTTCAGTTGAGGCGCGAGGAGGGCGTTTAGTGGTGACTAAAAAACCGACGAGCAACGAAAACCGGGAGTAAATAAGCCCGCTAAATTTGTACTCTTATTCCAGCTCCGTTCCTAAAGCAAATGTAAGTGCACCAACGGGAGATTTTACAATCTACAAAAATGGGCTACCAATACCGGAGGGGTTTAACCCGCCGAAATTGGTGGCGGGTTAAAACAAACTGGTAGTGGTAGCCCAAGGAATGCGGCGGGTTAAAACCCGCCGGTACAGGACCCGCCGGTACTTACATTTTCTTTTTCCACTCAGCGATGGACTCCTCGTTCATGCGCGGGTAGTCGGTGTTGCCGTCGGCTTTAGCCAGTTCCGTGCTGCGGTTGGCCGTCGTGATGGCGTCTTTGTATTTGCCCAGTTTGGCCTGTACATTGGCTTTCAGGCGCAGTACCCAGAATTTTTCGCCGGCCATTTCCAGGTTTTTGTTCACCCATTCCAAAGCTTGCTCCATGTCTTTGCCTTCTTCGAAATAGTAGCGGGCAGCGGAGTAGTAGTCGTTTGCTTTCGGGCCGGCCATGGTAGCTTTGATATCGGCCATGACTTTGGAGTCGGTGTCAATTTTGAATGGAACCGAAACTTTGGCGTTTTCCCAAGAAAGTTCGATGTCGGCGCCGTCGTTGGCGATATTACCAATGCCAATGGTGAATGTTTCAACCTTGTCGTTCAGGTTTTTTACCGAAGCCTTGATGCGGGCAGCTACATCTTCTTCTTTAAACGATTTAGCATCGGGTACTCCCCAAAACGTGGTGTTTTTGTAGAAAATGATCGTCCACTCTTTTTCGGTTGGGATGGTGTACAGCGCGTACGAGCCTTTGTCGAGGGAGACATTGTTGACTTGTACGTTCTCGCTGAAGGTCACTTTGGTAGCAGCGTTTGCACCGGTACGCCACATTTCGCCATAAGGAACCAAACCGCCAAAGATTTTACGGCCTTTGGCGCTGGGACGGGAGTACTCCACATCAACTTTGATTAGGCCGACGCCCTGGCTGATGGTGCCGGTCGGGCTGGGCGACGGGGTTTTGATTTGAGCAAAGCCGGCCGTGCTGGCCGCGAGGAATGCGAGTACGAACAAACAGTACGATTTCTTCATGGATAAAAAATAGTTGGTAAGTAAAAATGTTTCGTCCGTTGAACAACGGTTTTTGAATAAAGGTTGGCAAAGGTAAAAACCCCTGCGGGAGTATTCGCCTCCTACCGGTGTCATTTCACCAGTATTTGACGCTGTAATGCCTATTTGGGCCGGAAACCCTACTTTTAGCCCCACAAAAAATACAACCATGCCGTTGCGCTTTTCTTGTCTCCCTTTCGATGCGCTTACCCTCCGGGAATTGTACGAGATTATGGTCTTGCGCCAGGAGGTTTTTATTGTCGAACAAAACTGCCCGTACCTTGATGCCGATGGCAAGGATCTGTATGCCTGGCACCTGCTGGCCCGCGACCCAAGCGACCAATTGGTCGCCTACACCCGCCTGCTACCGCGGGGTGTATCATATCCGGAATACGCGTCCATTGGCCGGGTAGTCAGTGCGCCCGCTGCCCGGAGGACGGGCGCCGGGCGGGAGGTAATGCAGCGCAGTATCGAAATGTGCAAGCATTTGTTCGGTTCAGAATCTATTAAAATTGGCGCACAAACTTACCTGCTGCGGTTCTATGAAAGTTTTGGATTTCGCTCCACCGGAGAGGAATATCTGGAAGACGGAATTCCGCACACCAAAATGGTGTTGGGGCACGCAAACATATAAAAACAATGATCGAGCAATCTTACATCGAAGCAAACCGCCACGCCTGGAACATCCGGCTGGAAGCACACAAGAACTCCGCATTTTATGACGTGGAGGGCTGGAAACAAGGAAAAACCAGCCTGACCGAAATCGAACTGCGCGAGCTGGGCGACGTGTCCGGCAAAAAACTCTTACACCTGCAATGCCATTTTGGACAAGATACGCTCTCGTGGGCACGGCTTGGCGCCCAAGTCACCGGCTGCGATTTGTCCGACGAAGCTATTGCCTACGCCCGCGAACTGGCGACCGAGGTCGGAATAGATGCCCAGTTTGTCTGCTGCAATGTTTTTGATTTGCCGCAGCACCTGGAAGGTGAATTTGATATTGTTTACACCTCCTTCGGGGTTGTCGGTTGGCTGCCCGACCTGGAACCCTGGGCAGCCGTGATTGCGCATTTTTTGAAGCCCGGCGGTACGTTTTACATAGCCGAGTTCCATCCTGTGGTGTGGATGCTGGACGAAAAAATGGAGTTTATCAAGTATGCCTACCACAACGTGGAGGTCATCGAAAGTGAAATGACGGGCACCTACGCCGACCGGTATGCCAATCTGAAATACAAAGAGTACGGCTGGAACCACGGCATCAGCGAGGTGCTGAATCCACTGTTGCGCCACGGCCTGCGCCTGGAATTTTTCAACGAATACCCCTTTTCGCCGTTCGATTGCTTCGACAAAACCGTGCGTGGCGCCGACGGCAATTTCCGTATCCAGGGGCTGGAGGACAAAATTCCAATGGTCTATTCGCTGCGGATGGTGAAGGAATAGCGTTCGGTAGCACTACTCTAAAAATGCTAAAAAATGCGCTCCCGGGCGACGTAGCCGGCTTTCATCTGCCAGAGCAGATCATCTTGCGCCATTCGACGGGCGATAACTTCCTGGTAGGTGGTAAACGCATCGTAGCCCTCGGCCCGTACCCGTACATTTCCGCTGAAGTTGTAGGCCCCCAGGTTTGAAAACAGGTTGGCCAGATCGGCAGGAATATCGGGCAAGCGGTAGGTGACAAGTCCGGTGGAGCCGGGAGCCATTAATACTTCCCAACTCAGGTTTGGAGCGCCCGTACGCGTGAATGCCAGTAGGTCTGCAGGACCGCTGGACACGACTCCAATGAGGCGGTTATCCGACAGGGTAGTGGGCTGAATGTCGAAATTGGGTAGCGGCAAGGCGCTCGGCAGTGTTTGAAACAAACGATCGCACCTGTAGCCATAGCCGCCGGTGGCAGGATCGAAACCGGACAGGCGCAGTCGGTAACCGGCAGTTGTCAGGCCGGGCGGCTCGTACACCGTTAGTGCATCGAACACCGGAATCACCCCGCCGGGGACTGGAAAGAGGGTTCCGATTGCTAAAAACTGGTTCTGACTCAGGTCGGACACAAGGTCCAGGTGGTAGTTCCAGGCGGTAAAAAACGGCAACGCGACGTTGGCCGTTGGGCCGGCAATTTGTGGCAATTGGGTTGCGTCGCGTGTGATGTCCAGCGTGGGGCTGTTCACATTGTCGAAATAAACAAAGCGCCAGTTTGGCTCACCGTTGATCTTGATCCGGCACCAGAAGCGCCCGGTGTGAAATACCCGGTATTCGCCCCGAAAACCATTGTCGGGCTGTGGCAGTGCAAAGGTGAGGCCGTCCGGAACGATGATCGAGTCGAGCGTGGAAACCCCGGTGAACGTGATGGCCAAATCGGTTTGTTGCTGGAAATTCGGCTCGCGCAGGTAAATTTCGGTACTCTCAGACAAGCCGGTGTAGGTCGTAAGAGTAACCGTAGTATCCCGCACACCGGAGCCGGATACCAGTAGCGGCACAATTTTCACCACGGTGCAATCGAAGCGTTCGCCGTCTTTGGAATCGGGTACTGTTACCCGAGCCGTATCGGTACCCGGCAGCCACTGGAAGGCCCGTACAATACCGTCTTCGTCCGACAAAAAAACCGCGTATTGAGCCTCCGCGAGGTTGAATGTATTGTGAAAAACAATTGAAAATTCTGATCCATCGGGGGGCTTCGGGATGGCTGTTTTTTCGCAGGATGTGGTCAAAAACAACGCGGCAGCAGCAAAAATTAAAAGAGAATATTGCACAATCAGTATCGGGATGTGGCTCTTGGGGGGTAAAAGAACTGCGCATGGCGCTTCAGGGAAATTCAAAATATCCGACACACACTATTTTTCTCAACCCTCTCAACTTTCTCAACCCCTTTCTCAACCTTCTCAACTAAAAATATCGCGCACTTTCTCGAAGAAGCTACGGTCTTCCTTGCCCGGGTTGGGTTTGAAGTTGGGCATTTCCCGGAGTTGTTCGAGCAGGCGGCGTTCCTCGTCGGTGCATTTCTTGGGTGTCCACACATTGACGTGGATGAGCTGATCGCCCCGCTGGTAGCTTTGAAGGGCGGGCAGTCCTTTTTCGCGCAAGCGGAAAATTTTGCCCGATTGTGTGCCCGGTGGTATTTTGATACGGGCACGTCCGTCGAGGGTCGGTACTTCGATCTGGGCGCCGAGGGATGCATCGGCGATGTTGACGAAAAGCTCGTGCATGATGTTGTTGCCCTCGCGGGAGAACTCGTCGTGCGGTATTTCCTCGATGGTGATGATCAGGTCGCCGGGAGGGCCGCCCTTGGCGCCGGAGTTTCCTTTGCCGGACATGGACAGCTGAATACCCTCGTGTACGCCGGCTGGAATATCCACTTCAAGTGTTTCTTCGCCGAATACGCGTCCGTCGCCCTTGCAGACGTTGCAGGCAGCACGGATAGTTTGGCCGCTGCCGTTGCAGGTGGGGCAGGTGGCGGTGGTTTGCATAGCGCCAAAAGGCGTTTGGGTGATTCGGCCGACCATACCTGCGCCGCGGCACGTACTGCAAGTGTCCACCGAACTGCTGTCGCGGGCACCGCTGCCGTTGCAGGTGCCGCATTTCACCTGTTTGCGGACTTTGATTTTTTTGTTGACGCCGGTGGCGACTTCTTCCAGGGTCATTTTGACCTTTATCCGGAGGTTGGAACCGCGCTCCCCGCGCGGGCGTGTGCCGTGGAAACCACCACCACCGCCGCGCCGTCCGCCGCCGAAGAACTCCGTGAAAATATCGTCCGTATCAAACCCGAAACGGCGCAGGATATCATCCATGGACATACCTTCGAAGCCCGTGGGCCCGCCGCCGCCCATGCCATCCACGCCGGCGTGTCCGTAACGATCGTAGCGGGCGCGTTTGTCTGCATCGCGGAGCACGTCGTACGCCTCGGCAGCTTCTTTGAATTTTTCCTCGGCAGACTTGTCGTCCGGGTTTTTATCCGGGTGAAACTCGACAGCCTTTTTGCGGTAAGCTTTTTTTATGTCGTCTTCGCCGGCGTTTTTGGGTACGCCGAGGACTTCGTAATAATCACGTTTAGCCATGTTGAATCTTATTTGCCCACTACCACTTTGGAATAGCGGATAATGCGTTCGCCAAGTTGGTAGCCTTTTTCCAATACGTCCACGATGTATCCTTTGAGTTCATCGGATGGTGCGGGTATTTCAGCCACGGCCTCCTGGTTGTCGGGGTTGAACGTGTCGCCGGGTTTGCAATCCAGGGCGACCAGACCTTTGTTTTGCAGGGTTTGCAGGAGTTTGTGGTGGATAAGCGCCATACCATCGTTCAGCGCATTGTTTTTTGCAGCCCTGTCAAAGTCGTCGAGAACTGACAGCAAAGATGTCAGGATGTCACGTCCGGCGGTTTGTTGCAGTTCGAGACGTTCTTTGGCGACGTTGCGTTTGTAGGTTTCGAAATCCGACAGCAGGTACAGGTATTTGGTACGCATATCATCGAACTGTTGTTGCAGGTTATCCTTTCCAACTTCTTGTTCTGGTTTTGTTTCGGCAGTTTCGGTCTGTTCTGCAGTATTTTCCTGGGGTTCCTGGTCTTCTTTTTCGCTGTGTTTATCCTGCATACTCGGGTTATTTTGCTGCGATTTATGCTTAAAAAGGTGGTTGAACATGGGGCTGTTGAGCAATTATTATGCCCTCTACCCATTTGTGTCAATATGTCAGCGGCCGGCAAGGGCGGTTTGCAGCATCTTGTCCATCTGGTCGGGCTGAAGATTAACGCCCATGATGACACCCTCGGGGTTGATCAGGAAAGTGGACGGGATAGAGTGGACGTTAAACAGGGCCGCGAGTGGGCCGTCAAACCGATCCAGTTCTATCGTGTGGTAGGCCCACACCATACCGTCGCTTTCGATGGCCCGTTGCCAGGCTTTCGCATTTTGTTCAATGCCGATGCTGAAAATTTCGAAGCCTTGTGGGTGATATTGCTTGTACAAACCGGCGAGGTATGGGTTTTCGGCACGGCAAGGACCGCACCAGCTTCCCCAAAATTGTACCAGCACATATTTGCCGCGCAAATCGGTAAAACGTACGGTTTTCCCGTCGGCCAGCACAGCAGAAAAATCAGGTGCTTGCTCGCCGGCCACGAAACGCGGTTGCCGGGATCGGTAAAACAAGAAGGCGAGGACAGCCGCCAAAAGCACCAGCGCAATTTTCAAATTTCGTGCATTCATATCGTGTAGTAGTTTTGCGCAATTCTAACGCGAATTTTCGAGACTATGCTAACCATTGATCCTACTCAAATCCCCACCAAAGACCTGCACCAGTACATCCTTGGCGCAGTGTCCCCCCGCCCCATTGCGTTTGCCAGCACCGTAAGCACGGATGGTATTCCCAATTTGGCGCCGTACAGTTTTTTTAACGCGTTCAGCAGCAACCCGCCGATTTTGATTTTTTCATCGAACCGGCGGGTGGCCAATAACACCACGAAGGATACACTTAAAAATGTGGAAGATACCGGAGAGGTGGTAATAAACGTCGTGCCCTACGCGATTGTTCGGCAAATGGCGCTTTGCAGCATCGAATACGACGCCGACGTGAACGAATTTGAAAAAGCGGGCTTCACGCCGCTGCCGTCCGAGCGCGTTCGGCCGTTTCGTGTAGCAGAAAGTCCCGTGCAGATGGAGTGTGTGGTAGAAAAAATCCTCCCCCTTGGAGAAGGCGGCGGCGCCGGAAATCTGATCATCTGTCGCATCGTGCTGATGCACATCGCCGAGCATATCCTGACCGACAGCGGGCGCATAGACCCGCACAAAATTGACTTGATGGGGCGTATGGGCCGGTTTTACTACGCCCGCGCCAGCGGCGATGCCGTAGTGGAAATCATACAAAAAGTGACTGATCTGGGAGTGGGGTTCGATGCCCTGCCCGAACATGTGCGCCACAGTACGGTACTCACCGGCAATGAACTGGCCCAAATAGCCGCCCTTATGGTGTTGCCTGACCAAGCTGCTGTGGTGGCTGACCCGCGTGTGCAAGCCGCCTTAGCCGCCAACGCTTCCCGGGACGCGCTGCACCGGATGGCGCAGGCAGCGATTCAGGAAAATGATGTGGAACTCGCCGCTAAATTAGTGCTGAGTGCCACACAAAACGACTAACCCGCATGAACACTCCCAACAGCATCGTCATCGTCGGGGCCGGGCGCATCGCCACGCACCTGGGCAAGCGGCTGCGTGCCAAAGGTTTGCGCATTGCGCAAGTGCTGAACCGCTCGCCTGAGTCGGCGCGCGAACTGGCTGATGAGCTGCGCGCCGACTGGTCGGACGATTGGTCGGACATTCATCGGGATGCCGACTGGGTGCTGCTGGCCGTGCGCGACGATGCTATTGTGGATGTAGGCCGGGCATTGGCTCCGTTTGTTCCAGATGCATTAGTGACCCACACCTCCGGGGCTACGCCGGGCGCGGTGCTGGCCCCGTTGTTCGAGCGTTACGGGGTTTTTTACCCCCTGCAGTCGTTTTCGGTGGAACGCAATCCCGTATGGTCGAAAGTGCCTTTCTGTGTGGATGCGCGAGCGGCAGAAGATGTGATGATGTTAAAAAAAATTGCCAAAACAATCGGGAATCTGGTTTATCAAGTCAATGACGAACAGCGCGCGGTCTTGCATATCGCAGCGGTGTTTGCCAATAATTTTGCGAACCACTGCTTTGCCATTGCCGAAAAAATTCTGGAAGAAAAAGACCTGCCTTTCGAACTGATTCACCCGCTGATGGAAGAAACCTTAGCCAAGGCGCTGCTGGAATCGCCCCTCAAGATGCAGACTGGACCGGCTATTCGCGGGGATATGGACTCTATTCAGCGACATCTGGATTGGTTGGTGGCGCACCCGGATTGGCGCGATTTGTACCTCGGACTTTCGCGCAGCATTAACCCCGATCTCAAGTTTCCGACACCTAAACGCACAAAAAAAAGTTGACCACCCGAAAAATCGAGGGTCAACCCGGAGTGTTTCCGCCGGCCTGTGCCGGCGACTTTCTGTGCTTGCTGATTAGCAGACCGGGTTGTGGCGGGAAATGGTTGGGTGGGAAACCGCAGATCCATCACGGATGTCCAATCGCACGCTGAATATCTACCGCCCGATCCAGCGGCATCCCTTCCAGCAGGTGATCGGCCAGGTGCGCGGCCCAGTAGGGGGCCAGTAGCGCTCCTTTGGTGCCCAAACCATTAAAAATAAACAGGTTGGCGTGCGTCGGGCTGGCGCCCAATAACGGTCTTCGGTCGCGGACGGTGGGTCGCACGGCGCCCATGCGTTGCACTACTTCGTAAGGCGCCCGGAGCATGGCCGCGAGGCGTTCTTCCAGAAAATTTTGTTCGGAATTTGTAGCCCCGTCGTCCTCGAAGGTCCAGTTGTAGGAAGCGCCGGCCCAGAACAGATCGTTGCCCACAGGAGCCAGGAGCAGCGTTTTTTTGACCATTTCGAGGGCTTGTGCGGCGTTTGGGTGCTTCAGTCGCAGGAGCATGGCTTCTCCTTTGGCCAGTTGCCAGGGCAGGTTTGGAAAAAACGGGTTTTCCGATCCGCGGTAGCCTTCGCAAAACACGATGCAGTCGTAGTCGTTGGCCATACGCACAGCCGCATCGGGTGTTATTTTTTGGGCTAAAAAAAGGCCGGCGGCATGGGCTTCTGTCTGAAATGCCTGCATCAATTTGCTGAAATCTACCCGGGCGGCCCCGCGAATTTCGCCGACGGAAATGGCCGGCAGGAGCATGTCCGTCCAGGGCCCTGCATCCCGGCGTTCGCCGAGCAGGTCGGCATAGTCGGGTGCTGCGAGGCGTGCCGACCAGTCGTTGGTTTCCTGCGGGGTTTCCAGAAGGCGCAGTATGGTTTGGTCGTGCCAGATCGGCACGCCCCACTGGGCTTCCATGGTTTGGTAAACCGATTTGGCTACGGGAAAAAAATCGTCGTAGCGCCAGGTTTTGACGTAGCGTTTGCCCGTCACGGGGTTGATGATTCCGGCAGCAATGCTGGAAGATCGGTGTGGAAAATCGGCATCGGCCACGTGTACGACGACGCCCCTGCGCTGGAGCGTCCAGGCCAGCACGGCGCCGGCAATACCCTGGCCGACGATAAGGCAGCGCATCAGGAATAGCGGCGGCGAACCAGTTTAATGAATTTTTTAGCGATTTCGAGCCGCTTTTTTTCCGTCCAGCGGTAGCGCATCACGCAATGGTCGAGCAAGTATGCCTTGGCCTGATCCATGGAGGCGAGTCCGTTCAGGGTTTCGATTGCTTTCTCAAAAACCCCATTGTCTTCGCCAAACAGTTCGCGGGTGAGCAGGAGTTTGTCGTTCAGCCCGATGGCTTTGCGCAGGTCGGGAATGGGCAATTCGGACAGTTTGTCCGACAATTCCACGGCTTGTTTGTACTCGAACAGGGCATCTGCATCGGGTGGTGCAGCCGGGAAACTTGGTGCGGGTGCTGCCGGCTGCTGCGGTTTCACAATGGGCAACGGTTCGCTCGCTTTGATCGCTTCGGACACGACCGGCGGCGGCGGTGGCGCCGGAGCTGGTTTTTCCTCCGGTGGCGGCGCTGGTTCTGCTACTACTACTGGTGGTGGTGGCGCCGGCGCAGCGGC
>JBGSKO010000126.1:0-17038 GCA_041741155.1 Saprospiraceae bacterium | reverse complement strand
TGTCTGTGTAGCAGTCTGCGTTTGTCTGTGTTAAATTTGCTCTGAACGGGCTGACACAGTTTTCTGAACACTCCCAATTTTTTAAGGAAACAAGGACATCGGAAAAATATGCGCCGGCATTGGGTGCAAAAACATCCCGCCCAATACGCGCCGGATATCTCGAAAAAAGGACGATTCAACTGTTTTCAAAATTCAGGATGACTCATGTTTTTATGGTGATCCGCTATGAAGCTCACCCGCTCAATCCTGTCCGGGTAATCGGTAATGATCCCGTCCACGCCGAGACGGATGAGGCGGCGCATGGCCGGCACGTCGTTCACGGTCCACGGGATAATTTTGATGCCGCGGGCGTGGCACCGGCGCACGAGTTTCCGGTCCACCAGCATATAATACGGGCTGTAAATTTCCGGCGTGAAACCCAGTTGTTTCAGATTGGTTTCCAGGCCTTTGATGTTTTCTACCAACAGGGCAACGGGAATACTCGGGTTCATTTTGCGGATCGCCTGGAGCGGGCGCGGATCAAAGGACTGCACGTTGGCTGTTTTTCCCAGGTCGAGCGCCCGAAGTTCGTCCACAAAGAGTTGAGCGAATACGTCTATCGTCGGCGTGCGCAGGCCGTCCCACTCGGGGCGGCTTTTTACTTCGATGTTCCAGCGTACGTTTTTTTGCGGAAACGCAGCCCGCACCGCCGTTACGACCTCGCGCAGAGTGGGTTTGTGAGCGGGCATTGGCTGCTGTTCCGGGAAGCGCGGGTGTTTCAGGCTACCGCAGTCGTAGGCGCGGATTTCGGCGGCGGTCAGTTGGTACAGCAGGAAGGTTTCCGCCGCACTTTTGGGAATAGTGTCGCCGTTGGGTTGCCGGCAGAGCTCGGGGTTGAACCACGGCTCGTGGCTCACGATCAGTTGCAGGTCCCTGGAAACGGCCAGATCAAGTTCGAGCGTGACCACTTCGGGAAATTCCAGCGCCCGAAGAAACGCGGGCACGGTGTTTTCGGGCAGCAAGCCGCGGGCGCCGCGGTGGCCCTGCCAGTCGAAGCCCGGAGGTGCCTGTACCGGTTTTTTTTCGGTGAATTTGCAAGCAAGAAAAGGGAGTACGGCGAGCATGAGCCAAAAGATTGTTGGACGTTTTTTTTGTACGGTCATCTGTAGTGCAGTTTCTTTGAGGCGAAAATTAAGCGGCAACCATCCGGCATCCACGCTTGTTGAGATGAACAAATCGTGAATTTTTCCCAACCAGCAACTTTCAAACCCGGAAACCAGCAACCTGAACACCATGCTTGATATAAAAAAATTCCTCTTCGATTTGCCCCAGAAAGCCAACGCGGACGCTTTGGAGGGTCTTTCTACTTTGTTTCACTTCGATATCGCCGATTCCGGCCAATTCACGGTAAAACTCACCGACGGCAAGTTGGAAGTGACCGAAGGTTTGTCCGGTGAGGCTGCGTGCAAAGTCACGACCTCGGCAGAGTCGTTTTCGAAAAAACACTCGGGCGACCTGAACCCGATGATGGCCATGATGACGGGCAAACTCAAAATCAGCAATCCCGGCGAAATGCTGAAGTACGCCAAGATGTTCGGGATCATGTAAATAAAAGGCGAGGGGGGTAGCGGCGGGTTTTAACCCGCCGATTATTCGTCATCCTTGAACTTTTCTATTTCCCGGCGCTCCTTTTTGGTGGGGCGCCCTGCGCCTTTTTCGCGGCGTTCATTCGTTGCCGCGGCATTCTGGAACCAGGCTTTGTATTTGTTTTTCTCTTCTTCCGGCGTAACGTCCTCGTAACAAGTGGCGGCGACCGGTGCGCCCACGCGTTTTTCAATCAGAACCAGTGCGCGGTACTCGAAGTTGAAACCTTCTTTTTTTACCACCACGACTTCATTCTCGCCCAGCAGGTACGAGGCTTTGACTGCCTCGCCGCCGACACGTACTTTCCCGGCCTTGCAGGCATCGGTTGCAATAGTACGGCTTTTGAAAATCCGTACGCTCCAGATCCATTTGTCTATTCGAACTTTAGCCACACCAGGTACGATTTAGCGTTTTTTACAAAAATGACGCTCAAAAGTAGATCAAGTGGTTTGATCCTGGACGGTTAATCTCGTCCACCTGGCCAGTTTTTCGCGCAGCAGCGCCGGATTGATGGGTTTGCTCAGGTAATCCTCCATGCCGGCTTCGCGGCAGCGCTCTTCTTCCCCGGTGGTGGCGTTGGCGGTAAGTGCAATAATCGGAATCCGGATACCGGCTTCGCGCATGGCGCGGGTAGCGCTCAGGCCGTCCATGACGGGCATTTTGATGTCCATGAGCACGAGGTCGTAGGCTTGTTCGGTGGCTTTTTGAAGGGCGATAGCGCCGTTTTCGGCCACATCAATCTCGGGTGCGTCCATGATGGTCAGCAGCAATTCTTTGGCGAGCATCTGGTTGAAATGGTTATCCTCGGCCAGCAGAATTTTGCTCGTGGGCAATTTGCCGGCAATACCAGGGGCTGCCTGACGGTCGGGCTCGGGCATTTCGCCGGGCTGTACGGGCAGCGTAAACGCGAAAACAGAGCCTTGGCCGGGGGTGCTTTGTACAGAGATGTGGCCCCCTTGCAGTTCGACCAATTGTTTGGAAATAGCCAAACCCAGTCCGGTGCCGCCGTACCGCAGGTGCGTATGTTCGCCCGCTTGCACAAAGGCGTCGAACAGGGTGGGCAGTTCAGCAGCCTCAATGCCGATACCGGTATCGCGGACTTCGAAATGCAAGGTTAAGTCGCCATCGGGCTGGTGCCCGGTGCTGGAGCAGGCCAGCCGGATGTGGCCCTGGTCGGTGAACTTGACGGCGTTGCCGAGCAGATTGAGCAAAATTTGATTGAGCCGCGCGGCATCTGCCACGATCACCTCCGGCACATCGGTGGCACAATACAATTCCAGGTCAATTTTTTTCTGCGCGGCGTGTATCCGAAACATACTGATCTGCTTGTTCAACAAGTCGCGCAGGCGAAATGGAGCCGGGTTGAAATCAATCTTTCCGGCTTCCACCTTGGAAAAATCGAGGATGTCGCTGACCAGCGTCAACAGGTTTTCGGAAGCAAATTCGATAGACTCGATGTATGCGCGTTGTTTGGGATCCAGCCGGGTTTGGCTCAGGAGTCCGGACATGCCGATGACGGTGTTGAGCGGCGTCCGGATTTCGTGGCTCATGTTGGACAGGAAGATACTTTTGAAATGGCTGGCCTCGGACAAGTGGGCATTTTGGCGTTCGATTTCGGTGCGTTGGCGTTCGATTTCGGTGTTTTGGCGACGGATTTGGCGGTTGCTGCGGTTTTTTTGCAGGAAAAGCCGGAACAGGAGGAACGAGATGGCGGCGAAGGCGAGCAGCCCGGCCAGCAGCCCGGTGCGCACGGCGCGTTGGCGGCCGGCTTCGGTCTCGCGCAGGGCATTGGTTTTGTTGAGGAGTTCGATCTCTTTTTGCTGCCGATGAAACATCGCCTCGTTTTCGCTGAGGCGGGCGTTTTTGGCTTCCAGTTCGAGGACGGCGTTGAGGTTGTCCGTTTCGAGGGCCTGCATGCGCTCGTGTTCGGCGGCGGCGGCCAGTTTGCGGGCGCGCAGTTCCGCCATTTGTTGCAGCAGGGCCAGTTCGCGCAGTTTGGCTTCGGTGTTCAGACTCCCGATCTCGCGTTCCTTGCGCTCAGTGTCGAACTTGACCTGCATTTCGGCTACCTGGCGGCTGCGTTCGAGGTTGTAGATAGAGTCGGCATAGTCTTTCGAAAGGATATGAAAATCAATGGCGACGGTGTACAAAGAATCTTTTTGGCGGGTATTTGGGGTCATTTTGGCGAGGATAGCGTACACATCGGCCATGTTGGCGTAGGCGCGTGTAATGGCTAATTTGCTGCCCATGACCATTCCTTTTCGCAGCGACAGGTCGTAGTGCCGCAGCGACAGATCCAGTTGGCCAGTCTTCCGGTAGGCATTTGCGAGGCTGTTGTGGGCGGCGGAGGCATTAATCTGGTTGTTTTCCTGCTCATACTCCAGCAGGGCTTTTTGGTAATATTCGATGGCTTCTGCGGTTCGGTCCATCCCGCCGGCGCAAACGCCAAGGTTGTTATACAGGGTACCCCTGCCGGAGGTTCTTCCGATTTTTTCGTAGAGGTTTTTTGTTTCCTGAAACATTGCCCATGCTTCGTCATAGCGCTTGAGGTCAACCAATAAACCGCCGTAATTCAGGTAGGTGGCACACAGACTTTCCTCCTCCCCGGGTGCGGACGACCAGTGCAGGGCTTCCTTGTAGTAACGCTCGGATTCCGTATAGTTTTTTTGGCGTTTGAAAATCGTGGCGAGGCTGTTGTAGCAGTTGGCTACCCGCCCGTTGTTGCCCGCACGTTCGTACAAATCAAGCGACTTCAGGGTGTTGTTCAGCGCTTCGGGAAATTCGCTGCGCTGCAAATGGTACCAGCCGAGGTAAAAAAACGGGCTGCCCCGGTCGGAGTACGATAAGCCTGGAAGATTTTTGCCCGATTCCAGGCCTTCCGTCAGGCGCAGGCTTCGTTCGGCGTAGGACTTGCAGCGTTCCGGGTTTGATTGCAAATGCAGTGGAATCAGCCGGTTGAGTGTTTTTACCCGCACGGAATCGGTGGTGGCTGCGGCCAGCGTTTTTTCCAATACCTCGATCTCGCCGGTGTTTTGCGCTACCAAACGCTCTACTCCCGCCAAGAGGACAAAACAGGCCAGAATGCCCGCGAACAACGTGCGTGTCATGCAGCAAAAGTAGGTGGGGCGGAGATAGAGAAATGTAAAAAAGGGTAAAAAGGGGAGACTACTTCGTCGCTTCCACTTCCAACACCAACGGCACGATAAACCCCTCGCTGCGGGTGGCCGCTTCGAAACCGATACGGTCGGTGGCGTAGGTGATGTCAGTGGCGGGCACGGCGTGCTGGCCGAGTGTGCGCAGCAGGTTTTGGAAAAGATCGCCTTCTTTTTGGCTGACGATTCCGGCAAGTTTGGCCACGGTATCTATTTTTCGTTTGGAAAAAAGCACGACGAGTCGGTCGGTGCCGGGGTGGGCAATTTTCAACGCCTTCACGGGTCCGGGAATAACCACTTCGCCGCCGCCGGCCAGGAGCAAGGCGCTTTCATTTTGACCGCTGAATTTGTCGTTCAGTCCGGCCTGCCGCGGCCAGTGGAAATGGATGTTGCGTTGGGCATCCACACTGAACACATAGAGGTACTGGTCGTCGCGCCGGGTGGAGGCCAGGAGTTGGAACAGCTGGCCAACGGGCCAGTCCTTGCGGTGCAGCCGGTACACACCGCCCTGCTGCGCTACGTCCGCAATTTCAAAAAGCGGTTGGCCGCTTTGTTCCTGCCAGCCGGTGAGGTGCCGAAAGTAAAAATCGCCGGCCAACTCCACGAGCGGGCGCTCTTCGGAGTGTATCGTTTGGGGGATTGCAGTTTGCTGTTCTTCCGGTTTCAACATTTTTTCGGGTGCAACCAGGTAGATGGTGTACGCGTACTTGCAGAATTCGCCGAAGTCCTTGTATTTCACCCAGATAAAACCTTTATCGCCCCAGTTTTTGCCCCAGGAATTCATGATCCGAAAGGCTTCCTTCCGGTCGTCGTAGCCTACTACCACCATGGCGTGGCCGCCGGCGGGGGCGGTATTGCCGAGGGTAGGGTGCCAGTATTGGGCGTTTTTGAGTTCGTAAAAATTGCGCAACACCAGCATGCCCACCACGACCGGTTTGTTTTTGGAAAGCACCACCTTGACCCGCTGCACCTTGACATCGGGGGCTTCCCCGGTGCCAAACAGCGTGAGGTAGTCCTCGATCGCAAACCGCCTGGCATGGGTAGCCACGGCGCTGTCGGGCGCCTGCTGGCAGTCGTTTACATTAAAATCGAACTGCCGGGCGAGGCAATCTCCTTTTTCCCGGAGCAATTTCATAGCATCGGAAATACGCGAACCTTTGCGGCAGTCCTCGGTTTTGATCTGGTTGTAGAGAAATAGCGCCGAGTGCGCGTTGCGGGTAATGACGGCCTGGTCGGTACATCGGTTCAGGATGGCCCGTTGAATGGATAATGCGCCGTAGCCCGTAGCCCAACCCACGCAGGAAAAAATGTATCCCTGGTGCCGCACTTCAGGGCAATAGGGCGTGAGGTCCACCGCAACGGGCAGGTCGGCCTTGCTACCGTCTTCGGGCGCCTGGCGGGACTGGGTGTCGTAGGTGTCGTCTTCGAGTAGAAGCCCGGAGACGAATTCATCCACGGGCGCTTGTGCGCGGGCAGCGGCCGGAAGCAGGAACAGGAGGAGAAAGAGGTGTTTCATAAAGAGGCAAAAGGCGAGGGAGTAGCGGCGGGTTTTAACCCGCCGAATAGAGCTTGTTTCACCGGGAGCCGATCTTAAAGCAGCCTAATTTGCAGACAAACCGGTTCCAGTCTTTGCCGTCGCCGAAACCGTCGCCGAAGCCGTTGTGGCAGCTTTTGGGGCAATCGTTCAGGTGCTTTTGGCCGGCCGGTGTTTTCGGGTTCAGAATATTGTCGAGGGAGGTTTCGATGGCGGCCAGGTCGTGCTGGAAGGCTTCGTACCGGGATTGGGGCATACTGTTGCCGGCGCGTTGCACGTCGGCAGCCAATTTGCGAGCAGTCTGGATGATCGGCACAAAGGCGGCTGCTTCGCGTACTTTCTGGACGGCGGGCAGCAGCAGCGCCATTTCCTGGTCGGCATCTTTGGCCGAGGCCACAAAATGCTTGACGTCGGAAGGCCACCGGGCCGACCGCTGGGCATGCACCACAGTAGCCGAACCGGCAAATGCGAAGAGGATAAGGAAACCGAGAAATAGTTTTTTCATGCCGAAGCGGGTGTTGGCGAAAGCCGTTGTTTGAGAACACAAAGGTCGGCCGGCACGCAATCGGAGAAGGTAAACAAGTATAAAAAAGCCTCAAAAAGGGTATAGGGGTAAGAAAGGATATCCCGCAGGGTGTGCCATACCTGCGCCCCGCCGGGGCAACCCCACCCGAGCCCCGAATCCCGAAAAAGCATTACCCCCAAAATTAATGCAGGCGATTCAAAGGGCTCAACCTAACTTTGTTGCCACAAACCCGACGCATGAAGTCAAGCCGTACCCTCCCGATTGCCGTCGCTTTTCTTCTCTCTACCACCCTTCTCCCTGCCCAGCAACCCCTGCGCTTCGCGCCCGCATTCCGCAACTTCACCACCGACCAGGGCCTGCCCAACAACGGGGTGTACGACATCTATCAGGATAAAACGGGGTATATCTGGATCGCCAGCAACCAGGGCATCTGCCGCTTCGACGGATACACCTTCGAGCGGTTTCCCGATACGCTGTACACCAACGTAACCTCCGTCATGACCGGGGCGATAACCGAAGACACGCGCGGACGTATCTGGTACGTAGATTTCCAGTCCCGCGTTTTTTATATTGAAAACGGCGCTATCCACCCCTACCGTTACAACGATGTCATCGCCACACAAAAAGGTAAAGCCGATTTTTTTCACGGCCTCATGCTCCAAGGCGCCGGCGAGGAGATTTGGCTCGTGAGCCACGCTTATGGGGGTATCCTGCACCTGTGGGGCAATGGGCAATGTGCGCGCATCGGCGCCGAATACCCGGAGGCATTCACGGCGTTTGAAAAAAATGGAAAAAGCCAATACAGCAGCAATGGCTTCAAAGGCGCAACAGAAGCCAACCGAGACATATACCTGTATCAGGCGGATAGTATGTACGCCTTGCGACTGCCTTTCCCTTTAAAAGGGAGAATAGAGGGCGGTTATGCCCTGCACCGCTTAAGCGACGACCGCTGGTGCATATATCTGGCCGGTTTCCTCTGTCTGATCCAGCACGAAAAGCTGCTCTGGATGGAGCATTTGGATGATATCCCCCTCAGCCTGCTGGAAGAACCGAATGGCGCCCTGCTGGTCGGTTACAGGCAGCAAGGGCTTGTCCGGTATGGCTCCATAGAGGATTTCCGCGCAGATAAACAACAAGGCCGGTTCCTGCCGGGATTGACTATTTCAAAAATCCTGCGCGACTGTGAAGGTGGCTACTGGATTGCCACCCAGCAACAAGGCATTTTTTACTGCCCCATGTGGGAAGGCGGAGGAACGGTACAACTTTCGCAGCCGCTCACCCAGGATATATCCTCCATCGCCTGGGATGGCCAAAGCCGGTTGTTTGCCGCCACCGTGGATGGAGACGTGCTCGAAGTGGACATCCAGGCCGGACAATGGAAAACGTTGCCAAAAACCGGTTGTGCTTTTGTGCGCAGCGTACACTTCGACAGCCGTACCCAAACACTTGCTGTGGCGGGTAACCCCGCCGTATTTTACCGGAACAAGCGCTGGGAGAGGTTCCAGTACAAGTGGTTGGACCGGGATCAGCTTCGGGATTTAAGCAGTCTTTATCTCGCTCCAGCCTCTGGCGGTACGCAATGGCTTGCGGCAACCACCGGCCGTTTAGTCCGATTTTCCTTAGATAAACCATTTGTTTTCAGTGATGTATCGAACGACGACCTGCAATCGCCCAAGCGCTTCTATGCGGTGATAGATGCGCCCGATGGCCGGGTATGGGCATCCGGAAAGGACGGGCTGTGGGAATGGAAGGCAGGCGCCGGGCTACACCGCCCGGAAATCGAACACCCCGCATTTCAGCAGTTATTTTTAGGTATTGCCGTGCTGCCAGACAGCAGCCTGGTATTTTCACCTAAAGGCCATGGCATCGTAATCTGGAAACCCGGCAGCAAGGAGCTGACGGAAATTGGCCGCAAACAGGGAATCCTGTACAACCACGTCACATCCCTGCATGTCACCCCGTCCGGTTCGATCTGGGTATGTACATTAAACGGTCTGGTCAAATGCACACCAACCGGCCCGCGCCAATACCGCATCAACCAGTTCACCGTCAAACACGGCCTGCCGTCCAATACCGTGAACGATGTGACGACCACTCCCGACGGCTCGGTGTGGGTAGCCACGGCGAAAGGACTTTTTCGGTTTCGGGACAACTTCACCGAAGCGCCGATACCCGCGCCGCTTTTTGAACAGGTGTCCGTCAACGGCATTGCGTACGCCGCTGCTGCGCTACACACCCTGCCCCACGACAGCGCCAACCTGGCTATTCAATTTTTGTCGCTGCATTTTCGCAGCGGCGGCGATATTCCCTACCGCTTCCGCTTGCTGCAAGCGGGCAGCGACACGATCTGGACGCACACCCACAGCCAAACGGTGCATTTTTCCAATCTGGCTCCGGGCAACTACCGGTTTCAGGTACAAGCGCAAAACGAGGAAGCGCGCTGGAGCACCGTGTCCACTCTCGCCTTTATCATCCGCCCGCCGTGGTGGGCTACCTGGTGGTCGCGCATGACAGCCGCCACCGCACTCGGCATGCTCGCCTTCGGGTTTTACCGCTACCGGGTGGGACAAATCAAAAAGGAGGGCAACCTGCGGGAGGAACTGTACCGCCTGGAACAATCGGCCCTGCAGGCCCAGATGAATCCACACTTTATTTTCAACTGCCTCAATTCCATCCAGCATTTCATCCTGAAAAATGAGTCCGACGCAGCGGTACTGTACTTAGCCCGGTTCGCCAAACTCGTACGCGGCGCACTGAACGCATCCGTGAACGGCTCCATCACGCTGGAGGACGAGATCAAAATGCTCGACAACTACTTAGCCCTCGAACAGATGCGCTTTCAAAAAACCTTCGACTACACCATCACCGCAAACGAAAACCTCGACCGCAAAAACACCCTGCTGCCCCCGCTGCTTGTGCAGCCCTTTGTGGAAAATGCCGTTTTGCACGGAATGAAAACAGTGAAAAAAGACGGCCATATCGGGGTAACATTCCAGCAGGTGGACGGATACCTGTGCATCAACATCCGGGATAACGGTCCCGGCCTGCCGCAGGAACAACTCGAAACCGAAGACAAAACCTCCCTCGGCGGACAAATCACCCGCCGGCGCCTGGAACTGCTCCAGCAACAAACCGCAGGCCCGACCGCCGTCAGCGTGACATACCGGGAGCCGGAAGCCGGCACCGGGACATGCGTGGAAGTAAAAATATTGATATGACTATCCGTTTTCAGTAAACAAGCCCCGGCTAAGGTTTGATTTTGACATACCCTGCATCATTCCGCTCGCGAGTTGGGCGGGGACAAGCCCCGCCCCTACCGGTCATCATGGGCAACATAGACGAAATCACGCCCTTTTTGTCGTAGGGGCGGGGCTTGTCCCCGCCCAACTCGCGAGCGGCATACATGGCATGTTTCCGAAATGTGGACAGTCCGTAATTTTGATTATACAATCCTCACAAAACCATTTGCATTCGGCAAAAACACCACAATCAAAACTCAAAACTGACAACATGACCGCCTTAATCATTGACGACGAACCCGACGCCCGCGGCGTTTTGAACCGCCTGCTGGAGCGTTTTTGCCCGCACATCACCGTATGCGCCGAAGCCGATTCCGTGACCAACGGCCTGGCCGCCATCCAGCAGCACCGGCCCGCACTGGTGTTTCTCGATGTGGACCTCCGACAGGGCAATGGCTTTGACATCCTCGACGCGTACCCGCACCCCGATTTCAAAGTAGTGTTTATCACGGCCCACGACGATTTTGCGCTCAAGGCATACAAGTACCGGGCCTTTCATTACCTGCTCAAGCCCATTGATCCGCAAGACCTGATTGCCGTCGCTAACGAACTGGAGGAATCCAACGGCATAGAAGACAACCTCCTCCAACCAACGCCTCAAAGTACCCGCGACGGAAAAATCCTGTTGCCCACCGTACAGGGCGTGGCGTTGATCAACCCAAACGAAATCAGCTATGTCTTCGCCGATGAACGCTACGTCACCGTGGTACTGGAATCGGGCGAGAAGATATTCGTGAGCCACACCCTCCGGGAAATCCAGGATGCGCTGCCGGCCGCCGAGTTTTTTCGCCCCCACCAATCCTATCTCGTGCAATTAGACGCCGTACGCAAAGTACACAAGGGGGAAGGACTAACATTGGTACTGCGCGACAAAACGACGATCCCGGTTTCGCGCCGGAATCGGGACGAGGTGCTTCGGGTCTTGGGGTTGTAGGGAAAAAGTATGAAAAAGGTGCGCGCCTGCTTGCAGGGAAACAACGTGCCCGAGTAAGGCAAATTTTTACAACATTTGCCCTGCCTCACGCAATCAGCTCGTACACCCATCTAAAATTCTTGCGCATGACATTTGAAGAATACCGCCGCCACGATGCGCTCGGCCTTGCCGCGCTCGTAAAAAAAGGAGAGATCGCCCCAATCGAACTGGTGGATATCGCGATCCGCCAGATCGAAGCCGTGAATCCGGAACTGAATGCCGTCATTCACCGCCGCTTCGAAGCAGCACGGGAAGAAGCCGAAAAGGTGGACCGCGCGGCGCCGTTCGCGGGCGTGCCGTTTCTGGTCAAAGACCTCGGCATGGAAGTAGCCGGCATGAAAATGTGTACGGGCAGTCGCGGCTACCGGGACTACATTTCGCAGCAAGACAGTTTTGTGGTCCAAAAAATGCGGCAGGCAGGTCTGTTGATCCTCGGCAAAACCAACACCCCGGAGTTTGGCATCACGCCCTTCACCGAACCCAAACTGTTTGGCCCCACCCGAAACCCCTGGAACCCGGCCCACTCCCCGGGCGGCTCCAGCGGCGGCTCGGCAGCAGCGGTAGCTGCCGGTATTGTACCCATGGCTACTGCGAATGACGGCGGCGGCAGCATCCGTATTCCCGCCTCCTGTTGCGGACTTTTCGGGCTAAAACCTACCCGCGGACGGGTCTCCTGGGCCGCACTCGAGGGCGAAATGTGGTCGGGCGCTGCGGTGGAAAACTGTGTGAGCCGCTCCGTGCGCGACTCGGCAGCCTATCTGGACGCTATTCAGGGCGCCGCACCCGGCGATCCATACATCATCCAGGCACCCAAACGGCCGTATCTGGAAGAGGTGGATACGCTGCCCGGCAAGCTGCGCATCGGTTACTCGGCCACCCACACCATGGGATTTCCCGTGGACCCGGTATGCGTACAGGCGATGCACCAGGCCGTGGACATACTGCGCTCGGAAGGGCACCAGGTAGATGAAGTGGAACTGCCGTACCGAAAAGAAGACCTCTCGGAAGCGTTTTTAGTCGTGATCGCGGGTGAACTGGCGGGCGAAATCAACCTGATGGCACAATACCTCGGCCGACCTGTACGCCCTGGCGACGTGGAGCCGAACACCTTCGCTTTTTACCTGCTGGGGCGCTCATTTTCTGCGGAGGACTATACTTCGGCAAAACGCAAATGGGGCGAAATCAGCCGCCGTATCGCCGCCTTCCACGAACGGTACGACCTGCTCCTCACGCCTACCCTCGCCAAACGCCCCATCCCGATCGGCTCGCTGCAGCCAACGGCGGTCGAAAAACGGTTGATTACCGTCATCAATGCGCTCCGCTGGGGCGGCGCCGTCAAGGCGACCATCCAAAGCTTAGCCGACCAGGTGTACGACTACATCCCCTGGACACCCTTGGCCAACCTCACCGGCCAGCCCTCCATGTCGGTGCCCATGCTCCGGACTGTCGAAGAAAACCTGCCCGTCGGGGTCATGTTTACCGGCCGCGTCGGCGAAGAAGACGTGCTGTATCGGTTGGCCGGACAACTGGAGAAAGTAAGCGGTAAATAGACACATTACGACAAGACAGACTTTCCAGGTTTAAAAACCTGGAAAGTCTGATGCCCATAAAATTATCCAACGCAAGTAAGTTCCTACTTCTTAACATCAACGGTGATACGCGTGGGCCGGTTGGCCAGGTCCCATGCTGTGTAGAAAGCCAATTGTGCGCGTTTGGCGGCAGCGGCGACATCAATTTTGTCCGCCGTATCGGTTTCCTTGTGGTAGTCGGCGTGTGTGCCGTTGAAATAGAAAATAGCGGGTACGCCGCGTTCGGCGAAGTTGTAGTGGTCGCTGCGTTCGTAGTAACGATTGGGGTCTTTCGGATCGTTGTATTTATAGTCGAGTTCGAGTTTGGTGTGCGTCGCGTTGGCAAACTCGTTGATCTGATGCAGTTCCGTGCTCATACGGTCGGAGCCAATGACATAGATATAGTCCGGGTTTTCGGCGTGGCGACTGTCCAGGCGACCGATCATATCAATGTTGACATTGGCTACGGTTCGCTCGAGCGGGAAAAGCGGAAATTCCACATAGAACTTGGAGCCCAGCAGGCCTTTTTCCTCGCCGCTCACCAGCATACACACGACACTGCGTTTCGGGCCTACACCCGCTTCTTTCGCCTTGGCAAATGCCCGGGCGATTTCGATTACCCCCGAAGTGCCGGAGGCATTGTCGTCGGCGCCGTTGTACACTACTCCGCCGGCTTCGCCGAGGTGGTCGTAGTGGGCCGTGATAACCACATATTCGTCTTTCAACTTGTCATCGGTACCTTCGATAAAGCCCACAACATTCGAACCTTCCAGGGTTTTGATTTCCTTGACCATACGCATTTCCGTACTGGTCTTGATTTTCACCGGTTTGAAACCGGCTCCTTCGCGCACACTGGCGTAGGTTTCCGCTGCCTTGTCCGTTTTTTTACCAAAAAAGGCGTTTGCCACATCCTGGGAGATGAACACACTGTTCACCAATCCGGTGTTGAGCGGCGCAGTGTTCGGCGAGCTCGGTTCCCAACCCCATGCCGAGAGCTTGCGGCGGTTGGTCTTCACACTTTCGGTGAGGGAGGGGTCAATGATAAACACCAACGAAGCGCCCTTTTGAGTAGCCAGTTGCACTTTGCGTTTCCAGTCCAAAGACCAGTTTGAGCGCGATTCGGTACCGGTAATGAGCGACCGGCTATTGTTATCCAACGGCTCGCCGTCGTAAAAAACCACCGCCTTGCCTTTCACGTCGGTTTTGCCGTAGTCGTTGTATTTGGCATCCTCGATGCCGTAGCCGACGAAGATGATTTCTTTGATTTGTGTGGCCTCCTGGCTCGCGTTGTATGCTGGATACACATAAAAATCGGTGCGGTTCTTGAATTCCGTCCCCTCTACTTTCAGGCCGATATCCGACCAGGATTCCCGTTTCAAAAAGATGTTTTGGAAATAGGTTCTGCGATCGGCTACCGGGGGCAATCCGAGCGCCTTGAATTGTTCAGCGATGTAATCCGCAGCCATACGCTGGCCCGGCTCACCGGTTTCACGACCGGCCATAGCATCGGAAGCCAGGGAATCAATGAGAACCTTCATGTCGGCAGCGGTAATTGTCTCGCCAAAAGGCCGGGCATCCGGCAGTTTGTAGTTCCTCGGCCGAAGCGAAAGCCGGGTAGTCGTCGAGTCGTCGTAGGTCTTGCTTTGCGCGCAAAGGCCTGTTGCAAAAAAGAGGAAAAAAATCAGTGTCTTAAATTTCATATCTGCTTATCGAATAATGGATGGTGTTGAAAATTTCTGGTTGGAAGGTTAGAAGGTTGGAAGGTTAGAAGGTTGCTGGTTGGAAGGTTTCCGGTCGCGGAACCTCCTAACCAGAAACCTTCCAACCTTCTAACCCTCCAACCTTCTATCCGCATGCGATTTTATCTACGCGGCGCCCGTGTCGGCCGCCTTCAAACTCGGTAGAAATGAAGATACGCACCATGGCTTGAGCCAGTATTTCCGGCACGAAGCGTACGGGTAGAGCGATGACATTGGCGTCATTGTGCTGGCGTGCCAGCGCGGCGATTTCCTCCGTCCAGCATAATGCGCAGCGGATACCCTGGTGTTTATTGGCAGTGATGGCCACACCGTTGCCGCTGCCGCAAAGCACGATGCCGCGATCAGCCTGGCCGGATTCGACAGCCAGTGCCACCGCGTGCGAAAAATCAGGATAGTCCACCGAATCCGGTGTGTGTGTGCCGAAATCCTGCACCATGTGCCCCTGTCGTTGCAGCATGGCAACGAGGCCGTCTTTGAACGCGAAACCCGCGTGGTCGCAACCAATAGCGATCTTCATAACGTGTATTGAGTGTGTGAGCGATTGGCCGGCAAAGGTAGAGCATTGACCGAAAGCCGCCTTTGCTCATTTTATCCAATCGCCCAAAGCGGCAATTGGCCGGGTGAACGTACTTTTGGCGCCCGCTTTCCGACAATCGAATCAATCGAACTAATCGAATCAATCGAATCAATCGAACTAATCGAACTAATCGAATCAATCAAACCATGCGCACCTGCACCATTTTTTGCACACTTCTGCTGAGTTGTTTCTCCACACTGCTCGCCCAAAGTCCCTTTCCCGGCCAATCGAAAGTATCACCCGGTGTGCTGACAAGCCTGAACCGGGGAGAAACATTGGATCTGCTGATCATTTTTCAGGAAAAAGCAGACATCTCCGCCGCACAGCGCATTTCGGGTAAAACCGAAAAAGCCCGCTATGTCCATGCCCGCCTGCAGGAAACCGCCGAGCGGAGCCAGACCCGGGCGCGGCGCATCTTGCGGGAGCGCGGAGCTTTTGCCAACAGTTTTTACCTCGTCAATGCCATAGCTGTACAGCACGCCGATGCGGACCTCGTGCAAACCCTGGCCGCACTGCCGGAAGTCGCCCACATCGCTCCCGACCCCGATGTGCCGTTTCCACTGCCGGCACAAGGCGGCACACCCGCCGCACAGCGCGGCGCCGTCGAGTGGGGTATTGAAAAAATAAACGCCCCGGCCGTTTGGGCGCTCGGCTACACCGGCCAGGGTATTACCGTGGCCGGCGCTGACACCGGTTACGACTGGGTTCACCCGGCCATAAAACCCCACTACCGCGGCTACAACAACCTGAGCGGCGCCACCGACCACAACTACAACTGGCACGACGCCATCCACGAAATCAGTCCGCTCAGCGGCGACAGCATCCCCGACCCGGCCAATAACCCTTGCGGCATAAACGCTCCGGCGCCCTGCGACGACAACAACCACGGCACCCACACGATGGGCACGATGGTGGGCGACGACGGCCAGGGCAACCAGATCGGCGTGGCGCCCGGCGCGCAATGGATTTCCTGCCGCAATATGGAACGCGGCAATGGCAAACCCTCCTCCTACATCGAGTGCTTCGAGTGGTTCCTCGCACCCACCGACCTGGCCGGCCAAAATGCAGACCCAGCCAAGGCGCCACACGTCATCAACAACTCCTGGTACTGTTCCACGGGCGAAGGCTGCACCGACCTGGCCGTGGATGCGCTCCTGCGCCAGACGGTCATCAACCTGCGCGCTTCGGGCGTCGTGGTCGTCGTCAGCAACGGAAACTCCGGCTCCCAGGGTTGCAGTAGCACCTTCGGGCCGCCGGCTTATTTCGAAGAAAGCTTCAGCGTGGGCGCTACCGAAAGCAACGACACCATCACCGGTTTCAGCAGTCGCGGCCCTGTCACGATTGACGGCAGCCAACGCCTCAAACCCAATGTGGCGGCTCCCGGCGCGGGTATCCGCTCCAGCGTGCGCAACGGCGGCTACTCCCACTTCTGGGGCACCAGCATGGCCGGCCCGCACGTGGCCGGACTCGTGGCCCTCGTGCTTTCCGCCCGCCCCGACCTCGCCGGCGACGTGGGCCTAATCGAAGATATCATCGAAGAAACCGCCGTACCCCGATTCGGAGAACTGGATTGCGCCGACAACAGCGGTCAGGCATACCCCAACAATTCCTACGGCTACGGCCGTGTGGATGCCCTGGCCGCCGTGTTGAAAGCCCTGACCGTTACGCCCGTGCATACGCTCAATACCCCCGCCCCCGAGGTCGCTGTTTTCCCAAATCCGGTGACCGACGAAGCGGTGTTCAGCATTCAAAACTACACCGGAGCAATGCGCGTGGAGGTATTTAGCGCTGGCGGTCAAAGGATATTTGCCACAAGTATTACCAGTCAACCTGGCGGGATACGCCTCGCCGTGCCGCTCCGCTCTGCCCCGTCGGGTGTGTATTTTTGGAAAATACAAACGGAAGCAACAGTGCTGTCGGGCCGGATCGTGAAGCAATAGACTTTCCAGGTTTTTACCGCCGAGTATCTGCTACGCATAATTCCCGTCGCGAGTCAACCCCACCCCCGACCCCTCCCCGGGGAGGG
>JBGSKO010000125.1:0-94680 GCA_041741155.1 Saprospiraceae bacterium | reverse complement strand
TTTGGGGAGGGGTCGGGGGTGGGGTTGACACGCGCAGAGGCCGACCTCCACCGCCCCTACATAGACGACATCATCCTCGTCTCTCCCTCCGGCAAACCCATGCGCCGCGAACTCGACCTCATTGACGTCTGGTTCGACTCCGGCTCCATGCCGTACGCCCAGTGGCACTACCCGTTTGAAAATCAGGAAATTTTCAAAAACAACTTTCCCGCCGACTTCATCGCCGAAGGCGTGGACCAAACCCGCGGCTGGTTTTACACCCTGCACGCCATCGCCACGATGGTATTCGACTCGGTGGCGTTCAAAAACGTGGTGTCCAATGGCCTCGTGCTCGACAAAGAGGGCAACAAAATGTCCAAATCCAAGGGCAACGTCGTGGACCCTTTTGTGACCATCGAAGAATACGGCGCCGACGCCACCCGATGGTACATGATGGCCAACGCCAACCCGTGGGATAACCTGAAATTCAACGAAGAAGGGATCACCGAAGTGCGCAACAAACTGTTCGGCACCCTGTACAACACCTACAACTTCTTTGCGCTGTACGCCAACCTCGACGGGTTCAAAATGGATGAGCAAAACGTGCTGCCCTATCACCAGCGCACTGAGCTCGACCGCTGGGTCATCTCCAAACTCTACTCGCTCGTGGCCGACTACCACGCAGCCATGGACGACTTCGACGTAACCCGCGCCTGCCGCTCCATCGAGAATTTCGTGGACGAACACCTGTCCAACTGGTTCGTCCGCCTCTCGCGTCGGCGTTTCTGGAAAGCATCTCCCCTCCCTGTTGGGGAGGGGCAGGGGGTGGGGTTGGGCGAGGACAAACTGGCCGCCTACCAGACCTTGTTCGAATGCCTCCTGGTAACCGGCCAACTCATGGCCTCCGTCGCGCCGCACTTTTCCGACTGGCTGTACCGCAACCTGACTGCACCGATAAAAGACGCGGCCAAGGCCCATAACTCGCCGCTGCGCCACGACTCCGTACACCTCACCGACCTGACCCACCCCGATCCCGCCAAGGTGGATGCGGCGCTGGAAAAGCGCATGGACTACGCCCAGCGCATTTGCTCGCTGGCGCTGAGTATCCGCAAAAAGGAAAAACTGCGTGTACGCCTGCCCCTGCAAAAAATCCTGCTGCCGGTGCTTGACGAGGCGTTCATCACCGAAGTGGACGGCGTAAAAGACCTGATCCTGTCGGAAATAAACGTGAAGCAAATCGAGTACATCACCGATGCATCGGGCCTGCTGAAAAAAGGCGCCAAGGCAAATTTCAAAACGCTCGGCGGCAAACTCGGCAAGGACATGAAAGATGCGGCAACACTGATTGCCAATTTCTCCAATGAAGAAATCAGCGCATTGGAAAAATCCGGCGTACTGGAAATTGTCCTCAACGGCAATACCTATACGCTCACGCCGGACGACATGATCGTCAGCACAGAAGATTTGCCCGGCTGGAAAACGGCTTCGGATGGGGAACTGACGGTGGCGCTGGACGTGACGTTGACACCCGAACTGCTCGCCGAGGGCACCGCTCGCGACCTCGTCAACCGCATTCAGAACATCCGCAAGGACAAAAATTTCAACGTGACCGACCGCGTCATCGTCACGCTGGAGCGTCACCCTGCCTTGCTTGATGCGGTCGAAAAATTCCACGACTACATCAAGTCCGAGGTGCTGGCTACGGATCTGGTTTTGGCCGACACCCTGGACGGCGGCGAAAAAGTGGAACTGGAAGACGAGGTACTGGTAGGAATCAATGTGGAGGTCAATTAGAGCGTGTTTAAAATTTAGTCGCTGGGCTGCGGACGGCCAATTTTGTTTCTCTCTGCGTTAAAATTTTCGCCGTAGGCACCCGGCTACGGCTGCAAATTTTGCCTCAATAGAAACAAAATTTGCTCGCCCTCGCTCCAGCACTAAAATTTAAACACGCTCTTAACCCGATTCTATCCGCTCACCGCTTCATTTTGAAATAGTTCAAACAACAAAAATACGAAATGGCTACATCGCCTCGTCGCCCCCTCATCAATCGAAACGAATCGGTATGGCTCGAAGGTCCGAAAAGCCGCACGTACGAACTCGCGTTTGTATTTCGGGTTTTTTGGGAATTTGTAAAAGGCATTCGCGCCCTGCATTTCGTAGGGCCGGCAATCACGGTTTTCGGTTCGGCGCGGTTCAAAGAAGGACACCGCTACTACGAACTGGCCCGAAAAGTGAGCGCCCATATTTCCAGCGACCTGGGTTTGGCGATCATGACCGGCGGTGGACCGGGCATCATGGAAGCCGCCAATCGCGGCGCCCGCGAGGCTGGGGGGCACTCCATCGGGTGCAACATCATCCTGCCGCACGAGCAAACGGAAAACCCGTATCTGGACAAATTTGTCCTCTTCCGATACTTTTTTATCCGCAAGGTCCTGCTGGTCAAGTACTCTTACGCCTTCGTCATTTTGCCCGGCGGTTTCGGTACGATGGATGAGTTTTTTGAAACCCTGACCCTGATTCAGACGCGCAAAATCGGCAATTTCCCCATAGTGATCATGGGCACGGAGTTTTACCGGGAGCTGCGCGAGTTTCTGAATATCATGCTTCAGGAAGGTACCATTTCTCCGGAAGACCTCGACTTGCTTCTGTTCACCGACGACCCCGAGGAGGCTGTCACGCACATCCGCAAGTACCTTTTTGAAAACTTCCGCATTGTGCGGCGCAAGCCTTCCTGGTGGTTTTTTGAAAAACGGTGATCAATGCACCGCAGAGACGCAGAGGCGCGGAAGTCTTGATAGTCAAGTTATTAAAACTCCGCGTCTCTGCGGTAAAAAAATCAAATCAGAAACTTTCCGTCTTTGTAAATCAATTCCCCGTCGGCCCATACCTCGCCGCCGCGGGTCATATCGGTAATCATGTCCCAGTGCACGGTAGATTCATTTTTGCCGCCGCACTGCAGGTAGCTTTGGCCGATAGCCATGTGCATGGTGCCTCCGATTTTTTCGTCGAAGAGAATATTTTTGGTCATTTGCGTGATGTCGTAGTTGGTACCGATGGCGGCTTCGCCGAAACGCCGCGTGCCGGGAGTCTGGAAAAGTCGGTCGAGAAAATCCTGTCCCCGCCGGGCCTCCCATTTCTCGATATAGCCGTCTTTCACCCATAGCATAACCTCTTCCACTTCATGGCCCTGGTAAATGCCCGGGTACGAGAACCGGACGGTTCCGTTTGCGCTGTCCTCTAACGGGCTGGTAAATACTTCGCCGGAAGGCATGTTGTTTTGGCCGTCGGAATTGATCCAGGTGCGGCCGTTGGTGGAAAAGGAAATATCGGTGCCTTCGGTGACATACCGCATGGCGGAGCAGCCGTTCAGGTGGTCCACGATACGCTGTTGGCCGGCGCGTACCTGCAGCCAGGCTTGTACGGGGTCATCCTCAAAAAGTTTGCAGGCATTGAACACAAAGTGCTCGTACTCGCTGAGGCTCATGCCCGCTTCCTGCGCGGAGGCATCGGTAGGGTACTGGCACAGGTTGCGGCGCAGGCTCTTGTCGGCGATACGCTCAAAATAGGCTTTGTTGATCGGCTTGAGCGTTTCCTGCCGGATAGCGGAACGGTCGGCGGGAGCATTTTGCATTTCGCGCAGGTTGAATGGCGCCCGGATATTCAGGTAGCAATCGAATGTTTCCATGCCCAATTTCGTCAGCGTCGGGGGAGTGCGCAGGGCGTCGTTGGAGCCGTTTTCGAGCAGGATGCGCTCACGTTCGCGGAACGCCAGATCACACTCTACCAGCGCGGCCCCGGCAGCTAATGCCTCGCGATAGACCTCCCGCAGGAGCGGCTCGGCCAGAGTGGTAGTGCTGATAAAAACCTTGTCGCCCGGCTGCACGCGCAGGCAGTAGTGTGTGAGCAGAGCGGCGTATTTTTGCAGGATAGAAGTCATGTGCAATGATTTTGGCGCGAAAGTACGGGGAAATGAGGTTGATAAAGGTTGAGGGGATTGAGAAAGGTTGAGAAGGGTTGAGAGAAGGGTTGAGGGGGTTGAGAAAAGGTTGAGAGGGTTGAGAAAGGTTGAGAGCGTTGAGCGGGCTGCCAGTTTAAACTTTCTAACTTTGCCGCCGGGCTTTGTTTTTTACCATAGTTGTGCGGCCAGGGGGGGGGTACGCCATGCTTGTCATTTTATAGAAATCCATCCGCTCTAAAAAGGCATCTCAACCTTCTCAACCTTTTTCTCAACCCCTCAACCTTTCTCAACCCCCTCAACCTTTTTCTCAACCCCCTCAACCTTTCTCAACCCCCTCAACCTTTCTCAACCCCCTCAACCTTTCTCAACCCCCTCAACCTTTCTCAACCCCTTCTCAACCTACCCGATATGGCACACTATCTCGACGAGCTCAATCCTGTTCAACACGCGGCCGTTACTACCACGGAAGGGCCGGTACTGGTCATCGCCGGCCCGGGTTCCGGCAAAACACGGGTACTGACCTACCGCATCGCCCACCTGCTGGAGAAGGGTGTGGCGCCCTGGCAAATTCTGGCGCTCACCTTCACCAACAAGGCTGCGCGTGAAATGAAGGACCGTATCGAACGGGTTGTAGGCCCCAAGGCCCAGCAGGTCTGGGCAGGTACGTTCCACTCGGTTTTTGCGCGTATGCTGCGTGCCGAGGCCTCAAAAATCGGTTTCTCGTCCAATTTTTCCGTGTACGACACCGACGATACCACAAGCCTCCTGCGTACGATTATCAAGGAAATGAACCTCGACCCGCAGGTGTACAATGCCAGCGCCATCCGCTCGCGTATTTCGCTGGCCAAGAGCAACCTGGTCACCCCAAAAGTGTATCGCGACAATGCCGAGATGATGCAGCAAGACCGCCAGGCCAAGCGGCCCTACATCGCAGATATTTACGAAAAATACACCGCGCGCTGCCAGCGTTCCGGCGCTATGGACTTCGACGACCTGCTGCTCCAGCTGTACCGCCTCCTGCGCGATCATGCCGACGTGGCCGAAAAGTACCAGCAGAAGTTCCGGTACATCCACGTGGACGAGTTTCAAGACACCAACTTCCTTCAGTACGCCATCCTGCGCCGCCTCGTTAAATACCCGGGCAGCCCCGAAAATGTGTTTATCGTGGGCGACGATGCCCAGAGCATCTACGCCTTCCGCGGTGCTACCATTGACAATATCCTCGATTTTGAAAAGGACTATCCCAGCCTGAAAACCTTCAAACTCGAACAAAATTACCGCAGCACCCACCACATCGTTTCGGCGGCCAACGAGGTCATTTCCAACAACCGCCGCCAGTTGAACAAAACCATCTGGACCGATCGCGAAGAGCGGAACAAAATTAAGTTGGTGAAGTGTATGTCCGACGACGAAGAGGGCCGCCGGGTGGCCGACCTGATTATGGAACAAAAACACCGCTTCCACTTGACAAACTCCGAAATCGCTATCCTGTACCGCACCAACGCCCAGAGCCGCAAATTCGAGGAACACCTGCGGCGGCTGAATCTGCCTTATCGCGTGTTTGGTGGCCTGTCGTTTTACCAGCGCAAGGAAGTAAAGGACCTGGTGGCGTATCTCCGGTTATCCATCAATCCCAACGACGAAGAAGCCCTCCGCCGGGTCATCAATTACCCCACGCGCGGTATCAGTACGGCCACGGTGGACAAGATCAGCCAGTACGCCGGCGAGCACAATATGACGGCATGGGATGCCATGCTTTTCGTGGATGTGCCCGACCGCGCCCGCAAAGCGCTCGCCGCGTTCCGGGGTATGGTGGAAAGCTGGCAACGTCGTGCCGCCACCGATCCGGCATTCAAACTCGCCTCCGATATTCTCCGACAATCGGGCTTGCTCGACGCGCTCAAGAGCGATACCACCCCCGAGGGCATCAGCCGACTCGAAAATGCCAACGCCGTGCTGGACGCCATCAGCGAATTCACCGACAATACAGCGGACACGCCGGATGTTACGGACGGCACCGAACGCTCGCTGGCAGCCTACCTCCAAACCATCAGCCTGCTCACCGATGCCGATCAGGCTGCCGATGATTCAGACTACGTCACCTTGATGAGTACCCACGCCGCCAAAGGGCTGGAGTACCGCAGTGTGTTCGTGACCGGATTGGAGGAAAATCTGTTCCCGTCGTTCATGTCGTTCGAAGACCCCAATGGCCTGGACGAAGAGCGCCGCCTGTTTTATGTGGCGATTACGCGGGCCAAAGAACTGCTCACCATCACATACGCCAAAACCCGCTACCGCTATGGCCAGGTACGCGACTGCGAGCCATCTCGGTTTTTGGAGGAGATCAATACCGAGCACTTCGAGTTGCTCGGGGGCTTCGGCTCCGCCCGGCAAAGTGCAATGGCCGCCACCAGTACCGCCAGCCCCCGAGCCAGTGTGTCGGGGTATTTTGCCAAACCGCGCCCGAAACAAACCGGGATCAACCCAGTAGTGCCCAGCGATTTCGAAGCCTCACCACTGGAGGCTATTGTCACCGGTGTTACGGTGCGGCATCTCAAATTCGGAGAAGGTGTGGTGAAAAGTGTGGAAGGGCCGGCCGGCAATAAATTAGCTACCATCCAATTCAAGGACGACGAACTGCCGGAGCGGCGGATCGTACTGCGGTTTGCAAAATTGCAAGTAATGAAATGATTTTGGTGCGTACGGAACTTGCCCTTTGCAGGTTTGCCTGTTGAACTCAGCCTTGCAATGCTTTCAGCATCTTCTCCAGTGCCCGTACTTTTTTCTGAAGTTCCGGCAGGTTTTTGAACACGACATAGGCGCGGACGTAGTCGTTGTAGTCAATCGCCGGCGCACCGAACAGTGCCTGATTGGGTTCCCGGATAGATGACGCGATGCCGCTCTGAGCCTGCACACGGGTTCCATCCGCAATCGTGAGGTGGCCTGCAATGCCAGTTTGGCCACCGAGTTGCACATTTTCCCCGATTTTGGTGCTGCCGGCTACACCGACTTGAGCGGCCATTACGGAGTTTTTGCCCACCTCCACATTGTGCGCAATGTGTACCAGATTGTCAATTTTGACGCCCGAGTGCAGGACGGTGCTGCCGAGCGCGGCGCGGTCAATGCAGGCATTGGCGCCGATTTCGACATTGTTTTCCAGAACAACATTGCCCACGTGTGGCACCTTCTTCCAGGATTTATCTTCCTGAGGCGCGAATCCGAATCCGTCGGCGCCGATAACAGCGTTGGCGTGCAGCACGCAGTTGTCGCCGACGACGCAGTTGTGGTGAATGCGCACGCCGGGATAAATTTTGCAGTTGTTGCCGATATGCACATTGCGCCCGAGAAACACCTGGGGATAAATGGTGCAGTTGTCGCCAATAATGGCCCCCGCTTCCACGACCGTGAACGCGCCAATGGCACTTTGGGTGCCGATTTGTACATCGGGGTGTACACTGGCTTTTTCGTCAATTTGGGCGGGTGCGCCGTTGGGCGACACGATATCGTTGAATTTTTCCAGCAAAAACGCCAGGCTGGAACGCACATCGTCCACGCGAACCAGGGTAGCCGCGATGGGTTGCGCCGGCTGGAAGGTTTTGTTTACCAACAAGATGGAAGCCTTGGTAGCATAGGCGTACGACTCATATTTCGGGTTATCCAAAAAAGCGAAGTCACCCTGCTGGGCCTCCTCGATGCGAGCCGGCTGGCGGACGGTGGCGGTAGGATCCCCTTCAAGGGTGCCGTTGAGCAGGTGGGCAAGTTGTGCGGCCGTTATGTCCATGCCGGAAGCGAACTGGGCGATTGATGAGAAAAACGGGATGTTTAAAATCGGCGGCAAATGTACGCAATAACTCCCAAGTCGGGCATTTCCACTTGGATTACGATTGAACCAATGCTGTTCGGTTTTTTGCCGGTTTTTTAGGCTGTGCTTGCCCCTTGGGCGTTTTGCTTGCCAGTTTTTTACTTTTTACCGGTCTTGTCTTGGGTAAATCTTGCCCTTCAAAAATTTGCACAGCCAATGGCGCCAACCGGAACGTGAGGGCGTACTCCTGCCCGTGCGATGCTTTTTTCTCGGCTTTCAGGGTGCCGTTGAGCACGCCGCTGCCGCCAAACTGCGGATCGTCGCTGCTGAGTATCTCGCGCCAGGTGCCGCCATGAGGCACGCCGACGGTATAATCTTCCAGCACTCCCGGTTTGAAATGGCAAACCACCAGCAGCACTTTATCCGTCGAACGGCCTTTGCGGAGGTACGCCAACACACAGTTTTCGGTATCGTCGCCGCCGATCCATTCGTAGCCCTCGGGCGTAAACGCATGCCACCACATAGTCGGGTGCTCGGAATAAAGTATATTAAGAGCCTTAACCCACTGTTGGCATCCTTTGTGCAAATCATATTCCAGGAGATCCCAAACCACGCCGCGGTCGTGGCTCCATTCGGTGGTTTGGCCAAACTCGCCGCCCATAAACAAAATGTGCGATCCCGGGTGGCTCCACTGGTACCCGTAGAGTGCGCGCAGGTTGGCAAATTTTTCCCATTCGTTACCGGGCATTTTGTACAGCAAGGAAGCCTTCATGTGGACTACTTCGTCGTGGCTAAGGGGCAACATGAACCGTTCGGAAAAAGCATAAACCATGGAGAATGTAATCTCGCTCTGGTGCCAGCGACGGAACATGGGTGGCCGTTTGAAGTAGTTGAGCGTATCGTGCATCCAGCCCATCATCCATTTTTGCCCGAACCCAAGACCGCCCTCCCAGATGGGTTTGCTGACGCCGGGGAATGCCGTGCTTTCCTCGGCGATGGTTTCGATGCCCGGGTAGTTTTTGTACGCGGCCTCGTTGAAGTCGCGCAGGAACGAAATAGCCTCCAGGTTTTCGCGTCCGCCGTGGATATTAGGAATCCACTCGCCCTCTTTGCGGGAGTAATCGTGGTAAAGCATGGAGGCCACAGCATCCACGCGCAGGCCGTCAATGTGGTATTTGTCGAGCCAGAACAAGGCATTGGAAATGAGAAAGGAGCGCACTTCGTTGCGGCCGTAGTCGAACACGTAACTATTCCAGTCGGGATGGAACCCGCGGCGCATGTCGGCGTATTCGTACAAGTGGGAGCCGTCGAACAGGTACAGGCCGTGAATATCTCCGGGGAAGTGCGAGGGTACCCAGTCGAGAATGACCCCGAGGTCGGCCTCGTGGCATACATCCACAAAGTGCATAAAATCTTCCGGGGTGCCAAAGCGGCCCGACGGGGCAAAAAAGCCGGTGATCTGGTAGCCCCAGGAAGGGAAATAGGGGTGTTCCATAACGGGCATAAGCTCGATGTGGGTGAAGCCCATTTCCCTGACGTACGGCACGAGTTCGTCAGCCAGTTCGCGGAAGTTGTAGGAGCGGTTGCCGTCTTCCGGTATTTTTTTCCACGAGCCGGGGTGTACTTCATAAACAGACCAGGGCTGGGGTTTGCCGGCGCGGATCAGGCGTTTTTCGAGCCATTTATCGTCTTGCCAGGTATAATCTTCGAGGTCCCAGACAATGGAAGCGGTCTGGGGCGGGATTTCCCAACGGCGTGCATACGGGTCGCCTTTGTCGAGACCCTTGCCGTTTTGCATGGTGATGTGGTATTTATAAACCGTGCCTTTCCCAATATTTGGGATGAATCCCTCCCAGATACCACTCTTATCCCAACGGGGGAGCAGGACGTGGCTTTTGGGGTTCCAGGCATTGAATGTACCTGTGACCGAAACCTGCCTGGCATGCGGCGCCCATACTGCAAAATAGACGCCTTGCTCGCCATCGCACTCCACCAGGTGGCTGCCCAATTTTTGATACATCCGAAAATGCTTGCCGCTCTGGAACAGAGAAATGTCAAACTCCGTCAGGAGTGAAAAAGCCTTGACTGTCTGCATAATAACACATGTTGGGTAGTAAAAAACAACGCACCAAAGTACGCCCATTTTTTTAGGCGGGTAAAAGTAAAGCGCTGAATATCAATTCAAGGGTAAATGCTGCAATTAACACGCCCTTGGCATAATTCTTGGATTGGTGGCTTTACAATTCAATCTTCATTCTAATCCGCTACAATCTTCTCACATGGACGTACTGTCTACACTACAAAGATTCCCAATCCTTGCCGCGCTTTCACCAGATGAACTGCAGGAACTGGCACGTGTCACCGAAGTACGCACGGCGTACAAACACGGTTACATTTACCTGGCCGACGAGCCCAGCGACTACCTCTGCCTGTTGGTCCAGGGAACCATCAAGATCGGTATTTATTCGCCCGACGGGCGAGAGATCATCAAGAGCATCCAGCATCCGTACACGTTGTTCGGGGAATTGGGGCTGACCGGCGAGAGCAGACGCGCCGAGTTTGCCAGTTCAATGAATCAGGATGTCAAGTATTGCGCCATTCGAGTCGCCGATTTCAAACGGTTCATGGAGCAAAATTTTGCACTCTCCGAAGCCGTCATGTTGTCTATTGGCGAGCGCCTGCGCAAGGCAGAACGCCAGTGGGAGTCGCTCATCCTGAAAGATGTGCGCACCCGCATCGTAGAATTTTTGAAAGAAAGTGCCGGCGAACGCGGCCGTCAGGTTGGCTTTGAAACGCTGGTCAAGCACGGCCTCACCCAACAGGATATCGCCAACCTCGTAGGCGCCAGCCGCCAAACGGTGACCGCTATCCTGAACGAGTTGCGCAAGTCCAACCTCATTCACTTCAACCGGAACTCGATCCTGATCCGGGATCTGGACAAACTGAACTGAATTACTTTTTCCCAAACAGTCCTTCTGCCACCTGTGCAAACTGCGCCTCAATCGTTTTGCGGCGCAGTTTCAGCGTGGGTGTGAGCAAGCCGTTCTCTGCCGTCCAGGGCTCGGCCAACAACTGAAACGCCTGCACACGCTCCACCGAGCCGAGGTACTCCGCGTTGATGCGGTCTATTTCCTGACGGAATAGTTTCTCCACTTTGGGATTCAGCACCATGTACTCCGGCGCCGTCCAGTGCACCTTGTTTTCGCTGCACCAGGCCTCCAGATGGACAAAATTGGGCACGATCAATACGCCTACGTAGGGCTGGTTCAGGCCGAGGGCCATGCACTGACCCACGAAAGGCGAGCGCTGCAATTGCTGCTCCACAAAAGCCGGAGCTACAAACTTGCCGGAGGTTGTCTTGAACAACTCGCTTTTTCTGCCCGTAATGCGCAAAAAACGCTTGTGCTCGAAACGGCCGATATCGCCCGTTTTCAGCCAGCCGTCGGAGGTAAAACGCGCCGCCGTTTCTTCAGGCAAGTTCCAGTAGCCGGACATCACGTTAGGGCCGCGGACTTCGATTTCGCCCGACCCTTGGTCGTCGGGATCGGCGATGCGCACCTCTACCCCCGGCGCAGGTATGCCCACCGTGCCGAAATGTACGCCCCCCGGTTCGAAGCGATTGAACGCCACAACAGGACTGGTTTCCGTGAGGCCATAGCCTTCGCGTACATCCACGCCCGCCGCCGAAAACAGCCGGCCCAATCGGGGTTGCAAGGCGGCCGCGCCTACCGCTATGCCGCGCACGCGTCCGCCCATGGCCCGGCGCCAGTGGCGATAGACGAGCAGGTCGGCTATCCAGCACTTGAGCCGATAGCCCGGCGGCATGGCGTATTTGCCTGCGAACGGATAGCGTTCGCCCAATGCGAGGGCCCAATCGAGTATTTTTTTTCCGATAAAACCTGCCTCCTTGCGGCGTTCGAGCAGGCGCTCGTAGCTGCGCTCCAATACGCGCGGCACGGCGGTGAAAAAATGTGGCCGCACCTCCCGCAAAACCTCCGGCAGCCGTTCCACCGATTCGGCGAACCAAATTGGCGTGCCGGCAGTCTGATACATGTAGGTTGCCATGCGCTCAAAAATATGGCTCAGTGGTAAAAAACTCACCGTCGTCACTTCCGGGCCTACCGGCACTATGGCCAGTACGGATTTCACATTGCTGACGATGTTGGCGTGCGTGAGCATGACGCCTTTGGGCGCGCCCGTAGTGCCGGAGGTATAGAGCAACGTGGCCAGGTCGGTATCTGAAATACTCGCACGCAACTGCCGGATCTGCTCGATTTGCCTGGCGCTCGGTTGCCGACACAGGGTATCCCAATGCAGGGCGCCGGGAAGTGGCGTAAAGGAAAAAACGTGTTCGGGCGCGACGTCTGCCTGGGTGAGTTTTTCCAGCATTTCCCCGTTGCTCACAAAAAAAGCCCGCAGCCCTGCGTCGCGGAAGATATGCGCGATTTCATCCGGCCGGGAAGTTGCGTGTACCGGCACCGGTATTATACCCAACTGTAGCATAGCGGCGTCGGCAATAACCCAGTGGGGGCTGCCGCAATGCGTCAGTATCCCGACGCGGTCACCTTTTTCCAAACCCTGTGCCAACAAGCCAGCGCTGAGGCGGTCGCGGTCGGCAATCAGTTCCGTTGTGCTCCACGTCTGCCAGGCGCCGCCTGTTTTGCCCGCCAGGGCAACCGCTTGCGGAAAGCGCTCGCACTGGTAGTCCAGAATGTCGAAGAGTCGGGTGAAATCCATTTTTAGGTTGGAAGGTTGGAAGGTTAGAAGGTTGGAAGGTTAGAAGGTTGCTGGTTGGAGGATTTCTAGCTGCCGCAACCTTCTAACCAGCAACCTTCTAACCTTCCAACCTTCAAACCGTCATGCGGCGCACGCGCACAGCGGTTAATATTGCCAGACTTGCTAAAAAGAGTATCGAAAGGGCCAGCACGCTGCTGCGCATACCGTCGTATAGTTGTGCCACCAACCCGAATACGAGGGTGCCGAACACCGTGGAAACCTTGTCCATCACATCGTAAAAACTAAAATAAGAGGTCGTTTCGCGGGTATTTTCCGGAAGAAACTTGGCGTAAGTGCTGCGCGAAAGGGCCTGTATGCCCCCCATGACCAGGCCGATGGCGCCGCCCAGTACGAACACCTCCGTCTCGGTGCTTACCGAATATCCGAGCAGGCAGATCAGGGCCCAGATGACCAACATGACAAACAGCGAGGTCTTATTGCCCCGTAGTTCAGACAACCGCGACGAGAGGTATGCCCCGCCGATGGCCACGATTTGCAGGATCAGTACCAGAATGATGAGTTTGGATTTTTCCATCTGCATTTCCTTGTCGGCAAAACTGGAAGCGAGGAACAGAATGGCCTGCACGCCGGCATTGTAGCAGAAAAAGGTCAGCAGAAAAAGTGCCGTATTGCGGCTTTTGCGCAGTGTCCGAAAGGCTTTTGCCAGTTCGTCGTAGCCTTTGTGCAACAGGCTCAGGGGCATTGGACGCGGCATATCGGGCGGCAAGCGGCGAAACGCAATTTGGGCGAAGCCCAGCCACCACACCCCTACGCTCACAAAGGCCCAGCGGATGGCCGCCATTTCCGACGGAAAACCCAGCGCCTCGTATTTCAATACCATGCCGAGGTTGACCACCAGCAGAACAACGCTGCCCGCAAACCCGTAGATAAATCCCTTGGCGCTCACGGCATCGTATTGATCTTCGGTGGCGATATCGGGCAGGTAAGCATTGTAAAAAACGATGCCGCCGGCAAAACCTACGGTAGCCAACACGAAACCAGTCATGCCCACCCACAAGGAATCCGGGCTGCGGAAAAAAAAGAGGCTGATGCAGGCCAATGCCCCAATGGTGGTAAAAAAGCGCATGAACCGCTTCTTCTTTCCGCTGTAGTCTGCGATACCCGACAGAATGGGGGAGATGATAGCGATAATAAGGTAGGCCAGAGAAATACACCAGGCGATGAGCGTCTCGTCCCGGATAGCAAACCCGCCGATATTCACAGTGTCCGGGGCGATACCAAGAAAATAGGGCGGAAAAATGGCTACCGTGATCACCAGCGCATAGGCGCTGTTGGCCCAGTCGAAAAACGCCCACCCGGTGATGGTCCGGCGATCGTTTTTGACTGGCATGGGAACCTCGGCGGAAGAATGTTGCTCAGCGGCCACGTTCGAGTTGGTTTCGTTTTCGTTGGGGGTAAATGTAGGAATTTGTTGAGATAGGTTGAGGCACGCCTCAACTTATCTCAACCTCCTCAACCTATCTCAACGATCTCAACCCCTCTTCCCGAACGGCACTGTGATTCCCAGCCATGGCACGGCGATAAAGTACCCATCCCCGTCTGTGACGGTAGGAAATACGAGGCCGGCATCTATGGCGATGCGCTTGCCGATGAACCGCCCACCCGCAGAGATCAGGACGATACTTTCGTCGCCGGCGTCGAACAGATAATTTTCCGTCATAAGCGCAAATTTTTTGCCTGTGCGATACACTCCGCTCAGGGAGATGGTTGGCGTGCTGGCCCACGAGTCGCCCGCATAGCCGTAGCCCAGGCCGACGTTGATATTGCGGTCGCGGGAACCAAAAGTAGCCTGACCATAAGCAACCCCGAACGACGCGCTTTCTTCGCCAACCACCACGGCGAACAAGCCGCCGAGACCGAGATTGAACCGGTCTTTCTTTATGGGGATAGACAGCTTGGGCGTGATCCAGATTGGAGAGGCCGAGCCGCCAAACAAGAAGAGCGGCACGATGCCTACGCCCAGCGAAAAGTTGTCGCTAAACCCGTAGCTGACCTGGTTGAAAAAAATCCAGGTGTTTTGGTAGTACCCCTCACCTTTGCGCAGCCCGTAGCCGTTTGGTGCGAAAAAGTACCGGGATGCGTGCGGGTTGTCGGGCCAGTACTCGCCCGCCACAATCTGGTTATTGGACAGCGGCTGGATACTTTTCACATTTTGCCGGCGGATGCGGACATCACCGAAATCCTCCGTTTTGACCACGATAACATCCGCCTCTATCGCACGGATGTACCCGACGAATTCATTGCCGTCTTTGGTTTCGATGGAACTCAGTTGAGTGGTATCGGTGGGAATTTCAACCTCCTGGGAAAAAGCGGGGGTAGAAAAAAAAAGTAGTAAGGTCCAAAAAGCGAGTACAAGATACGAAAGGTGCATAGTTATTTAGATTTGGAAGTGTGCTGGTACATTACCTGAGTGGCCCGATCGGAACATGAAGCCCTATCCAGGGTATCCCGATTGCGTAAAATTCATTCAGGTTGAAAAGTATGCCAAAATCAAAAGCAGCACGCCGCCCGATAGCCCGAAAGCCAAGCAGGGCAACCGTTTGGGTATAGCCGTTCTCGCGGATGAAATAGTTTTCTGAAATCAGTGCAATACGCGACGCCGTACGCACCATACCACCTATAGAAAAAAGAGGCGCGCGCGTCCAGGACATCTTGCCCCACACCAAGCCGACGCCCGCACTGAGGTTGGCATTGGGCGAGCCGCAGGTCACTTGGCCCAGTACACACCCAAAACCAAAAGCGTCCTCTTCGTACGAACTGAACAATTGGCCAAGGATGCCCGTGATACTAACATGCAGCTTTTGCTCCAGCAGCGGGATGGAAATTTTAGGCTGAATCCAGAGCGGGGCTGCATCGGATTCAAAATCGAAAAAAGGTGCGGCTCCCACCCCGATAGAAAAATGATCCGACAACCCATAGGCGAGCTGGTTCAGAAAAATCCAGCCGCTTTGATAGTAGCCCTCGCCCTTGCGCAGTCCGTAGGCGTTTTGGCCAATGAAATAGTGCGTATTCGACGCCGTCTCGAACATATACTTTTTGCTCCGAGCTTGTTTCTGCGAAACTGGGCGCATCCGGCGGATAGCCTCCCGGCGGATTGTAATTTCAGCGAAAATGTCGGTTTGAAGAACGAGTACAACTGAATCCTGTGCAATTACTTTTCCAATAAATTCATTCCCGTCCGAAGTTCGAATGGCCAGATATTTGGCGGTGTCTTTCTGCGCATCTTGGGCATAAGCAAGCGGGGAAGCAAGCAACAACGCAATACCGAGGAAAATCAGGGTAAGTCGTTTTTTCATGGATGAGAAGCCTTGCTGGTTTTGAAATCGGAGATGCACCGCGAAAGATAGGGGCATGCCTCGTAAGCCGGTATTTAGTGCTTGTTTAAATTATTTCTTAAATTTTTGGCCGCCCAAACACGATGTGCAGGCTGCCCCAAGGCACTAAAAAAGCGCCGTAATCGGCCTCAACGGAAAGAACAGCCCCTGCGTCCAGCGCCACTCGCCGGCCCATAAAGCGCAGTCCGGCTCCGGTGAGGGTAATCCGGCTGCCATAATCTTCAAATGTGTAGCCCTCCAGCAGCAAAGCTACGCGCGGCGCCGCACGGATCGTGCCCGCCCACGAAAAAATGGGCGTCCGCCATTGCCCGTTTGAGGCGAGCAAGCCGGCTCCGAGCGTAATGTTGGCATCGCGCGAGCCAACTGTCACCTGGCTGTATGTGGCGCTGAAGGTATAGTTATCTACTTCGTAACCACCCAGCACCTGTCCGTGGATGCCCCCGACGACCAACGTGATTTTATCTTTTTTCAGTGGAATAGAATACTTCGGGGTCATCCAAAACGCAAGTGGCCCATCCAGCAAAACTGCTGCCGAAAAACCGGCGCCGAAGGTAAACCGATCGCTAAGGCCGTAGCTAACCTGGTTGAGGAACAGCATATTGTTATCGTACGAACCTTCGCCTTTGCGCAGCCCGTGCCCGCTCGTAGCAGCGAAATACCGGGGCGCATGTACGTTATCGAAAAGCGTACGCATCTGGCGCATACTCCTGATCGTATTTTTGGGAACCGACAACGAATCGAACTGCCTGGTTTGCAAAACGAGGTAGGCGCTGTCCTCGTACAGTCGTTTGCCGTAAAACGCTTTTTTCCCTTTGGTGCGCACGACTACCCACACCGAGGTGTCTTGTTGCGCTGCGGGTTGTTGCGAAAAAATTTCTGCCAGGTAAAAAAACACCAGAAAAGTTACGAGTGTGCGCGTCAGGAGTTTTTCCATAAGTCAGGTTTCGTCTTTTCCCAAAGACGAGGCCCGGCCAATAATGGTTGGCCGGGCCTCGTATCAAATTATTCGGATTATCCGCCGCTTCTCGGTTTTTGTGTCTTGGGCGCCTGTTGCGGGGTTGTTTTGCGCGGAGCGGGCTGGGTTTGCGGCGTCCGACTGGGTTGCTGCCTCGGTTGGGTTGTTGTCGGGCGGCTGGGTTCCTGCCATTTATCCCGGTGGTAGTCTCGGGCATCATCCATCGTCGGTTTTTTTACGGGCGGCTGGGCGGGGCGCTCGGGTCGGGGCGCTTGTTGGGCAGGCTGGGTTTGAGGTCTTTCGGTAGGCAGGACGCGTGATGGGCGTTCCGGCTGGGTCCGGGGTTTTTCAGGAGTATTGGTTTGGGGCACGCGGGCCGGAGCGGTCTCAGGTTTTACGGGTTCTTTGGCGGGCGCCCAATCGGAGCGGCTTTTATTTTCGTTGGCGCGTTCGCGCTGGATTTCGGTTGTCGCCGTAGCGCGCGAACGCACGAGTTCGGGATATTGCCGCGCATTTTTTTCCAAATACTGCTCGCTCGTGAGCACACGCGTCGGGTTTTTGTCATTGAAGGCCTGGCGCCCCTGCTCGAAACGCGCGTATTCTTTCAGGCGTTCGGGCAAGCGATTTTTGTCGCTTAGCCAATCATCGGAAATGACCGTACGGTTGTGGTTCCGCCACTCGCCCACACCAGCCGAAATGTTGGTGCCGGAGTTCCGGTGGCCATAATAGTGGTTGACAAAGTGCGTGGACAAGCGGTTGTAGCGGTGGTGGTGGTACGGGCGGTCAAAGTACCAGTACATAAAATGGTATGAAGGCTGGTGAATAACTACGATAGAGTTTTGGTACGGGTAAAAACCCCAATACCACCAGTACGGGTAAGGTCGCCACCAAGGCTGCGGAGACCACCACGGATACCCGAACCAATAGGGGTAGGCATATTGATATTGGTAAACGACCCTTGTCGGAGCCGGACCGGGATCTGCATACAGGTCGTCGTTTACGATGTCGTAAATTTCATCGGTATAGCCATACTCATTGGCATACTCCGTAGCGGCGGCTTGAAGTTCCTGCTGCGCTGCCGGGTCGTTTTCGATATTCTTTTTCCACTCTTCCTGTTCTGCGGCATGGGAGCGGGCAACAGCGAGGTTGAGCGAATCCATTTTTCGGATGGCCCACGCGGGGTCTTCCCGGTACACATCACCGACCAGTATGGTAAAACGCAGATCTTCGTTCAGGATGTCCACCACTTCGGGCAAGCCGAGCAAGGTCCGGAACGCATTTTGGGCCGGGGCAGGATAACCGGCGATCAGATTATCGTAGGCGCCCTGCGCGGTACGGTTCAGGTCATTGATTTTGGACAATGTACCCGCCTGGCGTTCCGCCACACCGAGTGCATCGCTTTGCTTGTTCTGCGGCAGTACTTCCAGGGTTTGGCGCAGGGCCTCGCGGTTGTTTTGTCGGGCGACCAGATCGGATACCAGGCCGGGGTAGCGCGTGAAGTCGTAAAACACCTCTTGCGTGTTGCGGGGATAATCCTCTATAAGCGTTCGAAAGGCGGCGCTGGTTTTTTCGCGGATGCTCTGCATTTTGATGAGCACCTCGGGATATTTCGCAACTTCCAGAATCGCGAGCCGGACATCTTCCGGATACAGGGCCAGGGCGTCAATGGACTTTTGGTTTTCCCTGGCAAGATCGCGCAGCAGGGCTTTGTCGGGCTGGGCGAAGGCCGCCCACGTTGCCCCCACGATCAGAATACCTATTAAAAACAGACGGTTGCGCATAGTTGTAGTTTTATGTTGGTTGAGAAAAATATTGAAAAGATACCAGTAAAAGTGCGCCTTTATCCGCTCAAAATCAAGGGACCGCGTCAGGTTGGAGTATGAGTGTAGTCAGTTTCGGGAGCAAGCCATACTTTTGCCGCAACCTAAACACTTTTAACTCCGTCTGATGGCGGTTATACTTCACCTTCAAACGTTCCTGTTCATGAAAAAACAACCTTTGTTTCTGATGCTCGCCCTGGCGGGATTTGCGCTGTTGTTTTCCAACTGCGCTTCGCTGACTGGTTTTCAGGATGGCCGCACCGTGGGCGCCAACAATGGCGAATTAACAGCTTCACTCAATTTTTCCCAAAGCCCGGATTTTGATGACTGGGACGATCAAAACGACAGCCTTGACGTCATCCCCTCCTTGTTTTTTCCGAGTTTTGAGTTTGGCGGCCGCTATGGCGTTGCCGAAAAAGTGGATATCAGCTTGCGCATGAATACCAACCTCAATCTGGGTTTCGGCGCTAAATTTCAGGTGGTAGGCGATCGTGAGTCGCAGTTTGCGTTGGCGCTTGGCGCCGAGGTGGGCACGTTCGGCCTTATTTCCGGCCTGTGGAATGTGCAGGTGCCGGTGTACCTGTCGGTGCACCCAAAAGAGAACCTGGCCTGGTACCTGACTCCGCGCTTTATCTACCAGTTTACCACGTATACCGGAGCGGAGAACGGCTTGTCGTACACGGGCGGCAATACAGGCCTCCTGTTTGGCAAGCGCAACAAGTTTGGACTGGACGTGGGCTACTACCGCATCGGCACGAACGGCGAGAGCATCGGCGCCCTGCAAATTGGCTTCGGCGGGCGTTTTGCCCTCGGAAAAAACTAATTTTTTTAGTGATGAGTGATGAGTGATGAGTTACTATAAAAAATTCATCATTCATCATTCATAATTCAATTCATTTCCCCATCCAGTTTTTAAAAGCCTCCACCTTTTCCCTGCTGACGAGCACATCATCCTTGTCGAGCGGGTCTTTCAGCGTCACTTTTAGCCGGCTGTTCGAATACGTCACCACGTCCTTGATGGCGGCTATGGTGGTGATGTACTGACGGTTGAGCCGAAAAAACTGCTCCGGGTCGAGCATTTCCTCCAGCTGCTCCAGGTTGTAGTCCACGGGGTACTTCCTGCCATTTTGGTGGCGCAGCCACACGATCTTGTTTTCTCCGAAAAAAAAGTCAATCTCGGCTGCCGCCACGGCAGTCAGGTGGTCACCCACTTTTACCAGGAAACGGGTTTTGTACTGTTGTGGCGTGATCGCAGACATCATGCGCTGTATGGTAACGGCATCAAGCGCCGCAGGTCCCCGCAGTTGGCGGAGTTTGGAAAATGCCCGGGCGAGGTCGTCCTGATCCACAGGCTTCAGCAGGTAATCCACGCTGTTTACCTTGAACGCCCGCAGCGCGTAGGCATCGTAGGCGGTGGTGAAAATGATGGGACAAGGGACTTTGACCTGTTCGAAAATTTCAAAACTCAGGCCGTCGGCTAATTGAATGTCGAAAAAAGCCAGATCAGGCGCCGGGTTTTGGCGCAACCACGCCACGGCTGCCTGTACGGTATCCAGAGTGGCCACGACTGTTATGGCCGGGTCGAGCCGCTGGAGTTTGGAAATAAGGCTCCAGGCCGCGAGGTCTTCGTCTTCGATGATCAGGACGCGCATGACAGGGTAGCGTTTAGATTATTGAATGGAGGGCATGAGAAAACTCACGTAATCACAGGAATTTTTACGGTAAAATAACCGGATTTGTCTGAAAGGAGTACCGGCTTCCCGGTAAGGATGTGGTACCGCGCCTGTATATTGTCCAGGCCGATGCCGGTAGATTCCTGGAGTGAATTTTTGGGTTGCAGGTTATTGCGCACTACGAGGTGTTCGTTTTCCTGAAAAATCTCAATTTGAAGGGGGTGAGCTTTGGATGCTTCGTTGTGTTTCAGGGCGTTTTCCACGAGCATTTGGAGGGTGAGCGGGGCTACCTGGCCGGTAGCAGGTTCCGGGATGCGAAGGTCGAGCTGCAGGCTGGCGCCAAAACGGGTATCCACTAAAAAAAGATAGGCGCGCAGGGTAGTCAACTCTTCCGCAAGGGGCACCACTTCCCGGTCGCGACTTTCCAGAATGTAGCGGTACACCGCCGACAAACGTCGGATAAACTGCTCGGCCCGGTCCGCATCCTGATGCACCAGCGAGGCCAGCACATTGAGGCTATTGAACAAAAAATGTGGATTTACCTGGCTTTTCAGTGCCTCGTACCGCGCCGAAATTTGTTCCTTTTTCAAGCGCTCCGCCTCGATCAGCGTCTCTTTCCAGTTCAGCAAAAATGCACGTCCGTGCATAAAGATCGAGATGAGAAATGTGATGATCAGGGTGGGGACAAAATCTTCCAGGGTCATACTTTGCACAAGTGCTGAAATATCCCACCCGTGTCGTTCGACTTTGAACATCCAGTCAATCAATATCCACGCGGTACAGGTAAAAACCACGGTGATTGCAATTGCAATGAACAGGCGCTTGACGGGCGCTTCTACCCAACTAACCCAGCGATCAGGCAAGTTACTCAAGTGGGCATTGCCCAACCAGATTACCGCCGTACCTACACCCCCGCGCCAGTAATAGGCCCAAAGCAAGGCCAATCCTCCGCGCTCAATGAGTTTTACCGGATTGGCGAACGCAAACAGAATGAACGCTCCGCCGATAGCGGCGATGAGGAAAAAATCGCGGATAAATTTTTTGACGGCGGTGGACATGGCGATGACCGGTTTGAACGTGCAAAGCAAACGAAACAGAGCGGTTATTTCGTGGTAACCTGTTCGAGATACCGCGCATTTTCACGCTGTCCCCAATGCGGCAGCACCCCCCGATCGGTTTCTTTTGCAAACAACGTCGCCGCTTTTTCAAAATATGGCTTCGCGTTCTCGGCGCCACCACCATAAAACACCGGCATGTTCAGCACATACGTGCCTTCCAAAAACGGAGCGCGCGGGTTGGCAGGATCCAGAGCCACGGCTTTTTCCAGTTCGGCAAATACTCGGGGCGATAGCTCGGCCCCCTTGACCATCGGGTTCTCCCGAACCCGGCCGATGAGGATGTATGCCTGCAGCACGGCGATATCCGATTCTTTTGGGGCAATGGCAACAGCCTTGTCGAGACTTTGCTGCGCGAGGTCGAGTGTACGGAGCGCCTGTGCCGGATCCTGACCGAACGTGATGAAAGTGACCATCAGGTTGCTGAACGCCGCGTAGTAGCTGGGTAGCCATTCCGCCGGTTCTGCGGAAGCAATACGGGCGAATGTATTGGCTGAAGTTTGAAAGTCGGAGGCGCCTTTGGCAGTATCCAACTGAGCGACGGCGGCAGTCATAGCGGCGGTGTATCGGTCGTTTTGTGCGGAGAGCGATGCGGTTGTCAGGGCGAGGACGAGTAACAGAAAAAAGTGTTTCATAGCGTAATTGATAGTCGTGAATGTTGAATCCGGGACAAAGGTGCAGGCCGCAACAGGCTCCCAAAAATGAACTCAACCGAAGTGCCGAAAAAAGGGAGTGAAGCGCAAGGATGTAAAAAATCATGCGTGCCACCAGGAAAAAGCCGCGACAGAAGATGTTTCATTTCTTGACCTTGAGCCATTCTTGTTACCCGGAATGGCTCGTATTTTTTCGGGCCGGGTTATTCAACAAATCCTCTGGAGGAGGCGTTTAGGCTCGAAACTATCCAATTATGAGCAAGTTAATTTTTAGTATTCTGTTTGTAGCCCTCGCGGCGAGCATTTCAGCGCAGTCGCCCATTGGTATTTGGAAAACCATTGACGATGAGACCGGGGAAGCCAAAAGCCATGTCCAGATTTACGAAGAAAAAGGACAATTGCATGGCAAAGTGGTCAAATTGTTGAAGTCGGCACCCGATCGCAAATGCGACAAGTGCCCCGGCGAACGAAAAAACCAGCCGGTGCTGCAGATGGTAATTCTCGAAAAAATGCAGCCCAAAGCCGGGCACTGGCAGTCCGGACGAATTCTGGACCCGGAAAAAGGCAAATGGTACACCTGCAATTTCTGGCTGAAGGAAGGCGACCCGAATGTGCTGGTCGTTCGCGGCTATGTGGGCCCATTCTACCGCACCCAATACTGGTACCGCACCCAGTAGCAGCGGGTTTCAACCCGCTGAATGCTTTGTAACGGCGGGTTTCAACCCGCCCCAGCGGTTAAAACCCGCCGTTACAAGAATCTTTAGAAAAAAAATGGAGAACGGTGTTGCAAGGTAGCCGGCATCAAATTACCTTTGCCGCCGCTTTTAAAGAAAGCGACTTGTGTTTGGCCCATGGTGTAACGGTAGCACAGCAGATTTTGGTTCTGTTTGTCAGGGTTCGAATCCTTGTGGGCCAACAAGTTAGCCTCGTTCTGAATCTCAGAACGGGGCTTTTTTTTAGTTCAGGCTAATTTTTCCGGGCAGGAAATAAGCCGGCTTGGGTTTGTAGCCATCTCGAACATCGGATTGCTCCGAAGCACTAAACATACCTTCCGGCGGCCGTGTCGGCAGATCGGAGGTCCCTTGCACGGTTCCTTGCAGGCGTTCGAGTTCTACCGCCAGATCGGCAAGCGCCGTCTGAATAGACTCCAGTGGGCGGTGCAGAATAAGTCGAACAATACCCTCCGGGTCAATGATGTACAACAGCCGATGGTACGGGGGCGTAATCCGGCGTCCGGAAGACATCCCATACAGGGTAGCAATATGGTTGTCGCGGTCCTCGATCACTGGTGCCTTCAAAAAAATGCCGATGTATCGCCGGACGATGTCAGACCAGTCATTTTGCCGAATCGCTTCGTTGGACAGCACCAGGAGCTTGGTATTTCGCTCATGCAGCCAGCGCTCTTTCATCGCCAAAAAGTTGGAGTACATGCGCCAGGCGGACGTGAAGTTGGCAGGATGCGCAAAAAAGATACACCAGGAGCCTTTTGTAAACTCCGGGAAGCGCACGATACCTTTCTGGGTTTGCACTTCAAAGTACGGCGCTACATCACCAATTTGAGGAAGTTGTGGATAATTGAATAGCATGAGAGACAGTTAGGACGCTCAAAATTAACCGGTTTCCAGCAAACGCAGCGAAGAGAATTTTATTCCAATTCAAGCCATTCCGGCCATTCCATTGCAGCGTTGTCAGGAGATAACCTATCTTTCTGCCACACAAAAAAATGACTATCATGTTCCCTCGGCTGTTCTTTTTGCTCACTTTTCTGGCCTTTTCTTTTGGCGCAAACGCGCAAAAAGATTTCGGCAAATTTATTGTCGGCATCCAAACGGGTCTTGACGTAGCCCAATACACCGATGGGCTGAAACCTACCCTGATTCCGGAAGTTCACCTGGAGGCGTCCTTCGGGCGCTTGTCCATCGGAGCCGGTATCGGCTCGAAACGATACCGCCCGTACGAGTACTACACCTGGACGGGCGAGATTATCACGCGAATCGAAAATAATGAGCCGGTGCCGCATTATGTATCTACGTTGCGGGCCTTCCGGCCAGCATACTGGACGGTACCGGTCAAGATTAATTACCGCGTGCACCGCTGCCACTGCGTGTTTCTGCACGCGGGTATGAGTTTTGATTTTTTTAGTGACCGCCCCCAAGAGGAAATTTTGTTTGAGGGCGCCCAACTACGGCAGGCGCCGCTTACCGAAGTGCGCCGCGATCAACTGTTCAAGCAAAAGACCATCAGCTATGACTTCGGCGTGGGCTTCAACCTGTATGCCAATGATTATTTCAGAATCATTGCCCGACCGACGTATGTACTCAGTGAAAACCCGGAAATCTATACCAATGCCCCCGACTGGATTTCTACGGTTCGCATGACATTCGGGGTACAATTCGGTTTTTTTAAATAGATTTTGCTGTTTTTCCTACCAAAAAGACTGCCGGCGCTTTTCCCAGCACGACTGTTTGCGTCTGACTTTTCCATACCCGAACCGGCAAGGATCGAACAAACTCGCCGGCTCCCGTAAGGTCTTGTGCCACTCCGAAAGCGGTATCCGGCTGCAGGGTTTCGAGGGCCACCTCCAGCACCATCTGCGAGCGGTACGGGGTTTCAATAAAAATCTGGGTTTGATCGTGTTGGCGCGCCAACTGCTCCAGGCGACGCAGGTCTTTGGCAAGTTCGGGACGCTTGGGCGAAAGGTAGCCGTGGAATGTGAACCGCTGGCCGTTCATTCCGGATGCCATCAGCGCCAGTAACAGCGACGACGGCCCCACCAACGGGACTACGCGCACACCCTCCCGATGTGCCAGCGCAACTATAGCTGCCCCCGGATCGGCCACGCCCGGACAGCCGGCCTCGGACAGCAAACCAACATCCTTCCCGGCCCGAACAGCTTCGAGAAAAACCGTTTCGGCATCTGACATGGCGCCTTCCCGTTCGGGCAGTTCCTCAAAAATCATGGTTTGAATCGGCTGCGACGGCTGCAGGCTCTTGATAAAATGCCGCGCTGTTTTGGCCCGTTCCACGATAAACACCTCCAGCCCCCGCGCGATTTCCTGCGTGTAAGGCGGTATGGTGTGCAGGCTATTATCCGCGATGGGTGTTGGAATCAGGTATAACGTCATACGGTAGAATCACACTACGCGATAGCACCCGAACGCTCCCGGCGGAAATACTCCCGAAACGAGATCATGCGCTGTTGTTCTTCGTCCCACAACTTGTTGAAGACACACTTCAGGCTTTCCCAGAAAGTGATCTTGTTGGCGATTTCCTCAAACACCGGGTTCTCGTGGTGGCAGCGCGCCAGCTCGTAGTTGGGCACCAGGGGGTTGAGGTGGTGGATGTGGTGGTAGCCAATGTTGCCCGTGAGCCAGTGGAACACTTTAGGTAGTTTGTAGTATGTGCTGCCCTGAATGGCGGCGCGGATGTATTCCCACTTGTCTTTCCAGGCTTTATAAGTGGTTTCGTGCTGGTGTTGCACATAGAAAAACCACACGGCGATGATGCCGAAGAATACCAGAATGGGCAGGTGTACCAACAGCAGCGCCTCATAGCCGAGCAGCAGCCCAACGGCGGTGTAAATAACCAGTAGCAACAGGTTGTGGCGCAGGAGTGCTTTGCGGGCATGCTCCCAGCCTTTCAGGTTGATGGATGGGATCCGGCTGTGCACGAGAATATACCATGCCGGCCCGAGTACAAACAGCACAGGGGCGCTGCGGAAAATCATGTAGTTCAATTTGCCCCAGAAACCGAGCGCCTTGAATTCATTCACGGTCAGCAAATTGATGTCGCCGATATCGCGGTGTTCCCACAGGATACCGTTGTGACCGTGGTGGAAGTTATGGCTCTTGGCCCAGTAGCGGTAGGGCATGAAGCTGATCAGGCTGCTAATCAACCCGATCGTGTCGTTTGCCTTGCGGCTGGCCGTGAACGACTGGTGCCCGCAGTCGTGCTGGATAATGAAAATCCGTACCAGGAAAAACGCATTCACCGCAGCCAGGGCCAGCGTGAGCGCGATGGATACATCCTTGAGGAAGTACATCGCGATCCAAATGCCAAAGAAAGGAAGAAAGGAGTTGAGGATTTGAATGACTGCTTTTTTGGTATCGGGAAGTTGATAGGCTTTGACTATAGTAGGAAGTTCCTGGAGGACGGTTGGGGGAATCGTAGGTTGTTGCATTTTTATAAAAAATTGAAAATCAAAAGTAAGCCCGGATCTGTATGCCGGAAGCGTGCACAAAGGTCAAACTTTTGCGGGAACCCGTTCCCGTAGGGTTTGAAAAATTACAGCATCGTGACGACAATTTGGATTGAATCCAGATTTCGATTGCACGGCATTACAACAGCAAAAACACCAAAAGGATAAGAGCGTGTTTAAATTCCGCCAAGGGTCCTACTTTCGCCCCGTCATGACCAACGAGCAATTCAAGGACTTTTCTCCGACTATTCCCATGGATCCGGGAATCTACAAGTTCCTCGACGCCGAGGGCGTGATTCTGTACGTAGGCAAAGCCAAAAACCTGCGCAACCGCCTCACATCCTATTTTGGCGACAAAAAACACATCACGGCCAAAACCAAGGCGCTCGTCAAGCACGCCCACTACATCGAGTTCACGATGGTGGAAACCGAAACCGATGCCCTGCTGCTTGAAAATACGTTCATCAAACAGCACCAGCCGCGTTACAACGTGATGCTCAAGGACGAAAAATCGCCGCTGGTGTACATCTGCATCAAACACGAGCGCTTCCCGCGGGTGTTCGTCACCCGAAAAACCTTCCGCGACGGTTCCACGTACTTTGGCCCGTACCTGAACAAATTCAAGGTCGGCCAGATCACCGAACTCATCCGTAAACTCTTTCAGTTGCGCAACTGCGCCCTGAACCTGTCGGCCGAAAACATCGAAAAAGGCAAATTCAAAACCTGCCTCGAATACCACATCAAAACCTGCGCCGCCCCTTGCGTAGGCTACGAAACGGAAGAGACGTACAACAAAAAAATCGAGCAAATCAAAAACATCCTGAAGGGCAACTTCACCGCTGTGAAGGCGCACCTTCGGGACGAAATGCAGCACTTCGCCGAAAACCTCCAGTTCGAACAGGCCCAAATAGCCAAGGACAAACTCGCACTTTTCGAAGACTACCAGGGCAAAAGTACTGTAGTGAACCCGAGCATCCGCGACGTGGATGTATTCGCCATTGCCGCCGACGAAAAAGAGGCATTTGTCAACTACCTCAAGGTGGTCAGCGGCGCCATCATCCACACCTTCACGCTCACGCTCACCAAAAATCTCGACGAAGACCACGAAACCCTCCTGGCTTTTGCCATCCCGGAGCTGCGCCAAAAATTCAACAGCACCGCCGAGGAGATCATCGTGCCCGTAGAGGTGGTGGTGCCGGGTGTGACCACCGTCACCGTACCCAAAATCGGCGACAAGAAAAAATTGCTCGAGCTGTCGGAGAAAAACGTGCAATACCACCTCCTCCAGCAGCGCCGCGACGCTACCACCCGCACCAACCGGCAGACGCCCGCCGAGCGTATCCTCCGCACCCTGCAAGCCGACCTGAATATGGCCGACGTGCCCCTGCACATCGAGTGTTTCGACAATTCCAACATACAGGGCACCAACCCCGTGTCGAGCTGCGTAGTGTTCCGGAATGCCAAACCCGCCAAACGCGACTACCGCCACTACAACGTGAAATCCGTGGAAGGCCCCAACGACTTTGCTTCCATGGAGGAGGTCGTTTATCGGCGCTACAAACGCCTGCTCGCCGAGGGTCAGGGACTTCCCCAACTCATCATCATTGACGGGGGCAAAGGCCAACTCAGCGCAGCTATGAAAAGCCTGAGCGCTTTGGGACTGGAAGGCAAGGTCACCGTAGTGGGCATTGCCAAAAAACTCGAGGAAATTTATTTTCCTGACGACCCCGTTCCGCTGCACATCAACAAAAAATCGGAAGCCCTTAAACTCATCCAGCAAGCCCGCAACGAAGCGCACCGCTTCGCCATCACGTTCCACCGCGACCAGCGCAGCCGGAATTTTCTCAAAACCGAACTGACCGAGATTCCCGGCATCGGCGCCAAAACAGCCGACAAACTCCTCCAACATTTCGGATCGGTGGCGCGCCTGCGCGAGGCGTCACCGGAAGACGTGGAACAGGTGGCAGGAAAAGCAGCGGCAGGGAAAGTAGCGGCGTATTTTGGGAGTTTTGAAGTTTAAATTTTTGCGTTTTGAGTTACGTTTTGAAACGCAAATACACACTGCCGGACATTTTGAACGCCGCGCGTGGGTCTTTTGACCTCGCGCCAACCTCTTGATTATCTGACGTTTTTGTGCGGCCAAAAGACCCGCGCACGACACCACAGACTTTCCAGGTTTTTAAACCTGGAAAGTCTGGAACCTTCGGAAAATATTCAGTAGGGTCGTGCAAATATGCGTTTGCGACAAATTTGAAAGTCTGTGCGACATTTTTGATAACCCGCCGCCCGGCGGCGCTCGCACCTTTGTCCCGTCATTATTAAAGACGAAAACGCAACCTGTCCTCCTATGAAAAAGGCTTTCAAAATCATTGGTTACACCCTTGGCGCCCTGCTCGCACTGGTGCTGCTTTTTACCGCCTACATCCAGTTCAGCCCCATGCCAACCTATACGGTTCATGCGCCTGATCTGAAAGTTCAACCCGACAGCGCCCGCCTCGCAGAAGGGCGACGCATTGTACTGACCGACTGCGCCCACTGCCACCGCGGCGCCGACGGCAAGGTAAGCGGCGACCTGTTTTTCTCGGACGACGTGTTCGGAAAAATGTGGTCGGCCAATATCACCCAGCACCCCACAGCAGGCATCGGCGAATACACCGACGGCGAACTGGCCTACTTGCTGCGCACGGGTGTCAAACGCGACGGCAGTTACGCCGGGCCGTGGATGACCTTCCCGCTGCTGTCCGACGAAGACCTGGCCTCAACCATTGCTTTCCTGCGCTCCGACGCACCCGAGGTACAACCTTCGGAAACACGCCAGCCACCCATGGAACTCAGTTTTGTCGGCAAAATGGTGTTCAAACTTTTCATGCCCAAGCCGTTCGACTACCCCTCCAAACCCATTGTTGCGCCACCGCCCACCGACAAAGTTGCCTACGGACGCTACTTGGCCACCGGCAAATGGGAGTGCTACCGTTGCCATTCGGCTAATTTTGAAACCAACAACGACCTCGAGCCGGAAAAATCGGCGGGCTTCTTCGGGGGTGGCAATCCGGTATCCGACAAGGCCAACCTTGCCGTCGTGTCCGCCAATATCACCCCGGACAAAGAAACCGGCATCGGCGCCTGGACGGAGGAGCAGTTTTCCAACGCCGTGCGCTTCGGCAAACGCCCCGACGGCCAGCCGCTCAGCCACGTCATGCCCCCCATGGCCATACTCACCGATGACGAGATTTCCGCCCTGTGGGCGTACCTGCAAACCGTGCCACCCGTGAAAAATACCGTGGTGCGCGTACCCGTGAAACACTAAAATCTTGCATAAAATGTCCCACCAGTTTCCACACACAATCGAAACCAAATACGGTGAAAAAATCAATTTCCTGCGCATGGACGGCAACCGGCTGCTGCTCGAAGGATTTTGCAAACCAATGGCAGGCCCGGGTATGCACACGCACTGGCGACAAGACGAAGGGCTGACCGTCGTCAAAGGGAAAATCGGCTACCAAATTCTGGGTGAAGAGCCCTGCTATGGCGGTCCCGGCGACAGTGTCACGTTCAAACGCGGCGTGCCACACCGCTTCTGGAATGCCGGCGAAGACGAACTGCACATCACCGGGTGGATAGACCCTGCAGAAAACGTGGTTTTTTTCCTCTCCACCCTGTACGACGCCCTGAATCGGGGAGAAGGGAACCGCCCGGAACTTTTTGATGGAGCATACCTGACCTGCCGATACCGCCGCGAGTATGATGCCCCTGAAATTCCGGGATTTGTCAAAAATGTCATTATGCCGGTGACCTATGCGATCGGGCTGCTGCTGGGTAAGTATCGAAAATTCAAAGATGCTCCGAAATCATATTAAAAATCACACCTGATTCATTCACAACTAACGCATTCCACACCATGTCCAAAATTGTAAATTTCACAACCGCTCTACTGTTTTGCGCGCTATGCGCCACCACCGCTCAGGCGCAGTCTGCCACCGACGTAGCCTCCGTCAAATCCTTCTGGAAAGAAGTATGGCAGTCCTACCAAACCGGCAACACCGAACAAGTGATGAAAGTGTACACCGAAAACTCCAGTTCCATTACCCCGGATGGACGGATACAAGTCGGGAAAACCGCCATGAAGGAAGACTGGGAAAACCTCATGAAAATGGTGGATGAAGCCCCCAAGTTTACTTACGAAGAGCCGACCATCCGGCTGATCACCCCGGATGTCGCTATTGTCACCTATTCTACAGAAGCCGATATCAAGATGGGCGGACAGCAGGTAGGCGGCAAAACGATCGGCATGGCCGTGCTGCACAAAATCAATGGAAAATGGATGGTCGAATCCGACTCTATGACCCCGGTAATGCCCATGCCGGAAGAAAAGTAAAGCAAAATGTAGCGGCGGGTTTTAACCCGCCGAATATTACAAAGGGCAAATGAGGCTGTCTCGTTCGAGACAGCCTCATTCCTTTTATTTTAGCAAGAATACAGTACTTTTCGGCCTGCATTGCACACCTAAAACTTGCTCTGGTATGAGAAGGCTGCTTTTGTTGCTCGCCCTTGCCGTTGTTGCCCACCCGTTGTTTTCCCAAACAAAGTTGGATCCCGACAGCCTGCTCCGGGTTATGCCAACCCTGCCGGACACGCAAAAAATTCGAGCTTATTTCGAAATTTGCAAAGCCTACCTCGGCAACGACCGGGATAAAAGTTTTGCCGCTGCCGAAGAAGCCGTCCGGATAGCCGAGTCGCTGAAAAGCGATGTGTGGACGGCGCGTTCGCTCAATTTTCTGGTTGTGGCCGCCACCAACCACGGCGAGTTCAAAAACGCGCTTCCTTCGGCGCAAAGGGCGCTGGCGCTGGCGAAAAAAGCCGACTACAAGCCCCAGATACTCGAATCACTGGAAAACTGTGCCCTGATTTATGTGCAACTGGGACACTGGGACAAAGCTGTGGAATCCTCGTATGCCGGGCTGGCGATTGCGCACGAGATACACGATACCGTGGGCCTGCTCAACAACCTCAATGTGCTGGCTACCGCGCAAATGCAACTCAATCAGTACGCGGAATCCGAAAAACGCTTCCGCGAATGTCTGGAGATCGCCGGGCGCGCCGGACGGCTTTTTGAAATGGCGCGTGCCCACACCAGCCTCGGCGAATTGTACGGAAAACAACGGCGTTGGCAAGCCTGTATCGAGGCATCCGAAGCCGGCGCCCGCTTGTTCCGACAGTTCGAGTATCTCAACGGCGAGGCGATTGCACTGATTGACCTCGCCAAAGCGCAGTACGAACTCGGCGACCTGGCGAAGAGCCGATCCTCATACCAGCAAATGCTGGACATTACCCGGCAGATTGGCAGCCGACAAATCGAAGGGGTTGCCCTCGCCGGTCTGGGGCAAATAGACATCGAAACCGGTCGCTACAAAGAGGCATTGGCCAACCTGCTGCTCGCCGAAAAACTGGGCCAGGAAATCAACAGCCACGCACTGCTCAAGTCCGTGTATGCCTCGTTAGAAAAACTGTACTTCGCCCGCCGCGAGTTCGATCAGGCTCGGGCGTACAGTCAAAAACACGCCATTGCTGCCGACTCGGTTTTTTCCGAAGGGATGCTGTCGCGTGTCACCGACTTTCAGGTTCGCTACGAAACTGCCGAAAAAGAAGCGCAACTCCACCAGCAAACCCTCCAGATCGAGCGCGAAAAAAGCCGCAAAAACCTCCTGCTTGGTGGTTTGGCGCTCGCGGTACTGGCCTTGCTTTCCCTGTACCAGTATTTTCGAAACCGTCAAAAAATTCATCAGAAAGAGGCAGCCCTCGCCCTCGCCCTCGAACACGCCGAAGCGGAAAAACTCCGCGAACTGGACCAAACCAAGTCGGCCTTTTTTGCCAATATCAGCCACGAATTTCGCACACCGCTCACCCTTATCCTCGGCCCCGTACACCAGTGGCTCGAAAGTGTCAAATCCGCCGGACAGGACACGGCTGCCGTGCCCGCCCGGGGCCTGGATCTCGTGCGCAGGAATGCCAACCGCCTGCTCGACCTCATCAACCAATTGCTTGACCTGTCCAAACTCGAAAGCGGTGGGATGCGCCTTTCTGTCGCGCAGGGCAATCCATTACAGTCCCTGCGCGTCCTTGCCAACGCGTTCGAGAGTATGGCTGAACAAGGCAACATCCGCTATGAAATTGCTATCCCGCAAACATCCGTCACCGCCTGGTTTGACCGTGATAAACTGGAGAAAATAGCAGCCAACCTGCTCTCGAACGCCTTCAAACACACGCCGCCAGATGGTACCGTCACATTCCGCGCCGAGGTGCAAAACGGCTGGCTCCGCTTCGAAATATCCGATACCGGGGCCGGTATTCCGGGGGAGAATTTGGACAAGATATTTGACCGGTTTTATCAGGTACCGGCTCCCCTCCCCCTTTGGGGTGGAGCCGGTACGGGTATTGGACTTGCCTTGGTGCGCGAACTCTGCACCTTGCACCACGGCAGCGTTTCGGTGCAAAGTACTCTGGGCGCCGGTTCGGTTTTTCAGGTGGAAATGCCCGCAAGTCGGGCAGATTTCACCCCGGAGGAGCGTTCGGAAGCGCCGCTGCCATTGCCATCTGAGGATTTTAAGCCAGCGGACGATTATGCCCGGGGCGGAGCGCCGGTGGCCAATGAAGCCAACTCAGCCAACGAATTGCCACTGTGTCTGGTCGTGGAAGACAACCTTGAACTCCAGGGCTATATCCGCGAACAACTGGAGGGAACATTCCGCGTATTATTGAGCCCAAACGGGCGAGCTGGTTTGCAGGCTGCTATCCAGCATACACCCGATCTGGTCATCAGCGACGTGATGATGCCCGAAATGGACGGCAACCAACTCTGCGCAGCCCTAAAAACCGACGAACGCACCAGCCACATTCCCGTAGTGCTGCTCACCGCCAAAGCCGGGCAGAAAAGCAAGATTGAGGGACTCGAAATCGGCGCCGACGACTACCTCACCAAACCCTTCGACACGCGCGAATTGCTCGTGCGGGCGCAAAATCTGGTGCGCCAACGGGAAACGATGCGCAAGCAGTTCAGTCGAACCGTTGTGCTTCAGCCTAAAGCAATAGCCCTGACCAGCGCCGACGAGCGTTTTTTGCAGCGTATTCAGGAAAATCTCGATGAAAATCTGGGCAACGACCAGTTCAGCGTAGAAGAGCTGGCCGCCGCTGTGGGCATGAGTCGCAGTCAGTTGCACCGCAAACTCACCGCATTGATTGACCAGCCTCCGGTAGAATTTATCCGAAATTTCCGCTTGCGTCGTGCCAAGGAAATGCTCGAAGCCGGTACGGGAAACGTGTCCGAAATCGGCTATGCAGTGGGATTCAGCAGCCCGGCGTATTTCTCCAAAGTATTTCGGGATACCTTCGGCATGGTGCCAAGCGAGGTGCGAAGCGGCGGAAACTAAGCGGTTTTATTTGATTTCCTCATAGTCAATGTAATCGCCCTCGTCGTCGTTCGAGCGTTTTTGAATATCCGTAGCGGGCGGTGGTGGTGGCGGTTGCTGCCGCTGGTGGTTGCGTTGCGCAATACCGAAATAGGGCCGCAGGGCTTGAATCAGCCAGAGGATAGCGAGTGCCGTAAAAAGCCATTTCAACAGCATAAGGCGCGTAAGGTACGGGTTTCGCAGTACCGGCGGGATTTATCCCGCCGCGCATACGCGAGGAAAAATTTTTAGTAGCGGCGGGATTATCCCGCCGATGTCGGGTGCGGCGGGATAAATCCCGCCGCTACATTACGACGCCATCCGGCGCCATAGCCGCCCGCCGCGGCGCCACGCCCGCACAAACAACAGGGCGAAGCCTACTGCCGCAGTATAGGCATAGCGGGCCGTGCCGGCATCACCGGAGGTGGACCACCACCACCCTGCCGCGCCGGAAATCAGCGCCAGCAAGGCAAATAATACCTGATGAACGGCCAGATACAGCAGTCGCGCACTGTCGCGCACATCAGGATTGAGCATTTCCAACTGGCCGCGCCGGACTTTTTGCATTGTCTGCCGGAGTTCGTCGGGCAACGCCAGGGTATTCGTGAGCGTGTTCTGGAGCAGGTTTCGGACGAAGGTGACCAGGTCGCCGCGCTGACCCAGCACAAAATTTTGGGCATAAGGGCGCACCACATCCAACGGATTCAGCTTGGGGTCGAGGCTATTGCACAAGCCGAGGAGCAGGGTGAGCATCCGGTTGAGCAGCACATAATCCTTGGGCACCTGCACGGTGCTGGAGATACCGCTGAAACCAATATCCTGGATCAATTGAAACAGGCTGTTATCAAACGGATTGACCTTGATGTCTTTGAAATTAAGCCCCTCGAATTGCACTTCGTTTTGCAGGAAGTTGCGCAAGGCCGTGATCATTTTTTCGGCCATCAGCTCGGCTTCACGCCCGTCGGCCAGGAAGCCCATACTCCGGCAGGCGTTGACCATACCCTCGGTATCATTTTTCACAGCAGCCTCGATGAGCTGCGGGATGCCCTCGCGCATGGTTGGGCTGAGGCGGCCCGTGGCCCCAAAGTCGAGCAACACCAGGGTGCCGTCGGATTTCACCAAAATATTGCCGGGGTGTGGGTCAGCGTGGTAAAAACCGTCGGTGAACACCATTTGGCAGTAGGCACGCAGCAGGCGCTCGGCGAGGTCGCGGCGGTTCACCTGCCAGGCGTCCAGTTGTTCCAGGTTGGAAATTTTCACGCCCTCGTGCCAGGTGGTGGTCAGCACGCGGGAGGTGGACCATGCAGGATGTACATCGGGAATCACCATCCCGGTTTCGCCCTGAAGGTTCCGGGCAATCTGTTGCATGGACTGTGCCTCGCGAACAAAATCGAGTTCCTCTTCGATCATTTTGCGCACTTGGGAATAGAGGTAATCCATGCCCTTGATGTCGAAAAACCAGGCGATCAGCCGGGTCAGCCGGCGGATCACCTCCAGATCAACGCCGGCGATCTGCTCAATATCGGCGTGCTGCACTTTTACTACAACTTCAGAGCCGTCGGGCAGTTGGGCGCGGTGGGCTTGCCCGATCGAGGCGGCAGCCAGGGGTGTTTGGTCGAAACGTGTGAAAAGTTCTTCCGGAACTTTGCCGAATTCCTGTACGATCCGCCTGCGCACTTCTTCGTAAGGCCGCGGCGGGATACGGTCTTGCAGCTCTTCCAGCGGCTTTTGAAATGCCTCGGGCAGGAAATTACTCAGGATGGAAAGCATCTGCCCGACCTTGATGAACAGGCCGTTCAGCTCGAGGATAGCTTTTTTTACGCGTTCGGCATTGCGCAGATGCAATGCAAGGATGCGGTTTTCGTAGTAGCGACTGCCAAATATTTTGCCGCCGAGGTGCAATAGCCCGTAACTTGTCATAACCACGAGGGCTGTCCAGTAGGCTTTGCGTACGCGCCGGGCGCGGGAGAAGGAAGGGTTCATGGCAAAAAGAGCGAAAGGCAAGGGGATAAATTTGTAGGCAAACCAGTACAACGTCGGACGCGGGGTATTTGTGAACCGCTTTTGTTGAAAAGTGCGCAAAGCCTGGATCTCATCACAACAAAAAAAGCCGGGCACGGACTTTTCCGGCTCGGCTTCATTCGAAATTACTAAACACGGGTCTTTTAACACGGCCATTGGGAATGGCGGGACTACTTGTTCAAGTGTTTGTTTTAGAGGCTTTTCAGGAAATTGAGCAGGTCTTGTTCCGGCAGCGGCGTCGGCTGAAGGGGTAATTTCACATTGGTGCCGATTTCGGTGAATAGTTTGGCTAACCAATACTGGCCGCCGGTTTTTCCAACCACAACCACTTGTACCGGATATCCGAGCGGCGCTTCGGGGAAACAAAACTCCGAGGAGGTCTCGTCGCCGATCAGTTCCGCCACAGCGTTGGTATTTTGAAAAACCAGAAATACGCGCGCATTGAGCGCCGTAAACTGGCTGGGAAGTGTAACACAATAGGAACTGCCGGGCTCAGGCAGCAAACGGGCGCAATTGCTCCAGCCGGTCTGTGGCACGATGAGTTCGTATCCCGGCTGCTGGTCACCCGTACCGGGCAACGGCCATTGTGCCAAAAATGCAGGCTCGTTGGTATCCGTCCATCCCGTCACATTTTCCTGTACATCCTGTTCCCCTGTGAATACCGACATATTGGGTTGGGTATTGTTGACTGCCGGGATTTGAATTTTGAGATAGCGGCCCGATAGCAGTTGGAGTACTTTGGCGCCACAAAGGACCCGCACATGCACCGCGCCGGCGCTCTCCAGCATTTTGGAGTCTGGATACGTGGCTGTAGGAAGTTTTCGCGCCAGAAAATCACTCTTGCGGAGCACGGTAGTCACTTCGATTTTCAAGGAAGGACACGTGCTGCAAGGAACCGGCGTACCGGCATCGTCGGCAAATAAATTTTCGGTGTCAACCAAAAATACCCGCACGCCGCTCGCCGAAGCGAGCATGGTGTCCGGAATAACGCTCCCGCCAAATTGAAAAACCGTTTGAGTAGATGCATCCGGTGTTTGCAACAACAACTGGCCGAGGTTTTCCTGTACAGGTACATACGGAATGAAATCATGCTCGTCCTTCCGGCACCCCCACAGCACAACTATGGTGCCGAGGAACAAGAAGAGATAGTATGTTTTTTTTAAGCGATGCATAGCATTTTGAAAGGATTGCAATTCTGGAAGAATGCTTTAGAGATACGGCGCTGTACCGGTGCGCTGCCTTGAACTTGTTCAAAAATTATTTCCAAACTGCGCGTTTAAAATCGAATCAATCGAACTAATCAAAAATTCGGGTTACGCCAAAACGAATGCCACCCACACCCAGGGACTGTTCGACAGGATATCCCGCGCGGGTTATCGGCTCCACGATGTGGCGATAGTACGGCTCCGCGAAAACACGGGTGCGCGGCGAGATGTGATAAAACCACTGGATACTACCCAGCAAACTCATGCCGACGCGGGTGCGAAACACATCATACTGGCCCTGGCTCGGGGTGAAGGGAGCCGGTTTGCCGTCGGGGGTCAGGATGCTTCCACGCTTCTCGAAAAGTACATTGACCGAGCCTCCAAGATTCAAACTGATCCCGGTGGGTCCACTGCGGAGTTCCAGCGCCGCTTGCAGGGGGACGTCCAGCAAGGCAAACCGGTTGTAGGTTTTCAGGTATTCAGTACCATACTCGATACCAGTCGTATCGGTTACGCTCACCCATTGGCCGTTGATGAGTTTTTGGGTGACGGTGATATTGTACCGGATAAAATTGGGATCAAAATATTCGAATTGCTCCACCTGGTAGTCGTAGTGCAGGCCGGTCCGGAGCATAAAATTTCCTGCGAACAAGTAGGAAGCGCGTACGCCGGCGTTGAAGCCCCAGTCCCTTTTTTCAGTGCGCTCCCGGTCATGTATGTAGTCCCGGAATTCCGAGTTGCCGGACTGGAGGCGCCTGTTGGACCATACCGGACCTACGTAGGCATCCACGAGCCAGGCCTCCCGGTTGCTGTGAAAATCGTAGCACTTCCTGGGAGCTTTTTTGGCTTTAGTGGCCGCGATGATTACCGGCGACAGCGGGGGCGTTCGTTCGGGCAAATCCAGACGGCCCAGGTGCGCGCCGGGCAGTTGCGCGGTGATGCCCGCCAATCTTATAGGTGTAGCGACTGGTTCAGCCGCTTGTTCGGCACGTTCGGCGTTCGATTGCAGGATGTCTGACGTGGCTACTGGTTCAGCAGTCTGGTCGGTACGTTCGGCGTTCGTTTGCAGGATATTCGGCTCCACGCCGGCTGCATCGGGCTGCAGGAAGTTAACTTGATCCGATGCAGGAATGCGGTTGGTAGCGGCGGCGGTAGCTGGAATCGTCCGGGCTGCCGGCGTTGACTGCCGGGTAGGTGTTACAGCTATTTTTTGACCGCTGGCAGGTTCGGTTGCTACCGGGGCAGCGGTATGGTCCGGCAGTGAAGTTGGCAGTTGCGGCGCGTTGACCGACGGCAGCGGCGCAGTTTTTTGTGCGATTGATCGTACGGCGGCGGGTTTGGCATGGGGCCAAAACATCCACAGTCCGGCGCCGGTCAGCCCGGCGGCCAGGCCCGCAGCAAGGAACCAAAAAACGATAAGCCGCCGTTTTCGGCGGCGCAGGGCTTGCTCCACATTGGGCCACACAAATGCCGGAGGCGGCACTTCGGAGTGGCGCAAGCGTTCCCGCAGCAAGTGGTCTATGTTGTTGGATTGTTCCATTTTTTGTTCGTTTTCACGGTTTTTGGGGCGTGATTTGGTGTAATGTTTCAAACTGCTCGCACAGCCAGCGGCGTGCCTTGGTCAATTGGGAGCGTGAAGTGCTTTCCTGAATGCCCAACTGTTCGGCAACCTCTGCGTGGGAGTACCCTTCTATGGCCACCATGTTGAACACCACCCGGTAGCCATCGGGCAAACGGCTGATCAGGCGCAGCAATTCACCTTCCGACAAGGTGGCCAGTGCATCTGGTTCCACGGGCGATTCCGGCAATATTTCGTGGCCAGTAGTCTCGAACTCAAACCGCTGACGCTGGTAGGTACGCAGGGCTGTATTGACCATGATCCGGCGCACCCATCCCTCAAAAGACCCCTGAAACTGAAACTGGTCCAGCTTCGTGAATACCTTGACAAATCCCTCCTGAAGTATATCCGCCGCATCCGCTGATGAGCGGGCATACCGCAGGCATACCGCGTACATCTTGCCGGCAAACTGCTCGTACAATTGACGCTGGCATTGCGCAGACCCGCGCAGACAACCCCGAATGAGTTCTTGTTCGTTCAAAAGAGGCGATGCAGTTGAAAGGCTGTTCGCCGGCAATCGGCCGGGAATTGTCCCGAAGGTACACGATTCTGACAGATGCAGGGCGCGCTTTTTTTGCTGCCTGAGGGAGGAAAAAAGGTAGACATGTAGCCAACGGACTACTGCACCACTACTTTCCGAACCGCCACGCCATACGCATCGTGCAACTGTACCCAATAGATTCCCGCCGGCCATACATCCGTTTCGAGGCGCACCGTATCGGTATCGCTGAACTGCCGCTCGGTCACCAGCCGACCGGTCTGGTCCAATACCCGGATGACACCGCTGCCGGCTTCGGCCATGCGCACATGCACTGCACTGGTGGCCGGGTTGGGCCATACCGTCAGTTTGGCGCCTCCAGTCAAATTGGATGTAGATACCGCCGAGGTACACACATCAGCGAAGTTGTTGACGTATAGTACCGGGAGGTGGGGTACTTCGTCGAGCATACGGGTTACGTTTTGCAGGTGCGTAAGCCCGGGGCCGCGGTGGTAGGTCCACGCGGTATGCAGTTCCACGATCTGGCCGGGTGCGAAGGTGCCGAACTGATGCGCGCCCAGACCACGCTGGTCGCCGCCCGGCTGATTGGCGCTGAGCATGGACCACTCGTTGGCGTTGTTCGGATTGCCGGGAAAAGCGTGCGTTGCGACAGGCGTGGGCAGCACCGGGTTGTAGCCGCTTCCGGCGCCGGTGAGCGGCAGCCCGTCCCGCCACGACCCCGTCAGGTAGCGAAAGTACTCGACCAGGTTTGTCGGGTCAGTTGTGGCGGGGGTCGGCGAACCAACAGAGGCGTTGTAAATTGGCATGAACCGATCAAGCGATTGGTTGAGAAACGTGACAGCCTGCACGGGCGGGTTTACCCCATACGACAGCACTCCGCCACATGGCGCCAGGTCGGTGTTGGAGCGGTTGTAGGTATAAAATGAGTTTGTAGCGGGGTGGCTGCCGAGGTAGTCATCGGCATAACAACCCAGATCGAAATCAACATACAGGGCTACCGAGAACGAGTCTAATTGCTCCGACGAGCGGTTGATGATCTTGTGGGAAGTAAACATGGCATTGTTAATCAGCGGTTTGTCAGGACAGCTGAAGGTAAAGTGGGTGATGTGTATTTCCGCTTGCAGCGGAAATACACTTCCTGCACCACCGCCCTGATCGTTCACAACAGTCCAGATTTGCTCATCGGGAACAAAGGCAGCCAGCCCCTGCAATTGAACTACCGGATAGTCTCCTTTCATAGGGTCGTACGAGCCGTCGCCGTCTGCGTCGTGAAAGGGCGCCAAAAATTGATTGGGCAAACTGAAGCCCGTGACGCCGGCAAAAAACGGGTTTCCACGTGCAGGCCAGCTGCGCACGGCGGTGTGCGCAGCACTGAGTGTACCGTCGCTCAGGTCGTTCAGGAAGGCATTGATTTCGGCGGCAGTGACGCGGAAAAAGCGATCCCAGTTGGCGCAGGTAGCGCCCATGGTAGTGCCGGTAGCCGGATCCAGAGGGCCGGAATAAAAAGAAGACGATGTAGAGCTGGTGTTTCGGTATCCGCCTGCCGCGATTTTCAGGTTGCCGGCAGGATCTATCCCGCCAAACCACAGTGTACCCAAAAAAATCGTGGACGGTGTGTTGGCACCCGTCACGAAGTCGGGTTGGTAGCGGGCTTCGTTCAGATCCCAACCGAAATCGGCAGCATTGAGGATGCGGGCGCGCAGTGCATTGCCGGTCAGGTCAATTTGGGATTGCGGGGTCATACAATCCTGCGAAAAGGCCGCCACCGCGACCAGTAGAAACGAGAGGGTCAGTGTACGTTTCATAACAAAAAGGTTGATTTGGTGAACAGGCTGCCGGCTCTATAGTGCGCAGAAAGCCCCGAAAACGGATTGGAATGTTGCCGAGCGTGGACTGCCACAACAACTACGGAACAAAGATAGGCCCTTTCAAAAAATAAATTCGCCCCGGTTTGTGGGCGCGCCTGTTTTCAGTGCGAACAAGGTATTTGGCTGTGTGAATCGCGGCCTCTACGTCTCTGCGGTGAAAACACACTCTTCAGCCTAAAACACCCAGTTCACCCCTACATTCACCCCTGCCAACACCTGATCGGGCAAGCGCCGGTCCTGGGCGTCCCGGCGGGCAAAATTGCCGGAAAGGACCGGCTCGGCAACCAACCGCACCTGGCGATTCCACCGAAACTCCAGCCCTGCGGATACCCAGTAGCCCAGGAAAAAGTTGCCCGTGCGCTCGAACTGGATATTGTTGGCATTTTGGGCAAACCGCAGCCGGCTGTTTTGTGAGATTCCGGCAGTGATTTCAAGATCGTTTTTCAGAAAAAAATTGCCCGTCAGGCCTGCCTTTGCCACCGCCTGCATACGCCCGGATCCAATTCGACCGGTGAGCAGCAAGGGGATGCGCAACAGCCGGGTCTGTTCGATGGCGGTAATTTTTGCGATCACCGGTTCCGTATCGGTCACCGGCGCCGAGTTGTCCGCAGGTTCCATGCGCAAACTGACGGCTGCCGAACCGCCGTAGGTGCTGAGATCGTAGGAGAAGTCCCGCCGTTGCCCAAGAATAGGTCCGCCGGGCTGAATGACGCCATCGTCAAACCGAAAGCGGGCGGTATGCGCAGTCGCCCGGGTATTTTGGGTGTAACCGATCCCGCTCTCCAGCCCTATCCGGCGGTTAAGCGTTTTCCCGACCTTGAGCCACCAATCCACAGATGCCTGTGGGCGCTCTTGCCGGCCCACAAACACAGGTCGTCCTCCCGGACGGCGGGCGGGTTCCCGGGTATTTTCAAACGTGCGGTTCAGTGTGGTGTGCAGCCCGACATACCAGCCGGACGGCTCGCGTACCGGCTCTATGGGGCGCTCGAAAATGGCGTCGAAGACGGGTAGCGGTGCTGCGGGTAGCGGTGCAATACTGGTGGCACCAAGCGGGTCCAGCACACCCGACTTGCCCAGGGCCGGCAGCGGTTGGTCGGCTACAGCGGGTGATGGCCCACCGTCCGGGCTGAAGTTCGCAGCCATATTAGTAGTAGTACCAATCAGATCAGTTTTTTCAGAAAAGTCCGTAGTAGGGTAAGAAGTGTGCCCGGGCAGAGAAACGGGAGCGGGGTAAGAAGCCTGCGCGGGGGGAGCAGGGGAGGCAGAATGATGGGATGGAACAGGGGTTGACATACCGGAACGCTGTACTCCGCTCGCATTTTTGCGGGCTGCCTGCCCGCTTATAGCGCGTTTTGTTTTTTCAAAAAAGGCCGTTTCGTTTGGTTGTTGTGCGGCTTTGCGCGGTGCTTTTTTTGAAAAAACGGCATCGCGATCGGCGGGTACGTCCTGCTTGGCAGCTGTTTTCAGGGACAAATCCCGAAGCTTGTTTTCGTAGTAATAATGCTCGCACACCAAGCCCGAAAGCAGCAGCAGGATAAACGCCGCCGCCATGCGCAAGCGGTTGCGAAAATAGAATACCCGCCACACCGGCACAGCGGGAGCGTCTGGCGCCAGATCGCTTTCAATGCGCGACCACATATCGGCAGCGGGGTTTTCCTCGTAGTCGTCGAACGTATTGCGGACGTAATCGTCGAGCGGGTCGTTGTGTATGTTTTTTTCCATGACGATCAGGTTGTAAGGCTGCCTTCGAGCAGTTTGCGAAAATGCGCTTTTGCCCGAAGCAGTTGGGACTTGGAGGTACCCACCGAGATGCCGAGTATTTCGGCGATTTCCGGGTGCGAGTAGCCTTCGAGAATGTGCAGGTTAAAAATGGTGCGAAACCCCGTCGGCAGTTTTTGCAGGATTTGGATCATCTGTTTGGCCGGCGGCTCGTCGTGCACAAACGGCTCGGCGTCGTCGGGGAAATCCTGGCCGTCCAGTTCGGACATGACGGGTATTCTTTTTTGCTTTTGGAGGTATTGCAAGGCCGTATTGACGAACACCTTGCGCATCCAGCCTTCAAAATTGCCCGCACCGGAGTACTGCGGCAGGTCGCGGAACACTTTTACGAAACCCTCTTGCAGGATGTCCTCGGCATCCTCCCTGCTGTTGGCATAACGGAGGCACAACACGAACATCTTGCCCCGAAAGCACTCGAAGAGTTGCTTTTGAGCCAGGCGGTCGCCCTGAAGGCAGGCGGGCAGGTTCGGTTCGGTCATGATTTATAGCAGGCGGCGCAAATGCGTTCGGGAAGGTAGGTCGTGCGCAGGGAACAGGGGTTGCATCCGGGAGGAGATATTTCATGAAAATAATTTTTTTTCCACCCAAATGCAACCCCTGCCGTTTGAGCCGACCTAATCCTGCAAACACAGTCGAGACAGCGGCTGGCCCGGGCCGGCCAATTCGCTTCGACAGGCCAACAGACATTCCTTCATTTTTTCAAAAACAAATTTCTGATCATGACAAAGGCACTTAAAATTTTCCTGCTCCCGGCTTTCGCCCTTGTGGCATTGCTGTTTTCCTGCAACAAAGCGGACGAACTGACCGTGGATGAGGCCGTGGATCAAGCCCTGTACAGCGCCCAGGAGCGCGGGGGTATGGGCCGATACGGCTGCTATGAGTTGGTGTTCCCCGTTACGATTGAATTGCCGGACGGCACGACGGCCGAAGTAGATTCCTACGACGAAGTCAAACAACAGTTGCGCGCATATTTTGAAGCAAACGGCGGCGGGAAGCGCCCACGCCATGGCGCCCGGCCACATGTAAACTTTGTGTTCCCGATCGCTGTGGTATCGCAAGACGGCGAAGTGATCACGGTGGAGACCGCCGATGCGCTCCGGCAACTCCGTGCCGAATGCGCGGGCACTTTTGGCAACCACGGCCCGCAAGGCCACGGACAACACGGCCTGTCGTGCTTTGACGTCGTATTCCCGGTTACTGTCGAATTCCCCGACGGCACTACCGCCGAAGCTGCCGACCGTCAGGCTATACACCAACTCATGCGTACCTGGAAACAAGCTAACCCTGATGTGCTAGGTCGCCCGAAGCTGGCGTTTCCGATTACGGTGAAAATGGCCGCAGACGGCACCCTGGTGACGGTGGACAGTCCCGAGGGGTTACGCAGGCTGAAAGCAGACTGCAGGTAAACAGGCGAGCGGCTAGTGCCGCGTCCAGTCACCCGTTCCTGCTTCATTTCACAGATCCGTGTTCCGCTCCTTCAAGGGACGGGGCACGGATTTTTTTTGTTCTCGTCTTCTAAAAATCGTGACACCCGCTATCCGTCCGGATATTTGACACAAACACCTGAAAATCAAGCGATCCATTGCCTTACGTTTGCTTCATCAAAAAATAATACGGCCAAATAAATCCTCATTATCAGCATTTTACACAAAAACCTTTGGACAATCTTTCAGGATTGCTTGTTCATTCCGAACCCTCGTCCTACCTTTGCCGCCGCTTTGAAAAAAGCCCCCTATTTTTGGTTCAACATTTCAACATTTAACAGCACATAAAATGAATACGCTGAGTTACCGGACGGAATCCGTCAGTAAAGAAAAAGCGGAGCACAAGTGGTATGTGGTAGATGCGGAGAATCAGGTGGTTGGTCGCCTGAGCAGCCACATTGCCAGTATCCTGCGTGGCAAGAACAAGCCCAGCTACACGCCCCACGCCGACACCGGCGACTATGTGATCATTATTAATGCCGACAAGATTCGCTTCACCGGCAGAAAATGGGAACAGAAAGAGTACAAAAACTACTCCCACTGGCCGGGTGGTTTGAAAACCACATTGGCTGCCAGCCTCCTGGAGAAAGACTCCCGTCGCATCATCGAGCGTGCTGTAAAAGGCATGTTGCCCAAGACCAAATTGGGCCGTCAGGTGTACAAGCGGATGTTTGTGTATGCAGGTGTGGAGCATCCCCATATCGCACAGAAACCCGAAGCAATTAAATTTTAAATTACTCTAACGTATGGAAATGATAAATGCCATCGGGCGCCGAAAAACAGCCGTTGCCCGGGTGTATCTGATGCAAGGAGATGGTAAGATTACGGTAAACGGAAAAGACTACCGCGAGTACTTCCCGCAGATGCACGTTCAGCACAATGTGACCGACCCGTTTGTAGTAGTCGGTGCAGAGAACATCTACGACCTCAAGATCAATGTCCGCGGAGGTGGTTTCAAAGGCCAGGCCGAAGCCGTACGCATGGGCCTCAGCCGTGCCCTGGTAAAACTGAACGAAGAGTTCAAAAAGCCGCTCAAGGACAAGAAATTCCTTACACGCGACAGCCGTGCAGTGGAACGCAAAAAGTATGGCCAACCCAAAGCGCGCAAACGCTTCCAGTTCTCCAAACGCTAAAATCTTGAACACGATGCAGAAGCCTACATATAAAGAATTGCTCGACGCAGGCTGCCACTTTGGCCACCTGCGTAAAAAGTGGAACCCGAAAATGACTCCGTATATCTTTATGGAGCACAAGGGTATCCACATCATAGACCTCAACCGTACCGCCGAATGCCTTGAGCGCACCGCACAAGCCGTGAAACTCATGGCTAAAAGCGGCAAGAAGATCATGTTCGTAGCCACGAAAAAGCAAGCGCGCGAAATCGTGCAAAAAGCAGCGGAAAGCGTGGGCATGCCCTTCGTGACCGACCGTTGGCTGGGTGGTATGATGACCAACTTCATGACCATTCGCAAGTCGGTCAAGAAAATGAACAATATCGAGCGCCTGCTTGCGGATACCTCCCTGACGAGCATCACCAAGAAGGAACGTCTCACGCTGAGCCGCGAACACGCTAAAATGAGCAAGCAACTTGGCGGTATCGCCAACCTTAACCGCTTGCCGTCGGCCGTGTTTATCGTGGATATTCACCATGAGCACCTTGCGCTGGCTGAATCGCGTAAACTGGGCATCAAAACCCTCGGCATCGTGGATACCAATTCCGATCCGACCCTCGTGGACTACGCTATCCCCAGCAACGACGATGCTTCCAAAGCAATCGCGTTCATCACCAACTACCTTACGGAAGCTATCCGCGAAGGACTGGAAGAACGCAAAGCCGTAAAAGGCGACGAGAAAGAAGCCGTGGAAGCCTAATTAACAGCTGCACTTAAAATGAAAAATGATGCCTTTTCAAGCCGTTGCTAAACAACGAGTTGAAAAGGCATTCTGTTAAATTTTTTACCAACCACTCAATCTCAATTTACAATGTCCGAAGTTAAAATTTCGACAGCAGATATTCAAAAACTCCGGGAGATGACCGGAGCCGGCATGATGGACTGTAAAAAAGCCCTCACCGAAGCCGGTGGCGATTACCAAGGCGCCATTGACGAACTTCGTAAAAAAGGTATTGCCAAAGCCGCAAAGCGCGAAGACCGTGAAGCCAAAGAAGGCGTGGTGATCGCACAGGTCAACGGCGACCAAACCAAGGGTATCATCATCGCCCTGCAATGCGAAACAGACTTTGTTGCACGCAACGAAGGCTACATTGCTTTGGCTCAAAAAATGGCCGACATCGCATTGGCAAACCTCCCTGCTACCCTCGCCGACTTGCTCGCGCTCCCATACGAGCCGGGTGTAAGCATCGTGGAAAAAGTAGGCGAACAGAATGGTATCATTGGCGAAAAAGTTGAACTGGGCCGCTACGAAATTATCGAAGGCGCCCAAATCGTCACCTACAACCACTCCAATCGCAAGCGCTCCGTGCTGCTTGCCATGAACAAAGTCGGTTATGAAGAAGCCGGCCGCAACCTCGCCATGCAAATCGCCGCCATGAACCCGGTGTCTGTCAGCAAAGACGACGTTGATCCCGCAATCGTAGCCAAAGAACTCGAAATCGGCAAGGAGATGGCTCGCAACGAAGGCAAAGCAGAAGACATGCTCGACAAAATCGCGCTGGGCCGCCTGAACAAGTTTTTCCAGGAAAACACGCTGCTTGCGCAGAAGTACGTCAAAAACAACGATCAAACGGTAGAACAGTACCTGCAAAGCCTGGAAAAAGGCCTGACAGTTACCGGTTTCAAACACGTCGCGATCTAAGTACCGGCGGGTTTTAACCCGCCGATAAGTAATGGCAGGTCAAAACCCGCCCAGTTAATACCACGAGCCATCCCGAAAAAAGTCGGGATGGCTCGTGTCGTTTTTGTCTGCATTACCGCCTACCGCACCACCGTCATGCTCCCTTCGTAGGTCACTGTTTCCTGGTCCACGAATAAAACGGTAGCATAAAAGGTAAATACTCCGGTCAGTTCCTGGCCTTTGTACCTGCCGTCCCAGCCTACGTTCGGATCGTTGAGTGGTATGTCTTGTGTTTCAAACACCAAACTGCCCCAGCGGTCATAGATGCGCAGGAGCTGGATGCTCGAAGCAGCCGGCCCTCCAAAGAGCGTGAAATGGTCGTTCGGGTAGGGCTTAGCCGGCGCAAATACATTGGGTACATAGATCGGACGGTTGCGGTTGACCAGGATTCGCACGGAGTCGAATGCCATGCAGCCGTCCTCGTCTGTTATTTTGATGGTATAAATGCCGTCCTGGATCGCCGTGATGACCGGTTCCGGGCAATCCAAACAGTCCAGCCCCAAGGGCGGAAACCATTGGTATGTCACCGGACGCCCGATGGGCGCCGTGAGGGTTTGTATCTGAACCGTGTAGCCAAGTTCGAGCGTGGTTTCAGCCGGTTCGGCATCCACGATGAGCGCAGTAGGCTGGTTGATGGTGGCAAAAACCGAGTCAATACAACCTGCGGCATCGCGGATTTTCACCCAATAGTTGCCGGCCGGCAGATCGGTAAGCGTAGTGGCCGGCACATAGCTTATGCCGTCGGCGCTAAACGTGAACGGCGGCCTGCCACCTTCGCCTTCTACCTCAATAGCGCCTTCCGGTACGCCGTTGCACAGCAGGTCCACTACGCGCAGGAGATTTACGCCCACATCGCCGGGCTCTTCAATGAAAACGCCGCCGGTAATAGTACAGCCGTTGCCGTCGGTTACAGTCACGGCGTACTGGCCCGGCCCCAGTTCGGTGGCATCTTCTTCGGTATGGTTGTAGTTCCAGAGGTAGGTGTAGTTGCCTACGCCGCCACCGGGTATCGCAATACCAACGCCGTCACTGGCGCCGTAGCAGGAAATATCCACCGTATCCATTTGCAGGGTGAGCGGCGGGTTGTCGGTGACGGTGACCGTGAATGTTCCCTTGCAGAGCTCGGCATCTTGCCCGAGGATGGTATAAACCCCGGCAGAATAGCCCCCCTGCATATTGTTGGGGATAAACCCGGCGCCCCAGTTGAACAGGTAAGGACCGGTACCATTGGTGACGTTCAGAGTAATTTCTCCGTTTGCATCGCCCGTACAAAGGGGTGGCGATACGTCGGGCGCTACTGTCAGCTCAAGTTCGCGCACTTCGATGTCGAGGTCGGTTTCGCAATTGTTGGCGTCGCGGATCACAAGCGTGTACGTGCCTACAGTCAGGTTCGAGAGCGTATTGTCTGCGGTGAACGGCCCGCCTTCCCAACTGAACAGGTACGGAGGTGTACCCATTTTTATATTTGTAATGGCGATCTCGCCATTATCGCCGCCATTGCACTCGGGGGTGGCAATCACGGTATCCACTTCCACGTCGGGGTAAACCAGCACATTTTGGATGGAGGTGACTTTACAGCCAAGGTTTGTTTCGAGCTGGAGCACCACGGGGTGCTGGCCGGGCGTGTTGAACGCTACCGTGTGTGGCCCCGGGCCGGTTGCCGTTCCGGGGTCGGAATCTGCCCCGAAGCTCCAGTTGCGGGTAGTGATGGTCCCGAGCGCAAACGTGGACGCATCTGTGATCTGTACGGGTGTGCCGAGGCAGATGGCTGCCGGGACGGTTGTGAATTTGGCTTCTGGTCCCAGGAACGTACCCGTGCCGCCGAAATCAACGGAAAAACCGTTGCCGCTGGTGGTGAAATTATTCACGCACAGCGCATACGCCTCGCCGGCCACCATATCGAACGGCGCCAGCCAGGCATTGTCTCCGGCATCGGTACAGCCGGCATCTTCGCTGATATCCGGATCTCCGACCCGAAGACCGGTTGGGCCCATGCAGGGGCTCAGGTAGTTAAATTCTCCGGAGGCCATGCAGCGCACCACTTGTTTTCCCTGGCAATTTCCCACCCCGTTGGGCAAGCGATACAGCACGAAATCCAGGTCGTCCACGATGCTCAGCGGAGTCAGGGTAAAGGTCAGACTGCCCGATGTAGCGCAAATCCAGGTAAACCACGTGGAGTTGCTCTCAAAGTTTCCTGGCACGCCGTTGGAAAAACACGCGGCATCGTTCAGTTCGGTAATATCGCTACCCGCACCGGTCACGCTCTGCACCACAAACGGCGATTTATCGCACAGCACGGATGCTTGCGGACAGTCGGATTTTGGATCGGCAGGCGGGTTGTAATTATTCAAACAGAGTTGAAATGTGCCGGTGTTATTGTTGAAACCCTGCACCCGGATCAGGTACGTGGAGCCTACCAGCAGGCCACTTTCGCTGGCCTCCGCGATGTGCGTATTGTTGGTGGAACTTTCGCATTGCACCTCGTTGAGCACCCCGCCGCAGGTGCCGAAGTAAATAGCAATCTGAGGGTTGCGCAGTGTGCCGCCCGGCCCCTGTGCCGTAGCGCCGCGCACGATCACCGTCGCGTCGGTAAATTGTGGCACAAATGAAAACCAGACATCGTTACCCGCCGAGCCAAAGCAGTTGGCCGGCCCGTATCCCGATGGCGTAGCCGCCACGTTGGTAAAGGCATTGATTGGACTGCAATAGTTCACCACATTCGCAATCGGGATAGGGTTCGTACAGTTGTCATTTGAAGGTTGGGCCACAGCGACCACACCGCCCAAAAGCGGAAGTAGCGCGGCAAGTATTGATTTTCTCATACCGTAAAGTTTGATGTGGGTAAATGCGCCCAGCAGGTGAAGCGCGATGACATTACCGGAAAGACGCGGCCAAGCGGTTTTTTGTTGGCCCAATACCCGGTAAATATTCCATGAAATGTCAGAATCCGCGTCAAAGGCGCGGCGTGGAGTGGAATATGGTCAAAAAGATCAGCGCCATTTTCATCGGCTGCGACACGGAGGCGTCCAGCCGGTCGTCAATAGCCCAGTCGCGCGGATCACCCTCGGTCATGGTGTAGAGGTAAAAAGTGCCCCGATTATTGTCCTGAACGAGCCATTCGTCGAACTGGCTGGTCCATCGGCTGCGCAGGGTCAGGGAAAAGTTGTTGTCGGTGACGCGCCATTCGGAAGGGTCGTTTTTCCAGGCAGCCCGCATCGTGACTACCGAGCCGCTGTAGGTACGCAATTCCCACTGGGAGGGATCGTCTTTCCATTTCATCCGGATGGTACCGCGCTCTTCGCCGAGACTGAAGTCCCACTCCGTCCAGTCGTCGCGCATATTGAGCCAGCGCAGTTTGAGTTCGCCGAACAACTCCTCATCGGGGGCCTCCGACGCTTCACCCTCCTCTTCTGCCGGTATGGAGTCGGTTGCCCGTGTGTAGAGTTCCCATTCCACAAAAGAATCACTCCACCGGGAGCTGATGCTCGACAGGGTTTGCGACCTCCCGGAGGTTATCGCGAAAAGCATCAAACACAACAAAATCGTGGTTCGCATAGTGTGTTTGTATTTGGCGGTTTCACAGAGAAGTACCGAGGAGCATACTACTGGACATTTTTGGAACGAGACCTTCCAGGTTTTGAAAACCTGGAAGGTCTGGATACCCGAAAAACAAAAATGTCCAGTAGTGTGACCGAGGATACAACTGCTGAGCGTGTTTAAATTTCGCTCTGAGCGGTTGTATCCTCGGTGTACCTCCGCGGCACTAAGAGCGTGTTTAAAATTTAGTCGCTGGGCTACGGGCGGCCAATTTTATTTCTATTTTCGTTAAAATTTTCGCTGTAGGCACCCGGCTACGGCTGCAAATTTTGCCTCAATAGAAACAAAATTTGCTCTCCCTCGCTCCAGCACTAAAATTTAAACACGCACTAACACGCTGCACTTAAAACGGCAGATCGTCCGTATTGGTTGGCGGCGTCGGCGGGGCACTGTTATACTCCGGGAACGGATCTGCCGGAAAACGCTCGTCCGGAGCCGAAGCAGTCGTGCTTCCGCCGCCTTCGCCGGCCCGTTCGATGCGCCATGCGTTCAGGTTGGTCAGGTATTTTCCGTTCCACTCGCGGCCGCGCAAGTCGAACGAAACCTTGATCCTGTCGCCTTCATTGAATGTATCCAGCAACGCGCAGCGCTCCTGAACGGCCTGAAACTTGACCAACTGGGGGTAATTGCCGTCCGGAATTTCCAGGACGAATTCGCGGGCTTGAAAACTTGCCGTTTTTTGTTCTGTGGGAAAAAGGCGATGCATTTTTCCTTCTACTTCAAATGCCATTGTGCTGAATGATAAATGATGAATGATAAATGATGAATGGGTTTTTGGCAGGTAGCCGCACCCGTAAGTCACCGGCCCGAAATTACTCTAGCAATCGGAAATACTGCTCGTAGTAGCCGGGGCGATTGGGGGAGATCACATATTTAAACCGTTTGTTCACCGCAATGCGCTGCTGCGGCGAGTACAGGAAAATCTCGGGCAATTGGTCGTACAGCAGGTGCTGTGCCTGGATATAAAGCACATTGCGCCGCAGGTCGTCCGGCTCAGTCCGTATGGCTTCGATCAGGCGATCCATTTCCGTGTTGGAAAACCCGTAACGGTTGCCGGCGCCGATACTTTTGGTGTGAAAGGACTGGTATAACTCCCACAGTCCGGGAAACAGCGTTGCCCCGGTGATGGCCAGGTCGTAATCGCCCTGGCGGGTTTTCTGGGAAATCACGCGGATATCGTCTTCCACGATATTGATGGCAATACCTGCGCTGCGGGCAGTCGTCTGGATGCTCTTGGCGGCTGCACTGGAGACGGGCGCAGCGCCCGCAGTCATCAGCGAAAGTTCCATCTCGACCAGGGCGCCGTCTATGGTTTTATCCACAATACCGTTGCCGTTCGAATCCGACCAGCCGGCAGCGGCCAGTAGTGCTTTTGTTTTCTGTATGTCGTACGGGTAAGGTTGCAGGTCCCGCGCATAAAACGGCTTGGCGGGGTTGGCCGGACTGACGCAGCGGGCAGCCAATCCTTCCCAGACGGTATTCAGCAGGTAGTCGTAATCAATAGCGTGCGCCAGTGCCTGCCGCACCCGCTTGTCGGCCAGCCGTGGATTGGTCATGTTGCACATCATACGGCCATACGAATTGGCGCCGACCAGTTCGAAGTCGTAGCGCATCCCCAGGCAGGTATCGCGTTTCAGTTCCAAAAACTTGGTTGGCGACAGTGCCGGCACCACATCGAGGTCGCCATTTCGTATCAGGCTTTCGGTGGGGCCTTCGTCTTTGACGAACCGGTAAATTATTTTTTCGGGGTAAGCAGCCAGGTATGGGTTGTCGGCAGCTAATTTGTCGCCCCACCAGTTTTGTTTTTTCACAAAAACCAGACCCTGGTCCACGTCGAAGTTTTCCAGCCGATAGGCGCCACTACCCGAGATGGCAGTTTTGTCGTTGGCAAAACGCGGCGACTGGAACGCCTCGGCCCACGCGGTGAGCGCGGGATTGGATGCAAGGAGTTCCTGCATCCGCGCGGGGTTTTGGAAATCGGCCATGGGCACGCCGGCAAGCACACCATCCGGGTCGTAGTTGTAGGCCGGGTAAATGGGGAACTGGCAGAGCGTTTCGAGGGCGAGGATGTAAAACTTAGTGAAATAGACCGTGAATTTTTTCGGGTTGGTCGGGTCCGGTTCCACCGCTTTCAGGTATTCGAAATAGCCCAGCCATTCGCCCAGTGGCAACAGGGGGTGGTAGATTATTTTTAACGAAAAAAGGAAATCCTGTGCCGTCACGGGCGTGCCGTTGTCCCAGGTGGCTTCATCGTAAATTTCAAAATCGTAGGCGAGGGCGCCCTGGTGCGGGCCGCTCGCAACGGTATAGACCTGGGGAATTTTTTTGATCAGAACCGGCACCAGTTCCAGTGTTTTCGGCTCCACGGTAGCCAGCTGCTGAAAGATGTTGGCTGATGCGTAGCGGTTGTAGCCGGGGCCGGGCAGGATAGGATTGAGGGATGTGGCCGCTGCTTCCATGCGCACGGTCACCGTGTTTTCTTTTTTGAATTCGATGTTGCCGCAGGCGCCGGTGGTGTCGGATTTGCAGGCAGGCCACAAACAAACAGCCAGCAAGCCCAGACCCAACGGGAGCAGCCAATTTTTTATTCGGAGTATCGTCATGGTAAAAAATTTGGGTAAAAGTACAGGAACTATGGTTTAAAGCGTGTCTAGAATTTAGTCGCCGGGCAGCAAGCGGCACTAAATTCTAGACACGCTCTTACAAAAAACGCTGTTTCCATTCCGGGCGGGGCAGCAGGCATTTCTCCTGGCGCCCAAACCACCGGTAGCGGTTTCGGGCCACCCAGTCGTACACGACGTTGCGCAGCGACCGGGGCGCCCACCGCAATACCGCCACTACCGACCACGGAAAACCGAGCTGTCGCAGGATTTCGAGCGCGGCATCGGAGCGGGTGAATATCCGGTCGCCATCCACCAGCACCGCCGTATCAAAATGCTCCTGATTCAGGCCGAAACGCGCCAGCAGCGCTTGTCCCGTTTCCGATTGCAGGGCCGCAAACCGGAAACGCCCGTCACGGTCGTGGCGGAGCACCCATTGCACAGAGGCATTGCAGAGGTTGCAGACCCCGTCAAAAAGCAGTACCGGAAATTTTTGCGCGGAGTCCACGAGTTTCTTTGCTTTTTTGCAGTAAGAAAATACAACAAGCTGGTTTGGGCGGACAAAGGTATCTTGGAAATACCGTGATTCTGCCTAAAACCGGCGACCCAACCACCTAAAAAATATAACAATGCCTGAACCGAACACCTATCGCGCCATCACCGCCTGGGCCGAAGAGGACCGCCCCCGTGAAAAAATGCTGCTAAAGGGCAAAAGCGCCCTGTCCGACGCCGAACTACTGGCTATTTTGATTGGCTCCGGCACGGTGGGGCAAAGCGCCGTGACGCTGGCCCAGGACATCCTTTCTTCCGTTGACCGGAATTTGCACGAGCTGGGCAAGCGCTCCATTCCGGAATTACAACGCTTTAAGGGTATCGGCGAAGCCAAGGCCATTACCATCGCTGCGGCGCTGGAGCTGGGCCGCCGCCGCCAGTTGTCCGACCTGCGCGAACGCCCGCGTATCACCGGCAGCCGCGATGCCTTCCATGCCATGGCGCCCCTGCTCACCGATCTCCACCACGAGGAATTCTGGCTGCTGCTGCTGAACAAAGCCAACGAGGTATTTGCCCGCGAGCGGCTCAGCACCGGCGGCATGGCCGGTACCGTGGTAGATGTGAAACTGCTGTTCAAAACGGCATTCGATGCGCGTGCCGCCGCCGCAATAGCCGTACACAACCACCCCTCCGGAAACCTGCAACCCAGTCAGGCCGATATCGAACTCACCCGCCGCCTGCGCAAAGCGGGCGAACTGCTTGACCTGCCCTTGCTCGACCACCTCATCGTATCCGAGCGGGGATACTACAGTTTTGCAGACGAGGGAATGTTGTAACGGACTGGTTTAATCCAAAACAACCCGCCCCACCATCACCCGTCCATCATCGCTGCTAAAACGCAGGATGCACCCCCCGCGTGGGTAATCGCCTGCTGCCAGGGTACAACTGCCCTGCCCTTTGATGCGCTGTTGAAACAGTAGTTGCCCGGTTGCCGTCCATATCTCCAAAATACCGGTTTCTAGTGCGCCGAACCCGACCAGTACCTGGTTATGCGCAGGATTGGGCCAAATCGACAACGACGGCAGCGGGGAGGTTTCTCTGACGGCCACGGTAGCGTCCTGCCCGTCGCAATCTTCGTCAATACCGTTGCCGGGAAGGTCAGGGGCGCCCGGATACACGGAAGGCGCGAGGTCGTCGCAGTCTTCCTGACTGAAAAAGCCGTCGCCGTCCTGGTCGCGATCAACGGCGGTGACCGCCTGATTGGTCAGAACAGGCGCGTTGAAATCAAAATAGATACCAGCGCGGTTTTGGACCGAATCCCCTTGCGACAGGTCGCGCCTGGGCTGTATGGTAAAAGCGGCAAAACCGTGACTGCCCGGTTCATTACTGATGCTGTCCGGCAGGGCGATGTCGGCGAACAAGAACTCCAGTATCCGCCCACTCCGCACGCGCCAGGTACAGGGATGGCTGGTACCAATCACCTTCAGGGTGGCCAGGTCAAGGCTTTCCGATAAGGTGTCGAGGAGCAGTACCTGGGTTGCAGGAAAATTTCCGGTGTTTTGAAAGCGGATCAGATAGCGCAACTTGATGGAATCCAGCAGCCCGGGGGAAAACAAATCGGGTGAGACCTGTTTGTCGTTCGGATCATAGGAGCCGACAATGAGGGTTTCCTCTTCGAAGCGGTTGTCCTGCGGATAGATGTCGCCGGTTTGCAAAGCCTCCGCGCGGTAGGTGACCATGGCGCCCGGCACCGCACTGGCCGATGTTTTCAGGGTGAGTTTAAGGATGGTCAGGGAATCAATTTCCAGCGAGTCGATTTGCCACACCAGGGAGTCACCCAATACAGCCAGGGGGGCAGGCTCGGCATCCACAAGCGTTACCCAGCCGGACTGTTCTTTGAACGAAAATGTCACAAGTACCGAGTCGGCTCTCGCCGAACCGTTGTTGCGTACCTGGATCAGAATTTCCGTTTCCCTGCCCGGCTGAAAAGGCGTTACGGCAATGGCACTCACGGAGATATCCTGCAAACCCGGCTGGATGTGTACGGCAAAATCCATGGGCGTCTGACTGGAATCGGGAACATAATATGCCGGTATGGCCGTCCAAAATGTACGCGGCATGATAGCCACCAGGGTATCGCCCGTGACTTCGGCGTTGAACCTGAATTTCCCCAGGTTGTTTGTGCTGGTGTAGCGGCCTACGCCGGGTACGGCCAATACCATGTTGGGCAGTGGCGGCTCTCCTGGGTCGAACGCCTGGTTGTTGTTGAGGTCGTGAAACACCCGGCCGTTAAAATCGAGGCCTTGCTGCCATTTCAGTAAGAAAATGTCATCCAAGCCCTTGGATTTGAGTATCGTAGGCTCCGGTCCGGGGTTAATATCGATGCTGTCGCGGAATCCTCCGATGAGGAAAATGGCGCCGCTGGTGTCGATACGCAAGTCGGAAAAGCCTTCGGTATTCGGTCCGCCGGATACCTGCACCCACACCTGTTCGCGGTCGGTATCCAGTTTCTGCACGAAATAGTCATAGTCGCCCAAAGCGGTAAAATATTGCACAGCCGGTCCGGGGTCCAGGTCGGCCGTCCCCTGAAGCGTTCCCATCAGGATCAAGTTATCGTCTGCATCGATTTCGAGGCCGGCGGGAGAGACACCGGTTGCGTACTGCATGGCCCAGAGAAAATTGCCGTCGGGGTCCAGTTTCTGCAGAAAGTTGCCGCGCGTCCATGCAGGGGTGCTGAACTCGAACAGCCCGGGCCCGGGGTCCATGTCGGCTGTACCCGCAAAAGAACCGCCGGTGTAGATATTGCCGTCGGCATCGAGTTGCATGAAAGCGGCCTGGTCCAGTAAAGGGCCGCCGAAATATTTGGCCCACACCAGTTGGCCGTCGGGGTCGATCCGGAGCAGGAATGGATCCGTACCGTTGACCGTGATGGAGTCGGTGGCAGCGATCGTTCCGTATTTGGGGGTTCCGGTTACATGTCCGAACACGAGAATCTGGCCGTCGGGGGCGATTTTCAGATCGGTGACATTGTCGTTATACAATTCGCCAAATCGCCTGGCCCAGAGGAAATTGCCGTCGGCGTCCAGTTTTTGAATGAACACGTCGTTGAAGCTGCCCAGGAGCGTGAAGGTATCCGCATCGGCCAGACCCGGGTTGAAGTCCACATCAAACTCGAACACTCCTGCCGTATAGACATTGCCGGAGTTGTCCACGGCAATCGAGCGGCCTTGTTCCTCGCTCAGGTTGCCCATGCTGCGCGCCCAGATCAGGTTCCCCGCGCTGTCAAGTTTGCATACAAACGCATCAAAATAGCCTTGGGAGTAAAGCGTATGAACGCCCGGCCCGGGATCGAAATCGGCCGATTCCTGGAACATACCGGTCAGGTAAATATTGCCGAGCGCATCAATAGCGATATCGTATGCCACATCGTATCCGTTCCCGCTGATGGATTTTGCCCAGATGAAATTGCCCGTTGCATCCAGTTTTTGGACAAAAACATCCGGGCTGTTGTTGGTGATCAGGTTGAAGACGCCCGGTCCGGGATCGAAATCGACGGTGCGCCTGAATAAACCGGTGCTGAAAATATTGCCGGCGGCGTCGAATTCCAGAGCGCTGCCGATATCGATATTATTGGCGCCGGCTTGCCGGGCCCATTCGAGTGTTTGGGCGCAGAGTGATAAGGGCAGCAGCGCTGCTAACAGGACGAGCGTAGATTTAAGCATGATGATTTGAAGTATTTTGTTACGAATGCCGAGGCCTAAGTGCTTTAGAGCGTGTTTAGATTTTAGTGCTGGAGCGAGGGCGAGCCAAATTTGTTTCTATCAAGGCAAAATTTGCAGCCGTAGCCGGGAGCCTACGGCGAAAATCTTAACGCATAGATATACAAAATTGGCCTTCCGTAACCCAGCGGCTAAATTTTAAACACGCTCTTATTTTTCGGCTGGCGCGGGAGCGTGCTTTGATCCGTTGGCGCCGGCTAACGAAATGGATGTGTCGGGACCGGCATCCGCATACCATGTAGCATCCCGCAAAGCGCCCCGATGCGACAACATTTTTCTCCACGGAAACACCAAGCCACCCTAGCAGCGCAAGTTGGTCTTTCGTATCATTGTCCGTACAAAACGAAGACGATATGAAACAGCACAGCATGTACCCGTATGCCCTGATTTCCTGCCTTGCGCTGGTGGCGATTTTATCCGGCACCGGTTGCGAAGCCCCTGCCTGCCGCGAACTCCGCGGGCGATGGTCCACCAAAGAAGGCCAATGCATTATTTTTCAGCAAAAGGGCAATGCGCTCTGGCTTACCCGATTTGGCAGCCAAATGGACACTGTCCGAATGCAGTTCCGATACGACTGCACCAAACAGCCGGTCGAACTGGATCTGTACGGTTTCCAATCCGGGCCGCTCACCGATAAAACACTGTACGGTATTCTGGAATGGACGAGCGATACGACCTTTCGCTTGAATGCAGAGGCCGGCACAGATGCTACCCTCCGGCCCAAGGCGTTCGAAAGTGACCAAACCATGCAGTTTGTGCTGGATCGGGAGAAATCCGGGGGGCAATAGTGCAGGAGTCAGGGTGTTTTGTCCCGACCTTTGCGCCGACAAAATATTCAGACATCCCCGGTCCAGGTACTTACCTTCCATTTTTATGAAAAAAAACCGCTTTTCCCCGCTCCTGCTTGCCGCATTTTTTGCCCAGCTATTCCTGCCGGCGGCCTTTAGCCAACTGACCCTCCGTGTCACGGCAATACCCATGAACACTCCCGCCGGAGCCAATATTCACGCCGTCGGTACCTTCAACGGCTGGACGGCCGGCGACCCGAACACGATCCTCGCTCCGCAGGGCAACGGCACGTACAGCATCACCGTAAACCCGCCCGCAGGCGAGGTGAAGTTCAAATTCACCCGCGGCAGCTGGGCCACCGTGGAGGGCAATACCAATGGCGGCTACCTGCCCGATCGCGTACTGACCTACTCCGGACAACCGACCACGGTAAACCTGACCATCCTTTCCTGGGAAGACCTCGGCGGCAGCAATTCCACCGCAGCACCCAACGTCAGTATCCTGTCCAGTAATTTCTACATGCCGCAGCTCAACCGCAACCGCCGCATCTGGATTTACCTGCCGCCCGACTACCACACCACAACCAAAAAATACCCGGTTTTGTACATGCACGACGCTCAAAACCTGTTCGATGCCGCCACCAGTTTTTCCGGCGAATGGGAAGTGGACGAATCCCTCAACACCCTGCACCAGCAGGGCGACTACGGCTGCATCGTGGTGGGCATTGACAACGGCGGCGGCGAGCGCCTCAACGAGTACTCGCCCTGGGTCAATGCCGAGTACAATGCCGGCGGCCAGGGCGACGAATACGTGGAGTTCATTGCCGGCACCCTGAAACCGCACATTGACTCCACGTTCCGCACCCTGCCCGGCCGCACGACCACCGGTATCATGGGCAGCAGCATGGGCGGCATCATTTCGATGTATGCTTTTTCGGAGCGGCAGGATGTGTTTTCGCGAGCGGGTATTTTTTCCCCGGCATTTTGGTTTGGGGGAAGCAATCCGGCTGCCCATGTAGCCGGCAACCCGCGCGAAGGCGCGGCGCGTGTATTTTTCCTCGCCGGCGGCCAGGAACCCGCATCCGTGGCGCAGAACATGCAAGTGGTGGCCGATGCCATGGACACCGCCGGTTTCGAGGCTAACGAAAAATACTACACGGTGCCTCCCGACGGCCAGCACTCCGAGTGGTTCTGGCGCCGCGAATTTCCGGCGGCATACATCTGGTTGTTTGCCGGGGCAGTTACCTCCACCGGCGGCTCGCAGGCGCCGTCGGAACCGCTGGGCGTGTTTCCCAATCCCGCCGGCTCATGGGTGCGTATTTCCGGTGTAACCGCAACAGAAAAAGTGGACGTGCAAATCAGCAATGCCGCCGGCAAGCGCCTGCGCAGTACAACCCTTCAGGGCGGAGAAGCACTCTGGACAGGCGATCTGCCCACCGGTTTTTATGTGCTGAAAATTCGAAAAACAGGCGAGCGGTGGCGGACGGTGAAATTGATACGGCAATAAACTCCCAGACGGCCTACGATTTTCGCTTCTTCCAAATCGTATAGTCGGCTTCCTGTTCGCGCAGATCATCCGGCATTTCGCGCAGCGGCTCGCAGGGGCGCAGGGAATCGTAGCACTGTCCGGGGAGTTGCTGATACAGGCGGGTGCCCTCGGTTTTCCAGGCCAGTATCTCGTCGGTCACCTCCCGGATGATCTTGCCGGGATTGCCCACGACGAGGCTGCGCCGCGGGATTTTCTCGCCGCTTTTGATAAAACACAACGCGCCCACGACGCACTCTTCGCCGATTTCCACCTCGTCCATCAGTACGGCGTTCATTCCGATGAGGCTGTTGCGGCCAATCGTGGCGCCATGCACGATGGCGCCGTGCCCGATGTGCGCGGACTCGTGCAAGTACACCGTGATACCGGGGAACATGTGAATCGTGCAGTTTTCCTGTACGTTGCAGCCGTCGGCAATAACGATACGACCCCAGTCGCCGCGAATCGCCGCGCCCGGACCGATATACACATCGCGCCCGATGATGACGTTGCCGGTGACGGCCGCTTGCGGGTGCACAAACGCGCTTTCGTGGATGACCGGGCGGAAACCGTTGAATTCGTAGATCATTACGGAGGGTTAGAAGGTTGGAGGGTTGGAAGGTTGCTGGTTGGAGGGTTAGAAGGTTGGAGGGTTGGAGGGTTTTCCCATTGCCGCGCCTGGTGTTTTCATCAAGCGCGGCGGTTAAAGTATCAATAGATGAGTCCGATTTTTTCCCGGATGGTATCCAGTGTTTCGGCGAGGTCCAGGGAAAAATCGAGAGGGACGAGGTCGCTTTCGAGTTGTTGTTGTTCCAGGCACTCCATGACATGGGCGGCTTCGAACTGATAGCCCCACCCGGGATAAGGAAACGCCGTATCGAACTGCCGCTCGCTATTGCCTTCGTAGTGCGACACCGTCACTTTCTGCGCATGGTGCCAGCGTGGGTGCAGGTAAATGGAGCCTTCCGTACCGTGAATCCAGGCTTCCACCGGGGTATTGGCAGCGATTGTGGCGTGGCCGAGCGCCAACCGTTTTTCGGGATACTGAAAAGTAAACGCGCAGGATTCATCCACTTCGGTGACGGTGTAGGTGGCCGCCGCCAGAATGTCTTCCGGCATCGGTTTCCCAAACAAGAACAAAGCGAGCAGGGCCGGATAAATCCCGATATCCAGCAAGGCGCCGGCGCCGAGTGCTTTGTTGAAAATCCGGGAATTGGGGTCGAAGGGCATGTGAAAGCCAAAATCGGCTTTTACGGTGTGAATGTGTCCAATCTCGCCCTGCGCCGCCAGCGCCAGCGCGTAGTCCACTGCCGGGATAAAACGCGTCCAGAGCGCCTCCATCAGGAATGCCCGGTTTCGGCGTGCGGCATTGACCATGCGGACGACCTCCTGACGATTCATGGCCATGGGCTTTTCGCACACGACCGGGATGCCTTTTTCCAAAAAAAGCAACGCGTTTTCGCAGTGCAGGACATGCGGTGTGGCGATATAAACCACATCCAGGTCGGGGCAATTCAACATATCCTCGTAGCGTCCGTATGCGTGCGGGGCGTCGTACGTATCGGCGAACGCGCGCGCGCGGTCAAGTGCAGTAGATGCTACTGCGTGTAACCGGGCATTGGGAACAAGGCACAGATCATCGGCAAACTTGCGTGCAATACGTCCAAGCCCGACGATACCCCAGTTAGTTTGTTTGGACATTTTTATTTTTTGACAAATTTAGGTAAAAAAAATAAGGCTGGAAAAGTTCTACTTTGTCGAAGCTCTGGTTTCCTTTGCAGACTTAACATAGATTTAATCATTTATTCACTAACCAAACTTTCTAGTATGAACAGGATTTTACTTGGGCTGGCAATGCTACTCTTTAGCGCCGGCATCGCCTTAGGGCAACGAACGGTTACCGGGAAGGTAACCTCCAATGAAGGGGATCCCCTGATTGGAGCAACAGTAGCTGTTCTTGGAACATCTACCGGTGCGCGTACCGACATTGAAGGCAAGTTCCGTGTGGAAATTCCCGCAGGCGCTACCTTGCTGCGGTTCTCGTACACAGGCTTTCTTGCACAAGAAGTGCCCATCACCGCTTCCAACGAGTATAACATCGTATTGGAACCCAGCAGTGCTTATCTGGATGAGGTCGTCGTAGTAGGGTACGGTACGCAGTTGAAGCGCGACGTAACGGGTTCCATTTCGCAAGTTAAAGGTGAGGCCCTGGCCAACCTGGCTACACCCAGCTTCGACCAACAATTGGCTGGTCGTGCGGCTGGTGTGCAGGTGACTGCTCCCAGCGGTATCCTGGGTGCTCCGCCGCAAATCCGTATCCGCGGGGTAAACTCAATCTCCTCCGGTACCTTCCCACTGGTTGTGGTGGACGGCGTTCCGATTTTTGACGGCAATCAGGGTGGCTTTACGCCGATGAACGCGTTGGCCGACTTGAACCCGTCCGACATCGAATCGTACGAAATTTTGAAAGACGGCGCAGCTACGGCTATCTACGGCTCGCGCGCGGCGAATGGCGTTATGCTCATTACGACCAAACGTGGTAAAAAAGGCAAACCGAAGTTTACCTACGATATGTATGTAGGCTCGGCCCGGCCGACCAACTTGTTCGATCTGTTGGGCGCCGAAGACTTTGTCACGATCAATAATGAAAAAAGCCGGGCTACCGGTGACACCGTGCCCATTGCCAACCTGATGTACGACGCACAGGGCAATCTGGTCGAGACCGACTGGATGGATGCTATCTTCCGCAACGCGATGCAACACAGCCACGTCTTCTCGGTATCAGGCGGCAGCGACTTCACCAACTACTATTTCTCGCTGGGCTATGCCGACCAGGAAGGTATCTCGGTGGCAAACAGCCTGAGCCGCTACACGTTCCGCGCCAACATTGACCAGAAAGTAAACAAGTGGCTCAAAATTGGTTTCTCCAGCGGTGTTACCCGCCAGGAAAACCTTGGCCCGCTCACCGGTTCGAACAACCTGTCGGGCAACACGTATGCGGCCATGCGGATGCTTCCGAATGTACCGGTGTACGATGCCAATGACCCGACAGGCTACAATCTGGACGAAATTAACCCGCGTACTCTCGGCCGTGGCAACAACCGCATCGAAATCGCCAACGGTATCCCCAACCAGCGTTTTGTTCTGGACAACGACAAGCGCCGGTCTGTGAATACCCGCTTGCTGGGCAACGTCTATGGCGAAGTTGCCCTGTTGAAAGGCCTTACATTCCGCACACAAGTCGGTATTGACGGCAACTACGTGGACGACTACCTCTTCCAGGACCCGCGCCACGGCGACGGTTATTCGGCCGGCGGCCGGGTATCCCAGTCGTTTTCGCCTTCCCTGCGCTGGAACTGGCAGAACATGTTGACGTACAGCCATTCCTTTGCTGAAAAACACAATCTGGACCTCACCGTACTGCAAGAGTACCAGAAACAGCGCAATACGTTCTTCCAGGGCACCGTATCCAACTTGTCGGACCGGTTCTTTCAGGAAAACATCGTGTCGGGTACCTACTCCAACCAGGCTATTGATGGCGGTATCGGCGAAAATGGTATTGCTTCCTACCTGGGACGTGTGAACTACAACTTTAACCGCAAGTACTACATCAGCGCCTCCATTCGCCGCGACGCACTTTCGTCTCTGGCCGAAGCAAACCGCGTAGGTTACTTCCCCGGCGCTTCGTTTGCCTGGCGTATTTCGGAAGAAGGTTTCTGGGGTGACGGTATTTCCAACGTGATCTCCGATCTTCGACTGCGCGGTTCATACGCCGAAGTAGGCAACGTGCGTATTGGCAACTACCCGTACATCGGTTCCTATGGCTCCGCTCCGTACGGCTTGCAGAATGGTATCACCTACAACAACTTCGGCAACGACGGCCTGCAGTGGGAAGCCCAGAAGAAACTTGACTTTGGTCTTGATTTTGGTTTGTTCGACAACCGTATCAATGCTTCTGTCGCCTACTGGCGTCAGGACAACGATGAAATTATCCTGAGTGCACCGACGGCTCCGTCGCTGGGTATCCCCGGCAACCGGATTTTCCAAAATATCGGCAGCATGACCGGCGACGGTATCGAACTTACGTTGGATGCCATGGTACTGCGTCGCGGAAACTTCCGTTGGAACTCCAGCCTGAACTTCTCCACGCAGAACAACGAAGTGGTTTCACTGGTCAAAAACCTCGACGGCAGCGATCAGGATATCATCGGCGAGAACAACATCATTCGCGCAGGTGAACCCATCAATGCCATTTATGGGTATGACTACTACGGTGTCAACCCTGCCAACGGCAACCCGGTGTACCTAAAAGCCGACGGAACGTATGCTCAGCAGAACATCGTTTCGGGTGCTTTCACCGTGTTCAACCCGGATGAACCCGGTGCTGTTGGTGCTGCCAACCCGCTTTCCGCTGCTACAGACCGCCGTATACTCGGTACCGTACTGCCCAAGTGGTTCGGTGGTTTCGACAACAACTTCTACCTCGGTGCATTCGACCTGAATATTTTCTTCCGTTTCTCCGGCGGCAACGTCATCATGAACCGCACCCGCATTGACCTGCTGGACATGGGTTTTGGCAACAACGGCAAAGAAATCCTCGGTCGCTGGCAAAGCCCGGAAAATCCTGGCGACGGGATGACACCGAAACTGCGCCTGAATGCCAGCAACTCGATCAACAACCCGAACGTGGCTTCCACGCGCTGGGTAGAAAAAGGCGACTTCCTGCGCCTCGGCAACTTGGCACTCGGCTACACCATGCCCAAATCCATGACCCAGCGCCTGACTATCGAATCGCTGCGGATTTTTGTGCAAGCACAAAACCTGCTCACGTTCACCGGTTACAAGGGCCTAGACCCGGAGACCAACACCAACGGTTTTGGTGTGGACTGGAACGGCAACCCACAACAGCAAGTGTTCACAATTGGCGCCAACCTTGGTTTCTAAACAAAAAAACTTTAAACGATGAAGAATATTAGTAAATCAATCATACTCATACGTGCATTCGCGGCGGTGCTGGTGATCAGCGCAGCAACAATCGCCTGCGATAAAGACGTAACAGACCTGCAGCCGTTCGACCGAATCACGGAAACGGCCGCATTTTCTACACCGGAACGCTGCGCCCTGTCTATGGTCGGCGTGTACGACGCTGCCCAAAGTGGCTTCTATGCTGGAGGTGCCGTGCGTGGCTACCCGTTTGGCGCCGCCAATGTGTCGCAGGGTGACTGCCGCGGCGAAGACATGCTCAACGTAGCTGCTTTTTACGCGTTCACCTACGAGTCCACCTACAACCCGACCACAGCCAACAACCAGTACCACTGGGAAACGCTCTTTGGCCTGGTCAACAAAGCCAATATCGTTATCGAAGGCGTACAGGCTGCTCAAGCGGCAGGTGTACTCACAGAAGCACAGGCAAAAGCCTACGAAGGGGAGTCCCGCTTCCTGCGTGCGTTGGCGAACCACGAACTGCTTGTACACTTCGCTCGCCCGTACGCACACACAACGGATGCTTCGCACCTCGGCATACCTTACCGCACCAGAGCCGTCAACACGGCAGCTTCCAAAGATGCTGCACAGGAACAAGGCCGGAACACCGTTAAAGAATGTTACGACCTGTTGATCGAAGACCTGAACTACGCCGAGCAAAACCTGCCCGCAACACGCACTGGAACGCTCAACATCAGCCGCGCAACCTCCGGTGCTGCTATTGCCCTTAAAACCCGTGTTTATCAACATATGGGTCGTTGGGACATGGTTATCACCGAAGGCAACAAACTGATCGGTGGCGCATACAGCCTTACCGCTGCACCCGAAGGGCCTTTCGCCAGTTTCACGACGAATACCGAGTCCATCTTTTCTATTGAAAATTCCAATGTGGACAACCCCTTCGTGAACGGCGCCCTACCGGTGATGTACTCCATTGCCCCGGGACGTGCTCTGGTTGCGATCAGCCCGATCATTTTCAACGCACCGTTCTGGGATGCAACCGACTTGCGCCGTACACAACTGGCCAAGAGCAACAACCGGGCGTATTTCAGCAACAAATACCGCAACGTCACCAACCAGGACGATTGGAACCCGATCATCCGTTACGCCGAAGTGGTGTTGAACGTGGCCGAAGCACACCTGCGTGTACCGTCACCCAATACGACCACAGCATTAGAAATGCTCAACATGGTGCGCAATCGCGCGGTGACCGATCCAGCCCTCCAGTTCACGGCTGCCTCTTTTGCCGATGCCAAGGCCATGCTGCAAGCCGTGCTGAATGAGCGCCGCATTGAGTTTCTGGGTGAAGGTCGCCGGTGGGCTGATATCCACCGCTTGGCCAAAGACCCAGACTTCTCCACAGGAGGTATTCCAGCCAAAGCATTTTACAACCAGACCACCTTTGCCAGCTGGGGTCCAGGCGTTAATTATGACGCCAACGGCAACTACACCGGCACGCTAGGCTTACCCGCTATTCCGTACGACGACTACCGGTTCATTTGGCCTATCCCAATATCGGAACTCAACACCAATCCGGTACTCGCCGCGCAGCAGAACCCCGGGTACTAAGTTGTACTCCTTTTTTTCTGTAAAATAATTCCGGCGGTTGCAGCAAAAAGCTGCAACCGCCGTTTTTTTAGTAATTCTACGTTGAAAACCACCATGTTTAAATTGAGAAACAAAATCAATTACAGGCACCACCGTTTCGGCCAATTTTTGCTGCTGGTCTTCTTTCTTTCGTTGGCAAATTGCCATACCGACGACCTGCCGCCGCGCATTCTTGTTTTTTCAAAAACAGCAGGCTACAGGCATGCGAGTATTCCCGTTGCCGTAGCGGCCTTGCGCAAGCTTTGCCAGGAGAACGATATGCTCCTGGATTCGACCGAAAACGCCGACGATTTTAATGATCAAAATCTGTGTCGGTATGCAGCCATCGTTTTTTTAAGTACTACCGGCGACATCTTGAACCCCGAACAGGAAGTCGCCTTCGAACGCTACATCCAGGCCGGCGGCGGCTTTGTGGGCATCCATGCGGCTACCGATACCGAGTACGACTGGGGATGGTATGGAGAATTGGTCGGGGCCTACTTTAAGGACCATCCGGCCATTCAGGAAGCGACAATCCACGTGAAAACACACGACCACCCCGCCACCCGACACCTCGACGATACCTGGAAACGCACCGACGAATGGTACAACTTTCGTGACCTCAATCCCGCAGTACATGTGCTGCTGACGCTGGATGAAAGCAGCTACCAGGGCGGCACCATGGGGGCAAATCATCCCGTATCGTGGCACCATGATTTTGACGGCGGCCGGGCGTTTTACACGGCGCTGGGCCATACGGAGGCATCATACGGCGAGCCGGATTTTTTAAAACATATTCTGGGTGGGTTGAAATACGCCATCGGCGCAAACCACCGCTTACGCTATGATCTGTGCCGCACACCGGAACTACCCGATCAATCGCGTTTTATCAAAACGGTATTGGCCGAAAACCACTGCCAACCACTTCCAATGTCGCCAAACGCAAATTCCAAAACTCGACCGTGAAACTGCTGTCTAAATCGAACCCGGCCAACGGTTTCTAATTTAAAACCCTACCGCCGCAGCACCACTAAATTCCCGTGTAAAATACCCGACTCGGTCGCCAACTGGTAACGGTACATACCTGCCGACAATTCCGGCAACGCGATGTCCAGAATTTGCCCGCCGGGCAAAATATCGCCCTGGTACAATCGCCCCGCATAACGCCCGTCGGCGGCGAACAGGTCGAGACGGACGCTCATTGTCCGCACCGTCTGAATATCGAGGAAAATTTGATCCTGCACCGGATTTGGATACACCCTTGCCGACAACACTCCCGCCAAATCAGCTGTGCTGCTGAAACAAGCCTCGGCAAATACCGGCTCCGAAACGCCCGGACATCCCGCCGGACTATTCATGGACACCACATATTGACCCGCAACCAATGCCGACCAGAACTGCCCGTTGGCGCCGGAAATCATAGCCCCATCCACCGACCACTGGTAGTTGCTGCCCAATGGCGCAGTCAACTCGCAAAGGTTGGCTACCTGCACCGCCGGAACGAAGGGCGGATTGACTGTCACAGAAACGGCATTAGCGGCCGGAATATCGCCGCAGGCATTGCTGATCGTGGCGATGTACAATCCCCCTAAAACGGCCGTGATGCTCGGTCCTGTTTCGCCGTTTGACCAAAGTACCGTGCAGCCCGGACATACATTTTCTGCCGTAAGCACGACCGATTCGCCAGGGCACAGCGCCGTGGAACCGGAGACCGAGACCGTGGCGGCAACAGGTGCAGCGCCTACCGCGACTGCAATTTCATTGGATACCGGGCTGTCACCGCAGGTATTGCCGACGGTGGCCGAGAACAGGCCGTCCGCAGAAACGGTGATGCTCGGCCCAGTCTCGCCGTTTGACCAGAGCACCGTGCAGCCCGGACATACATTTTCTGCCGTAAGCACGACCGATTCGCCGGGGCACAGCGCCGTGGAACCGGAAGCCGAGACCGTGGCGGCAGCGGGCGCAGCGCCCACAGAGACCGCAATTTCATTGGATACCGGGCTGTCGCCACAGGCATTGCCGACGGTGGCCGAGAATACGCCATCCGCAGAAACGGTGATGTTCGGTTCCGTTTCGCCGTTGGACCAAAGTACCGTGCAGCCCGGGCACACATTTTCTACCGTGAGCACGACCGATTCGCCGGGGCACAGCGCCGTGGAACCGGAAGCCGAGACCATGGCGGCAGCGGGCGCAGCGCCTACCGCGACCGCAATTTCATTGGATACCGGACTGTCGCCACAGGTATTGCCGACGGTGGCCGAGAACAGGCCGTCCGCAGCAACGGTGATGCTCGGCCCAGTCTCGCCGTTTGACCAGAGTACCGTGCAGCCGGGGCATACATTTTCCGCCGTGAGCACGACCGATTCGCCGGGACAGAGCGCCGTGGAACCGGAAACCGAGACGGTCGGTGTTGCAGGTGCCGAGTCGGTAGTGATGGTAACGGCCTCGGATGTGGGGCTAATACCGCAAGTATTGGTGACGATAGCCGAGTAAGCGCCTTCGGCGGAAATAGTAATGGCGGGACCTGTTTCGCCGGTGGACCATAGCACCGTGCAATCGGCGCACAGGTTTCCTGCCGTGATTTCGATGGATTGACCCGGGCAAAGCACAGCTGCGGAAGCGCTGAGCATTGGTGCATCCGGCGCCATACCGGTGGTGATCACAATACCGTCGGAAGCTGGGCTTTCACCACAAGCGTTGCTGACGGTGGCGGTGTATGCGCCGTTGGTGGCAACAACAATGGCAGGACTGGTTTCGCCGGTGGACCACTCGACGGTGCAGCCGGTACACAGGTTGTTCACCGCAAGTACAACGGATTCGTCGCCACAAAGTGAGGTGGGGCCGGATGCTACGACGGCCGGAGCGCCGGGCGCCTGAATGGTGGTGACGGTAATCGCGTCGGAAATTGGACTTTCACTACACGTCGTGTTGGTGTTGTTTCCGACCACGGCACTATAGTCGCCTGCGGCAAAAACCGTGATTTCGGGTGTGGTTTCGCCGTTTGACCACAGGATAGTGCAGCCGGGACAGAGGTTTTCAGCCACAAGCACCACCGATTCGCCGGGGCAGAGCGCCGTGGAACCGGAAGTCGAGATCGCGGGCGTTTCAGGTGGAGCGGCGGCGGTTATGGCCTGTGCCTCGGAAGCCGGGCTGGAGCCACAGGTGTTGCCGACCGTAACGGAGTAGGCGCCTTCGGCGGAGACGGTGATACTCGGCCCGGTTTCGCCATTGGACCAAAGTACCGTACAGCCCGGGCACACATTTTCCGCCGTAAGCACGACCGATTCGCCGGGACAGAGCGCCGTGGACCCCGAAGCCGAGACCATGGCGGCGGCGGGTGCAGCGCCTACTGCAACGGCAATTTCATTGGATACCGGACTGTCGCCGCAGGCGTTGCCGACGGTGGCCGAGAACAGGCCGTCCGCAGAAATGGTGATGCTCGGTCCCGTTTCGCCGTTTGACCAAAGTACCGTGCAGCCCGGACACACATTTTCAGCCGTGAGCACAACCGATTCGCCCGGGCAGAGCGCCGTGGAACCGGAAACCGAGACGGTGGCGGCAGCAGGTGCAGCGCCAACCGCGACCACAATTTCATTGGATACCGGACTGTCGCCGCAGGCATTGCCGACGGTGGCCGAGAACAGGCCGTTCGCAGAAACGGTGATGTTCGGCCCAGTCTCGCCGTTTGACCAGAGTACCGTGCAGCCGGGGCATACATTTTCCGCCGTGAGTACGACCGATTCGCCGGGGCACAGCGCCGTGGAACCGGAAGCCGAGACGTTAGCGGCGGCGGCCAAGGGTTTTACCGTTCCAACTACCGCCACGCGGTCGCTTTCGCACACCTCGTCGCGTTCCACTTCGATATCGTATAGGTAGTAGTAGTAATCCAGCCCGGCGGTGGAATTTTTGATATTTACCACGCCGCTGATGGAATATGGATAGCCTACACCGGCATTGTTTCGGTACAGGTTGGCCTGGGTGATGCAGCCGATTTGCAGGTCGGCGCCTTGCGGGATATCCAGATCCAGGATGACGCGACTTTCCCCGTCATTTACAAAAACAGTTTTTTCCAGCAAAACGGCGCCACCGGCATTTCGCACCTGGAACGTACGGTTTTTGGCCCCGGCGGCGTACACCAGCGCAGATTTCAGGCGAAACGGTTTTGCCGCATCGAAAATCAAAAATTGGTTGCCGGCATGATCGCCGCCCCCGCCAATGGTATTGGTGGTTGGCCCCACGCGCTGCGTTGCGCTGAAATTTGTGCCGGTGGCGGCGTAAAACGTAGTAGTTTGGGTAATATCCGTTGTGAACACGTCGCCGGTAAACAGCGGGTCGGTGGCCGCTTCGGAGTCGAACCACCTGATTTGGTCGCCGGGGGTGCCTGTTGCCTGAAAGGACACTTCTCCCGGGCCACAGCGTTCCGCGCCGGAAACGGCAGGCGCCGACGGGCCATGAATGACGATGTAACCGACAGTTTCGGTGGTATCCACGCCCGCATCATTGGAGGCGGTCAGCCGGACGGTGTACGCGCCGGTCCCGCTAAACGTAACTGTGGGGTTTTGCAGGGTGGATGTAGCCGGGGTGCCGCCCGTAAAGGTCCATTCCCAGGCCGTGGGGTTGTTGGCGGATTTGTCCACGAACGCGACGGTCATTTCCCGACAGCCCTGGCGCTTGTCGGCATCGAAAGCCGCAACGGGTGGAGATGCCTGGTACAGCGGCGATTCCCACAGGCCCCGGCCATACGTGCCGGCGAAAATGGTATTGGATACGTAGTTGATTTCCAGTTCGTACACGCGTGCGTTGGGTAGCCCCTCGAAAAAACCCACCCATTGGCCGCCGAGGTCGTCGTTGGTGTACGACACAAACCCGAAGCCGCCGACGTAGATGCCGTTTTTGCCCGTATTTTCCCATGCCGCGCAGTATTTGGTACCCGAGGGCAGACCCGCGCTGATGTTTGTCCAGCTGCTTCCGGCATTGGTGGAGTGGTACACCCCGGATGCGGTAACGATCAGCAGACGCTGTGGGTTTTGGGGGTGTACGGCGATAAAACTGATGCTGTTGGTTCCCCAGGCCGACGTGATGGTCGTCCAGGCGCCGCCGCCATTGGCTGTGGTGAACAACGACGAGCCGCGGGCCACATAGATGCGCTGATTGTCGGAAGGCGCCAGTTTCATGTGGTTCATGTTCCCGTTGTCGAAGGTGGAAATTTTCGTCCAGGTACCGCCGTTGTTGCTGGTTTTCCACACATCGGCGAAGGCCACATAAATGGTCGGGGCAAACTGCGGATCCTGCTCGAACGGCGTAACCCAGGCGCCGTCGTCCACGCCGGGCGGTTTGGAAATAGAGGAATAGGAATTGCCCTGGTTATTGGAGCGGTACATGGATCCGTTCTGCGAGGTTCCGTACAGGATATTGGAATTATTCCAGTCCACAAATGTCTCCATGCCGTCGGCGCCGAGCCAGTCCACCCAGGCCCGGTTAGCGCCACGCATGACACCCGTACCGTTGTCCTGCGAGCCGCCCGAAACCACGTTGGGATTGGTTTTGGACACGCCGATTTTGTAAAATTCCCGGATACCGAGGCCCGGCGTGCGGTCCACAAAAGATTGCGCGCCGTTGGTGCTGCGGTAAATGCCGCCATCGGTGCCGACATACAGCGTGTCGCCCTTGAATTTCAGAATGTCCACATCCGCATGGTTGTAGCCAACGCCGAGGGAAGCGGCGGTGCCTGGCACCCAGTGGGACGTGAGGGAAAACGACGTGCCGCCGTTGATGGATTTCCAGGTGTGGATGCCTGCGATGTGTACTTCGTTGGCATTGGAAGGGCGAACGGCCACGTCCATGTCGCGGGGAGCCTGGCCTCGATCGTCGTCGCCGGTGGCGCTGTATCCGAAATAATTGATGTCGGCGCCGTCAATCAGTTTGGTGAACGACGCCCCGCTGTCGGTGGATTTGTAAAAAGCGCCGAATCGCCCGCCGTTGGACTCCAAAACGTACACAATACTGGGGTTGGCGGGCGACACGCCCATCATTTTGTAGTTGTTGCTGGCGGTGCCGAAGCCGCTGATTTGGGAAAACGACGTGCCGCCGTTGGTGGAGCGATAGACGTTTCTGCCGGAAAAGTAGATCGTGTTCGGGTCGCCGGGTTTGAACTCCACGTCGTATCCCGAGGTGCCGCCAGCGCCGGAAACAGCACTCCAGGTGGCGCCGCTGTTGGTGGAGCGGAACAAGCCGTTGGACTCGGACACGGCGTACACCGTGTTGGGGTCGGTGGGGTGGTATTGAATGCGGCTGACGCGTCCGCTGCCGGTGACGTTGCCGGTGGTGGCCCAGGTAGTACCGCCGTCGGTGGAGCGAAATATCCGGCCCGAAGTGCTGCCCCAGAGGTAGTGGTTGCTGTTGTAGGGGGAAATTTCGAGGGCGTACACGTCCACCGTGGAGTAGTCGTCGGTGAGATTCGTCCAGGTGGCGGCGCCGTTCAGGGTTTTCCAGACGCCGCCGGTGGGGCTGCCCACGATGAGGTGGTTGTTGTTGTTTGGGTCAATGCCGATAGAAGTGACGCGCCCCACGCCGGGACTCCAGGCGGAGGTGGCATTCCAGTAGGTGGGGCCGAGTTCTTTCCAGTCGCCCGCAAAGCCGCCGGATTCGGCCTGCCGCTGCCGCTCGGCGCGACGGTAATCGCGGGCGCGTTGGGCCAGTTCTACGTTGGCAATTTTGATGCCCGCGTCGTTCAGCTCCATTTGAGCGACGTACTCCCAGCGTTTGTACTGCTTGTAGCCGCTGCCGCGTTCGCGCCCGACGATGTTGAAATGCGCCTCGGCTTCCTGCTGGATTTCCGAGAGGGGGTAGGTGCCCGCCTCGATCATCTCGAGGTATTTCTGGGCGGATACGGGCAAAGAAAAGCAGAGCAGGGCAAGGAGTGCGAGCAGGCGGGTGTGCATGGCGATTGTTTGATTTGGTGAAAATCTCCAGTGTTCGAGGGCTGATACGCGAACAAAGGTAGAAAATAGCAACCGTGTCCGGCGGGGCGGCTTTTGCCTGATAATTGCTTTTCTTTGCCTTTCAGCGCAAACCCGACATTACCCATGCCCACACCAACAACTATTTCCCCCTGGCCTGCCCGCTTTGCGTACGCCGCCGCACTGCTCGCAGTGGTTGGGTTTTTTCAACACAAAATGGCGGAGCAGGCGCGGTGGCACCGGATGCTGACGGCGGTGGCGCCGCTGGCGGTGGCGGCGGTGGAGGAAGGGAGTGGTGATTTATACCGGGGAATTTTTTCGCAGGTCACTGGCTATCCGGTTGATCGAATGCTACTTGATCTGCAAAGAGCGCAAGCCGTTTTGCGCGAAGCACGCAACTGCTACAAAGCTCTAGACGGGTTACATGAGAAGTCCCCAGACGAACAAGCAGCTGTTTTTCAGGAACAAATTGAAGGAATGACTGCTTTTTCCGACTCAATTTTGATGTATTGCGATTCTGATTGGGGAGCTCAGGAATACCTCACGCTTGCACTTCCCGACTTTTCTGATACCCTCCAAAAACAGCTCGTCGCGCATTTCTCAAAGGCCGACCGCGAAGAGGCCCAAGGCTGGGCGGACATCCTGCGCTTACGGTATGCTTTGGCGAGCAAACTGGCACTGAGCGACCTTAGACGTAGTGTCAGCGGTGGAGAAGGGCACTGGGTAGGACCATTCTTCAAATGGCGCGGTCTTCAAACATGTCCAGTAGCAGGGGATGTGGTTAAAGCAGATATATATTGGAGTTTCAGAGGCGCCCGGGAATTTTCCCCCGGTCATATCTTCAAAATCAATGGTACCACCTGCAATTATGAAAAGGGAAAATGGACGTATAAGCACCGTTTTGACAAGCCGGGCGTGCATCAACTGAATGTGCAGGCCCGGGTGTTCGATGCCTGGGATTCCACCTTCATCCAGAATTGCTCCAGAACATTTGAAGTGCGCGTGCTACCCAACCACGATTTGTCCACCCCAAAAATTTGAACGCCATGAAAAACCGATTCCTCGGTCTCCACTGGAAAGAACACCTGATTTATGCAGCCCTTCTGGTGGCCGCCGGCTGGTTTTTTCAACATAAAGCCACGGAGCAGGCACGGCTGCACGGTATTATGGAGGGGGTGTTTCCTTTGGCCGCGCAAGATATTTCTACCCGGCAAAATGGGTACCTTATGGGGCGCATTAATCGTGAAGCGGACGCTTATCGTTCGGACAGCGGGGAAACCTACCGTGTAAGTGCTAAAGGCATTCAAAAATGGGTCGAAATTTCGGGCCTTGAGCTCGAACGCATTGCCGGAATATCTGATATAGAGGATCAGCGCAAGGAACTGTCGCCTTTGCTGGAGCAATTTACACACCTGTCGGATACTGTCTTATTGGCCTGTGATTCCGATTCTGCCCTTGGGCAGCAACTTCGTAAAATCTTCCCGGACGAATTTTGGGATATGGCTGCTGAGTATCTTCCCCGGGCCGAACAACCTGAACTTGCCCGACTGGCCAATACCCTGCGCGTACGGGCAGGATTGGCTGCCAATGCGGGATTGCGGTATTGTTTTGCGAGGGTTAGGGCGCACTGGGCGGGTTCGGAGGATAAAATCCGGTACGCCCACCTGCCGGTTTTGACGGCACGCCGGCCCTGCCCCAGAGTTGGAGAGTTGTTTGAAGCCGAAATCTATTTGGATCGTTATTTCCCGGAGCAGGACTTCGAGATCATGATCAATGGCCGACGTTATGTTTCGGACAGCGGTCTGGTGCAATTTGAGCAGCGGTTTACCTATCCTGGGAAACATAAGGTCAGGGCGTGGGTAGATGATCCAGACATACCTGAAGATATGAAATTCCTGTTCAAGTGGGAGTTTGAAGTGGAGGTGGGGCCGAGGTGAGCAATTTTAGTACTCGACATGTATCCTTCTTGCTCCTTTCTCCCATGCTGCTACGGTAAATCGTGTAAGCAGCAGCATTGTAGTGGAAATGTTTTCAAGCAAACCTGTTGTGAACATAGGTCTAAAGGTTTGCGAGCAACACCGTTCCACCCCCAACCGCTGCAGGCTCCATCATGGTCATCGTATTCACGATATGTACGTCCATCCGGTTCCGGCCGGAGAAGAAAAACAAGTGCCACACATTCGGACAACCATCAATCGGCGTTGGAGGGAATTCCTCCAGTTCGTTTTCTACTTCATGGCGAAATGCTTCGGCATCCAAATGTTCAATATCCGGATCGTTAGCCGTGTTTTCAGCCCAAAGCCGGGTGGCATCCCAAACAGTTGGCGCTTCTACCTGATCATTGTAGGTACCGCCCCGATAGGTCATGATGAAAGTATAGATCATGTCAATTACCCTTGTGTTTTTGTGAATGGTTCTCGCCGTTCCAGTCCTTTTTCTGGCGCCAGTGCTGCACCTGTTTTTTTAGTTTTTCGAGTATTAAAACTATGCACTCCGTATTTTTCCGAAGCCAAAAATAGCCAGCATCCGTTCAAAAGCCAAATCTTGTCTTCTCATTTCGTACCATCGCCCATGCTTACGCGCACTACGCTGTTGCCCGGAAAAACGCCGACACCACCCGACTGACATACCCTCCCAGCACCGTTTCCACGAGTGCAAACCCCGCCGTCATTTGCGTAAACGACAGGTGGGGCGGCATCACTTTTTTCTCCATCAGAAAAATCAGGGCGAGCATATAGGCCGGAATGATGATCCAGACAAACTGTACCAGCGGGCCGGAGACGTAGCGCACCGCCACGGGGCCCTGTTCTTTGTGTGCGCGCAGGTAGTCGTCCAGCACAATGTACAGGTAGCCGGCGAGTGTGGGCGCGAGGATACCCATGCAAGCCCAGCCCTGGTCGTCGTTGAAACCGCCGGTGCTCCAGTGGTAACCGAGGCGCCCCAGCACCAGGAGTTTGCCAAGGGCCAGCATCCAGAGCAGGCGTTTTTTGAAGGTATCTTCGGGCAGCATCCGGCGGGCGGCGGCGGGGTTGGGGTGCTCGGGCAGCCGGTCGAGGCAATGGAGGAGCGATTGCGTGTAGCGGGCGTGCTGGCGCGCATATTCCTCAAAGTTCAACTGGCCGGTGTTCCAGAGTTGGCGGGTTTGTTCGAGGCTGGCGCTCAGGCCCGTCAGGGTGTTTACCGTTTCGGCGATGCCGGATTTTTCGGCATGGTCAAGTGCTGCCCGGAGGGCGGGGGCCAGTTCGCCGTCGGCGATCTGTTGGCGTATGTTGCGGAGGCTCATCGTTTTTCCAGGTATTTTTTGAGTTCCTGCTGGAACTTGAGGTGGTAGGTGTCGAGGTAGTCGTTGAAGTCGGGTTCCATATCCAGGTAGCCGCTTTTTCGGGGACGATAGACCCCGGAGCCGAACTTGCCGATCAGGCGTCCGCTCAGGTTGTTGCTTCCGGAAAGGTAGGTGAATTCGAATTCGAGGCGTTCGCGGCGGATGTCGTTGCATGCCATGCCGAGTGTTTCCACGGCCCGGCACCACAGGGATTTTTGCTCATCCGTCAGTACAACCCGGCACAGATCGGAGACGCTGATGCGCAGGGTGGATTCGGTGCGGAGTTCCACGAGCAGTTCCGGGCGGCGGTCGTAGCAGTCCGTACGGGTGTATTTTTTTTTCAAAAATGCCTCGATTCCGTCGAACACCTGTGCGCTGGTCAGGTTGCGTTGCACTTCGGTGGATTTACCTTTTGCGGTCTTTTGCAGGGGCAAGGGCTGCAAGCTGAGATCAATGGGTTTGTCCCGGCATTCGCGCATTTTTGATTCTGTACGGATGTTGCCGTCCTCTTCCCAAATGCCCACATAAAAGCAGGGGATATAGGCGCCGTCTTCGTCGAGTACATACACCTGCACATTGCCTTGGGCGGGCGGTATTTCCATAAAGGCCGTAAAGGTCTGGAAGAGTTTTTCTTCCAGCAGTTGGTCGTTGATGAGGTTATAATCGTCTTTGGCGCGGTTCCACAGGGCAATGGCCGTATCGAGGTCGGTTGCGTTGACGTGGAGCAACAATTCCAGTTCCATGGAGTCTTTTTTCAGGCGCACTTTGGTGACATGGATGGCCTCGCCGAGTCCGGTTTTGTCGAGCCATTGCTGATAAACCGGGGCTTTTTGGTGGAAAAACGCGAGGTCTTCCGCAGTGAACGCCATCGTTTGCGCACAAAGATTTGTTGTAAAAAAAACGCAAAACAGGATCAGCGAAGCGGATAAGTGCCGGAAAGTCATACGCATAAATTGGATTTCAAGGTGAATGCCGCGATGTTATTGGGCAAATGTAACCACTACGGACAGGAATGAACAAGCTGAAAATAAACAGCCCGCCCCTGCCGAAAAGCAGGGGCGGGCTGGCAGCGCAATGCATCGCTCCAAAAAACTATTTCAGTACGAAATCGCCGTAGCTCAGTCTGGCGCGTACCAGGCGTGGCGCGTTGGCATCGCCAACAAAACCCTCAACACTGGATCGGCTGCCGCTTTTGTCGTTGCGGCTGATCGTAGCACCGTTTGGGGTGCGCATGCCGGTGTGGGTGCCTTCGGCATCAAAGCGGAAGGTAGCGCCGCTTTCCACGTTCATTTGCACGTCGGTGTATTTGCCTACAATGCGGGCTTCCGAAAAATTGCGGCCCAGGGCGCCCACTTTAAGGCTTCCGTAGCTCAGGTCGGCATCCACGGAGCCTGATATGGTGTTCATTTTTACATCGGTGTACTGCGCCGTCACAAACACGGATTTGGTGGTATTCACCCGGATATTAGCGTATTTGGTTTGTATGCGCAGGTCTTCGATATCCCCGAGGTTGAAGTTGTCGTACTTGGATGTAATGCGCATGGCATCGGCGTGATCCACCTGAAATTCGGAGTATTTGGTGTCAATCTGCACCGTGGAGGCATCCGACAATGTGAGCCCGCCGTAGCTGATGTAACCGGTGAGGTTGCGCACCTTGGCCATGGAAGCTTTCCCGTAGCCCAGCGAAAGGTCGGCGTCGTTGTTGATGCTTTCGGTACGCAGGTCGCCGTATTTGATTTCAGCGAGGAGTTTGCCGTTGAGATTGGCTACGTAAGCGTTGCCGTACTTGTTTTTCAGGTCGAGTTGGTTGCCAATGGGAATCCACACGTCGTAGTTGATCTTGAAATCCTGGCAACTGCCGCCGAGCCACGACGACGTTTCGGCGGCGATAACGGTTTCTGCTTTCACATAGTCGGCCGTATTCATAAAATTGATTTTGATGCGGTCGAACGTTCGGTCGGCCGTGCGCTGGTCGCCGGCATTGACGACGATGGTGATATCAATTTTCACGGAGTTATTCGCCCAGGTATTGATATTGACCTTTCCGTACTTGTTGTAGATGGCAGAGGTGCCGGTGGCAGAGATGCCGAACTCCCGGTTGATTTTTTTGGAGTATTCCTGCTTGGGGCCGTTGGCCAGGGCGAGCGTTGCGCCGCCGAATGCGATCAGGCAAAGCAGGAATGCCTGGCGCAAGCCGATAAAACTAAATTTTTTCCACTTCATAATTTCCGCTGTTTGTCGTTGCTGGTTGCTGTTGATTAGGTTGCTTCTGTTCGAGGTGCTGGAGTACCCGTTCGAGTATGGCTGCTTTTGCTTTGTAATTTTCGATCATGGCTCGCACGACCTGTTCGCGGTTGCCCGGCGGCACGTTGGCGAGTTCTTCGCGCAATTCATTCATGGAATTATCCATTTGCCGCAGGTCTTCGAGCACGTTTTTGTTGCTGTAGGAAGCGAATCGGGTCAGTTTGGATTTTTTAGCCGAAATGTCGCGCTCGTAGTATTGTTCCAACTCGGCGTATTCCGATGAAATGGCACTCATGGCCATGCCCGATTGGCTGTTTTCGGCGTGCCAAATGCCGATGTTGATGCCGGCAATCAGGAGTGCGATGGCGGCGGCGGCGCGCAGAAGGTTTCGGCGCCAGTTTACATACACCACTTTGGCCCCTTTGGCGGGCACGGTTTGCTCAATGGCGGCCCATACCTGCGGGCCGGGTATCTCGGCATCAAAGGCCTCCCGGTTGTGTTGAATGAATGTTTCGAGCGTGTCTTCCGGGCCCGCCGTGTGGCCGGCCAAAACCTGCTCTATTTTCCCCCAGAGCGCCGCCGACGGCTGAGCGGCATCAAATTCGGTGCGATGCAGAACCAGGAACTGCTCCAGATGGTCGGCAGTGCGCAGCCGGTCGAGCGTTTTGGTCACTGATACCCAGCACTGTGCGTCTGGCACGCCGGTTTCAAATGCCTCCCGGTACTCCCGGATAAATTGTTCTATGCTGTTTCGATTAGTCATGATTATATTAGGTTGAGAGGGTTGAAAAGGTGGAGCAGGGTTGAGAAAAACGCGGCACTCCTCCTGTGCCAATCTGCACTAAAATTCAAGCGAGCATCTCCCTCAATTTCGCTTTTGCTCTGCTGTACTGTGATTTGGATGTGGCTTCCGTGATTCCGAGAATATCCCCGATTTCTTCGTGGTCGTAGCCCTCCATGGCATAAAGGGTGAAAACCATTCGGTATCCATCGGGCAGGTCGGTGATCGCGCGGTTGATCCGTTCAACGCTGTAGGGCACATCCGGTTCGCGTTCTGGTTCTTCGGAGCGTTCGTTGTAGGGCGTCAGTTCTTGAAAAGCCAGTTTTCTACTCTTCAGGAAGTTGATGCATTTGTTGATCGTGATGCGTTTGATCCAGGAGCCAATACTGCTTTCATGACGAAAGGTGTCCAACTTCATAAACACTTCGACAAAAGTGCTTTGCAGCAAGTCTTCTGCATCATGTGCGTTTTTTACCATGCGCAGTGCCGTATTGTACATTGCCCGGGAATACAGGCGGTACAATTCAAACTGCGCGTCGCGGCTTCCTTCCCTACAGCGCTCAATAAGGTTCCGGTGCGTTTGCGTGGCGTCCATTTCTTTATTTGATTTAAATGACATTATGCTCCAAGCGGGGTTGCATGTAAATGTTAAAATTTTCAAAAGGCTGAAGAGGTTTCTGGTTGGAAGGTTAGAAGGTTTCTGGTTAGAAGGTTGGAGGGTTTCTGGTTGCACCCCAAACCAGAAACCCTCCAACCTTCTAACCAGCAACCTCCCAACCAGCAACCTATTCATCTTGTTCTAGTGTGATTGACCAATTGATTTTCAGGGGGCTTTGATACCTTTGTCGCCTTGGGAAATATGCTTCCCAAATAACGCTTCCAACTCTCCAATCAGAAACCCTCCAACCTTCCAACCAGAAACCCCGAAACCTTCCAACCCTCCAACTATGTCTAATCCTGCGACACCCCACTGGCTCCAGCGTACCGAACTACTTATCGGCCCTGAGGCGCTGGAAAAATTGCGAAACCTGCATGTACTGGTGATTGGGCTGGGTGGCGTGGGCAGCTATGCCGCCGAGTTTCTGGCCCGGGCCGGAGTTGGCAAAATGACCATCGTGGATGGCGACACCGTGGATGTCACCAATACCAACCGCCAATTGCCCGCACTGCACAGCACCGTCGGGCAATCCAAGGCAGGCATCATGGCCGCCCGCATGCGGGACATCAACCCCGACCTCGACCTCACCGTGCAGGACACCTTTCTCGGCCCGGAAATCGTAAAAAAACTGGCATTTCAACAGTACGATTATGTGTTCGACTGCATTGACTCCGTGCAGCCCAAACAGTACGTAATCGTCGCCTGCAAACAACAAGGCGTACGCGTCATAAGCAGCATGGGCGCCGGCGGGCGCGTGGACCCCTCCAAGGTTCAGGTCGCGGATATTTCCGAAACATTCAACTGCCCATTTGCCCAACAGGTGCGCAAAGGGCTCAAGCGAAAAGGTGTGCGCCGCGACGTTACAGTCGTTTTTTCCTCCGAACTTGTGGAGCGCGAAACCTGTATGATGACCGACGGCAGCAAATATAAAAAATCATTTTATGGCACCATTTCGTACATACCGGCGCTGTTTGGACTGCACATGGCGAGTGTAGTGGTGCGCGATGTGGTGGGTAAATAACTGGCGAGACAACACATTTTTTCAAACATATAAAACAGTATGCGATATGAAAGCAACCTACAAACGCTCCTGGGCGGAACCTTACAAGATAAAAATGGTGGAGCTGCTGAAAATGTCCACCAAACCCCAGCGCCTGAAAGCTATCCGGGAAGCCGGGTACAACACCTTCCTGCTCCGATCCGATGACGTGTATATCGACCTGCTGACCGATAGCGGGACCAGTGCTATGAGCGACCAGCAGTGGGCCGGTCTGATGCTGGGAGACGAAGCCTACGCCGGCAGTAAAAACTACTACCACCTGGAAGCGGCCGTCCAGAAATACTATGGCTACAAATACCTCATTCCTACCCACCAGGGCCGGGGCGCCGAAAATATCCTTTCCAAAATTTTGATCAAACCGGGCGATGTGGTGCCGGGCAATATGTACTTCACCACCACGCGCCTGCACCAGGAACTGGCTGGCGGTACGTTCGCCGATATCATCATTGACGAAGCGCACGATCCGCTGAACGAGCACCCGTTCAAGGGCAACGTTGACCTGAACAAGTTGGATGCGATCGTTCAAAAATATGGCGCCGGAAAAATCCCGTACGTCAGCATCGCCACCAACGTGAACATGGCCGGTGGGCAGCCCATCAGCATGCAAAACCTGAAGGAATTGCATGCGTACACCCGCAAACACGGCATCCGCGTGATCCACGACATGACACGGGTAGCCGAAAACGCCTACTTCATTCAAAAACGCGAAGACGGATACGAGAAAAAAAGCATCCGGGAAATCGTGAAGGAAATTTGTTCCTATACCGACGGTGCAACCATGAGCGCCAAAAAAGACGCGTTGGTCAATATCGGCGGGTTTATGGCCACCAACGAATGGGAGGTCTTCGAAGAAGCGCGCAACCTCGTGGTGGTTTATGAGGGCCTGCACACGTACGGCGGCCTTGCCGGCCGCGACATGGAAGCCATCGCCATCGGTATCGCCGAAAGCGTGGATGACCACCACCAACATGCCCGCGTGGGCCAGGTCGAATACCTCGGCCACATGATGGAGTCCTACGGCATTCCGATCGTCAAACCCATCGGCGGACACGGCGTGTTTGTGGATGCCAAGGCATTTCTGCCACACCTGAGCCAGGACGAGTTTCCGGCCCAAACCCTTGCTGCCGAGCTCTATATTGACTCCGGCGTGCGCACCATGGAGCGCGGTATCGTGTCGGCAGGCCGCGATGCGCAAGGACGCAACTACTACCCAAAACTTGAACTCGTGCGCTTTACTATCCCGCGCCGGGTCTATACCCAGGCCCACATGGATGTCATTGCCGAATCCACAGCGGCCGTTTATGAGCGGCGAAAGCGGATTAAGGGTCTGAAAATGGTGTACGAGCCGAAGTACCTGCGCTTTTTCCAGGCACGGTTTGAGCGGTTGTAGCCGCCCAACACACCCAAACCCCTACTTTCTTTTCAGCACCCAAAACACCACCACTCCCGCTCCCAACAGTCCCAGCCCCGGCAGGGCCTGTTGGGGGCGTTCGAGCAAAGTATTCAGGGCAAACGCCGCAGAGATGAGCACAAAAATCAGTGGAACGATGGGGTAGCCCCAGGTACGCACCGGGCGTTCAGCGGCGGGATTTCTCCTTCGGAAAATAAAAACTGCTGCGCCGGCGAGGCCCATGAACATGATGTCCATGAACGTGACGAAGGTAATGATCTGATCAAACAGCCCCCGAAAAAATACCAGTACCGCCACCGCCCAAACAACCTGCACCAGCATAGCCGTCACCGGCGTGCGCCAGCGGGGGTGTACGAAGGCTAATTGTTTGAAAAAGATACCGTCGGCGGCCATAGCGAAGTAGATGCGCGGGGCCGACATGGTGTAAATGCTGATGGTGCCGAAAATAGACAGGGCAATGGCGACGGCCACAGCCTTGCCGCCCCAGGGGGCCAGTTTAGACATGGCCTCGCCCGCCACGCGGGGAGTGTGGGCAATGACGTCGAGCGGCAGCAAAAACATGTACGCCAGATTAACCAGCAGGTACATGACTAGCACAATCAGCACGCCAAAGAACATGGCGCGCGGCACCGTGCGCGGGGCATCCAGTGCTTCGCCGGCCATGTAGGATGCGTGGTGCCAGCCGCCCACCGAAAACAACACCCCGATAAGACCGGTCAGCATGGCCGTGGTCAGGTTTTCCGGAACGCCGTGACGCAGCGAAAAGTCGAGTTGTACCGCCGCCGGATCAAAAAAGACAAATCCGGCCACAATGATGCCGCCGATGGCCAGCAACTTCAAGCCGGTGAATACATTGGCCAGCCCCTGGCTGACACTGACGCCGAGGATATTCACCCCGGTCAGCACCAGCATGGTGGCGGCAGCAACGGCCGTTTTCGCGTCGCTGCTCATGTCGGGAAAGAAAATTTTCAGGTACTCGGCAAAGGCCACGCACAGTCCCGCCAAAGCACCCGTGTTCACCACCAGCAAAATAACCCAGCCATACAGGAATCCCACCATGTCGCCATAGGCTTCCCGCAAATAGACATATACGCCGCCCGATTTGGGGAACATACCGCCCAGTTCGCTGAACGTGAGCGCTCCGGTGAGCGCGATGATGCCGCCGAGGGCCCATACCGCCAGGATCAAGGTGGCATTGGGCAGGGCGCCGGCGATCTGGGCCGGAGTCACGAAAATGCCCGAGCCGATGCACGAGCCTACGGCGATCATCGTCAGACCGTAGAAAGTGAGTTTTTTTTGAAGATCGGACACGGCGGAGGAGGGTTGGAAGGTTGGAAGGTTTCTGGTTATAGGGTTTCTGGTTGGTTTGTCTGGGCAAAAGTACTGAAAATGCGGAGCGCTCATAGCGGCAGGAACTGGCCCGAGCAGCCCGCCGATATGCAGGATCAAGTCCGGATTATTTTTTCAAAATCACTCCCCCGAACATTGGGGAGGCCGCTCCCGTTCGCGTATGTTTGCCGAACAGAAACCTTCCATCGTGTGGCTCGCCCACCGAACCAGAAACCACCCAACCTTCCAACCAGAAACCTTCCAACCAGAAACCCCTAAACCAGAAACCTTCCAACCTTACTTTTCATGGACATCTTGGAACCTGCTACCACCGAACGGCACACCGATGCCGCCGAGCGCCCCACCTATTCCCACGCCGAAGCCCTCGCCGCCGCCACCGAATACTTTGACGGCGATACCCTTGCTGCCGGCGTCTGGCTGAATAAATACGCCCTCAAAGATTCGTTTGGCAATATTTACGAGCGCACGCCCGACGATATGCACCGACGCATCGCCGCCGAAATCGTCCGCATCGAAAACCGGTACAATAACCCGATGTCGGCAGAGGACGTGTACGAACTGCTGCACCGCTTCCGCTTTCTTGTGCCGCAGGGAAGCCCTATGGCCGGTATTGGCACGCCGTTTCAGGTGGTGTCGTTGTCCAATTGCTTCGTCATCGGTGTACAGGGCAGCGCAGACTCTTACGGCGCCATCCTGAAGATGGACGAAGAGCAGGTGCAACTGATGAAACGCCGCGGCGGCGTAGGGCAAGACCTTTCGCACCTGCGCCCCGCCGGCACGCCGGTCATGAACAGCGCGCTTACCAGCACGGGTATCCTGCCCTTCATGGAGCGTTACTCCAATTCTACCCGCGAGGTGGCGCAAGACGGGCGCCGCGGCGCCCTCATGCTTACCCTCTCGGTACAACACCCCGATGCACCCGCGTTCGTGGATGCCAAGGTGGACAACACCAAAGTCACCGGCGCCAATATTTCCCTGCGTCTGGACGACGAGTTCATGCAGGCCGTGCGCAATGGCAAACCCTACCGCTTGCGTTTTCCGGTCGGCTCCAAAAACCCAACCGTTGAGCGCGAAATCAACGCCGGGGAGCTTTGGAAAAAAATCGTGCACAACGCCTGGAAAAGCGCCGAACCGGGCCTGCTTTTTTGGGATACCGTGCTGCGGGAGTCTGTGCCGGATTGTTATGCGGATTTGGGTTTTACGACGGTATCTACAAATCCGTGCTTGACGGGCGATGCCCTCGTTGCTGTAGCAGACGGGCGCGGACACGTTCCGATTGGCGAATTGGCAAAAATGGGCAAAGACGTTCCGGTCTATTGTTTGAACGACCAAGGCAAATTGGATATCCAACTGATGCGAAATCCGCGTTTGACCGGACAGCAGCAAAAGATTTTTAAACTCACACTGGATGACGGCTCCACTATCCGGGCAACAGCAAATCACAAATTCCGACTAAAAAACGGCGAGTATCGGACTTTAGAAACGCTTCAACCAGGAGACAGTCTGATGATTTTGACAAAATTTCAAGGCCCGGTAGTCAGCGAGGAAGGTAAAACCCAAAGCAATTACTGGTGGCTGAACGAGGGCGCTGTCCGGGCTAACAAAGCCGAACACCGCCTGATCGCAGCATTTACATTTGAGAAAAAAATAGCGCCCGGCGAGGTCGTTCACCATATTGACTACAACAGCCTGAACAACCACCCCGATAACCTCGAAATTATGTCGGTGGAAGCGCACAACCTATTGCACCAGGCCGATAAATTGGGTGTTCGCAACCCGATATTCAAGATCAAGGCTGATCCTGAAAAATTCAGCCAGTATAGCCGGCGGATGTCTGCAGCTACCTCCGGCCTAAAAAATGGAAGGGCCTATCAACTGTCCAACGAGGCTATTTTTACAAAAGCGGTTGAGTTTTCGACCATACTTGGCCGGCGTTTTTCCAAAAAAGAATGGCAAGGATTTGCCCGGGAGCACGGCTTGCCGATGACCTTCTCGAAATTTAGACAAACATCGTTCGGATCAGTTAGAGAACTCTCCTTATTAGCGGCTGAACGGTTGGGATATGTACACTTGGCTGAAGACCCCCGACTTGTCCGTACGATTAATAGTGCCCGGGAACAAGGCTATGTAGCGGCCATCCGCGATGGCGCGGTGTACGTGCAAAAAACGTGTGAGCATTGTGGAAAACCATTTTGGACAAAATACCATCGCCGGGAAGTAGCTTTTTGCTCCTTCCTATGTACCAATATTTATCTAAATACGGATCCCGTCAGTAAGGAAAAAAGAACGGTATCTGTCAATGGCATCTTCCTTCAAAAGGCTGTGGAAAACAAAAACCGCCAAATGGAGGTGTTTACGCGTCTGAAATACGAGCTCAACCGGATTCCAAAAATGAAAGAATGGGAAACCGCTTGCAGAACAGCAGGTATCCCCCACCGCGTAGGTACCAAACATGGCTTCAACTCCTACGATGCGCTGAAGTCTGATGCCGCATGCTACAACCACCGGGTTGTATCCGTTGAATTTGACGGGTATGCGGATGTCTATAATGGTACGGTGGATAGCCACCACAATTTCTTTGCGGGCGGCTGGGCCTCCCAAACCCGGGACGGCAAGGAAAAATTTGTCTACCTGAACCAGAAAAACTGCGGCGAGATACCCCTCTGCCCCTACGATTCTTGCCGACTTCTCGCCATCAACCTGCTCAGCTACGTCCAGAAACCCTTCACCTCGGAGGCGTATTTTGATTTCGACCTGTTCACAAAACATGGCGCACTGGCCCAGCGGGTTATGGACGACATCATTGACCTCGAACTGGAAAAAATTGAACAAATTCTGGCCAAAATTATCAACGACCCCGAACCGGAAGCTGTGAAAGCCACCGAGCGCGACCTTTGGCTGAAAATCCGCGAAAAATGTCAGCAGGGGCGCCGCACAGGTATCGGCATCACCGCGGAAGGCGATATGCTGGCGGCACTCGGCATCCGCTATGGCTCCGACGAGTCGCTGGATTTTTGTGAAAACCTGCACCGTACCCTCGCCCTCGCCGCCTACCGGGGTTCCGTCAACCTCGCCCGCGAGCGCGGCCCATTCCCCATCTACGACACCCTGCGCGAAGAAAATAATCCGTTCATTCAGCGCCTGCGTGCCGCCGACCCCGACCTGTACGCCGATATGGCGCGCTACGGGCGGCGCAACATTGCCTTGCTGACTATTGCCCCCACCGGCACTACCAGCCTGATGACCCAAACCACCTCGGGCCTTGAGCCCGTATTCCGAATCTCTTACAAGCGCCGAAAAAAGGTGAACCCCAACGACAAAAACGTCCGCGTCACCTTTACCGACGAAGTGGGCGACAGCTGGGAGGACTACCACGTTTTTCACATCCCCTTCCGGCAATGGCTACTGACCAAAGGCTACGATCTTGCGATTGTGGATAAAATGCCCGAAGCCGAACTCCAGCACATCATTGAGCAATCGCCCTGGTACCGCGCCAGTGCCGAAGATGTAGATTGGGTGCAAAAAATACATCTTCAGGGACGGGTACAAAAATGGGTGGACCACAGCATCAGTGTCACGGTGAACGTACCCGAGGAGGCCACCGAGGAACTCATCGAAAAAATTTACCTCACCGGCTGGGAAGCCGGCTGCAAAGGCATGACCGTGTACCGCGAAGGGTCGCGCAGCGGCGTGCTGTTGAGCGACAAAAAGAAGGACGAGAAAAAAGACGATTTCACCGAAACTGCTGCGCCCAAGCGCCCCGGTGTGCTGGACGCGGTGGTCGTCAGTTTTATGAACAGCGACGAACGCTGGGTAGCCGTGGTGGGGCTGTACCAAAACCGCCCCTACGAGATTTTTACCGGTCGCGCCGTAGATTCATTCTCGATTCTTACCCAGGTTGCCGAAGGGAAAGTCATCAAAGTGAAAGAGGACGGCAAGAACCGTTACGACTTTCAATACGTGGACAAGAGCGGCTACAAAGTCACCATCGAGGGGTTGTCGCGAACGTTTAACAAAGAATACTGGAACTACGCGCGCCTCATCTCCGGCGTGCTACGCCACGGTATGCCACTACCCTACGTGGTGGATATGGTGGAAAATCTCCACCTCGAAACGGCCTCGCTGAACAACTGGAAAAACGGCGTGGTCCGCTCCCTGCGCAAGTTCATCCCTGACGGAACCACACCTTCGCACAACACTTGTCCCTCGTGCAAAACGGACAATCTGGTGTATCAGGAAGGATGTTTGCATTGTAAAAATTGCGGGCACTCGGAGTGTAACTGAAGTATTCGGCATTGAGCATAGCGTCGCACCGGGCAAAAAACCTATTTTTGTAGTAAAAATATGCAAATGGAGTTCAAGCTCATTGTTTCTAACCCCAACATTTTAGGCGGCAAACCTGTAATTCGAGGCAGCCGGATCAGTGTACAGCTGGTTCTGGAATGGCTGGCATCTGGTGCTACCATTCAGGACATTGTGCGCAAGTATCCACACTTGACGGAAGAGGGGGTTCGGGAAGCTATCATGTATGCTTCCAATTTCATGTCCAACGAGATTCTAATAGAAGTCGAAACGACACCGCTGCATGAAACTTCTTGACTTCCCGTTACTAACAGACGAGAATATAGACCCGGATTTGGTGGCCCATCTCAGACATATTGGGTTTGACGTGTTTGATATCAAAGAATCCGGTATGCAGGCATCTGCGGATGATGCTATCATCCGTCTTGGCAACCAAACCGGTAGAGTTATTCTCACCGAGGATCGGGACTTTTGCCGCATTATTTTTACGCAAAATCCAGAGTTCACCGGTGTGATCTATTTCAGGCCCGGCTCTTTTTTTTCGGCGTATCATATTGCCACCATGGAGGGGCTTCTTAAAATAAACCCGGACATAGAACCTCCGTTTTTCATTACAGCAGAGCGACTGAACAATAAATTGCGCGTCAAAGTGCGCAACGCACTGCCAGGGCCTTCGTAGTATTCAACCGTGCTCACAACGGACTATAGCAGCATTTCCGCACCTTCTTGCCCGATAAGCGTGCCGATAGCCACACCCATGCCGTTGAGGCGGACGGCCAGTACCACATTGGCGGAATAGCGCTCTACGATGGGTTTTTTGACGGGCCCAAGGCCCAGTATGCCCGTCCACCAGGCATCTACTTCCACGGGTTGCCCGGGGCAGATGACTGTTCTGAGCAGTTGGACCAGTGCGCTGCGGATCAGTTCGTTTGGACCGAATTCGCTGGTTGTTTCGGCGGAGTTGTCCAGGTGGCGGCCGCCGCCAAGCAGGATACGCCCGTCAATATTTCGGAAATAGTAGTAGCCGCGGTCGTAATGAAAACAGCCCTCCACGCGCAGGTTGGGGATGGGGTGGGTGATGAGCACCTGATTTCGGGCCGGGCTGACATCCACGTCAGGCAGCAGGGTTTTGGCGAAGCCGTTGACGGCCACCAGTACGCGCGGCACCCGGAGCGTCCAGCCCGATTCGGTTTCAAGTTCCACACCTTGGAAAGAGTCCTCCAGGCGGCACAAGGCGATGCCGTTGTAAATTTGGATACCCAAAGCCTCGGCATGCCGAAGTAGTGCGGCCATCATTTTCCCGGTATGCACCTGCCCTTCGGGTTGGTTGAGGATGAGGTGGTTGACGCCCCGGAACCCGAATCGGGGCAGGCGGTCATCCGCGATTTTATAGGTTTCCGAGTGTCCGGTTATTGCGCCAACTTTTTGGTTGAAGTCGGGTATTCGTGCCGCACATTCCTGAAAAATATCTTCCTCGTCGTCGGTGAAGAGTTCATAGCCGCCGAGCATCTGGAAGTCCAGATGGGCGTCGCCAATGAGGGAGCGAAGGCGCTGGAGGCCGCGCCACCGTTTTTCCACGAGTGCCAGCAGGTCGTCTTCCGACGTATGGGTCATGTCGTCAAGCAGTTCGGTCATGGAGCCAAAACAGGCAAAGCCGGCGTTGCGGGTGCTGGCTCCGGCGGGCAAGGCACCGCGTTCCAGCACCACCACCCGCAGCCCCGGATCGAGCGTTTTCAGGTGCATGGCTGCCGTCAGGCCCACGATACCACTGCCGATGACGGCCACGTCGAAGTCCTTAAAAAATGTCTCTCTTTCCCAGTAACTGAGGTTGTATTTAAGCATGTGGAGGGTTGGAAGGTTGCTGGTTAGAAGGTTACTGGTTGGAGGGTTGGGGCGCTAAGGTCGGTTGATGAAGAGGGATTTGCGGAAGATGCCGCGAGAATTTTGGATTGTCAGAAGGTAAGTGCCGGATGGGAGGTCGTCCGAACGCAGGTTGGCGGTGGGTGTGTGGGCCACCGTCCAGCGGCGCAGTGTCTGGCCGTGCATATTGAGCAGCTCAATCCGGTTTTCTTCATCCTGAAATCCCCCCAGCGACAGTATAAAATGCCCCGTGCTGGGATTCGGATAAACCGCGACAGAGGGGGGATAGGTTTGCGCAGATTTGTCCGCAGTTGTCATAGATACAAAAATAAAGTCCTTGTACATGGCCGTGCCGTGGCTGTTATAGGCCGTCAAGGTCACAGTGTAGGTGCCGGGCAGGGTATATTGGTGCTCCGGCTCAAATGCAGTGGCGGTGCCGCCGTCGCCGAAATCCCATGCGTATTCGTCGGCACAGGTGGACTGGTTGACAAACCGCACCACTCCGTCCGACCCGTTTTGGGCATAAAAACGTGCACTCGGCTTGGGATTGACAAAGATTAAGATGGTGTCGCGCAGCAGGGCGCACTGGCCGACCACGATCGTGGCCACATACTGCATGTTCGTGTCCGGCGTGGTCAGTACGGGCTTTGGGCTGCTCGGATCGCTCAGGTGTGCAGCGGGGGACCAGGTCACGACGGCTCCCGGCGGTGCGTAGGTGTTGAGCGGGACCTGGTACCCGCACGGTAGGTAATAACTGCGGGGGCTGTAGATGGCCGCCGTGGGTTGTTCGACCAGAAAAAACACGCTGTCGGCGATACCACTCGGGCCGTGCAGGTACAGCGTTTGGCTGGCGGGCAGCTGCAGGTTGGCCTGGGCGGGAAAGGTGTCGGCTTGGTTGGTGGTAGTCCAAAAATACCCGGCGGCGGAAGCACACCACCGTAGCAGGCTTGTCTCGGCGCACGACAGCAGTACGGTGTCGGGGAAATCCGGACCGTAGCACAGTTCGTTGGCGCCGATGGTGCCTGGCAAGGGGCGCTGCTCCCCGTCGAAGTCTTTAGCGGTGCTCGCAAATGACACGATACCGGCCTTGCCGATCAGGAGCGGATTGGTGGCGTGCAAATCGGCATTGTTGTCGGTGTATTGCGGGTCGAAAAAACGGGGGTTGGGGTCGCGGTAAGCGGCGGTGTAATGGGCGGCTTCACTGGGGAAATAGTTGTTATCCTGGAGCGTGACATCCGCCCCGGTATTTTCCAGGTTGCTGATGTTGTTGTTGCGCACCAAGCCACCCATGTACCACATTTCGAGCAGCGTACCTCGGGCGAGGTTGTTGTGCAACACGCGGTAGCCGCCGCCGTGGATGATCTCGGTGTTGCTGTATATGAAATTATTGCACAGTTCCGTTCCGTCGCAGCCGCTGATGCGGAGGGGACCGAAAAATTCATTGGCCAAAACTTTGCTGCCGAAACAGCGGCTGATACGCGTCGGCCCGTACATGCGGTTGTTGGAAACGGTCGTTTGTCCACCACTGCGATCAATATCGGCTTCTCCCAAAAACAGGTTCTGCCGAATCGTACCCGCATCAAGCCGGATCATCCGGGGCACCGTATTACCCACAAAGGTGCCGCAAACCAGGTTGAGGTAGGTGCTTTCGTCCGTGTCTATGGTGTTGTAATAAAACCCGGCGGCATACCAGCCCCCTTCGTCGTGAAACGTGATATTGTTGTACCAAAAATCGCCCCGGTATTCGCTGAGCCACAAATCCCAGTCGCCAATAATTTGGCTGTATTCGAAGAGGAAGCGACCGTTGTTATTGCGAGCCACCAACACCCGTTTGGCGCTGTACAGGTAACAACGGGAAATGTAGTTCCGCACAGAATCCGGCGCCTGGATGGTGTAGAATTTCACCAAACCCTCGTCGGGGTCGAAGGTGGCAGGCGCGGTCTCTGTGATGTGGCAGTTTTCCACACGGATCTCGTGGGTATTCCACAGGCGCAGCGCGGCCTTTTTCTGATTGCCCAGGTTGGTCAAACGCAGCCGCCGCAACGACACCCAACGCGTACCGTTGAACTCGAGGCTTCCCCGAATCACCACACTCAGGGAATCGCCGTTTTCCGACTCAAACACCACCCGTTGATTTGGCCCCGTGCCGGGTATGGCTGGCACCGTCACGGCCGGGTATGTTCCGGGGCGCAAACGAAACGTCGCCGGGCCGTTCACCCCGGCAGTTTGCAGTTGCAGCACAGCCTGCGCCAAGGTTTGAAAATCAGCATCGGTGCCGCCAATAGTGTACACGCCGGCGAGTTGGCCAAACAGAGGCAGCGCGGCAGCCCAGAGTAGCACGAAGGGAAGGGTGTGTTTTTGCATGGTGGGCAAAAGTAACAAATAACGTGAATTAAAATACGGATTCGTGTTACATAAAACCCTGGTAAAAAGCTATTTGCGCGTATATTAAATTTCTATAAATGTATCGCTCTCATTGGTACATCGAAAGCACATCCCCATCTTGGCTGTCTGTAACAAAGAAATCGTTGGCCGATGTTTCCCAACCTGAAAAAGCCTGTTTGTCCATTCGTTCATTTTAAAAAAACAATCAAACATGAAACAACATCAGCCATTTTTGGCTGGGGGGGGGAATTTCCTTTTACCCCAACGGCGCCTCAACGTACCTTTCGGTCGTGTACGCATCCTTACTAAATATACACTGACCACCATGCTACTCTGCCTGCTCTTCACCGCCCGCCGCGCTGCCGCCCAGTCGCCCTGCGCGTTCACCTGGACGGCGGGTAGCGGCACCGACATTCAGTTTCACAACAGCTACACCGGGGGCAACATTATTTACGAAACCTGGACGTTTGGCGACAACAATTTCGCCCACGACGTGTCCGATCCCCGGCACACCTACTACTACTATTGCAGCCCGCCCCAAACCCGCACCTACACGGTCACGCACACCGTAACCGTACTGCTGGAAAGCGGCCCACAGACGTTTTCCTGTTCGGAAGTGGTGTCCGTGACCTGCGACGAAGGCTCGGCCTGCTCGGAGCGTTTTTTCTACTACGACGTGCGCGGCTGCGCCGTGACGTTCAACGCAACGATCTACGATCCCACTTCCGGCGTCACGATCATCTGGGATTTCGGCGACGGCACCCCGCCGGTGAACAACCCGGTGCCGACGCATTCGTATGCTCAACCGGGGACATATCTGGTTACACAGACATACACCTTTCAGGGCAACTCGGGCACCTGCTCCCGCTGGGTGACGGTGGGCTGCTGTTGCGACGCCTTTGCAGATTTTTCCGCCGATCTCGAACTGGACTGCGCCGCCCTGCGCATCCATGCAGACAAAGGTTGTGTGCAGCCCGGACGCTACAGCAACTGGACACTGCAGATTGGCAACCAGACGCCGGTGTCTATCCCCGACTCCGGCATAGACGGCTGGCAACTGACCAACTACTCGACGTACCAGAACCAGCCCGTGACGCTGACGCACCGGGTATGGTGCGACAGTCAGGAAGTGGTGGTGACCAAGACGCTGACCCCGCCCGTGCCGGGCATTTTCATCGGCGTAGCCGGAGACGGGACGACGTGTTTGCCGCCGACGACGAATATCTCGGCATATTCGGCTGTACTTGGATCGAACAATACCCTGTTCGGAAACGTACACTTGTATGTATCCGGCATCATTCGCCTCGACGAGTCGTTTTCTCTGAACAATGGTCCGACGGCACACATGGGGCCTGCCGCAGGTTTTGACGTACCCGATTTGCCGGCTGTTTCCCTGCAATTAGCCAACGGAAGCAGCATCATCGGTACCGATTGCTGCCTGTGGCGAGGCATCTACGTTTTTGGCCGGGGCACCTTCCGATCCAACACCACCAGTGTTTTGCCGGTCAACCGCATCGAAGACGCCATGTACGCCGTCCGGGCCTTCAATGTCAATGGTAATCAGCCGCAAATTTTCCTGACCCGCACGGAACTGCGCAACAACCTGATCAGCCTGCGCGGCACCGACGGGGCCTTCAATTTGCGCAGCAGTCCGCTGCCATTTCCCATCTTCGAGGGCAATCGTTTTACCTCGGACCCGCCCTTGCAGTGCCTCGGCTGCCTCGAAACCGAGGAGGATATCCTGCCCGCCCTCGGCCTGACATACAGCACCGCGCGCGGGTTGGCCGGTTTCTGGCTCCAGGGCAACCCCGGCACGCCCAACGCGCTCACGAACATGCTGATACGACCCGCGAACGATGGCGTTCAAAACGAGTTTGACAACTTGGCCATCGGCATCGAGGCCCGCGACTTCAACCTTAGCCTGCAGGATGCCGCCGCCTTC